>NZ_JBFTRH010000002.1:0-424642 GCF_056399405.1 Phyllobacterium sp. 01N428
TTGACTTCCTGTCCTGTGGGTCGCACGACAGCAATACGGAATGTTAGCGTATCATACGACTTGGCGGAAATATTCATCAGATCCGTGGCAATCGTAGCATTGGGTTCTGTCCAGGCAAGCTCGAGATTATCGGCGATCGAAAGGAGCCCCCGGCCATTCCAACCGGTGTATTCAAAGCCCTCCGGCCTTTCGGGCATACAGCTTGTTTCTCCGGAGCCGCCCATGCCCATCGGGCAAGAGGCAATCGCATCAAAGCCGCTAAGCGTCAAGCTGCCGCCAAGTTCGTTGCGCTCCATACTGTCACTGCGTTCAAACCGCTGAATGAGCTTGCGCTTGTCGGCGCCTTTCTGCACGCTCAGAGCAACCCATTCATCGCAGGGACCATCGGCGGAGGGGCAGGCTGCATTCGGCAGGCGCGCCGCCGCATTCCAGTAGGAGGCAAATTTCTGTTCGCCTCCGACGTGGTAACGCATGAACGAACTGATGAGGAAATTGCCGCTGCGAGCCTGATCGTATTGGCTCAAACGGATGCCGTCCAGCCTGCCTGCGCCGCAATAGTCATCCCTATTGCCCTCTGCATCGTCCCTTATCCATACCGTGTTGTAGTAATTATGGTTGGCGCCCTTGACCAAGATCTGATAGCGCGGCGCCATATCGCTTATCGGGCCGAAGCGGTTATGATCATAGGCAATCGCTCCTTGAAGATCGATCACATCTCCATCGCAGCAGGACGGCGAGCGGCACATTGTTGATGCCCTGGTTCCCATCGAGATCGGTCGAGGCCAGCATGAAGGCGCCTTTGAAGTCATAGGGCTTTACGCTCTCGCGCCCGGCGGCATAGAACAGATTATAATCTTTGACGGCCGCCGCGAATTTGTCGTCGTCTATCTTGGCCGGTGCCGCCGCGACTGCAGGGCTTCCAGGAGTAGCCGGAATGGCGGCGGTTGCCGGGTTGACCGCTGCAATCAGCCGAGGATAATTCTGCTCAAAGAGAGAAGGATTGGCGATCAATGCGGCGCGCAGATCAGCCTCGGTCACGCCAAGGCGGGTCTGGTTGAATTTGACCGCATAGGAAACACCCTGTCCGCCGCGCGAATGACCCATAAGGCCGATACGATTGAAATCCAGTTTGTTCTTCAATGGATCAAGTACGTCTGGCTCGTCGTATTGGTTAACCTGACCGTACGTATCGATCTGGCGCAGCCGATCCAGCGTGCCCAATATGAGTTGCGCCCGCGACTGGCTGGACGCGTCTCCATTAATCTTGCTGCCCATATTGATTTCATTGGCGTCGATCGAAACCACGACATAGCCGTGAGTGGCCAGATCCTTGGCCATATAATCATAGCCTATATAGCTTGGATTCACGTTCCAATCATTCCCATGCATAAAGATGATGATCGGAAACCGCTCTGCCGTGGCGGCCGAATTCAGCGGCATGGGATAGCGTATGTTGCCCTGGACGCGGGTGGTGAAAACACGATCGTCGCTCGATGTCGCGACGTCATACCAGACATCAAAAGACTCTTCTCCGGCTGTCGACGCCACGAGGGTGCCCAGATAGTATTCAAGGGCCGGCGAAGCTTTGAATGTCGCGCCTCCAACGGTGTCGGGGGCGATTTCGGTAAACCGCACCACTTTTTCTTCCTCAGCGGGCATCACGATTTGCTTGTCGGTGGGCCCAGTGAGAGGAATTGCCTCGCCGCCGCCCAATTGTGGACCGGGAGACTCCGTTCCGGGAACGACGGTGACCGTTCCTTTGACCGGGCCGGGAGTTTCAGGGGCAGCTTCTTTCAAATCGCTCGTTGTCTCGAACGTTGATGCAACCACCGCGGGTTCGACCGTTTGCGCCGCTGATGCCGGCGCTTCCGTATCACCGTGATCACACGCCGACAAAAATATCATCATCATGCCAGCTATGCATGTTTTTTGTGCAATATGCTTTGTTTTATAAATCATCCAGTTTCACCCAATATGTGGCGTTTGCGTTTAAAAATGACCCAAAACACGTAGTTTGCCGATAAAGCATCCGGCAGCCTTTTTTCCGTGTACCTATCGCCAGCAATTTTCGTGCCAGAACGGGGCCCGCCGTTTTTTAATGGGCGACGAACGCTTGTACGGATGAATGAACACCCTGTTGCGTCTTCTCGGATCTATTAAAAAGCCAACGCGGGCGCAGAGAGCGGACAGGTTCAGCCACTAGCACCTGCACCATAAATTTCGGCGATGCCGCCTCCCGTTAACCTTGTGTTTAAACTTTTAAGCATTTGCCGAATCCGTTGTTTCTTTCCAATCCATGTGTCAGTACGATAAAGTAGCGGCGTAATGAGTATGGCGCGGGCGACTTCGCATGTGGTCAACCGCCCAATATTGTGAGGTAAACATGGCCACAGCCCCTAGAAGCAAAGCAGCCAAGACCGAAGACGAACTCGGCCAAGCTCTTGAAAAGGCGCTAGAAATCGATTTCGACGAATCGACGCTCGGCATGGATATGGATCTGTCGCCGATCGACGATGATCTTTTGTCCTTGAGCGACCTCGAAGCCCAGATTTCGCAGGCGGCGCAGGAATTGGCGGCTGAAAAGCACAATTTGACGCCGGATGCCGAACCTGTGCTGGTGGCTGAAACCAAACCTGCCCCTGCTCCCGTTGCCCCTGCCGCAAATGTTGCACCGCTTCCTGCACCAAAGCCGCAGATCAAGGCCGCCAACCCCATTCCCGCAGCGCCGCCGGCCCCGCCCAAGGCGCCTGCCGTGCCGTCGCAGACTTTCAAGCCGGCAAATGACGACCTGTTGCAAAAGGCAACAGCTGCCCGCGCCTCGACACCCGCCGCACAGATGCCGCGCTCCTATGCGCTGCCAACCACAATCGTCAGCGTATTGTGGGCTGCAGGCGTGCTCGCCGTCGGCAATGCGTTCTTCCCGGGGCTGCGCTCGATCCGCTCATTGTCCGACTTTGCCGCTGCTCCCTATGCCATAGGCCTTGCGGTCGCGATTATCGTGCCGATCATGCTGTTCTGGGCCTTTGCCCTCATGGTGCGCCGCGCGCAGGAGATGCAGTATGCAGCGCGCTCGATGGCAGAAGCCGCCATGCGCCTGTCAGAGCCGGAAATGCTCTCATCCGATCGCGTCGCGTCGCTCGGTCAGGCAGTACGCCGCGAAGTTGCCGCGATGAGCGAAGGCGTCGAGCGCACATTGGCGCGCGCCGTCGAACTCGAGACGCTGGTCCAGACCGAGGTCAACCAGCTCGAACGCGTCTATACGGACAATGAGTATCGCATCCGCACCCTCGTCGACCGTCTCGGCGGCGAACGCGAATCCGTTATCGGCCATGCCGAGCGCGTACGTGCCTCGATTTCCAGCGCGCACGAACAGCTCAAGGAAGAGTTGTCGTTGGCCGGCGATGCGCTGCGTGACAACATCGCTAATGCTTCGACAAACCTCACAATGTCGATCAGCCAGTCCGGCGAAGGCCTTATCGATCGGCTTACCCAGAGCGGCCAGGCGATCACGGAGTCCATCGTTTCACGCTCCGACGATATCTCGCACAAGATCAGCACATCGGGCGAAGCCTTTGCGAATCTTCTGGAAATGCGCATCGCTGCCCTTTCGGAGCAGACCGACGCGGTAAGCCTCAAGCTCGCCGACACCCTTGATGGCCGGACCAGCAGCATGTTGTCGCTGCTCGGCGACGCAACGCAGACGCTGGTCGGCGAATTCGACAATCGCCTTGCCGGCCTCGACGCGACCATCAACGAACGCGGCCGCTCGCTGCTGGCTGAGTTTGAAACCCGCGCCCAGTCACTCGATACGAGCACCGAACGCCTCAATTCCGCACTTGAGGCTCGTGCCCGCCAGATCAACGAACAATTGATCGAGCGCACGCGCGACATCGCCAAGACCTTCACGGATGGGCGCGCCTCCATCGACGGCATCGTCGACGAAACCAAGGCGAAGATCGGCAACGACCTGTCGAGCCTTTCGGAATCGGTCGGCAGCCTGCTCTCGACCAATGCAAATGCCTTTGCGGACCGCCTCGCGGAAAATCGCGAAGCGCTCGCTGCCACGCTTTCGGGCGAAACCGAACGCGCAGCTTCGATCATCCGCGAACAGGCGGGCCAGATCGGCGACCACACGTCCAATCTGCGTTCGATTCTTGAAACGAGCACTGCCGCCATCGGACAGATCATCGACAGTCACGCTGGCTCCCTCGAAGAACGCACCTCCGGCCTGCGCGCAGCCCTCGATGACAATGATGCCCGTATCGGCGCCACGCTCGAACAGCACGCCAAGGCGATCGAGGACCGCACATCCGGCATGCACGCCGCGTTCTCGGATACAGATGCCAAGATCCGGGAAACGCTCGAAGAACACGCACGTACCATCGACCTGCGCAGTTCAACCATCGAGGCCGCGATCAACGCCAACGACTCGCGTATCGGCCAGACACTCGACGCCCATGCCAAGATCATCGACGATCGCACATCCGGCATGCGCGCTGCCTTCGTCGACACGCATTCGAAGATCGCGCAGACCCTCGACCATCACGCCAAGAGCCTCGACGAGCGCAACCGCGAAATCCAGATCGCCCTATCGAGCAGCGATATCAAGCTCGGCGACACTCTGGCGGCGCATACCCAGGCGATCGATGCGCGCAATGCCGAGATTCAGACCACCCTGCTCAACAGCGGCGCACGCATCGACGATACGCTCGGCGGCTTCATCGACTCTGTCGACGATCGCACCAATCGCATTGAATCTGCCCTCGTCAACAGCGATGCGCGGATCAGCGATGTGCTCAATACCCATGCGAGCGCGATCGAGGATCGTACATCCGGTATCGAGCAGGCTCTGAGCCATAGCGACGAGCGCATCAACCGCACGCTTGCCTCCCACGCTTCGTCCCTCGATGCCCGCGCCGCGGACATCCAGGCCGCGCTGGACAGCACGCATTCGCGCATCGGCGACACGCTTGCCAATCATGCCAGCGATATCGAAGAGCGCACCGTCCGTATCCGTTCGGTGCTCGACGGCAGCAACAATGCCATCGGCAACACCCTCTCCTCGCATATCGCCTCGCTCGAAGAACGTGCATCGGATATCCGCTCGCTCCTCGACAACAGCAACAATGCGATCGGCGATACGCTTGCCTCGCATATCGGCGCTCTCGAGGCGCGCACCTCCGATATCCGCTCGGTGCTGGACAACAGCAACAACGCAATCGGCAACACGCTCTCGTCGCATATCGGCGCCCTCGAGGCACGCACGGCCGATATCCGTTCCGTGCTCGAAGGCAGCAACGGCCAGATCAACGAAACGCTTGCCTCGCATGTCGGCGCGCTTGAAGAGCGGGCGGCGGCGATCCGCGCGCTTCTCGCCGACAGCGACTCGCGCATTGGCGATACGTTGAATGCCCATGCAGGCATGCTCGATGACCGCATTGCCTCGATCCGTGCAGCCATGGAACAGGGCAATTCGCTGCTCGGCCAGACGCTGGACGACAAGGCAAGTACGATCAGCGACCGGACGGTTGCGCTCCAGGCCGTCTTGCAGGACAGCGCGGACGTTCTCGCCAAGGCCTTCGAAACGCACGGCGGGACCATCGACGAGCGCACCAACACCATGGAGAACGCGCTTTCCATGGGTGTGGAGAACGTTCGCAAGTCGCTCGAACAGAGTGCCTCGGTCGTGGCACGCACGCTGCGTGACAAGATCACCGACGCCGCTGCATCGCTCACCGGCGAGGCCCAGAAGGCTGGAGAGGCTCTCGACGGTCATGGCGAGGCCTTCAGCCAGCGCATGAACGAGAGCCTTGCCGAAACCGAGCGTCGTCTGGGTGAGCGGGCCCGCGAAGCTGCGGCCAATCTCGAAGCTCTGGAAGCCCGCTTCTCGGCAGCAACGGATTCAACCGCGTCGAAGCTCGCCGAAAGCACCCGCGAACTCAACGAGGTTCTCGCCGCCCGTTCGCAGGAGATACTCGGCATCCTCGACAATACGGCTCAGCCGCTCGTCGACAGCCTTGCCGACAATGGGCGCACCCTTGCCTCGCAGCTTGTCGAGGCGACAACTGCAGCAACGGAACGCCTGCGCGTCGAGAATGCCGCGCTTATCAATGCGATCGCCAGCCGCACGGCCGAAACGATCACGGCCGTTCAGGCCGCGAAGGCCGGACTTACCGACGATGTCAGCAACCTCATCGACCGTCTCTCCGCTTCCAACGCAAAGCTTGGCGAACTCATCGACATGGCCACCAAGAACCTGGGCGATATCGATGGCCGTTTGCTCGACACGACCACGGCCTTTGCCGAAAATGCGACCAAGGCGGCAGAGTCCTTCCAGACGTCGACACGCCTTATCGACGGCAATCTCGGCAAGCTCTCGAACCTCTCGGAGTCGACGCTCACCGACATCGCCTCGATCGCCAAGCGCTTTGACGAACATGGCAAGATGCTGAACTCGGCTTCGGACTTGATCAATGCGTCGCAGTCAAACCTCGCCTCGACCTTCGACGAGCGCCAGGACGCATTGCAGAAGCTTGCCGCCGGCCTCATCTCCAAGTCGGAAAGCATCGAGAAGACCATGCGTTCGTTCGAAACGCTCGTCTCCTCGGCCTTCGACCGGGCCGAAGGCCGCGCCTCGCAGACCACCGAGCAAATCCGCAATTCGATTTCCGAAGTGGTGGAACAGGCATCGCAGAAGTTTGCGACCGCAACGGACGAAATCCGCCGCTCCTCCGCGGCAATCCGCGCGGAACTCGAAGAGACCCGCTCCGAACTGCAGCGCGGCGTCATGGATATGCCGGAAGAGGCCAAGCAATCGACCGCTCAGATGCGCAAGGCCGTTTCCGAGCAGATCAACGCGCTCAAGGAACTCTCTGAAATCGTTCAGAAGTCCGGTCGCCTGACCGATGTTGGTGAAGGCCGCGCCGCACGCACGGCCACCGCTGGCCGGACAACGGCAACCGTCGCGCCGCAGCCGCAGCGCACGCCTCCGGCACCCGCGGCTCAGCCGGCACCTGCTCCTGCTGCACCGCCTCTGCGCGGCAGCCTCGACGCGCGTGCTGCTGCGCCCCGCCCTGCCGGCAATGGCTGGGTTTCGGATCTCCTTCGCCGCGCTTCGAGCGATGAAGGCCCGTCCGAGCCGAAGGCCAAGGCAACGGAAACGCGTTCCCCCGGCCAGGTTGTGGAATCGCTGAACTCGTTGTCCATCGATATTACGCGCGCCATCGACCACGAAGCGTCCGTGGAACTCTGGCAGCGTTACCGTGCTGGCGAGCGTAACGTCTTTACTCGCCGCCTCTATACGCTGAAGGGCCAGCAGACCTTTGACGAGATCAAGCGCAAGTATCAGGCCGACAGCGAGTTCCGCCGTGCCGTTGATCGTTACATGGATGATTTCGAGCGCCTGCTCGAAGATGTCAGCCGCAACGACCGCGACAATGTCACGACGCAGAATTACCTGACGTCCGATACCGGCAAGGTCTATACGATGCTGGCGCATGCGAGTAACCGCCTGCGCTAAGGTGGGGATAATGTGCAAGTGAAAAACGCGGCTCTCGGGCCGCGTTTTTTATTGGATCGTCCGATCTTTATTCTGCAATTTCTGCACTACTGAACCAAGCTTTTCGCGCAAGGCATCTGCGTCGCCCGAGAGCCTGCGGTTCGCATCGGAGAACCGCCCCACCCGCTCCCGCTCGCTATCGAGACTGTGCTGCAGGTCGGCAACCTTCCGTTCAAAGCCGGCAATCAGTTCGCGGCTTTCGGCGTGTATTTCAGTCTTGCCGGCGGTACGACCCGCGAAGAACGAGCAGGTTATCGCCGTCGATCCCGCAACCGCCAGAAATAGCATCTGCGTCACGGATAGATGCCTGACAATTTGTAAAAACGATTGCTGGCGATACATTGGCAATCCAACTTAAAAACAACTGCTGGGCTCAAATGCATTCGTAAGTTCGAAAAATTAAATGACCGACAGAGTCCATGTAACGACGTCGGACGTCACATTATCAAAGGCGCGGTCGAGGGCAGAGATATAGGCGTCGTTCCCCGGTCCGCTGACGGGCGAAGACGACCGGAAAACCCGTGATGCGCGCACAGTGCCGTTCTTGTCGTTCAGGATTCTGATGGCGATTTCGACCACGGCATTGTTGCCGCGCTCGACATCGATATCGAAGGTGCGGACTTCGCTGAGCACCTGATAGTCGATGGCAAGGCCGTCGCCCGGACGCCCGACGCCGCCTAGACGGTGCGTGCTTTCAAAAGCCTGGACAAAGCGCGACTGGACGATGCTAGGCAGCCTGTCTGCCCATTGTGCGCCCTTCAAATAGGAAATCGAATGCGGGCCTGAGCGCACGACGACATTCTCGCCATCAAGCGCTTTCAGCGCCGATGGCGCAGCGATGAGAATTTGCCTGCCTTGCTTGCGCGAAGCCGATACGGCAGGCGACGGGCTGGAGAGATCGAACGTGTCTAGTTTCTTGCTGCTGGCGCAGCCAGAAACAGACAAGGCAATAAGTAACGCGGGAACGGTCCTGAAACTCACCAATGCCCCCCAACGAAGCAAAACGAACTGTAAATATCTATTAACCTTCATGCTTTGCGAATCGACCAAAGTCAACGGCGTGTGCGTCCGTCATACTCAGGAACGCTGCCGCTACCGCCGAAAATGACCCGCTGCGGATTTTTCTCAAGATCGGTGATCGCGCGCTCGATGCGCTGCACCGACTGGCGGCTCTCATTGACGAGGGACTGAACGTCACGCAGGCCCTGCCCCGAAAAGCGGTTGATATTGTCGGTGATCGGTCCGAGCCGGGCATTCAAATTGTCGGCAACCGCGCGATATGACTTCATCGTTTCACGCGCCTCGCGGACCACGCTGCCATCCTGATCGGACAATTGCGTGTCGAGCTTGGCAAGCACGCCATCGACGCGCGTCGAAGCGGTGTTGAGCTTGGCCATCATCTCGCGCGCTTCCTTGACGACCGCCTGCACATCCTCGGCGCTCTGGCTGAACTTGTCGATGACCTCGGAATTCTTGGCGAGCGCATCGGTGAACTTCTTGGTGTTGTTGACCGTGTCGACCAGCGGTCCCTTGACCTCGGTGATGAAGCTTTCGATCGAACTGACCGCCCCGTCCACGCGCTCGAGAATGGTTTGCGCCTTTTGCAGAAGGTTGTTCACCACGGAGGGGTCGGCGTCCATGCGGGCAATCTGCTCGTCCTTGGCCGCTTCCTCGAGGAGGTTCGGCTCGTTGAGCTTGCCGCCCTTGAGTTCGATGAAGGCCTGGCCGGTCAAGCCGGCAAAGCCGAGCGTCGCCTGCGTGGACCGTGTTATCGGCGTTGTCGCATTGACTTCCGTCTGCGCAATCACGGCGTCGGGATTATTGTCGTCGATCGAGAGCTTCTTGACCGTACCGACCTTGATGCCGTTGAACAGAACCTGGCTGCCTTCGGAAAGACCGGTAACCGAGCCGAGAATACGGATTTCCAGCGTCGCTGTCTCGCTGCGATCGCCATAGCGCGCAATCCAGTATACGAACGCGAACGCAAGGGCGCAGATCACAAGCGTGAAAACACCGACCAGAACATAGTTGGCTTTCGTTTCCATGCGTTAGCTTACCTGACCCTTTTGCCCTTGCTCAGATACCGCCGCCGCACGGACGCCTTCTGATCTGCGCTTTGTCTTGCCGTCATTGACGATCTGGCGCGCACGCTTGCCGCGGAAATATTCCTGAACCCACGGATCGTCAAACGCCAACATGTCTTCGATGGTTCCTTCGACAAGAACCTTCTTCTTTCCCAATACAGCGATTCGGTCACACACCGCGAACAGGCTGTCGAGATCGTGGGTCACCATGTAGACGGTGAGGCCCATCGTATCGCGCAGGTTGGCGATGAGTTCGTCGAAATCGGCAGCGCCGATGGGATCAAGGCCGGACGTCGGTTCGTCGAGGAAGACGATCTCGGGGTCGAGCGACAGCGCCCGAGCCAGCGCCGCGCGCTTGATCATGCCGCCGGAAAGTTCGGATGGAAATTTCTCGGCTGTATCGGGCTTCAACCCGACGAGTTCGATCTTGAGCCGCGCGAGTTCGTCCATCAGCCTTTCGGGAATATCGAGATATTCTCGCATGGGCACCTGGATGTTTTCAAGCACAGTCAGGGACGAGAACAACGCACCGTGCTGGAACAGGACGCCCATGCGCATGTCGACGCTGAGTTTCTCCTGATCATTCGCACTGTCGATGTCATGACCGAAAATGCTGATCGTGCCGGATTGCTTCTGATTGAGCCCCAGGATCGTGCGCATGAGCACGGACTTGCCCGTGCCGGACGCGCCGACGAAGCCCAGAATTTCGCCGCGATAGACATCGAGCGAGAGATTATCGAGCACTTTGGACCGACCAAAGGAAACGCTCACATCCTTGACCGACAGGATGATGTCTCGTTCTTCGGTGCTGCCGTTTTCCTGCTGCGCTGTCGGCGTCATTGGGTCTTCTTAAATCTCCGGCTTTAAAAATTGATCGATGCGTAGAATACGGCAAAAATGCCATCGACCACGATCACGACGAAAATGGATTTAACAACAGATGCGGTCACGCGCTGGCCAAGCGACTCGGCGCTGCCACCGACCTTCATGCCCTCGACCGAGGCCATGACGCCGATGATCATGGCCATGAACGGCGCCTTGATCAAGCCCGCAAGATAGCTCGAAATATCAATGGCATCGCGCAGACGCTGAATAAAGGCATCTGGCGGAATTCCCGAATAGGCCCAGGTAATGGTCATGGCGCCGGCAAGCGCGGCAAAATCGGCGATGATGGTCAAAAGCGGCAGCGAAATGACGAGCGCGACCAAGCGGGGAAATACCAGCACGCCGACAGGATTGAGGCCGATAACCGTCAGCGCATCGGTCTCCTCGCGCATTTTCATCGAGCCGATTTCGGCGGTGATCGCGCTGCCGGACCGGCCGGCGATCATGATCGCGGTCAGAAGCACGCCGATCTCGCGCAAAACCAGGATGCCGACGAGATCGACGACGAAAATCTCCGCGCCGAAATAGCGGAGCTGGAATGCACCCTGCTGCGCGATGATCGCCCCGATGATCGTCGACATCAGCACGACCACCGGAATGGCCCCAATGCCCATGCTGTCGATCTGGTGCACGATCGCCGCAGGGCGAATGCTGCCCCGGCGGCTGCCCTTCATCTGCGCGCCGCGAACGGTAGCGCCGAGTATGTGCATGGATTTGACGAAGTCGTCGCCAAACGCGTAGACGTTGCGTCCGATTGCGGCAAAGAAACGCACCGTGAGGGACACATGCTCCGGCGGCGGCGAATCATCAGGCGTGGTCGCAACTTCGCCGACAGCATCGAAGAGCGCGCCCCAGCTTTCCGATTGACCCTCGATCTTGACGTCCTTGCCGGCCTCCTGCAGCGTCGTACGCAGGCGCTCGATCAGCCACGTTCCTGCCGTATCGAGGAGTTCAATGCCGGAAAGGTCGATCACAAGCTTGGAAATGCTGGTATCGCGCTCGATTTCGCGCATGCGCTCGTCAACACGCCTGACATTGCGGGTTGTCCACGCACCCGATAGCGCAACAGTCGCGCCGTCGCCTTCCTTCTGGAATTCGACGTGGGGCGGCGCGGCGGTAGAAGCACTTGAATTGTTTGCTCTATCGGTCAACATCACACACACATATCGAGTCTCTCGACCGATGTCACTTGAACAATAGTTTCGGATAGGGCCCAAACAATGGCGCTGGAAATTTCGATTTCGGTTGAACGCTGGCCCATCGCCGGAACCTTCACGATCTCGCGTGGATCGAAGACCGAGGCAGCCGTGGTCATATGCACATTGACCGATGGCCCATTCATTGGAAGAGGCGAATGCGTGCCCTATGCGCGCTATGGCGAGAGCCTCGAATCGGTGTGCGCCGAGATCGAGGCCCTGCGCGGCGCGCTGATAAACGGCGCGACACGCGATGACCTGCCGGCCCTGCTCAAGGCCGGCGCCGCCCGCAACGCGGTCGATTGCGCATTGTGGGACCTCGAAGCCAAGCGTAGCGGAACCTCCGTTGTGGCCCTTGCCGGTCTCGCTCCTCTCCAGGAATTAACGACGGCGGTTACGGTGTCGTTCGGCGAAGCCGAGGCGATGGCAGCTTCGGCCAGGAGTTTCGCCGACAGGCCCGTGATCAAGGTCAAAGTCGGCGGCGAGAACGATGCGGCGCGCATCGCGGCGGTGGCGGCGGCAGCGCCGGCAAGCCGCATTATCCTCGACGCCAACGAGGGCTGGACCGATGCAAATATCATTGAAAACATGCTGGCGGCGGCCAAGGCCGGCGCCGTGCTGATAGAGCAACCGCTGCCCGCTGGAAAGGATGCGATCCTTTCCAGGATACCGCACCCGGTTCCGATCTGCGCCGATGAAAGCGCACACGGCACCGACGATCTTCCGGCCCTGATCGGCCGCTATGACAGCATCAACATCAAGCTCGACAAGACCGGCGGCCTGACGGAAGCGCTGCTCATGCAAAGGACCGCCCGCGCGCTTGGATTTGGCGTCATGGTGGGCTGCATGGTCGGAACCTCGCTCGCGATGGCTCCGGCGATGCTGGTCGCCCAGGACGCGGATTTTGTCGATCTGGACGGTCCGTTGATTCTCAAGGAGGATCGAGCGCCGGGCCTGGTGTTCGAGGGCAGCCGGGTTTTCCCACCGAGCCGCGATCTCTGGGGCTAATTTTGCCTCTGTTCCAGCCGTAGCGACACGCCCGCAAGCACAAGGCCGCAGGCGGCAAGCGCAACCATCACATAGAAGCCGTAAATTTCCGTCCTGGCATAGAGCGGCCCGGAAACCATCGTCGCGATGGCCAGCGAGGTTCCGATGAAGAATGTCGAAAGCCCCTGGGCGGTGCCGCCGCGTTCCTCGGGGATCGTCAGCGCAATCATCTTCTGCATGCCAAGAAATGAGAGCGCGAATGAGAAAGCGTGGAGGCTCTGGATGAGAAAGAAGCCCACGACACCCAATCCCGAAGGGGCGACGAGCGGAAACGCGGCCCATCGAAACATGGCAAAGGCCGAGCCGACCATCAGCACCCGCGCAGGGTGAAGCTTTCCGAAAAGGCGTCGAAACATCGTGAACATGATCACTTCGGCAACAACCGAGATCGACCATAATGCGCCGATCACCGTTTCGCCGATTCCGATCGACTTCCAGTAGATCGCAGAGAAACTGTAGCCATAGGCATGGCTCGCCTGCGTGATCCCGGTTGCGATCAAGAAGGTGACGAAGGCGGGACGACGCAGTGCCCTGCCCGCATCGGCAATATCGACATCGGAAAGCGGCGAGAGCCGGCGCGGCTTGCCGATGCGCGGTACGACGAAGCTCATGGCGCATGCGGCAATGAGTGTGGCCAGCAGGGCCGAAGGGATGATCCACTCGCCGAAATACTGGATGAAGACTCCCCCGGCGAAGGAGGCAAGCAGGAAGGAGATCGATCCCCAAACCCGCATCTTCGCAAAGTCGGCTCCATAACGGCGAACGCCGGAGAGCGCAATCGTATCGGCGAGCGGCACTTGCGATGTCCATGGCGGTGCCAGCATCAGCGATACGATCAATATGCCGGCAAAGCCGAAGGGAACGAAATAGAAGGCAGCGACGATGACCGCAAGGACAGTTGCTGTCGTCAGGATATGCGCCCGGTCGTTGGACCGGTCGGCGAGCATTGAAACAAGCGGCGCGGCGATGACGCGCACGAAAAGCGGCATGGAAAGGACGATCGAAATCTCGGTCGGTGTCAGCGCCCGGTATTCGAGCCACAAGGGAAAATACGGCAGGTGCAGGCCGCTCGAGGCGAAGATGGCGAAATAAGCGAGAGCCACCCGCAGCTCGAAGCGAGGCGGCTTGTCGAGACCGGGATCCGCAGAGGCGGTGATCATTGCAGGACTTTCGGAAGAACGAAGACGGCTGGGGAGAATCGCAATCATGATCCGCCCGCGCCACGCACCTATCACGAAATACTGCACCCGCCTAGAAATGCTCGCGATAATTGTGGGAGTTCTATAGGTCCGACGGTTGCCGCGCCGGGACCGCGCGCTTGCGGCCTATCCACCTGGCGACAGCTTCGCGCGAAGGAACGATCTCCGTCAGCGCGCTTTCGAAGATATCGGCGCAAGCTTCCCAGCTGAAGCTCCTGAGCCGATCATCGGGATCGATCTTACCCATCGCCAGCGCGCCAAGCGCGGCTTCGTTGAGATCGTCGGAAAGGACGCCGGCGCCCGAGACGCCAATCACATCCTTCGGACCTGGGACTGGATAGCCGGCCACGGGCACGCCACAGGCGATCGCTTCGAGCAGCACGAGCCCGAACGTGTCAGTGCGGCTCGGAAAGACGAACACGTCAGAACCCGCGTAATAGCGCGCCAGTTCCTCACCCTCCTTCTTGCCGGCAAAAACCGTATCCGGATACTTGCGTTTTAGCTCCGGCAAACTCGGCCCGTCACCGACGACGAGCTTCGTCCCTGGCAGATCGAGCGCCAGGAAGGCTTCGAGGTTCTTCTCCGGCGCGACCCGCCCGACACACAGGAAGATCGGCCGGTTAAGTTTGAGATCGACCTCCGGTTGGGGGCGGAAGAGCTTGCGATCGACGCCGCGGGTCCACACCTTCAGCGTCTTGAAACCGCGCGCGGAAAGTTCGTCGTTGATCGATTGCGTCGGCACGAGGCACGTTTCGGCGGCATTGTGAAAGCGGCGCAGGAAGGCATAGGTCCAGGCCAGCGGCACCGGCAGGCGCTCGCGCAGATATTCGGGAAAGCGCGTGTGGAAGCTGGTCGTGAACCGCCAATTATTCCTGAGGCAGGCACGTCGCGCCATGATGCCCAGTGGACCTTCCGTCGCGATATGGACGAAAGCCGGCTGCAGCGCCTCGATGCGCGCTTTCACGGCATGCGGCAGCGTCAGCGCCAGGCGAATTTCCGGGTAGGTCGGGCACGGAGCCGAACGGTAGTCGGCCGGCGAGATGATCGTGACCTCGAAGCCGCGCGCCTCCATTTGCTCGCGCAACTTCGTCAGGGTACGTACGACCCCATTGACCTGGGGATGCCAGGCGTCCGAAACGATAACGAGCCGTTTGGGCTGCGCGCTTGGCTCAGGCCGCATTCGCCGCCTTCGGGCGCTTGTCATCGAGGCGGATGACCGGAGCAAATCCGGCCTGTTCACCGATCAGGTGCGTCCACGACAGGAGTTCCATGCGGCCGTCAAAATGCTCGACGATGGCCGTGCAGCTCTCCACCCAGTCGCCGGTATTGATATATTCGATACCGTCGATCTGCTCGATGGTTGCGTGGTGAATGTGCCCGCAGATGACACCGTCAGCGCCGATGCGGCGCGCTTCATCGGAAACGACGGTCTGGAACGAGCCGATGAAATTGACCGCCTTCTTGACCCGGAATTTCGCCCAGGCCGAGAACGACCAGTAGCGCAGGCCGAGCATGCGCCGCACCTTGTTCATGATGGTGTTGATCGCGAGGGCCGCGTCATAGGCCCAGTCGCCGAGATAGGCGATGTGGCGGGCGTTGCGCACCACTACATCGAACTGGTCGCCATGAATGACGAGGAACTTTCGTCCATCCGCGGTCTCGTGCATCGTCCGGTCCATAACCTCGATGCCACCGAAATGGGTGCCCTGGAAATCGCGCAGGAACTCGTCATGGTTGCCGGCGATATAGAGGATGCGCGCGCCCTTGCGGCTCTTGCGCAGCAGCTTCTGCACGATATCATTGTGCTCCTGCGGCCAGTGCCAGCTGCGGCGGAGGCGCCAGCCGTCGACGATATCACCGACGAGATAGATCGTATCGGCATCGTGATACTTCAGGAAATCCAGAAGAAAACTGGCTTTCGCACCTTTCGAACCGAGATGGACATCGGAAAGAAAAAGAGTGCGGAATTTGCGGGCCTCGTTCTCGACCATGATGCTGATCTCCGTTCAGCGCTGACGCGGGGCGTCCGGTTGCGCTGACACAAACCCGATTCATGTCACAATCATATGACGGTGCGGAAAACTGCATGTTTTCGGATGATAAACACTTGTAACAAAATGGACTTCATTTATGCGTCTGGATGTTATTCAAGCATGCTAGAAATGCCTGAACTGATGATTTGTGAACGCGCCGCACCAATTTCCGGAAGGACCCGCTCCATGGCCAACGACAAAACGCCCAGCAGCTCTGACCTCGATGAAAGCGCGCTGTTCTACCACCGCTTTCCTCAGCCGGGTAAGCTGGAAATCCAGGCCACCAAGACGCTCGGCAACCAGCGCGATCTCGCGCTCGCCTATTCCCCCGGTGTTGCCGCCCCGTGCCTTGCCATTCACGAAGACCCGGCGACCGCCGCTGACTATACAAGCCGCGCCAACCTCGTCGCCGTGGTTTCCAACGGAACTGCGGTGCTTGGCCTTGGCAATATCGGCCCCCTCGCCTCCAAGCCGGTCATGGAAGGCAAGGCGGTGCTATTCAAGAAGTTCGCCAATATCGACGTCTTCGACATCGAGATCGACGCCAAGGAAATCACGCGCATTGTCGACGTCGTCTCCGCGCTCGAACCGACCTTCGGCGGCATCAATCTCGAAGACATCAAGGCGCCGGAATGTTTCGAGGTCGAGGAACAGCTGCGCGCCAAGATGAACATCCCTGTCTTCCATGACGACCAGCACGGCACCGCCATCATCGTCGCCGCTGCAATCCTCAACGGCATGGAGCTTGCCGGCAAGGACCTTTCCAAGATCAAGATCGTTGCCTCGGGAGCCGGCGCTGCCGCCCTCGCCTGCCTCAATCTTCTCGTCAAGCTTGGTGCGGACCGCAACAACATTTGGGTCTGCGACATTGACGGCGTTGTTTACGAGGGCCGCAATACGCTGATGGACCGCTGGAAATCGGTCTATGTGCAAAAGACCGATGCGCGCGTCCTAGCCGATGTCATCGGCGGGGCCGACGTCTTCCTCGGCCTTTCTGCCGCCGGCGTGCTCAAGCCAGAGCTCCTCAAGCAGATGGCGCCGAACCCGCTGATCATGGCGCTCGCCAATCCGACACCGGAGATCATGCCGGAGGAAGCCCGCGCCGCGCGCGCCGACGCGATGATCTGCACCGGCCGCTCCGATTTCCCCAACCAGGTGAACAACGTCCTTTGCTTCCCCTATATCTTCCGCGGCGCGCTCGATTGCGGCGCGAGAGCGATCAACGAAGAGATGAAGATGGCCGCCGTCCAGGCCATCGCGGCGCTCGCCCGCGAAGAACCATCCGACGTTGCTGCCCGCGCCTATTCAGGCGAGACCCCGACCTTCGGACCGAACTACCTCATTCCCTCGCCCTTCGACCCCCGGCTCATCTTGCGCATCGCGCCGGCCGTCGCCAAGGCAGCCATGGATACCGGCGTCGCCGAGCGTCCGATCGACGACTTCGATGCCTATCTTGACCGCTTGAACCGCTTCGTCTTCCGTTCCGGGCTTATCATGAAGCCGATCTTCACGACGGCGAAAACGGCTGAGAAGAAGCGCGTGATCTATGCCGATGGCGAGGACGAACGCGTCCTGCGCGCCGCGCAGGTCGTGCTCGAGGAAGGGATTGCGCTTCCGACGCTGATCGGACGCCCGCAGGTCATCGAGACGCGCCTCAAGCGCTACGGCCTGAAGATCAAGGTCGGCAAGGACTTCGATATCATCAATCCCGAGGACGACCCGCGCTACCGCGATTACGTCGATCTTCTGGTCAAGCTCACCGGGCGGCGCGGCACCACCCCGGAAGTGGCGCGCACCATGGTTCGCGCCAGCAGCACCGTCATTGCCGCGCTCGCCATCGTGCGCGGCGAGGCGGACGCCATGATCTGCGGGCTTGAAGGACGTTTCGAGCGGCATTTGCGCAATGTCGACCAGATCATCGGCAAGCTCGAAGGCATCCGCAATTTCTCGGCGCTCAGCCTGCTTATTTCGCAGCGCGGCGTTCTCTTCCTCACCGACACCTATGTAAGCATCGATCCGACGGCGGAGGAGATTGCCGAAAAGACCGTGCTCGCGGCGAGCGAAATCAGCCGCTTCGGCATCGAGCCCAAGGCGGCCTTGCTGTCGCATTCGAATTTCGGATCGCGCGATTCCGAAAGCGCCGCAAAGATGCGCCATGCATCCGAACTGCTCCGTGCCAAGGCACCGCATCTCGAGCAGGACGGCGAAATGCACGGCGATTCGGCGCTGTCGCAGGTGCTTCGCGAACGGGTGCTGCCGCATTCGCGGCTGAACGGCGAGGCCAACCTCCTCGTCTTCCCCAATCTCGATGCTGCAAACATCACGCTCAATGTGGTCAAGAGCGTTACCGACGCGCTCCATGTCGGGCCGATCCTGCTCGGCGCTGCCAAGCCGGCCCATATCCTGACGCCTTCCGTGACATCGCGCGGCATCGTCAACATGACTGCGCTTGCCGTAGTGGAGGCATCACAGCGCGTTGATTGAGACAGGGACCGTCTTATTGCTGCCGCATGGCCGTGGATGGTTCAGGCGCATTCGCACCCGTCGAATGCCCCTGAACTTTCCGGACCGCCTCATGCATCGGACACTCCAATCTGCCATCATCGCCGCTTCCGCAATTCTCGCCACGGCCCCGCTTGCGTATGCCAATTCCGACAATTGCGTGCGGATGCAGGAACGTCTCGACCAATTGAACAGCAATGCCGATGTCGACGACTACGAGTTGCAACTGCGCCACGACCGCGTGGTGGCTGCCCTCGATGCCAATGACTGCCCCATCATTGATTCGCCCATTCACGATGAGCCGCGTTACGACATGCCGCTGCGCGATCAACCGATACCGGATTATCCGGTGCACGAGGCACCCCAGCGCGATTACCCTCTGCGTGACACGCCGCGGCGCGCGACCGCCGCGCCTTCCTATGAGATTTACGGATCCGAGCCGGAACCTGTCGAGCCGGAAATGAGCACGGCTCCCGTTTCCGGCGGACGTTACCAGACGCTATGCGTGCGCAGCTGCGACGGCTATTATTTCCCGATCTCCTACGATACGGGCGCGGAAAATTTCGCGCGCGATCAGGCGCAATGCCAATCCCAATGTACGGGCGCGAAACTGTTCTATCGGCCAACTGAGAACCAGGACCCGGCCGCGATGGTTTCGCTGCGCGGCGATGCCTACCGGAGCACGCCGAACGCCTTCAAATTCCGCAAGGTCGGCGCCAATGGAACGCCGCAATGCAGCTGTCAAAAGACGGCCGGCGACTTCAAGGCCCTTGGCGATCCGAGGAAAGTGGCAGCGCCAACGCCCAAACCCGCTATGGCCGAGCCAACCAAACCGGCCGCACCAAGGATCGAGACCGCGACGCCTGGCGAGGCTGCAAAGCCATCAGTCCAACCGCAAGAGGCCAAGGCCGAGCCTACCGTTCCCGCCGGCGAGCCCGCGACGCAGGCCTCCTCGATCATTCAACTCGGGCAGCCAGAGGCGAAAAAGGCCGAGGTGGAGAAGCCGAAGCCGCTCACCGAAGACAAGCCGATCGATCCCAACCGTAAGGTCAGGGTCGTCGGGCCAACGTTCCTTCCCGACCAAGAAGGGGCAGCAGATCCGCAAGTTCCGGACCAGAAGTCAGCCCGGTAAGCGCGATGCGCAGCGGCATGAACAGGCTCTTGCCCTTGCGCCCGCTCTGATCCTTGACCGCATCGGTCCACTGTTTCCAGGTCTCGCGGCTCCAGGGCTCGGCCGGCAACAGGTCGAAGGCGGCGCGCACGAAATCGGCATCCTCGGCCGCCACAGCCACATCCGTTGCAGGCCCCTCGTTCACGATCGTCCACCAGGCGGCGGCATCTGAAACCTTTGAAAGGTTGCCGCGCACGGCGAGCCAGAAGGCTCCCGCCCGGTCGCCCACGATACCAAGCGCTGCGAGCCGTTCACTGACTTCCTCGAAAGGCATCGCATGGATCAGGGCACGGTTGAGCGCATCGAGATCGGCAGGGTCGAATTTCGACGCGGATTTCGATGTCGCAGCCGGATCGAAAATCGCGGCCAGCGAAGCCATGTCCGGCACGGCGGTAACATTTTCCGATGTGCCGATCAGCACGGCAAGGCTCGCCACCGCCATCGGCTCGTAGCCATCGCGGCGCAGGCTGCCGATCGACAATGCGCCGGTGCGTTTGGAAATACCTTCGCCCGACGCCGTCGTCAGAAGATTGATATGGCCGAGCGCCGGAACCTTCGCGCCCAGCGCCTCGATGATCGAGATCTGGACGCCGCTATTGGTGATGTGGTCATTGCCGCGGATGATATGGGTAATGTCCATGTCGATATCGTCGACCACCGAAGTAAAGGTATAAAGATAGGTCCCATCCTCACGCACAAGGACCGGATCGGACAGCGACGAGAGATCGACGGTTTCGCGGCCGCGCACCAGATCGTCCCAATGAACCTCGGTGCGTGCTATCGCAAATGGATCGTCCTTGAAATTCGGCAGCAGAAACCGCCAGTGCGGCCGGCGACCCTCGGCCTCGAGCTTCTCCCGATCGGCCGCGGTCAGCTTCAAAGCCTCGCGGCCATAGATCGGCGGCAACCGGCGCGCCAGCCGCAGCTTGCGCTTGCGCTCGAGTTCCTCGGCGGTCTCGTAGCACGGATAAAGGACGCCTGCTGCCTTGAGCTTTTCGGCAGCAGCGTCATAGAGCGGGATGCGCTTCGACTGATATTCGATGCGCACTGGCTCGATGCCGAGCCATTCAAGATCGGCGATCGTTGCCTCGGCATATTCCGTCTTCGAACGCACGGTATCCGTATCGTCGAAGCGGAGGATGAACTGCCCCTTGTTCTGCAGCGCGAACAGCCAGTTGAACAAGGCGATGCGTGTGTTGCCGATATGGATGAAGCCGGTCGGAGACGGTGCAAAACGGACGATGGTGGTCATTGGTGGGGCATATCGGATGGCGCCTGCAATGGCAATATGGGCCGCGATTGCGCGCGGCCCATATTTCTTTAGTCGTCGTTGAGGACGAGGCCCTTCGTCAACTCCAGCGCCTGCCGTTCGAACAGACTGCGGTAGATGCCGCCGCCGAGCCGGATCAGCGCCTCGTGGTTACCCTCCTCGACGATCTTGCCGTGGTCGAAGACCAGTAGCCGGTCAAGCGAGCGCACCGTGGAAAGACGATGCGCAATGACGAGCGTCGTCCGTCCCTGCATCAGCCGCTCCATCGCCTGCTGGATCAGCACTTCCGATTCTGAATCGAGGCTCGATGTCGCCTCGTCCAGAATGAGGATCGGTGCATCCGCAAGGAACGCGCTGGCGATCGCCACACGTTGCCGCTCGCCGCCCGAAAGCTTGACACCACGCTCGCCGACGAGCGTGCTGTAGCCCTTTGGCAGCGCCGAGATGAACTCGTGCGCGCTTGCTTGCCGCGCCGCTTCCTCGATCTCCTCCTGTGAGGCGCCGGGACGGGCATAGGCGATGTTCTCCGCCAGCGTCCGGTGAAACAGGATCGGCTCCTGCTGCACGATGGCGATTTGCTGGCGCAGCGACGCCTGCCTCACCTCGGCGATATCCTGACCGTCGATCAGAATCCGGCCCGCCTTCACGTCGTGCAGACGCTGGATCAGCTTGACGAATGTCGTCTTGCCCGACCCGGAATGACCGACGAGCCCCACCCGCTCGCCCGCACGGATCGTCACCGAGAACCGGTCATAGAGCGGCAGGCGGTGCGCACCGTAGAGGAAGGTGACGTTGTCGAACTCGATCCTGCCATCGGTGATGACAATTGGCTTTGCACCCGGACGATCCTCGATGCCGAGGCGCTGACTCTGAATATCAACCAGCTCCTCCATGTCGTTGATCGAGCGCTGCAAGTTGCGAATGTGCATCCCGACTTCGCGCAAGTATCCCTGCAGGATAAAGAACGATGTCAGCACAAAGGTGATGTCACCGGCGCTGGCATTTCCGTCTGCCCAGAGGATAAGCGCAAAACCGATCACCGCCGCCCGCAGGAAGAGCAGCATCGTGCCTTGTGTCGTCCCGTTCCAGGTTCCCCTGATCCAGGTGCGCGCCGTCCGGTCCTTCCACTTGTCCAGAACCTTGACGAGACGCGCATCCTCGCGGCTTTCCGCGCCAAAGCCCTTCACCACCATGTTGCAGCTGACGGCGTCCGCAAGCGAACCGCCGAGCTTCGTATCCCAGCGATTGGCAAGGCTTGCCATCGGCGCGACGAAGCCGAGCGACATCATCACCGTAACAGTGACGAAAACCAGCGAACCTATGCCGATAATGACGCCCATCAGCGGCCAGTACCAGGCCATCAGGATCGTCGATCCTGCGAGCATTATGATCGATGGGAACAAGGCTAGCAGCAGCGTATCGTTAAGCAGATCGAGCGCCCACATGCCGCGCGTTACCTTGCGCACGGTCGATCCGGCAAAGCTGTTCGCGTGCCAGTCCGTCGAGAAACGCTGGATGCGATAGAATGCGCCGGAAGCGATGTCGGTCATCATCTTCAAGGTCAGGTGCGTCACCGCAACGAACGTGACATGCCTGAGAATAATCGCGCCGAGCGACAGGGCAAGAAGCGCCCCGAACGCCGCCATTGCCGCATTCCAGACAATTTCCTCACGGGCGTGCCCATTGACGACGGCATCGACGAGCCGGCCAGAATAGAGCGGCGTCAATACGTCGGCAAGGGTCGAAAGCATGACCGCCCCGGCGATAATGCCCACGCGCACCGGCTGTTTTTGCCAGTGGCGCCAGGTGAATCCGAGAACGGCGCGGAATGCTCCCCCGCGCAGGTTGAAACGCAAAAAATTCATGACAATGTCCGGCGCCCAATTGCACCGGCCTCACAGATAATCAGGAACGAGCTTGCCGTGTAGTGGATAGGAATCAGTACGGCAGAAGTGATTTGGCGACTTGCCCGAATACGGGAAAGGCCAATGTCGGCGATGGGTTACCTTGACGTGTGAAGGTAATTGAAAAGCCTCGTGGGCTTTTCCGCATCACGTGTCAGGAACGAACGCCGCCCCGCGGGGACATATGGAAAACTGTCATTCGAAAACCTCCCGGTCTTCATTGCCGGACTTGGGCTTATAGGTGAATCGCTTTCGCGCGCCAAGCACCAATTTTTTCAACTTCGTGTGTTTGCGACATAGGTGAGGCGCGCTTGCAACAGTTGCCTCGACTAACGGCCCTGTCGGTCGAGTGAGTTCATATCATCGTGGTTGCCGACCAATTCGAGCAGATAATATTCCTCGTCGATCTTTGACATCGCAACGCGCAGCCTTATGTCGGCCCTGATCGTATAATATTTCAACCCGGTGCGGCGTTTGAAATCCAATTCAGTGTGCTGCCGATCCATCACAAACAGCCGCAATGCCTCCCGGACCAACTGCCGTTGGTCGTTCGAGAGTCTAGACAGGGATTTTTTGAATCGGTTGGTATAGTCCAGCTGAATCATTAATGCTTCAAAATGCGATCAAACCAATTATCAAAATCTTCGATTGAACTCAGTGCATCACCAACCGGGCAGTTGTCCGGGTGATACTCCTCGGGAATGAGCCCGACGCTTTCTTTAAAATGCTGGAGGATCTCGGTATGCTTTTCGATTGCCGCCAGAGCCCTGGCAAGGCCGCTGCTCACGACTTCACTTTCGTGAGCAGATGGAGAAATTTCTTGCAGCCTCTTTTGGGCCGACCTTAAATCGACCAGCCGATCATCCAAATTCCTGAAAACTTCGGGCAGTGCATCCTCAGCGAAATAGGAAATCGCAGGCTCGATCTGATCGTCGGGGATTTGGTCGAAGGCCGCTCGGATCTTCTCGAGTGCTGCCAGAAACGACTTTTGCCATACGGATACCTGGCGCTCATATCGCTGCACGGCCGCATTGAACTCAATCATCACGTCAGGCGTGTACGTAGGCGATTGGACAGCAAATTGAGGAGATGTCGGCAGCTCCGCAATCACGCCGGCAAATTCCTGTCTAAATGCCATCAGCCCCATCGTTCACTCCTTCGATCCCAATATGGGTAATCCCCGGGCAATTGTCACGCTGATTTGACGCGCGCCTCAGCGGTCCCGGAATCGATTGGTGATCGGATAGCGGCGGTCGCGACCGAAATTCTTCCTGGTGACCTTCACACCCGGAGCCGATTGCCGGCGCTTGTATTCGGCGATGTAGAGAAGGTGCTCGATCCGCTCGACCGTCGCCCGATCGTGACCGCGCTCCACGATTTCATCGACGCTCATCTCGTTCTCGACGAGGGATTCCAGAATATCGTCGAGAACGGGATAGGGCGGCAGCGAGTCCTGGTCGGTCTGGTTTTCACGCAGTTCGGCCGACGGCGCCTTGCTGATGATGTTGACCGGAATGACCTCGCCCGAAGGCCCGAGGCCACCGGCGGGAACGTTCTTGTTGCGCCACTCGGACATGGCGTAGACCTGCATCTTGTAGAGGTCCTTGATTGGATTATAGCCGCCGTTCATGTCGCCATAGAGCGTGGCATAGCCGACCGACATCTCCGACTTGTTGCCCGTCGTCACTACCATCGAACCGAACTTGTTGGAGATCGCCATCAGGATTGTACCGCGGGCGCGGCTTTGCAGGTTTTCCTCGGTGATCCCTTCCTTGGTGCCTGCGAAAATCGGGCCCAGCGCCTTGAGAAAACCCTCTACCGGCTCGAAGATCGGCACGATGTCGTAGCGGCAGCCGAGCATGCGGGCACAATCCTCGGCATCCTTTAGCGAATCCTTCGACGTATAGGCATAAGGCATCATCACCGCGCGCAGGCGTTCTTCGCCCAGGGCATCGACGGCAAGCGCGGCGCAGATCGCCGAATCGATGCCGCCGGAAAGCCCGAGCACGACATCCTTGAAGCCGTTCTTGTTGACGTAGTCGCGCAGGCCAAGCATGCAGGCGCGGTAATTGGCCTCCTCCCCCTCAGGGATGCGCGACATTGGACCTGCGCCGCACGACCAGCCGGCC
Organism: Phyllobacterium sp. 01N428; assembly: GCF_056399405.1. Taxonomy (NCBI): domain Bacteria; kingdom Pseudomonadati; phylum Pseudomonadota; class Alphaproteobacteria; order Hyphomicrobiales; family Phyllobacteriaceae; genus Phyllobacterium; species Phyllobacterium sp. 01N428. Next base: position 24,979 of record NZ_JBFTRH010000002.1, read on the forward strand.
GCGCCCCGCTTCCAGGATGTTACCATCAGTTGCTCTTCGAACTGCGACATCTGGAAGGCCAGGTTCTTGTCGGAATTGAAAGCAAAGGAGGCGCCGTCGAAAATGAGATCATCCTGGCCACCGAGCTGATTGGCGAAGATAAGGGGCAACCCCGTCTCGATCACCTGGCGCAGCGCCACCTGATAGCGAACGTCGACCTTGCCGCGATAATAGGGCGAGCCATTGGGAACACAGAGAATCTCCGCGCCGCTCTCGGCCAGCGTTTCGCAGACACCCAGATCACCCCAGATATCCTCGCAGATCGGAACGCCGATCCGCACGCCGCGGAAGTTCACCGGCCCCGGCATCGGACCGGCCTGGAACACGCGCTTCTCGTCGAACTCGCCATAATTCGGCAGGTCCACCTTGAAACGCTCGGCGATAACCCTGCCCTCGTCCAGTACCATGACGGCATTGTGCAGGCCCGATGGCCGTTTCAACGGAATCCCGATAATCACACCCGGACCGCCATCCGCCGTATCGGCCGCAAACTCGTTCACCGCCTTCTCGCAGGCATCTATGAACGAACGCTTCAGAACAAGATCTTCCGGCGGATAGCCCGAGATGAATAGCTCGGTGAAGAGGATCAGATCGGCGCTCTGCCGCGCTGCATCGACCCGCGCCTCACGGGCTTTGGCAAGATTTCCTTTGATATCGCCGAGCACGGGGTTGAGCTGAGCGATAGCGATGCGGAGGATGTCAGTATTTTTGCTCATAGTGAACATATATCGTTTCGTTGCAGGCAAGACAAGGCGAGCGCGCTCTTCCTAGGCAAAAAACACGCTCCAGAGCGTATAGAGCCAGACGGCGGCGACAAGGATAACCGAGATGAGCACGGCGAGCGATCCACAATCCTTGGCGATCTGGATCTCCCTGTGAAAATCGAGCGAAACGGCATCGCAGGCAGCCTCGATGCCGGTATTGAGCACCTCGATCAGGATCAGGAACAGCACCGATCCGGTCAATAGCAGAAAGGCAAGTCCCGAAGGCGCGATGAAGGCAGCAACCGGTATCGAGATGAAGAAGAGACCGAGTTCCTGTTGAACCGCCTTTTCATGCATGGCCAAATGTTTCAAAGCCCGCATGGAATTGATGAATGCCAGTACCAGCCGATGCATGCCTCACCCTCATTTGTCCGCACAAGCTTTAGAGCGAGTTCGGCTAAGGTCAATCCCCGGGCGTTTCATTGACGGCTACGACAACGCCGCCGCCGCTCTTCTCGTATTGGGGCAGATGATCCTCGATGGCATAGTAATCGCCCTTATCGGCGACAAAGATATGGCATTCGCCTCGCAGACTGGTTGGCTCCTCGAATGCGCCGGCCATGACGGAAATATGATCGAGATCGCGATGCTTCCAGAACAGCGCCGAACCGCAATTCCTGCAAAAGCCCCGCCGGGCGAAAGCGCTCGCCTCGTACCAGCTGACGTTCTCTTCACCCGAAATGCTGATCGCATCGTTCTCAACATTGGTCGCAGCATAAAAATGTCCGGACTGCTTGCGGCACTGCGAGCAATGGCAATAGACGACCCCGCGCAGTTCCCCCCTCGCCTCAAAACGGACCCTGCCGCAAAGGCACGATCCTTTATGCGTTTTCCCCACGCCCATACCTCCCGATGATTGGCGGATTCCAGCTATTTTTTCGGCTCAGGCTTCTTCGAGCGGGCAGCCGCCACAGCCAGAACGAAGGCGCCGAACACCGCCGACAAGAGCGAGCCAAGGAGCACGCCGAGCTTCGTCTCGTCCTGCAGCAGCGGCGACTTGTCATAGGCGAGAAGCCCGATGAACAGGCTCATGGTGAAGCCGATACCGCACAGGATCGCGACGCCGTAAATTTGGACCCACGTCGCGCCGGGCGGGCGTTCGGCAAGACGAAGCTTGATCGCCAGCCAGGCAAAGGCGAAGACGCCGAGTTGCTTGCCGATGAAGAGCCCAGCCGCAACGCCGATCGGCACCGGATCGGCAAGGTTTGACAGCGATACGCCGCTGAAGGACACACCGGCATTGGCGAAACCGAAGATCGGCACGATGATGAAGCCTACCCAGGGCTGGATGGCATGTTCGAGTTCGACGAGCGGCGAATCAGCCTCGCCGCGCTTGCCTTTCATCGGAATTGTCAGCGCGAGGAGAACACCGGCGATTGTAGCGTGGATGCCGGACTTGAACACCAGAATCCAGAGGATGACGCCGAGAACGAGATAGGCCCAGAGCCGCACCATGCCGAAATAATTCATGGCGACGAGAATGGCAAATACCGCCGCCATGCCGGCGAGCGCCGGAACATTCAGTCCTTCGGAATAGAACAGCGCGATGATGATGACCGCACCGAGATCATCGATGATGGCAAGGGCGGTCAGGAAAACCTTGAGCGAGAGCGGCACGCGCGCGCCGAGCAGCGAGAGGACGCCCAGCGAAAAGGCGATATCCGTCGCCGAAGGGATTGCCCAGCCGCGAATGGTGGCGCCCTCATTGAAAAACAGAAAGATCACTGCGGGCACGATCATTCCACCGACGGCCGCAAAGCCTGGCAAAGCCCGCCGCGACCAGGTGGACAATTGTCCGCTGATCATTTCGCGCTTTATTTCAAGCCCGACGAGCAGGAAGAAAATCGCCATCAGGGCGTCATTGATCCAATGGAGGATGCTGAGCCCGCCGACGTAAGTCTTGAGAAAACCGAAATAATCTTCGCTGAGCGGGGAATTGGCGATGATCAGGGCAAGTGCGGCAACCGCCATCAGAATGATGCCGCCAGCAGCCTCATTCTCCATGAACGAACGGAACGACGCAGTCAGGCGGATTCGGCGCGTGGGTTTAATGTCCATGCAGACTTGATAGAATCCTGAAACGGAAAACTCCAGTCCCGAAATCCGCCTTTCCCGCGTTGGTTGCGTGGCGGGCTACTGCGCCAGCCCGATCTGCTTCATGAAACTCAAATTATCCCAGAAGAGATATTCCTCGTCCATCACGCCGGCGGGCGTCCAATGGCCAAGCGTCGCCATCATCAGCTTGAACGGCTTGCCGGTGGGCGCGATAGACTTGCCATCGGGTGTCGGCATCGGTTTGGTGAACGTGCCTTCCATCGCCCCTATCACGCCGGTCCACTGCCCTTGGCCGAACCGCACCGGGTGCACATTGATATGCGTGTCCGGTGCATAGACGAATATCGCCTTCAATTCCTCGACGTGATCGTGAAGTCCCTTGGTCGTATGACCATCGGGATAGTGGACGAGAATATCGGCAGCGTGGCTTTCGCCCAGACGATCCCATTTCTGGTTCGTATAGACATCGAAGTCGAGCGTATCGAATGTTTTCAGATTGGTGTCCGTCGTCTTCTCGGCATTCTGATATTTGGCGAGTTCTTCCATGAGGGCGGGAAGAGCCTTCTCCGCAGCCTTTGCGGGATCTTCTGCATGTGCTTGAGCTGGCAGTCCGATCGTCAATGCAGCGAAGGCAACAACAATATAGTTGTTCATGGCTGAATTCCTTTCCGGGAAATATTTCAAATGGAAATCGTCAGTTTGGCCAAGCCAAAATCGTCAGCCTGCCGTGACGTACGTTATATAAACAAAGGGCGGCCATAAAGACCGCCCTTCGGGAATAGTGGCAGACAGTGCGTCGCTCAGGCGTTGACTGCCAGCTTCTGCGGGTGGCTGTCGCGCTCCTTCTTCAGAAGCTCGGCGACGAGGAATGCCAGCTCCAATGCCTGGTCGGCATTGAGACGCGGATCGCAGTGCGTGTGGTACCGATCCGAGAGGTCGTCCGCCGATATGGCGCGGGCGCCGCCAGTGCACTCCGTGACGTTCTTGCCGGTCATCTCGATATGGATGCCTCCGGGATAGGTCCCTTCGGCATGATGAACTGCAAAAAAGCTCTCGACTTCCTTGAGGATACGGTCGAAGGGCCGCGTCTTGTAGCCATTGGCGGTGATCGTGTTGCCATGCATCGGATCGCAGGACCAGACGACATTGCGACCTTCCTTTTGTACCGCGCGGATCAGCTTGGGCAGATGGTCGCCGACCTTGTCATGGCCGAACCGGGCGATGAGGGTAAGGCGCCCTGCTTCGTTGGCCGGATTGAGCAGGTCGATCAGGCGGATCAGGTCGTCCGGCTCAAGCGTCGGGCCGCATTTCAGGCCAAGCGGGTTCTTGATGCCCCGGCAGTACTCGACATGCGCGTGGTCTGCCTGACGTGTGCGATCACCGATCCAGATCATGTGGCCGGACGTGCCGTACCAGTCGCCGGAGGTGGAATCGACGCGGGTCAGCGCTTCTTCATAGCCGAGCAGCAGAGCCTCGTGGCTGGTGTAGAAATCCGTCTCGCGCAGTTGAGCGTTGGTTTCCGAGGTGATCCCGACGGCGCGCATGAAGTCCATCGTATCGGCAATGCGGCGGGCCAGCTTGCCATAACGCTCGCCCTGCGGGCTGTCGGAAACGAAGCCGAGCATCCACTGGTTGACGTTTTCGAGATTGGCATAGCCGCCCTGCGCGAAAGCGCGCAGCAGGTTCAGCGTCGCGGCAGACTGGCGGTAAGCCATCTCCTGACGCGCCGGGTCCGGGATACGGGCCTGCTCGGTGAATTCGGTGCCGTTGATGATATCGCCGCGGTAAACGGGCAGCTCAATGCCATCCTTCGTCTCCGTGTCGGCCGAGCGCGGCTTGGCGAACTGGCCGGCGATACGGCCGATCTTCACCACCGGCTGCGACGCGCCGAAGGTCAGGACAACGGCCATCTGCAGGAAGACGCGGAAGAAGTCGCGAATATTGTCGGCGCCATGCTCGGCAAAGCTTTCGGCGCAATCGCCGCCCTGGAGCAAAAAGCCCTCGCCGCGCGAGACTGCGGCCAGCTGCTTTTTCAGCTTGCGCGCTTCACCTGCAAAAACGAGCGGCGGATAGGTACGAAGACGGGCCTCGACATCGCTCAAAGCCTGAGCGTCCGGATAGAAAGGCATCTGCTTTACCGGTTTGCCTCTCCAGGAAGTCGGTGTCCAGTTCTTCGTCATTATTGCACCCTGTTATGACCTTCAATATCGGTTGTAATTGATTGTGTTTTCCCGGGCTTTGCCGGAGGCGCTCATATAGTCCAATTGCTGCAGATATACCAGTCCCGTCCGCAATCGCGGACAATATCAAGCGAACATGCCCATGGACACGCAGGGCGCCCCTCTCAGGAACCGACATTTGAGTGGTCAGAGGTTGTTATAGCGTCTGCCATAACGTGTTGATTATGGCCTAAGGGCAAAGTGAAGACGCGATCGATTACACGATGAAGCGGTTCCTGCAATCTCTACTCAAGTTCCTCGACAGTGTATTCTCGTGCGATGGCGGAGGTAGCAGTGAACCACTCCGACGCGCGGGTTCTTTGCTGATGAAAATCAAAGGCAGCGCGATCTGCAAAAAGCTCCTCCACCCGCCACACCAGAGCATCATCGGTCTGCGACACATCAAAAGAGATGCATCCTGGCTCGGCCCTGGTAAGTCGAAGGTGATCGGGAAGATAATCGATGACAAGCGCAACATCATGCATCGATGCGCATCGCAGGAAACCGGAGAGTCTAACTGCGCCTGTTCTGTTACTCATAATATACCATCCATTTACGGCAGCGATTTATTCGTGTTGCACCCTGAGTAGGCCGGTTTCAGAGTCAAACAGGTCTTGAGCGTCCGAACGTCAGCGTACCGTTTGATTTTCGCTTTTACCTCAATGAATGAAGCGTGGCTCTAGAGCGGAGAGACATTAGTTTTAAGTTCGCGTGTTGTCAGTTGCGAAATCACCATTGTCGGCAGCGCCATTTTGATTTACGTTAACGTCAAGGTAAGATCTGGGAGGATCGATGAAGGATATACGTTTTCTGGCGGCGGACGGCTTTCCGCTGCACGGTCATCTGTATGAAGGCAGCGGCGAAGGGCCGGCCGTCCTGATTTCGTCTGCAGCCGCCGTACCTGACGCGATTTACCGGCATTTTGCCGTCCACCTCATCGATCTCGGCGCATCCAAGGTTCTTACCTACGACTACCGCGGGGTCGCCCGCTCCGAGGCTCCCAGCCGCTGGAAATCGCGCCTCAACCTCAAGGATTGGGGCGTTCTCGACTTTCCCGCCGCTGTTGATGAACTCAGGCGCCTCTCGGGGTCGCGCCCCATGGTGGGTATCGGCCATTCATATGGCGGCGTCGCCCTCGGTCTCAGCAACCGTTCTGCGAGCTTCGAGCGGTATGCACTGCTGGCGTCCTTGTCCGGCTACTATCGCAATACGGCGCAGCCCTGCGCCATGTACGCCAAGATGAACCTTGTCGGAGTGCCGCTTACAATTCCCTTCGGCAAATTGCCCAAATGGGGCGGGCTCGGCGAAGCCGTGCCGGGCACGATATTCCGTGACTGGGCCCGCTGGTGCCGCAATCCGAACTTCCTGTTCTCCGACCCTGCGGTTCCTGAAGCGCAAAACTTCCAGAAGGTGACGATCCCTCTCCTCTCGGTTGGCATCACCGACGATGTCTGGGGAACGCCGCGCGCGGTCGAAAGCCTGCTGCGCCGCTTCGACAATGCCTCCGTTCTGCACGAGATGTGGTATTCCCCGGCAAGTTCGGACGGCGCGCCGATCGGTCATCTCGGTTTCTTCCGTAAGCACCAGGCCAATAAATTGTGGCCGGCCGTGACGGATTGGCTGCTTAATGCCAAGGTTCCGGATGGAGCGGCATTGCGGCCGGAAATGCGCGCCGCCTAGGCCTGCCTTTTGACGCGAGCCGCCGCAGCGCGGGCCTGGTCAATCGACACGTTTCCCATCGACGACCCGGTAGCTAGGCCTATACATCGTCACCAGCTCTTCGGAAGCTGTCGGATGCACCGCCATCGTCCTGTCGAAATCATCCTTGGTGCAGCCGGCCTTGATCGGAATGGCAAGGAGCTGCGCCATTTCACCGGCATCAGGCCCGAGGATGTGCGCGCCAATGACCCGGCGTGTGGCCGCATCGACGATCAGCTTGGTCAGCATCTTGTCCTTGGCGCCGGATAGCGTGTTGCGCATCGGGCGGAACAGGGCGCGGTAGACTTCGAGCTCCTTGTATTCCTTCGCAGCGTCCGCCTCGCAAAGGCCGACAGTGCCGATCTCGGGCTGCGAGAAGACGGCCGTCGCAATGTATTTATGGTCCGGTTTGGTCGGATTGTTCTTGAACGCCGTCTCGAGGAAGCACATCGCCTCATGGATGGCGACCGGCGTAAGCTGCACGCGGTTTGTCACGTCGCCCACAGCCCAGATATTGTCTTTGGTCGTGCGCGAATAGGCATCGACCTTGATCGCGCCAAGTTCGTCGACCTCGACGCCGGCTGCTTCAAGGCCAAGCGACTTTGTGTTCGGCACGCGCCCGATGGCGAGCATCACCTGGTCGGCTTCGATGCTGTCGCCCGAGCCGAGTTGCACGGCGAGCCTGCCGTCACCCGAACGCCTGACCTCCTTGATCATCTCGACGCAGCGAATGCGGATACCCTTCTCGGTCATCGACGCATGCAACAATTGCCGCAAATCATGGTCGAAGCGCGAAAGGATTTCCTTGCCGCGGTAGATGAGGGTCGTTTCAACCCCGAGGCCATGGAAAATATTGGCAAACTCGACGGCAATATAGCCGCCGCCTTCAATGACGATGGCTTTCGGCAGTTCGGCAAGATGGAACGCATCGTTGGAACTTATGCAGAGATCATGTCCCGGCAACGCCGCATGCGGATTGGGATGACCGCCCGTCGCCACGAGAATCTGATCCGCTGTCACCCGCTTGCCGGTCTTGAGGATCTCGATTGTGTGGTCATCGATCAGTACAGCCCGGCTGTCATGGATCTCGACGTTGGAATTGTCGAGCCCTAGCCGGTAAAGGCCTTCGAGGCGGGCAATTTCGCGGTCCTTGTTGGCAATGAGCGTCGGCCAGTCGAAGCTCGCCTCCCCGACGCTCCAGCCATAGCCGGCCGATGCCTCGAAATGTTCCGGAAACTGTGACGCATAGACGAAAAGCTTTTTCGGCACGCAGCCGCGAATGACGCAGGTGCCGCCCATCCGGTATTCTTCGGCAAGGCCGACTTTTTTGCCCATGGCGCCCGCAAGCCTGCCGGCGCGCACGCCGCCCGATCCGCCTCCGATAACGAAGAGGTCATAATCAAAGCCTGTCATGGCAAGGCACTCCGAATCTGCTGAGGTTCATTGCATATGGGTTCTATCGCGGTGTCTTGAAAGAACAAAGCCCGGCGCTAGGGCCGGGCTCTGTGGAAAATTTCAAACGGGGCGACGCCGTTACTGCTTCGGCTTTGCCGGAGTCTCGGCCTTGGCAGGCGCCGGTGCATTGGCTGGCGCCATCGTCGCAGCGGTTGCCGCAATCTTCTCGGCGACAGCCTGCGCGAGGTCGCGGGCGACGCCGCGCTGCCAGATCGAGGCGGCCTTGTTCACCTCACGCGTCACGATCGGCCCTTCCGAAAGGAGCTTGAGGCCGGCCGGGGACGTGTAGAAACCGGTGATGGCGTTAAGTTCCTCTTCAGTGAAGGAAACCGCATAGGCGCGGGCGGCTTCGTTCTCAAGGTCGGCACGGCGCGCTGCGAGCTTGATCGCCTGCTCGTCGACGGCAGAGCTGATCACCGATTCGAGATTGGGATCTTTCTGGATAAGCTCGGCCTTGAGACCGCGGGCAGCATCGGGAAGGATCGAGTCGAACATGTCAGTCGCCTTGATGGCGGCCACCGCTGCACGGGCAGCTGCGAGATGCGAAGGGGTGATTTCCTGCGCTTGTGCCGAGCAGAGACCGCCCAGCACGATCGCAACAGACAAGGGTGCAATCAAGCGGCGAAAGCCAGATGCAAGGTTCATGAGTTTATCGCTCCGTTTTCGTTGTCAGTGTGCGGATGCCGTCAGCGCCGGCCAGAATGGCCACGCGCGCCAGATCCAGAAAAAGTCCATGCTCCACCACGCCGGGAATGGCGTGCAAAGCGAGTGATAAGGCTCTTGTATCCGGAATGCGGCCAAAAGATGCATCCAGGATCAAATGCCCGCCGTCTGTAACAAATGGTTCGGCTCCCGTCATCCTCAATGTAAGTGGCCCCGACAGATCGAGGGAGGATGCGGCGCGCTCGATGGCAATCTTCGTCGCCGCAAGCCCGAAACGATTGACCTCGACAGGCAGAGGAAAAGCGCCGAGTGCTTCGACAAGCTTTGTTTCGTCGGCAATCACCACCATCCGCTTGGAGGCGGCAGCAACGATCTTCTCGCGCAGCAGGGCCCCGCCGCCGCCCTTGATGAGGGTCAGCTCGGGATCCACCTCGTCCGCACCATCGATCGTCAGGTCAAGTTCCGGCGTCTCTTCGAGCGTCGTGAGCTTGACGCCAAGTTCGCGGCAAAGCGCGGCCGTGCGCTCCGATGTCGGCACGCCAATGACGTCAAGACCGTCCTTGACCCGCACCGCGAGCAGCCGCACGAATTCCTCCGCGGTCGAGCCTGTGCCGATGCCGAGCCGCATGCCGTCCTCGACATAGGTCAGCGCCTCGGCCGCAGCCTTGATCTTCAATGTTTTGGCATCCATCGGTGGTGCGCCTTCTTGTAGCTTTGACTTGATATGGCTTTGCCTTGACACTGGGCTCCCTAACACGTCAGACGATCGGGTCAAGGCTCATTGCCGGATTTATCCCGGCCTGATTATCGTACATGCATGCATCAGGGCACCGAACTCACAATTTATCGCAACCTTCGCTCCGAACCGCGAATGCCACAGGAAAAAATATGCCTCAGCCAATCGTTGTTTTCGACCTAGACGGAACCCTGGTGGATACGGCCCCTGATCTTCTCGACAGCCTCAATCATTGCCTTGAAGCCAAGGATATGGAGAAAATCGATCCCGTCGCGCTGCGCCGCTATGTCGGCCATGGCGGCCGCGTCATGATCGAGCGCGCCTTCGAGGCGCAGCAGAAGCATTTAAGCACGGAAGAACTCGACCGGCTGGTCGACATCTTCATCGAACACTACGGCATGCACATGCCGGGTCGTTCCGCGCTTTATGAAGGCGCCGAACAGGCGATGGAACAGTTGGCTGAAGCCGGCTACCTCCTTGCCGTCTGCACCAACAAGTTCGAGGGGTTGTCGGTCAAGCTTTTGGACGGGCTTGGCCAGACCTCGCGCTTCGGCGCTATCTGCGGCGGGGATTCATTCGCCTTCCGCAAGCCCGATCCGCGCCATCTCCTCGAGACCATCCGCAAGGCGGGCGGCGATCCGGAGCGCGCCGTCATGATCGGCGATAGCCGCACCGACATCGATACGGCCAAGGCGGCAGGCATTCCTGTCGTTGCCGTCGACTTCGGTTATTCAGACTTGCCGGTTTCTGCTTATGATCCTAGCCGCATCATTTCGCATTTTCGCGAATTGAAGGTGGAACTCGCAAATGAGTTGATCGGGTCGGTGGATGCATGACGCAAGCAGCCTGCCGGAACAAATGAAGACCAGGCACGTTTAAGTTTCCGAGATAAAAGGCCGTTTTGGCCGAAATCTGCGTATTTCTTACTTCTATGAAACGTGTGCGAGGCACTGCGTCTCGCAAGGAGGAGAAATTGAAGAAACTGACCTCGTTACTTTCTGCCTTGGCAATGGTTGGGGGCATGGCGACTGCCACAACCGTTCCTGCCTACTCTGCACCACTTGCGCCAGTGACGATTGAGACCGGCAACGCCAACATCGATCAGGTCCAGTACCGGCGCCATTGGCACGGTGGCGGCTGGAACGGCAACCGTGGCTGGTATCGTGACCGCGGCTGGGGCGGACGCCCATATTGGCGCGGTGGCAGCGGTTATTGGGGCGGCTATCGCGGCTACAACTATTATCGGCCGGGCTACAGATACTATAACGGGGCATGGTTCCCGCTTGCAGCCTTTGGAACCGGCCTCATTATAGGCAATGCTTTCAGCGCGCCGCCAGTCTACCGCTACGGTGGACCGGTCTACAGGACTGGCGGATCCCATGTGCGGTGGTGCTATGACCGCTACCGCTCATATCGCGCCTACGACAATAGTTTTCAGCCCTATTCCGGGCCGCGCCGCCAGTGTGTTTCGCCTTACTGAACAAATCGATCGGGGTGATTCATCAGGGCCCGGGACCAAAATCCCGGGCTTTCTTTCGGTTATCCCCATCTCTAGCCCATGGATTAGACGAAAGTCGTCTTGCGCTTGCCTCTGCCGTGATGCAGTTGCCTAATTTTTAATCCGGCCGCCCGGCCACAGCCTTAAACGATGGATTGTGCTTGCTTTTTTCGATGAACCCGCTTGAATGTCCCTTATATGAAGGGGATTTTGAGTGAAGCCATTTGACGAGATGATCAAAACAGGCGGCGACGTTCGACCGCCCTATGAACAAATGAAATGCTGGCTCGACACCCAGAACCCCGAGCGGTTGGCACAAAAAGCCCTTGATGCTGAAAACGTTTTCCGCAAAACGGGTATCACTTTCGCCGTCTACGGTGACGAAGAGGCAGCCGAGCGCATCATACCCTTCGATATCATCCCGCGCATCATCACCGGCAATGAATGGCGCCGCCTGTCGCAGGGCATCGAACAGCGTGTCATGGCGCTCAACGCCTTCCTCGACGATATTTATCATCGCCAGGAGATTATCCGTGCCGGACGCATCCCGCGCGAACTCTTCACGCACAATGATGCCTACCTTCCGGAAATGGTCGGATTTCGTCCGCCCGGCAACGTCTATACGCACATTATCGGCGTTGACATCGTCAGGACACAGGAGAACCAGTTCTACGTTCTTGAAGACAATGCCCGCACGCCTTCCGGCGTTTCCTATATGCTGGAAAACCGCGAAACCATGATGCAGCTCTTCCCGGAGCTCTTCCAGCAGATCAAGGTTCGCCCCGTCGAGACCTACCCAAAGCTGCTCAGGCAATCGCTGGCCGCAGTAGCGCCGCCCGGATGCAAGGGCCCGCCCACGATCGCAGTTCTTACTCCTGGTATTTTTAATTCAGCCTATTTCGAACATGCATTCCTAGCCGATCAGATGGGCGTTGAGCTCGTCGAAGGCAGCGACCTCAAGGTGGAAGACGGCAAGGTGGTCATGCGGACGACCGAAGGCAATCGCGCCATCGACGTGCTTTACCGGCGCGTGGATGATTCCTTCCTCGATCCTCTCACCTTCCGCAGGGATTCCGCGCTTGGCGTGCCCGGCATCATGGATGTCTACCGCTCGGGAAACATCACGATCGCCAACGCGCCCGGAACCGGGATCGCCGACGACAAGGCGCTCTATTCCTATATGCCGGAGATCGTCGAGTTCTATACGGGCCGCAAGGCAATTCTCGAAAACGTGCCGACGCATCGCTGCTCCGAGCCCGACACCCTTAAATATGTGCTCGAGAATCTTGCCGACCTCGTCGTCAAGGAAGTGCATGGTTCGGGCGGTTACGGCATGCTGGTCGGTCCGGCTTCCACGAAGAAGGAACGTGAGGTCTTCGCCGCCAAGCTCAGCGCCAATCCGAAGAACTACATCGCCCAGCCGACGCTGGCGCTTTCGACGACGCCGATCATGACCGAAAAGGGCCTCGCCCCGCGCCACGTGGATTTGCGCCCCTTCGTCCTGGTCTCCGACCGCATAAGGATCACGCCGGGAGGCTTGACCCGCGTCGCGCTCAAGGAAGGTTCGCTCGTCGTCAACTCCAGCCAGGGCGGCGGAACGAAAGACACATGGGTGCTCGACGACTAGCATTTTGATCAAGAGCCGCCGAAGACGGTTCCACAAGAACGAGGGATGATACTGGAAAATGCTGCTCGGCCGAACCGCAAATGGTCTTTACTGGATGTTCCGCTATATCGAGCGGGCGGAAAACATGGCTCGGCTGATCGACGCCGGTTTGCGCATGGCCCTGACCAAGACCTCCGATGCCCCTGAAGAATGGTCGTCCGTACTGATGAGCGCCGGCGTCAAGATCGGCTATGACAGCAAGTATACCGAATACAATGCCGGCCAGGTGTCCGACTTCCTGCTGCGTGACCTCAACAATCCCTCGAGCGTGATGTCTTGCGTGGAGACGGCGCGGCTCAACGCCCGCATGGTGCGAACCGCCCTGACGCGCGAAGCTTGGGAGAGCGTCAACGAGACGTGGATGATCCTGAAATCCACGCTCGCCAACCCGATACCAGAAACCGACCTGCCGCGCGTCCTCGACCAGATCAAGCGCGAGACAGCGATCATCCGCGGCGCGTTTCATGGCACGATGCTGCGGAACGAAATCTTCAATTTCGCCCGTATTGGAACGTTCATAGAGCGCGGCGACAACACCGCCCGCATTCTTGACGTCAAATATTATGTGCTCCTGCCTTCAATCTCCTATGTCGGCACGACTCTCGACAATTTTCAGTGGGAATCGATCCTGCGCTCGGTCTCGGCGCACCGTTCCTACCGCTGGGTCTATGACGTCGAATACAACCCCGTGAACATTGCCGATTACCTGATCCTCAACTCGCGCATGCCGCGCTCGCTGAACTTCTGCTATTCAAACATCGTCGACAATCTAAGATTTCTGGCCAATGACTACGGCCGCCGCCACGCCTGCCATGACATGGCGGAAGGCATCATGACGCTGTTGCAGGACAATGATATCCGGACCATATTCGACAGCGGCCTGCACGAGTTCCTGAGCGACCTCATCTATCAAACGAACAGCTTGAGCACAAAAATTGCTGAAGCCTACAACTTCGATTGAAGATCATGCTTCTCAACATCCAGCACATTTCCAGCTATCATTATGACGCTCCCGTACACTATTCGGTTTTACGGCTGCGTATGCACCCGCAAAGCGGACCGGGCCAGAAAGTCATCGACTGGTCTGTGCAAGTGGAGGGAGCGACACAAGAGGCAAATTACCGCGACGGTTACGGCAACCGCACCATGCTGATACGCCTGCAGCGCGATACAGAACGCCTCGTCATCCGTGCCACGGGCCAGGTCGAGACCGAGGATAAAGCTGGCGTGCTCGGCAAGGTCTATAACTTCATGCCGATCTGGCTCTATGAACGCGAGACCGCGCTGACCAAGCCTGGAGATGCGATCCGCGCGCTCGCCGCCGATCTCGACAGCAGCTTCGAGCGGCTGCCTCTCATGCATCAACTCATGGGTCTGCTCAATCAACGGGTCGCCTACACGCCGGGTTCGACGACGATCACGACGACGGCAGAAGAGGCGCTGCTTAACGGCAAGGGCGTATGCCAGGATCATACGCACATCTTTCTTGCGACGGCGCGCCTGCTTGGCATCCCCGCCCGCTACGTCTCTGGCTACCTGATGCTCAACCACACGATTGAACAGACGGCGAGCCACGCTTGGGCGGAGGTGCATATCGACGGGCTTGGCTGGGTCGGTTTCGACGCCGCCAACGATCTGTGCCCGAATGAGACCTATGTGCGCATCGCCTGCGGGCTGGATTATCGCGAGGCGGCGCCGATTTCAGGTATACGCATGGGACCCGGCATTGAATCACTTGCCGTAGAGGTTAATGTGGAGCAGTAATCGGCTCTGGCTTTTAGAATCTGGGATTGATTATGACCTATTGCGTGGGGCTCAAACTAGACCGCGGCCTCGTGTTCATGTCCGACACGAGAACCAATGCGGGTGTCGACAATATTTCGACATTCAAGAAAATGTACACCTGGGCCAAGACTGGCGATCGGGTCATCACCTTGCTATCGGCCGGCAATCTTGCCACCACGCAGGCCGTCATCAGCATTCTCAACGAACGTACCAAGATGCCGTCCGAACGGGCGCCCAGCATCTACGACATGCCGTCAATGTTCCAGACCGCCCGCCTTGTCGGCGATACGATCCGCCACGTCATCGACGAGGTGGGCGCCAGTGGGCAGCGCGCCGATTCGTTCGGCGCCTCGATTATCCTCGGCGGCCAGATCAAGGGCGGCGATCCGCGCCTGTTTCTCATCTACCCCGAAGGAAACTTCATCGAATCCACGCCAGATACGCCATTTTTCCAGATCGGCGAGCACAAATACGGCAAGCCGATCATCGTCCGCTCCTATGATCCGGCCATGACCTTCGAGGAAGCGACCAAGCTGCTTTTGGTCTCATTCGATTCGACGCTGAAATCCAATCTTTCCGTGGGCCTGCCGCTCGATCTCCAATTCTACCAGGCCGACAGTTTCAGGCTTGGTTTCGAACGACGCGTGGAACGTCACGATCCCTATTATGAAATGATTTCAGATGGCTGGTCGCAGGCCTTGAAGCTTGCGCTGCAAAGCCTGCCGCCCTTCGAAATCGAGCCCAGGGGACACTAGGTCAGAGCTTCGCCGTCTGCGCGGTGACCGGACTTGCCTCACGCACCGCCCGCGTCTTGTCGATCGCCTTCTGCAGATAGGCGTCGCGCTCATAGACATCGTCGTAAAACTTGATTTCGCCCGCATCCGGCCAGGCGGTGAAGTATGAGACATAGACCGGCAGCGGGTTGGCGACCTTTACACTGCGCTCGTTCTTGCCGAAGTAGGGGGTCAGGTCCGCGACCGACATGCCGAGCACGGCTGCAGCCATGTCGCGCGGGTGCTCAAGGCGGATGCAGCCATGGCTAAGCGCGCGCATGTCCCGCTTGAAATAGGACTTCGCCGGCGTGTCGTGCATGTAGATGTCGTGGCTGTTGGGGAACAGGATCTTGAGTTCGCCGAGAGCATTGTCGAGGCTCGGCTTCTGGCGAATGCCGACGCCGCCGCCGTTGGCGGCAACCTGCGACCAATTCACCGCACTTGACGGAATGACGCGTCCCGACTTGTCGTAGACCTCGTAGCCGCTGCTTTCGAGATAGGACGGATTGTTGAGGATTTTCGGCATCATCTCGTTGAGGATGATCGAGCGCGGCACGCCCCAGGAAGGATTGAAAACAACGGTTTCGATGGTGTCGTTGAAGAAGTAGGTCTGGTTGGTCGGCGATCCGACGACGATATTCATCGCCAGCTTCTCGGTGCCGCCATCGAAATACTGGGCGCGAAAGGCCGGCTGATTGACGAATACATAACGCTGGCCGAAATCATGCGGCAGCCAGCGCAACCTCTCCATGGAATAGACGATGCGGTCGCGCTTCGACGTGTTCGATTCAGCCTGAAGCGCTCCGATCGTGCTGGTGCCGATCACGCCATCCGGCTTGCGCCCCTGATCACGCTGGAAATCCTTGATGGTCTCGACGAGGCTCTCGTCGTAGACGCTGGCATTCTCGTGGGCATCGAGGACGGCCTCATGCGTGAGGAGATAGGATTTCGGCGCCTTCGCCTTGATAAGCGCCACCACATTGCGCAGTTCCGGATTGTCGTCGCCCGGACGGATCTTGGTGCCGGGTGCGACGCGGACGGTCGGCTCCGACGCATCGCCAAGCGCGGCGAGGCTCTGTTTCAGTTCGGCGTACCATTTGCTCTGCGGTGCAAAGCCGGCGAGCACCGCGCCCGGATCGCTGGCGGTCGCAAGCTGATTCATCACGTCGCGGGGTTGCACGCGGTCTACAGCAAAATCATGAAAGCCGCTGAGGCGGTTCGGATTGATGCGGCCGTCGCCCTGATCCATCGCATAGCGAAGTGCGCGCGCCGACAGCGTCAGCTCGAAATCCGCGAGTTCTTTCAGCCGGGCCGGGATATCGCTGCGATCATAGTCGTCGGAGGGCATCTTGACGGCATAGTCGGCCGGATCGAGCCCCTCTTCGCCCGCCTTGGCAAACAGCGCCATGACGGCCTTTGCCTTGGGGCTGACATCATAGGAAGCGGTCCAGATCGGCTGCTGCTTGGCGGCGTAATAGGAGACGACAGCATCGGCGATGTTCTTTTCCGCCAGGACATGCGCTTCCTTGAAGTGGTCGAGCTTCAGCCCGAAACGCTCCATCTGCGGTGGCGACACAATGCCGTGGTCGGCGGAAGCCGTCAGCTGCGGATCAACCTTGGAAAAGTCGATCTGAGTTACCTGCTCCGGCTTGTAGTCGTAATTTGTCGGGGCCGTAACAGTCACGCGCTTTATCGGCGCGGATGGGCGTCTTGCCTCCCCTGGCGCCTCGCCCGGCCGAAGCGCGCGCGGCTGGACGACTGGCTGCGACTCGACGCGGCGCTGGCCGAACAACAGCTCCATCAGATTGTTTGCGGCAGATGCAGGCGACAGCGGGGTGGCTGTTGCCGAAAGCATCGCAGCCAAAAAGATCGCACGTTTTTTGGAATAGGAATTCATGATGTCCGCCCGGATGGTACTTGCCCACGGGTGTATCATGGGCCGGCCTCTGATTTGGTGTTCGGCCAGTTTCATCGCATCCTATTTAGAATCTTTTAACAATGCCCATCGATCGTTTGATTATTCTTGGACGGCACAATTTTGCGCCGTGTGCCGATTTCGACACAGGCGATTTTTGAGGATTGCAAAGCAGAAATAACCCGCGCGACACGGCGTATGGTGGTGTCAGTGCGGCCGGATTGCCGGCTCGCGGCTCAGGCCCTTTTCAGCAAGTTCGTCGAGATAGGACTGCCAGCGGTCGTCCTTGTTGCGCCCGAGTTCAATCAGGTAATCCCAGCTGAATAGACCTGTGTCATGCATGTCATCGAAAATGATTCGGATGGCATAATTGCCGACGGGCTCCATTTTCATGATCGCGACATTGATCTTGCCGGGCACGGTAACGCGCTGCTCAGCCGAGTGCCCCTGCACCTCGGCCGACGGCGAGGCAACACGCAGAAATTCGGCGGAAAGAATGTAAGTCTCGCCATTGTCGAAGCTGACCGTCAGCGACCGGCGGTCCTTGGCAACACGCAATTCTTTCGGCCAGGCACTCGTCATGGTGTATAATCCTCAACATTCGCGACCCTTGTGTAGCATGCGCAAGGCGGCCTGCAAGTCGGCGTATAGTTTTCCTTGAAACAGCATGCTAGCGGCGATGACTGGACAAGCAAGCGGCCGCACCTTATCTCTCCTTCAGGAGGAAGCTCTTGGATCACGTTTCACTGCTCGAAAGACCCGGCATTCAGGCACCAATGGTCGACCCATTCGGTCGAACGATCAGCTATTTGCGGGTTTCGGTGACGGATCGCTGCGATTTTCGCTGCACCTATTGCATGTCCGAGCACATGACATTCCTGCCGAAGCGGGATCTGCTGACGCTCGAGGAGCTCGATCGCTTGTGCACGGCCTTCATCGAGCGCGGCGTCAGGAAGCTGCGGCTGACCGGCGGCGAGCCGCTTGTCCGCAAGAACATCATGCATTTGATCGGCGAACTGTCGCGCCACCTTCGCTCCGGCGCGCTGGAGGAGTTAACCCTGACGACGAACGGCTCGCAGCTGGCGCGCTTTGCCGCCGAGCTCGCCGATCACGGCGTCAAGCGCATTAACGTATCGCTCGATACACTCCATCCGGACAAGTTTCGTCAAATCACCCGCTGGGGCGATTTGGGCCGCGTCATGGAGGGTATCGATGCGGCACAGGCTGCCGGCATCAAGATCAAGCTGAACGCGGTTGCACTCAAAGGTTTCAACGATCACGAAATACCTGAGATGATCCGCTGGGCCCATGGCCGCGGCATGGATCTGACATTGATCGAAACGATGCCTATGGGCGAGATCGATCTCGACCGAACGGACCAATATCTGCCGCTATCGCTGGTGCGTTCGAAACTTGCCGAAGAATTCACGCTGCATGACATCGCCTACAAGACCGGCGGTCCCGCGCGGTATGCGCAGATCGAGGAAACCGGCGGCCGCATAGGCTTCATCACGCCGATGACCCACAATTTCTGCGAGAGCTGCAATCGTGTCCGCCTCACCTGTACCGGCACGCTCTATATGTGCCTCGGGCAGGAAGATGCGGCAGATTTGCGTGCGCCGCTGCGGGCATCCGAAGGCAACGGCCTTCTCAACGATGTCATCGACGAGGCCATCGGCCGCAAGCCCAAGGGTCACGACTTCATCATCGATCGCCGCCACAACCGCCCTGCGGTCTCCCGCCATATGAGCGTTACCGGCGGCTGATAATTCCGAATGCGCGGATTGATATAGGCTGATATATCAATCCTTGCGATTCCGGAGGAGGATCGCTGCAATTTCGGATAAAAGTCTTGGCATTATCTCCCAATCTGCGTGGCGCGATTTACATGGCCATCGGCATGGCAAGCTTCACCTTCAACGACGCGACGGTGAAATATGTCGGCGAACACATGAATATGGGCCAGGTCATGCTGGTGCGCGGCTCGATCGCGACCGTGCTCATCCTGGCGCTCGCATGGCACAAGGGCATGCTCATTCCGCTGCGCGAGGCGCTGCACAGAATGACCATCGTCAGGGTGATCGGCGAAGTCGTCGGAACCGTGAGCTTCCTCGTCGCGCTCGTTCATGTTCCGCTGGCGCTGACCTCCGCAATCCTGCAGGCGCTGCCGCTTGCCGTTACCATGGGCGCGGCGATGTTCTTCGGCGAGCCGGTGGGCTGGCGCCGCTGGGTCGCCATCGCTGTCGGTTTCTGCGGCGTGCTGATCATTGTGCGTCCAGGCGGCGAAGGTGTCAGCCCCTATATCCTGCTGATCGTCGTCACCGTCATTTTCGCAGCGCTGCGCGACCTTGCCACCCGCAAGGTGCCGAAGACCATTCCGGTGCTCATGATTTCGGCGCTGACATCCATCGGCGTATCGCTTGCTGGCGTCGCTATGATCGGGCCGCTCGGCGGGTGGAAGCCGATGTCATTGATGAATACGATGCTGCTGACGCTTGCGGCCTGCTGTGTCATCGTCGCCTATCATTTTCTCATCCTCGCCATGCGTGAAGGCGAGATCTCGTTCATCGCCCCGTTTCGATATACCAGCCTGCTCTGGGCGATCCTCCTCGGCTTCCTGTTTTTTGACGACCTGCCCGATGTCCCGATGATTGTCGGCTCGCTCATTGTCATTGGCAGCGGACTTTATACGCTCTACCGTGAGCAGATCGTCGGCCGTATGAAGCCAGTCGAAATTGCGGCGGCCGCGGCAAGAACATCGCCAGATGGAGTTTAGCGGTGCGCATTGCAGGCATCATTCTCGCCGGGGGCCAGTCGCGCCGCATGGATGGCCGGGATAAGGCCATGTTGCCATTCGGCGATCGCCGGCTCATCGACCACATTCACGAGCGCTTGTCGCGCCAGGTCGAAACGATCGCCCTCAACAGCAACGCAGATGCCGGGGGCTTCGCCAACCTCAATGTTCCGGTGATTGCCGACGATATTCACGGGTTCGCCGGCCCTCTCGCCGGCATCCATGCGGGCATGGCATGGGCGGCAGCACAGCCGCTCCCGTTCTCGCACATACTTTCGGTCGCCACCGATACGCCCTTCTTCCCCGATGAGCTTTTGGCCGGGATCAGTCAGACGATCCTTGATGCAGACGACCACATAGGCGTTGCGGCCTCGGGCGGCCGGATGCACCCCACCTTTGGCCTTTGGCCGGTGTCACTGCGATGCGATCTGAAGCACTGGCTCGACGATCCCGCGAATCGCAGGGTGACCGCTTGGCTGCAACGGCACCCGCACCGGGTTGCGGAATTTCCGCTCGTCAAGGCGCAGACAGACGATCCATTCGACCCGTTCTTCAATATCAATACGCCAGAAGATATCGCGGTTGCGCGACAGCACTGGAAGACAGCGAAATGAACCCCAGCGATCACCGCATTTTCGGCATTACCGGTTGGAAGAATTCCGGCAAGACGACGCTGGCGGTCAAGCTAGTCAGCGAACTTGCCAGACGCGGCTGGAAAGTGTCGACGGTAAAACATGCGCACCACGATTTCGATATCGACAAGGAGGGCACCGACTCCTGGCGCCACCGGAAAGCGGGCGCCGGAGAGGTCGCTATCGTTTCCGACCGGCGCTGGGCGCTGATGCATGAATTGTCGGAAGAAGCGGAACCCACCCTCGCCGAGATCATCGCTCGCTTCGCCCCCTGCGATCTCGTCCTTGTTGAAGGGTACAAACGTGAGCACCACAAGAAAATCGAAGCGAGAAGGCTGGATGCCCGATCGACGGATCCCTTGTCCACCGGCGACCCGACCATCGTCGCAATTGCCAGCGATCATGCAGTCAGCGGCGAGACGATCCCCGTTTTTGATCTCGATGACATTCCCGGACTTGCAGATATGATCGAACGCGAAATGCAACTTTCGCGCGATCCGAGTTAGAAAATGCCGTTTCAACCGAAACGCGCGCAACAAAAGTATTATATGCCGAATTTAATGTGATTGTGCCCGCCGGATTTGCGCGCCGGCGAACGATTCCCGGTTGCAATTCTTCAAAAACTAGTGGGAATATCGCGCCAGGAGCAGTAACAGCTGCGACTTGCCCGGAAGGCTGTTCAAAAAGAAACAGGGGAACGGCCGGGCCACAATAGAGAGGTTCAAATATATGCGTATCACCAAGCGTCTGGCACTTGCGTTTTCCGCTGCAGCCATTGCTTTCACAATGGGTGCGGCCCACGCAGAGGACGCCCTGAAACTGACGATTGCTTCCGAAGGCGCTTATCCGCCCTTCAACAACCTCACCCCCGACGGCAAGCTGGTAGGCTTCGACATCGATATCGGCAATGCGCTGTGCGAAGAGATGAAGGCGCAGTGCACCTGGGTATCACAGGATTGGGATGGCATGATCCCGGCTCTGCAGGCCGGCAAGTTCGACGCGATCATCGCGTCCATGTCGATCACGCCCGAACGCCTTCAGAAGGTAGATTTCTCCAAGAAGTACTACAATACGCCCCCCGGCATCGCAGTGCCGAAGGATTCCGACGTCAAGGACATCACTCCGGAAGCACTGAAGGGCAAGACCCTCGGCGTTCAGGCTTCGACCAGCCATTCGAACTATGCGCAGTCCAAATATGCCGGTTCGGAAGTGAAGATGTATCCGACTGCCGATGAGTACAAGCTCGACATTTCCAACGGCCGCGTCGATGCGGTCATGGATGACGTGGTCGTTCTCGGCCAGTGGCTCGATAGCGATGCAGGCGCATGCTGCAAGCTCCTTGGCACGGTCACGCCTGACCCGGCGATCCACGGCCCTGGTGCCGGCGTAACCGTCAAGAAGGGCAATACCGCCCTCGCCGACAAGTTCACTGCCGCGATCGCAGCCATCCGCGCGAATGGCAAGTACAAGGAAATCAACGACAAGTACTTCAAGATCGACGTTTACGGCGGCGAGAACTGAGCCGTTTGATCTGACGTAAAAAGGTGAATGGCGGTCAGCCGCCATTCGCCGATCTTCCAAGAATGACGGGCAGGCCGGACTAAAGGGCCTTGGGGAATTGCCCGCGAAAAAGAAAGTCGCCTATGGAAGGCTCAATAGCATTACTCGGTTTTGGCGAGGGCGGATGGGGCCCGAGCATTGCCAGCGGTGTCCTCGTGACGGTAAGTTTGGCGCTGGCGACACTACCTGTGGGGCTGGTGATCGGTTTCTTCGTTGCGCTTGGCAAGCAATCGCCTGAACCGTCGGTCAGGCTCGCCTCCAACATGTACACCACAATCTTCCGCGGCCTGCCCGAATTGCTCACGCTGTTCGTCGTCTATTTCGGTGCGCAGATCGGTATCCAGAAACTCGCGGTGCTTGTCGGCTATACCGGTACAGTTGAAATCAATTCGTTTATCGCCGGCATGTTCGCGCTTGGCGTGGTGTTTTCGTCCTACGCCAGCGAGGTGTTCCTCTCGTCGTTTCGGGCAATCCCGAAAGGCCAATATGAGGGCGGCTATGCCATCGGCCTTTCAAACGGTCAGACGATGCGCAAGGTCATCCTGCCGCAGTTGATCCGTATCGCGCTGCCTGGCCTTGCCAACCTCTGGATGATCCTTCTCAAGGACACAGCACTCGTTTCCGCCATCGGCCTTGCAGACATATTGCGCCAGACCGGCGTTGCGGCCCGGGTAACCAAGCATGCTTTCCTGTTCTTCGGCACAGCCTGCATGATCTATCTTGTCCTCGCTGTCGTCTCGTCCTTCTTCATTGACGGCATTGAGCGCTGGGCTGCCAAGAGCGGGGTGAAGCGATGACCCAAACCTTTATTAACGCGCCGGCGCCGACAACGATGCGCCCGCCTGCCCCACCCCGGCGCTGGACGAAACCACGCATCATCGGTAACGCGCTGGTGGCGCTGTGGGCCGCTCTGATCCTCGGCCTTGTATTTTACCTTTATACCGCCTGGGATCCGGAGGTCATCGGGAAATATGCGCCGAGCTACTGGGCCGGTCTGAAAACAACGATCGGCCTTGTGACGGCGTCGATCATCCTTGGCGCGATTCTGTCGGTACCGGTTGTCCTTGGCCGGTTGAGCAAAAACCGCATCATCGCGTCGATAGCCTATGCATATGTCTATTTCTTCCGCGGCACACCGCTGATCGCGCAGGTGTTTTTGATCTATTACGGCCTCGGTTCATTCAAGCCGTTTCTGGAGGCGATCGGCCTCTGGGTCTTCCTGCGTGAGGCCTGGTACTGCGCCTTGCTCGCCTTCTCGCTGAACACTGCGGCCTACCAGGCGGAAATCCTGCGCGGCGCCATCAGAAGCGTTCCGCTTGGTCAATGGGAAGGTGCCGCATCACTCGGCGTCTCGAAGTTCGTCACCTTCCGCAAGGTGATCCTGCCGCAAGCACTGATCGTCGCCTTGCGTCCCTATGGCAACGAAGTGATCCTGATGATCAAGGGCTCGGCTATCGTCGCGCTGATCACGGTCTACGACCTGATGGGCTATACCCGCCTTGCCTATTCCCGCACCTTCGACTTTCAGGCCTATCTCTGGGCAGCCATCATCTATCTTATTTTGGTGGAAATCCTGCGCCACGTATGGGATTGGATGGAGCGACGCATCACGCGCCATCTCATCCGATAAACTCCCATGCAGAAGTGATTTCCGGCCATGTTGAAGATTTGGGGTCGCATAAACTCGACCAATGTCAAGAAAGCGCTATGGGCCGCCGAAGAAGTCGGCGTCGCCTATGAAAACATCCCCGCCGGCGGCGCCTACGGAATCGTCGCCGATCCCGAATATCGGGCCAAGAACCCTAACAGCCTCGTGCCGACGCTTGAGGATGACGACCTGGTGCTTTGGGAAAGCAATAGCATCGTGCGCTATCTTGCCGCCAAGTACGGTCAATCGTCGCTCTTAACGGCCGATCCAGCGGCAAGGGCGCTCGCCGAGCGCTGGATGGACTGGCAGATATCGACGCTGGCCGGACCATTCCGGCCCGTTTTCTGGAACACGGTTCGCCTGCGGCCCGAGGAACAGGATCACGCGGCAAAAGCCAAGGGAATTGAAGAGTGCGCACGTCTCTTCGCCATTGTCGACGCAGCGCTGGCGCACAGCCCCTATCTGTCAGGCGAGACACTCGGCGTCGGCGATGTTCCGCTCGGTTGCGTTGCCTATGCCTGGTTCGAAATGCCGATCGAAAGGCCGAACCATCCCAATCTTGCGGCCTGGTACGAACGGCTGAAACAGCGCCCGGCCTATCAGAAGGCCGTGATGACGCCTCTGACTTGAACCGGTCTCACTTCCCCGGCTTCAGCTTCCACACGCCCAGCAAACCATCCTGATAGGCGGTCTCGTCGGTCGGGATGGTGATTGCTCCGGTGTTCGCCCATGTCTCGGCGAAGTCGCGATAGTTTGACGAGAACACGTTACCCGACTGACCTGTCGTCTGGATGTACGTCGAGCGGTCAAGATCGGCTAGATCGAACAATCCACGGTAACTCGTGCCGTGGGTCACCCGGTAGGGATTGCTCTCGTCGGTATAGGCAGACTTGCCGCGGTCGAGCGTGAAGGCCCCGCCGGAAGCTGGGACGGTCACATTGAATATCCGGTCGAGCGGGCTGACCTGCGAAAACGGCCGATGCGCCCCATAGGCATAATGCAGCGCGCCATAGGTCCACGCCTTGCGATCCGATCCGAGCCGCGTTTCGAGATCCTTGAGCGCATCCTTGAGCGACAGCGCCAGGATGTCGCCGCAGCTTTCCTTCTCCGGGGTCCGCCGGTCATCGCACCAGTCGCGTGCCGGGCTCGGTCCAAGCCAGCGCAGCATGGCGGCGACATGGGCCTGCCAATAGGAGGGCAGCGCATCGCCGAGATCGTCCTCGAGAATGCGCTTGATCGCAATGCGCAGCCAGGCATTGAAGAGCAACGGTTCGATTTTGGCGCGATCCTCGACGAAGTCCCAACCCTTGAGCCTTGCCAAAGCATCCTGATCAACGTCGTTGCGGCCTTCCAGTGCCTTTAGCATCACCGGCAGGAGCACTGCAAAGCCATCGCTGCGGGCGTCGCCCTGCACCTTGCGATTGCTTTCCAACGTTTGTCCGTTTGCGCCATACACCAGCGTCTTGATGCGATTGAGCCGCCAGGGCTCATCCCAGTCGAAGGTGAGGAAATGCGGATAGCTCGAATCGACGATCTTGGTATTGGCGGTGGCGAGCACATTATCGGCTGGACTGTCGACGCGTGGCAGTTCGCCGTAGGGAATGAAGCCCTTCCAATCGTAGGTAGCATCCCAGCCCGGCGATGGAGCTCGTCCCATGATCTGGTTGGCGGGATCGCGCACCGGCACCCTTCCGGGCGCGATCATCCCGATATTGCCGTCGACATCGGCGATAACGATTGATTGCATCGGTGTGATGAAATCATGCATGCCATTCTGGAAATCGCTGACCGTCGCAAAATCCCACAGTTTGAAGCCCGCCGCGATCGTCTTGTCGTCGCCGGATAGCGCGGTCCATGACAGGGCCGCGACAGTGCCTTCCGGCATGTAATGGTCGAGGCCGCGATAGTCGGCGGGGAGGACGGGGCCGTGGCGCGTCGCGAGGCGGTCGAAGCTGACGTTCTCTCCGCCCTTCACCTTGATGTCGACCCGTCTCCTGTCGAAGGCCTGAGAACCCTGCGGTGTCTGGTACTCGTCCGGATTGGCGGGATTGATCTTTTCAACGAAAAGGTCCTGTACGTCGGCGCCGGCATTGGTGAAACCCCATGCCAGCTTGTCATTGCGCCCAAGCAGGACAAGCGGCGCGCCGGGCAATGTAACGCCGACGAGATTCTTCACCGTGCCGTCGTCCCCCTTTACCTGCAGATGAGCGAGATACCAGATGGCGGGCGCGCTCAAGCCAAGATGCGGATCATTGGCGAGAATCGGCTTGCCGGTTTCGGTGCGTGCACCGCCGACGACCCAGTTGTTCGATGCTCCAGTGGAGACGACGTCGTTGAGCGCGGCGTAGCGGCGTTCCGCTTCCGATGCTCCGGCTTTCAACGTTCCGGATTGAAGGCCGAGTATCTGCCGCAGATCCGGGAGCGGCGGCGGCGTATCGCCCTCGACTGGCGGCTCGAGATCGGTGATCTCCGCATCGCTCATGCCGAGCCGGGCGAATTTCAGGCGCAAGACTTCGTCATCGATATTGGCTCCGAGCGACACCGACATCAGCTTCAAGGTTACGATGACGTCCGCAACCGTCCATTTCTCCGGCTTCTGACCAAGGATGACGAATTCCGGTGAGTATTTGGAGCCGAACGTCGGCGGCGCACTATCGATAAACGCATTGATTCCGCGCACATAGGCGTCGATCTTGCCACGATCCGCCGCGTCCAGAGATGAGACCGAGCTTTCAGCCGATTCGTAAAGACCAATCGACCGGATGAAGCGATCGGTGAAAATGGTCTTGTCACCGAATATCTCGGAAAGCCGGCCCTGCCCCGCCATGCGGTTCATTTCCATCTGCCACAGACGCTCCTGCGCATGGACGAAACCGAGCGCCATCAGCACATCCTCGACCGAGCTGCCGCTTATGTGCGGAACGGCATTCCTGTCGCGGGTAACGCTGACGGGCGCTGACAGGCCCGCAAGTGTCGCTTCGCCTGCAGCCGGCGTAACCGAGCGGGCAAACCAGACATAGGCGAGGACTGAAGCAAGCAATGCTATGGGGATGAGCGAGAAGACAATCCACAATAGGCCTTTGATGATACGCCGCATTGTCCTAACGTCCCCCGAAGCCACACTTACACAACGACCTATCTGACAGAGGAATTTACGCAATGGCAACAGTCGCTTTTATTGGCCTCGGCGTCATGGGCTACCCGATGGCCGGTCACCTGAAATCGCGCGGCGGCCATGATGTTACTGTCTTCAATCGCAACAATGCGAAGGCGCAGAAATGGGCCGACGCTTTCGGCGGCAGCCACGCGCCGACGCCTGCGGCAGCCGCAGAAGGCAAGGATTTCGTCTTCTCCTGCGTCGGTAATGATGACGATCTGCGATCCGTGACAATCGGGGAAAACGGCGCCTTTCATGGCATGAAGCAAGGCGCAATCTTCATCGACAATACGACGGCCTCGGCTGAGGTCGCCCGTGAACTCGATGCGGAAGCGCGCAAGCGAGGCTTCCACTTTCTCGATGCGCCGGTTTCGGGCGGACAGGCAGGTGCGGAGAACGGCGCTCTGACGGTGATGGTCGGCGGCGAAGCGGACGCCTTCGAGCGGGCAAAGCCGGTCATTGAGTCCTTTGCGAAGATGGTCGGGCTTATGGGTCCTGCCGGTGCTGGGCAACTCACCAAGATGATCAACCAGATCTGCATCGCCGGCCTCGTCCAGGGTCTCGCCGAGGGAATTCACTTCGGCAAGAGGGCCGGTCTCGACATCGAAAAGGTGATCGAGGTCATTTCCAAGGGCGCGGCCGGTTCCTGGCAGATGGAAAACCGCCACAAGACGATGAATGCCGGCAAGTATGATTTTGGCTTCGCCGTGGACTGGATGCGCAAGGACCTTGGCATCTGCCTTGCGGAAGCTGAACGCAACAAGGCCAAGCTGCCGGTTACTGCACTGGTCGACCAGTTCTACAAGGACGTGCAGGAAATCGGTGGCAGCCGCTGGGATACGTCATCGCTCCTGGCGCGGCTCGAGAAGTAGGCGAGAACCCGGCCTGGACTCAGGCCGGCTCCTTCTCGATGCTCATATAGTCGAGCGGCAGTTCCGTCGTGTATTTGATCTGCTCCATGGCGAAAGCCGAGGAAACGTCGCGAATGTCGATCTTGGTGATCAGGCGCTTATAAACAGCGTCATAGGCCGCAATATCCGGCACGACCACGCGCAGGAGATAATCGACGTCGCCGCTCATGCGATAAAATTCAACGACTTCCGGGAAGTCCTGCACAACCTCCGAAAAGCGCTTCAGCCACTCGTTCGAGTGCGAACCGGTCCGGATCGAGACGAAAACAGTCACCCGCGTATTGACGCGCACGGGATCGAGGATGGCGACGCGGCGCTGGATCACGCCGTCTTCCTCGAGCTTCTGGATGCGCCGCCAGCACGGCGTCGTCGAAAGCCCTACCTTCTTGGCGACATCCGCCACCGCGAGCGTTGCGTCTTCCTGCAAAAGGCGAAGGATCTTCCGGTCGAGTCTGTCCATTTGCGTGTTCCCCTTACTGCGCGCTGCCCGCTGGCCGCACAAACAACGCAGTAATTGTTTGAATTTGCGCACAAACCGTTCGGTTTTGGCTCATGCTCTGGAATGAGATACTTTATGGTCTGATAATCATCGAGCGTACAAGAAAATTATTCCAATCTTTGTAATTCTCAAAAAAATTTCGTGCATATATTCACTAAGTTAGAATCCTGACCTTCTCCCGCAGCGCCGGAAGAACGTTATCTGCGAACCATGGGTTTTTCTTCAGCCACCCGCTATTGCGCCAGGATGGATGCGGCAGCGGCAAAATTGCCGGACTGGTGCTTGCGACGACGTAATCCTGCCAGTTCAGAACCGTCGCCGTCATGCCGCGCCGGCGCCGGTCACGAAGGTGATAGGCATGAGCATATTGGCCGATCGTCAGGATCAGTTCGATTTGCGGCATCGAGCCGAAAACGCGCTCGTGCCAGGTTTCCCTGCACTCGCGCCTTGGCGGAAGGTCGCTGCCATGTGCATCATAGCCGGGAAAGCAAAAACCCATCGGCACGATGGCGAATTTGTCGGGATCATAGAAGGTCGTCCGGTCGACACCCAGCCACTCGCGCAGCCGGTCACCCGAAGGGTCGTTGAACGGGATTCCAGAATTGTGCACGCGAATGCCGGGCGCCTGCCCGCAAATGGCAATACGCGCCGTGGATGAAAGAATGCAGACCGGGTTGGGCTCATGCGGCAGTGCCGGGTCGTAGCGCGGAGCATCCCGGCAAATCCGGCACGCCTTTATCTCGGCCGAAAGCGTGCCAAGGTCGGCGGTGGACATTGTCACGCCTTGGCGCTTGGCCGGCCGGATACCGCAACATGCCAACGGCGCAAATGCTCCAACTCCTCCGGTATCTGCAACTTGGCCGGCTTCAGGAAGTCCGTTGCAACGAGCAAGGTGATGTCGGCAATGGAGAATCGGCTCCCGGCAATGAACTCGTTCTGTCCAAGTTGGTCATCCATGATCTTCATATATTGCAAGGCCTTGGGCCGGTTTGCTTCGCCCCAGGCGGGAACCTGTGGCACCTCCCATTCGATCATGGCGGGGTGGGTATGGCGGAAGGCGGCGGTGATCGCCGCCATGAGATAGAGCTCAACACGCCGATTCCACATTTCCACCATGGCCTTGCCGAGTGCGCCGACGCCGAAGAGCGGAGGCTCCGGGTGCATCTCCTCGAAATAGCGGGAAATCGCCACTGACTCGGTCAGGATCGTGCCGTCATCGAGTCCGAGGATCGGCAAGCGCTGCAGCGGATTGAGGGCTGTGATCCTGGCGGACTTGTGCTCCATCGCTCCCATATCGATTGGGACCAGCGGCACCTCGATGCCCTTCTCGGCAAGGAAAATCCGCAATCGGCGCGGGTTGGGCGCTCGCCCTCCATCATAGAGTTTCACCACAATCCTCCCAATAGCCGGCCGAGCCAGGCAAAAAGCTGATCCACGGGACCTGGCGGGGATTTCGGCGCTTGTTCGTTGGCAGCCGCCTCATGTTCCCTGCGCCAATCCTGCGGAGTTTCGAACTCGATGGCCCAAAGACCCCGCCTCGCCCGTATCGCGCTCGCTTCAACGTCATGATAATCGCCATAGGCGACTGCCTGTCCAGCCTCGACCATAGCGCGATTGAGATTGATGTCACTCGAATAACAGGTGGCGAGCGCCCGGTCGTATTTATCTTTCCCGGATGCCTCGCAGCGGACGTCCCGTCCACCAATAAAGCCTATCAGCGCCTGGCGCGAAGCACGCCCGCAGCCCGTCGCAGCCTGCCCATTCCCGCAAGCCTGCGCAAGCTCCGGCGCATCGATCCCCTTGAGACGGATTCGATTGCCGGCAATCGAGACCGTGTCGCCATCGATGACATAGGCCCGTCCGGCTAACAATTCTGCCGGCGGACGCACGTTTAGCCGCGCCGCAAGCAGTGCCACAAGCGCGAAGAAGACAATCATCAGCGCGAAATCGAACCCACGTCTCCAAGGCGGGCGCTGCGCCTGAGCAGGCCGCGGCCATCGGCGGCGATACCTGCGATAGCTGCTCATTGGCGAACCGTAAGAGTTTTGGGCATCTGGCGCTCGTGCCTGGCTTCAATCATTCGAATCGCAGCAATAGGTTTGATTCTCTATTAATCATTTCTGAATAGGGTTGCGATGCAATGCTGCCGACAAGTGCAGATTTGAGCCATCTGGAACGAGGCATATGGCATCGCTCGACGCAATCTCAGCAGACAAAAACATTGTTGACCGGCGCAAGCTGCCGCGCAACAAGGACCTGTCGGCCGTCATGCGCGGCGCCCGTGACCAGTTGATGGAACGCGCCGGCGGCAACCATCTCGAGCGCGAATTGCTGTTCATGCACACGCGCGCCCTGATCGTGAACACGGCAACCTTCCCGCTCCTGATCGTCATGATCGCCGGTGTCGGCGTCTTCTCGGGTTTTGGCGGCAGCATCATCGTCTGGGCCCTGGTCACCATGGGCCTTTACATGCTTCTCGGTCTGCTGGCACGCAGGCTGGCAAAGCGCGGCATCGCCAATCGCCACGTCCACAAATGGCAGATGATTTTTCTCGGCGGTCACTTCATGACCAGCATTGGCTGGGCTTATTTTGCCGTTCTCGATTGCGCGCCATGCGGTATCAGCTACTACCCGGTCGTCAAGGCCGTGGTGATCATCCTCGCAATGGCGATTACGGCCATCGTTACCTCCGCCTTGCGCGCCGCGATCCTTGCCGCCTTCACGCTGCCTGTCGTCGCTTATACGCTGCTTGCGGCCAAGCAACTCGGCAGTCCGCTTTCGGCCATCATGGTGGTCATGCTGTTTGCCGGCCTCATCTTCTTCTACCTTGTGGCGCTCCGGCTCAACCAGTCCGTCGCCATCACGCTGGCGCTCCAGGCGGAAAAGGACGCGCTGATCGCCGAACTTGAAACAGCCAATGCCATGTCCGACGAGGGGCGCAGGCGCGCCGAAGAAGCCAACCTTGCGAAATCACGCTTCCTCGCCTCAATGAGCCACGAACTGCGCACGCCGCTCAATGCCATTCTCGGTTTTTCCGAAGTCATGGCCAAGGAAGTGCTTGGGCCGATCGAGAACGGCACCTACCGCGAATATGCGAGCGACATTCATGCTTCCGGTGAGCATCTCCTCAACCTGATCAACGAGATTCTCGACCTGAGCCGCATCGAGGCTGGCCGGTACACGATCAACGAGGAGCCTTTGCTTCTCGCCGATATCGCCAATGAATGCATCCACATGATGAAGCTCAAGGCGCGCAACAAGGATATCACTATCGTTCCGCAGTTCGAGAAGGGCATGCTGCGCATCAAGGCCGACGAACGTTCGATCCGCCAGATCGTGCTCAATCTCATGGCCAATGCGATCAAGTTCACCCCGACCGGTGGGCGCGTCCACATCAAGGTTGGCTGGACGGCGGGCGGCGGGCAATATCTGACGATCCGCGACAATGGTCCGGGCATTCCGCCGGAGGAAATTCCCGTCGTCCTCTCGACGTTCGGCCAGGGCTCGATCGCCATCAAGAATGCCGAACAGGGAACCGGCCTCGGCCTTCCGATCGTCCAGGCCCTCGTCAACCTGCACGATGGCCAGTTCCACCTGTTCTCGAAACTGCGTGAGGGCACCGAGGCGCTTGCAACATTCCCGCGCAGCCGTGTCATTGCTGACGAGGCAAGGCGCAGGGGCGCCCCGCACCGAAAAGCTGCTTGAAATACTCCACTTCAATTTATTGTCATTTGCCCAGGCGTGAGCGCGTCTGCATTGCTGGCGTTAACGCAACGAAATCAACGGGTAACCAATGAACGCCAACGGCAATGATCGTCCTCTCATCATCCCGGCGCTCGGCCGCATCTACCAGTCGCTCGGCGACCTTTCCGAGACGATCCTGCGTGTCGTCGCCGGTGCGGCGCTTATCGTCCACGGATCGGGCAAGATCGCCAATCCTCTCGGCGCAGTCGGCATGGTCGAGGGGCTCGGCTTCTATCCCGGCGTCTTCTGGTCGCCTCTCCTGGCTGCCACAGAATTCTTCGGCGGCATTCTGCTCGTACTCGGGCTCCTGACGCGCCCCGCCGCCTTCGCAACGACGATCGTTCTTCTCGTCACCATCTACTACCACTGGATCGTGCAGGGACAGGGTTGGGGCGGGTCGGAAAAGTCGATCCTCTGGACGGCTATCCTGTTTTTCTTCGTCATTCGAGGCGCAAGTCGTCACTCGCTGGACGCGAGGATCGGCAAGGAGTTCTAAAAACGAAGGCCCGCTTGCGCGGACCTTTTGTCAATCGCGGTTACTGACGCCCGCCTGGTCGAAGGTTGCCATGCCGGAGTGGCAAAGCGCTGCGGCCTTGACGATGCCGGCTGCAAGCGCCGCGCCGGTGCCTTCGCCGAGCCGCATCCCAAGGTCGAGCAGCGGCTTCTTGCCGAGTTGCTCGAGAACTTTGCGATGACCCGGTTCCGCCGAGACATGGCCGAAAAGGCAATGATCGATCGCCTGCGGATTGGCGCGGTGGAGGATCGCAGCGGCGGCAGTCGCGACATAGCCGTCGATGATAACGGGGATTTTCTCGACACGCGCTGCGAGGATGGCGCCGACCATGGCGGCAATCTCGCGCCCGCCGAGCCGGCGCAGGAGTTCGAGCGGATCCTTGAGATGCGACGCGTGCAAGGCAACTGCCGTGCGGACAGCCTCGATCTTGCGACGCAGGCCCTCACCATCGGCGCCCGTGCCCGGGCCGACCCATTCTTCAGCCGTGCCGCCATAGAGGCCGTGGAAGATCGCGGCGGCAATGGTCGTATTGCCGATGCCCATCTCACCGATGCAAAGAAGATCGGTGCCGCCGGCAATCGATTCCATGCCGAAGGCCATCGTCGCCGCGCAGGTCTTCTCGTCCATCGCCGCTTCCTCGGTAATGTCCGCGGTTGGATATTCGAGAGCAAGATCGAAGACCTTCAGGCCGAGGTCGTAGGCGATGCAAATCTGGTTGATTGCAGCGCCGCCCGCGGCAAAATTCTCGACCATCTGCGCGGTGACCGACGACGGATATGGCGAAACCCCCTTGGCAGTCACGCCGTGATTGCCGGCAAAGACCGCGACGAGCGGACGCGTGACCTGCGGGCGCGAACGGCCGGTCCATGCTGCGAGCCACTCAACGATCTCTTCCATGCGGCCAAGCGCGCCCGGCGGTTTCGTCAGCGTAGCATCGCGCTTGCGCACGGCCGCGACGGCGGCTTCGTCGGGTCCGGGCAATGTCTCGATCAGCGTGCGAAAATCGTCAAACGGCAGGCCAGTGGTCATGATGGTCCCTTGCGGTCAAGTCTTCATGGCAAATTAGAAGTCCACGTCCTATAAGCGCTGGATCGAAAAAGGCAAAGGTCAACACGCGCCACAGAGTGTCGCGGCTTCCATATTGAGAGGTATGCGGCATGGATTTGCTCAACGAGACGATGCGGGCGCTCGCTTTCCTGTCGCGGCTGCCGGTTTCGTCGCGCTGGTTCCGCGATTATGACGGCGCGCTGGCAAGTTCGGTGCGCGGCTTTCCCCTCGCCGGGATGATCATCGCCCTGCCCGCGGCTCTTGTGTTGTTGGTGACATGGTCGCTGCCGGCCTTTGCAAGCGCGCTGCTCGTCACCGCTGTCTTGGTCGTGACGACAGGCGCTTTGCATGAAGACGGCCTCGCCGACGTGGCGGACGGCTTTTATGGCGGAAGCTCGCCGCAGCGCCGGCTGGAAATCATGAAGGATTCGGCAATCGGCTCCTATGGCACCCTCGCCCTTATCTTCAGTGTGCTCCTGCGTGCTGCCTTGCTTGCAACGGTCATCGGCGAAGTCGGTTCTTGGCAGGCGATCGCCGTTCTTATTGGAACCGAGGCCGCGAGCCGCGCCGCCCTTGCAAAGTTCTGGCAGATCCTGCCCTCGGCCCGTCCTGGCGGCGTTGCCGACGAGGCTGGCGTTCCAACCACAAATGCCGCCAATTCTGCCCTCGCCATAGGTGGCGGCGTGC
This sequence comes from Phyllobacterium sp. 01N428, assembly GCF_056399405.1. Lineage (NCBI taxonomy): Bacteria > Pseudomonadati > Pseudomonadota > Alphaproteobacteria > Hyphomicrobiales > Phyllobacteriaceae > Phyllobacterium > Phyllobacterium sp. 01N428. The sequence goes on from NZ_JBFTRH010000002.1 coordinate 59,438, forward strand.
TTGCGGTGGGCTATGGCTTTGCCGCCGGCATCCTCGCAGTCATCGCCGCCGTCGCCCTGGCCACCCTTGCGTTTTTCGGCTTTGCCGCTCTCTGCCGCGCAAAGATCGGCGGGCAGACGGGCGATACGCTGGGAGCCCTGCAGCAGTTCGTCTCTATTTCCCTGCTGCTTGGGCTTGTCATTGTCCTCTGATCATACCAATTGTTGAAACATGAGCATCATCGAGTCACCGTGCATCCTCGTTTGCGCCATCGACATGAAGACCGGGTACTGCTTCGGTTGCGGTCGCACGCGCGAGGAAATCGGGGCATGGTCGAACTTTTCGCCGGAAGCCCGGCGCGCGATCATGGCGGTCCTGCCTTCCCGCCTCGAAACAGTCGAGCGGCGTCCCCGCCGCGAAACCCGCCGCAGCCGCATGGCGCGCGAGCGCGAAGAGGAGGCCTGACCAGCATGGGCCGGCTTTTCTGGATTATCATTGCACTGGTCGGCGCGGCTTTGCTCCTTTTGATGGCAAACAGTGACGCCGGCTCGACCTTCGGCATGGCCAATGACGATTTTGCCCGCTTTGCCTATATGGGCATCTGGGGCATCGTGCTCGCCTCTGCGCTTCTCGGCTCAGGCATCCGGCTCGGCCATTTCCTGCGCAGCATGGCAATCTGGATCGTTATCATCCTCGCCCTCGTTGCCGGTTACCAATATCGCTATGAATTGCAGGATGTCGGCCACCGCATTACAGCCGGCCTTATTCCCGGCAGCCCGATCTCCAACCGTGATGCCGATGGATTGATCACGGTGACGCTGGCGAAATCGGAAAGCGGTCATTTCGAGGTGCGCGGCGAGGTCAATGGCGCGACGGTGCCGTTCATGGTCGATACCGGCGCCTCCTCCATCGTCCTTTCGGCCGGGGATGCACGCCGGGCCGGGCTCGACCCCGACAAACTCGCCTATGCCACGTCCGTGCTGACCGCAAACGGCATGGCGAAGGCCGCCAACGTCACCCTGGACGAGGTCAAGATCGGCGCTATCGAGCGGCGCAACGTCCGCGCCATGGTGATTCAAGACGGCCGCATGGACGGCAGCCTGCTCGGGATGAACTTCCTCAACTCACTCAGCGGCTTTTCCATGCGCGGCGACCGGCTGGTGCTTTCGGATTAGTCTCACTGCCGTCCGCAAGAACACTGTTGAATTCTGAAGGACGAGTGGGTCCTTGAGACAAGAGCCCGAGGAAGACGGCGACTGCCTCCGTCAGGTCACGCCGCCTCGGCGGCAGCGTTGCCGATGCCCTCATAGGCGCGGCGGATCACCGAGCTGTCGGCATCAACGCGATTGGCTTCCGTAGAAAGCATTTGACGCCAGCGACGCGCGCCAGGAGCGCCATGGAACATGCCGACCATGTGCCGTGTGACATGCGAGAGCCGTCCACCACGGGCAATATGCGCATCGGAATAGGCGCACATGTGGTCGATGATGCCTTCGATTGTCGGCGAAACCAACGGCTCGCCATAGATCCTGCGGTCGACATCGAGGAGAAGCAGCGGAACCTGATAGGCCGCGCGCCCGACCATCACAGCATCGACGTGCTGCAGGTGCCGTTCAGCCTCTGCGAGCGACTGGATACCGCCATTGATGCCAATGAATTTCGCAGGATTGTCCTGCTTCAGGCGATAGACGCGGTCATAGTCGAGCGGTGGAATCTCGCGATTTTCCTTTGGCGAAAGGCCCTTGAGCCAGGCTTTGCGCGCATGTACCCACAAAGCGTCCGCCCCTGCCGCAAAGACACGGCCCGTCAGATCGTCGAGGGCGGCTTGCGTGTCCTGGTCGTCGACGCCGATTCGGCACTTGACGGTCACTGGTATCGCCACGGCCTGTTTCATCGCGTTGATGCAAGCCGCAACGATATCGGGCGTTTGCATCAGGCAGGCGCCGAACGCACCCGACTGCACGCGGTCCGACGGGCAACCGACATTGAGGTTGATTTCCCTGTAGCCCATGGCCTCGCCGATGGCCGCCGCCTGCGCCAGCTTCGACGGGTCCGATCCGCCAAGCTGCAGCGCAACAGGATGCTCCTCGGCGTCGAAACCGAGGATTTTTTCGCGCTTGCCGTGGATTGCAGCATCAGCGACGACCATTTCTGTATAGAGCAGCGCGCGGCGCGTGAACTGCCGATGCAGCATTCTGCAATGCCGATCGGTCCAGTCGATCATAGGCGCCACGGCGAAGATATTTTCTCCGCTGGCATAGGGGTTTGCCATGAAATTCATCCAGGTCGTTAAGCTCAGTGTATGCCTTTTGCGGCCTTGCGCCTTCGCGGCTCTTTACCACGCCCTCAAGCGCAAGGTCCATCACCGGCTATTTAGCGCAGGAACCACGCTGGACAAGGCTCAAACCTCATCCAATGCACTGATTGCCGTCATGATGCGGTCCTGATCGGCCGTGGATAGCGGCAGGATGGGCAGCGGCGGCTTGGTGGTCGCAAGCTCCATGGCATTTGCCGCGGCATGAACAACCCGATAGCTCGAAAGCTCCTTGAACAAGGCGAAGAGGGGTGCGAACAGGCTATCGATGCGCTCGACCTCGGCAGTGTTACCGGCCTTTGCGGCGCGCGCCAGTTTCAGCGACGGTACCGGCAGCAGCCCGGCAACAACGCTGTACCATGCGGCTCCGCCGGCAAGCAGCGCCCCCGGCGCATTCCAGTCGCCACTATAGCCAATGGCAAATCCTGCAGGGAGTTGAGCCTCAAGCGCTTGGTGCACCGCTCGCATCTCCGGCAAAGGCTGGGCGGGATTTTTAACTGCCACGATATTCGGTACTGCGGCCATGCGTGCGAGCAGTGCATTGCTGATCGTAAAATGCGTGGTGCCCGGATTGTTGTAGACGCACATGGGAAGATCGGTAGCGCCGGCGACGGCACTGTAGTGCTGGAGCACTTCGTCATCGGTCAACGGCGTATAGGAGACGGGGGCGAGAAGAAGGCCGTCTGCACCCGCACGCTTGGCGTCGCGCGCAAGGTCCTGGGCGTCGCCCGTCCGCAAGGCGCCGGCGCTAACGATGATGGGCACCCGCCCGCCGAGACATTCCCTCGCCGCCTCGATCGTCCGGTGTCTTTCGACCCGCGACAGATACATGTAGGAACCGGTGCTGCCGAGAAGGCCGACCGAATCGACGCCGGCGCGCTCCAGCCGCTCCAGCAGCCCGCAAAGCGATTCGACGTTAACGTGTCCGCGCTCATCTGCAGGCGTAATCGGAAATGCGGACAGACCATGGAACAGCAAAGTTTTTATCCCTCGGTTGAATCAACCTGAAATGGTTAAGACTGATCGTCTTAATACATCGATATACAATGAACATCTAAGAAAACCAGCCGGATTGAGCCGTTAATGCACCCTGGGACGCCCGCTTCAGAGACTAAAGTCTAATTTTGCCTAATTCTTTATCGTGTTACGCAAAGCCCTATTGTTTGGGCAATTGCGCCCTGACGAAACCAAGTCATTACCCCGCGTGTCAAAAGCGCAACAGCGATTTCCGAACCGGCGGTTCGATTGCAGATCGATTTTGCGCGATCGAACGAACAGGAATATCCCTGCTGCGGGGACACGAGCTTTGGTATCAACTTTGATCGGAGAACCGATAATGCGAATAAAGAGCTTCCTCCTTGGTTCCGCTGCAGCGCTGGTTGCAGTTTCAGGAGCACGCGCCGCCGACGCGGTTGTCGTGGCGGAACCCGAACCCGTCGAATATGTGCGGGTTTGCGATGCTTATGGCACGGGCTTCTTCTATATTCCGGGAACGGAAACCTGCCTCAAGGTAAGCGGCTATGTCCGCTATGACGCACAGGGTGGCGACGACGTCTATAATGGCGGCCCGCTCGGCACCTGGGCCAAGCACACGCGCGCCGAGGTTCGCTTCGACGCCCGTTCCGAGACCGAACTCGGCACTTTGCGTTCCTACATCCAGTCGCGCTTCGACTTTACCGATGGTTCGGATGACGGCGCCAGCCTCCCGCAGGCGTTCATCGAGCTCGGCGGCTTCCGTGTCGGCGTTGCCGATGAAATCTTCGGCGCCTGGAACGGCTACGCCGGCGATATCATCAATGACGACGTGATCAACTACAACAGCTGGCAGAGCAACCAGGTGAGCTACACGTTCACCGGGGGAGACGGTTTCTCCGCCATCGTCGCGGCCGAACAGGGCTCGGTCCACGACGATTATCCCGACTATGTCATCGACAACTACATGCCGCATGTCATGGCCGGCGCCAAGTACGAGCAGGGTTGGGGAACGCTGTCCGGTATCGTCGGCTACGATTCCAACGTCGAAGCCTTTGCCGCCAAGGCGCGCCTCGATGTGAACATCACCGATACGTTCAAGGTCTGGGGCATGGGGGCCTATCAGTCCGACTACGACTCCACGCGCGAGGAACGCAACTTCCTGACGCCGTGGCAGGGCGACTGGGCCGCCTGGGCCGGTTTTGCTGCTAAGCTCTCCGACAAGGCGACCGTCAACGGTCAGGGTGCGTACGCATCTGAGGGGACCTACGCTTTTGCCCTCAATGTTGCCTACGAACTTGTACCTGGTTTCACGATCACACCGGAAATCAACTACACCAAGTTCGAGGACTTCCGTCAGGGCGACGGCACACTCGTCAATGACGATGCCCTCGGGGGCATCGTCCGCTTCCAGCGGAATTTCTGATCGCCTGACACAAAAAATCCGGAGGCAAACGCCTCCGGATCCCTTTACGACAAAGCTGCAATCAAATCTGGTCCGAAACCGCAGCGACTGCTGCCGATTTTCGCAACAGTGCCACGAGTTCATCGCCCGCGTCGGCGACCGGACCTGAATTGTCGATCATAACGGCATTTTCCGGATCGCATGGATTGGGCGCGGCCCGCATCAGGCGACGCTCGATCTCCTCGGCGCTTTCGCGCCCGCGCGCCGCAAGGCGGTGCGCCAGAACCTCAGGCGAAGCCGTAATATGGACCACCAGGAAATTGGCGTAGGCCGATTTCAGATCGGGGAGAATGCCGCGCGATACATTGGCGATCGCGACCCCGCCCCGTTCGATCTCGTGATCGACTGATTTCGGCAAGCCGTAGTAAAGCCCATGGGCGAACCAGTCGTGGCAGAACGCCCCTTCGCGCTTGGCCGTCAAAAACGCGTCCTCGCTCAGTGTATCGTGGTCCTCCGCGTCGACCGCCGAAGGCCGGGTGACCACGCGGCGGACGAAATGGAAGCCCGGCTCGTTGGCGAGGGCAGCGCGGGCATAGTCGATAATCGTATCCTTGCCGGCCCCGCTCGGCCCGACAACCGCAACGAAGGCGCCGTTGCGCAACGGCGCGGACCCCAATTCGAGTGCGCGTTCGATCATTGCAGCGGCCATCATACGACCCGGCGGCCTTCGCGCCAGACAGTGCGGACCACGGGAATGTGCTCGTCGACGCGAACGCGCACGAGGTCGGCGCGCTTACCGATCTCGATGACGCCGCGGTCGTCAAAACCGACAGCCTCAGCCGGGTTCTTGGTAACGAGGCGCACCGAATCCGGCAGCGATATGCTGTCCGCGGTCTCGCTCAGCATGAAGGTCGACTGGATCAGGCTGAACGGAATGTAGTCGGACGACAAAATGTCGAGATAACCGTGCTCTACCAGTTCGCGCGCCGAGACATTGCCGGAATGCGAACCGCCGCGCACGACATTGGGCGCACCCATCAGGACGGCAAGGCCGGCGCGCTTGGACGCAGCCGCAGCCTGGAGCGTCGTTGGAAACTCGGCGACGTGTATGCCCTGCTCTATGGCCTCGTCCACATGCGCTTGCGTCGCATCGTCGTGGCTGGCGAGAACGATGCCGCGCGCACGGCATTTTTCCGCCAGCGCCTCGCGCTGCGGGCCCGAATACTGCGCGGACTCGCCCATGCGTTTCTCGCAATACAATTGGAAATCGCGGTCGCTGAGCTTCAGCTTGCGCTGGTAATAGTAGGCGTAGGTTTCGAGATCGACGAACTGGCGCTGTCCCGGCGCATGGTCCATCAACGATGCGAGCCGCACACGGCTGTCATTCTCGAACAGTTGAAAACTTTCAAGGCAATCCGGCGCCGAGACTTCACAGCGCAGATGCAGATAGTGATCGGCGCGCAACCTGCCCTCATGGACGCTGTTCTCGATTGCGTCGCCGAGCTTGCGCATTTCCGGCGCCGAAAGGTCCGCATCCTCATCCATGCCGACGCGCAGCGCATCGAGAACAGTCGTAATGCCGGAGGTGGCGATCTGCGCATCGTGGGCAAGGACAGCCGCGATCGGGTTCCAGCGTACCCGCGGGCGCGGGAGATAATGCCCCTCGAGGTGATCGGTATGGAGTTCCACCAGGCCGGGTATGAGATAGTCGCCGCCGAAATCCTCGCCGCCGGATGCCGTTCCTTCCGCAATATCGGCAATCTTGCCATCACGCACCAGGACGGAGCCGGTGATGACTTCGTTTTCGAGGACGATTTTCGCATTGTTCAAGATCAGTTCGGCGGACATTTCAGGCAGACTTTCTACGGTTCGTTCCAGCAAGCGGGTGCAGTGAGTTGATTTCAAAGGGAGATCCGGGATGGGCCTCGGTAAATAGAGCAAGATTGTTGATCTCGACCGGCTCTTCGAGAACCGGCTCGAGGAATTCAGTGAGGATACGCTCAATTCTTGGCTGGTCGGCCTCGGGCACCCGACCGGTCAGGGTCATGTGAAAACGGAAATCCTCGAACACGTAGGGATAGCCCCACTGTTCGAGATTGCGTTGCTCGGATACCGACAGCGCATCGGGATTGCGCCGCTTGATCTCCTGCTCGCTTGGAGCGGCGCGGAAGCGGTCGAAGGCAACGACGATATCGTTGGCCAACTGGTTGAGGCGGTCCAGCGGTTCCCTCGGAACAAGCGCGAAGAAACCACCGAGGCAGCGAATTTCAAGTTTCGGGATTTCGACCGGATCGACCGAGGACGCAAAATGCATCATGGCGGAAAGCAGTTCGCGCTCTTCAAACCCCTCCGCCAGACGGAAAGGCGCTTTCAGCGTCGCATGGAAACCGTAGCGGCGTGGCGAGTCGGTAAGCTGCGCGAAGTCCGCCGGATCGAGCCCGCGAATATGCGGGACCTTCACCGCTTGCCCGCTGAAGGCATTGCGGCCGAGCCAATTCGCCGCGACTTTGAGAAGCGGGTCGCTCGCCGGCGGCGTGAAGTAGATCGCATAGCGCATGTCAGTGTGATTCCCTAAAAACAGTCTCGCGTTACGCTCCAATTATGACAAGCTTTGTATCGCTTGGGATCTGCGGATCGACAATCTAGTGCTGCTTTCCAGTCAGGCGCGAGCGCAGTGCGTTGGAAATATTGTCGAAGATGAAGATGACGATGAGAATGAGCACGACCATATAGGCGACATTATGCCAGTTGGTGTTGGTGCGCATCGCCTCCCACAGCTTGAGGCCGATACCGCCCGCACCGACGGCGCCGATGATCGTCGCCGAGCGCGTGTTCGATTCCCAGAAGTACAGCGCCTGGCTGGCGAATACCGGCAGGACCTGCGGCACGACGCCATAGCGTTGCACGTTCACCGGCGATGCACCCACGGATTTGACACCCTCGCGCTGCTTGTCATCGATGTTTTCCAACGTCTCCGAATAGACCTTGCCGAGCGTGCCCGTATCGGTGAAGAAGATCGCGGCGATACCGGCAAGCGGCCCCGGACCGAAGGCGCGGGTGAAGAACAGCGCCCAGATCAGCATGTCCACCGAGCGCAGGAAATCGAAGAAGCGCTTGGTGATCTGGTTGGCGAAGAAATTCGGCATGATGTTGCGAGCCGCAACGAACGCGAGCGGAAACGCGATGATCGTTGCAAGCAAGGTGCCGATGAAGGCCATGACGATTGTCTGCAGGAGCTTGGTCCAAACGTCGCCATGCTGCCATGATGAATTGTACCAGATATTGTCGAAGGCAAGCGCTGCATTCGACATCTCAGGCTTGATGCGCTCGCCGCTGGTGATCATCGACATCACTTCGCCGAACGACTTGCCCCAGAATGGCGATGCGGTATCGAAGACGAAATTGGCCCATCCGAGGAAGCGCCGGCTCACCACGACACGCTCGGGAATAATATCCGCCTGCCCGGCAAAGCCGAAATTCACCGTAACCTGGTCCTCCTTCAGCTGTGCCCATTTCGGCAAGGCCCCTTGCGGCTTGGCGCCGTCCGGTTCGATCAGGATCGTCAGGCTTTCGCTTCCCCGCGTCGCAATCACGCGCTGGGCGTTGATATCGAGCGACTTGCTGGAGCCGAAGCGGATCGACACGTCATTGCCGTTCTTGATCACCCAATCCGGATTGGGATTGTTGCCAAGCTCGGAAAAACGCGGATAGGAAACCGTTGTCGCCTCCGGGCTCATCTTGACTGTCGCCCTGACCGCGTAGGAGACCCAGTCGCGCGCATAAATTTCGGCGCGCTGCCACTGGCCGCTCGCGAGCACGGTGCCGATCGAAAAGAACCACCAGCAGTAGACGACGTAAAGGACGATGCCGGCAGCGATGAACAGCGGCAGGAAGCGCTTCCACACGGGCGGGTTGAAGACCTCCGGGTGACGGCTTTCGTAATCGGCAATGGCGGCAGCGGACAGGGCGCTCATGACTGTTTGCCTCCAAAGGCGAAGGCCTGCTTGCCGACGAGACGGCGGCGCAGCCAGGCGGAAAACTGATCGACGGCGATGATGGTCACCAGCAGCAGAAGGACGATGGCAAGCGTCTTTGCCTGGTGGCCGCGGCCGATCGACAGGCGCAATTCCTCGCCGATGCCGCCGCCGCCGACCGCGCCGATGATCGTCGAGGCACGCACATTGATTTCTAGGCGAAGCAGCGCATAGGACATGAAATTGGGCATGACTTGCGGCACGATGCCGAAACCGACCCGCTCGAACCAGTTGGCGCCGGCGGCGCGCAAACCCTCGTCCGGCTTCATGTCGGCATTCTCGACGACTTCGAAGAAGAGCTTGCCGAGCGCGCCGATCGTATGGATGGCCACGGCGAACATGGCGGGTATGGCGCCGAGCGAGAGGATTGCGGCGAAGAAGCCGGCGATGACGATCTCCGGAAACGCGCGCAGGATCTCCATGGTCCGGCGCACGACGCCGCGGATCAGCCGGTTCTTGACGAGGTTCTTGGCGGCAAGGAAGCAGAGCAGGAAGCCGAAGATGAAGCCGACAAGCGTCGACAGGATCGCGATATTGAGGGTCTGCAACATCTTGTAGAAATATTCCGGGAAGTAGAGCCCGCCGAACAGATAGACCCGCCCTTCCGGATAATCGTATTTAAGGCTGCCGTCGTAATAGGGTGACGGCAGATCGAACAAGGCCCGCCACACTTCCCAGCCGTCGCGCGGAACGAGATCGCCCGCAAATTCGAAGAAGTGCGGCAGCCGGTCGAAGAACTTGCCGGCGTTTGAGTCGTTGGCGAACCACAGGGACCCGGCGACCGCCACGAGCAGACCAATGCCGATCAGCCATGAATAGGCACGCCGGCGCGTCGCAAGCTCCAGCCAGTGGCGTTCTATCTCGATACCGTCGGGCGACAGGGTGGTGGTCGTAGCCTGGCTCATCAACCGATCCTTAGTGAGCACAAAAAATTCACGGCCAGAACCTTGAGGGAACTGGCCGTGATCATTGGATGGCAATCAGCCGCCGATCTGCGCCTTGCGGGCGTCAATGATCGGCTGGTAGAACTGCGCGTTAACTTCCGTGTAGCCCTTGCGGTCGCCACCGGTCGAAGAGGCCGCGGCGAAGCATGCCGGATCGGTCTTCGGAAGGTTCATCAGATATTCCTTGTACTTAGCGATCGTTTCCTTGTTCATCGATGAGCGAACAACGGTCGGACCGTTCGGAATAAGCGGCGACTTCCACAGTTCGACAAAATCCTTCATGTCGATCAGGCCCTTGTCGACCATCTTGCGCAGATTGCCGGAAGAATATCCCTCTTCGAACTTGCCGACGCCCGAGCCAAAGGTCGTGCCGGCGTCGAACTTGCCGTCCTTGACGGCGAGAACGAGGTTTTCATGACCGCCGCCGAAGCCGGTTTCACCGAAGTAATCCTTGACCGAAGCGTTGATGTCCTTCGGCAGCGAGGTAACGGGGATGAGGTAGCCAGAGGTGGAATCCGGATCGGCAAAGCCGAGCTTCTTGCCCTTCATGTCGGCAAGAGTCTTGATGCCACTGTCCTTGCGGGCAATCATGATCGAATAATAGCCGGTCGAACCGTCGGTCTGGACGTCGGTCAGGATCGGTTCGACTGCCTTCGGATTGGTCAGATAGATCTTGGCATATCCGGATGCACCGAGTTCAGCAGCATCGAGCGTGCCGCCAAGGAGACCCTGAATGACGCCGTCATAGTCGGTTGCCGGGAAGAGCTTGACTTCCTTGACACCGAGGACCTTGGGCAGCTGATCGACCACGCACTGGTAGTTGCGCAGGCGGTCGGCTTCGTTTTCGCCGCCGATCAGACCGATGCGGAATGTTTCGAGGTTTTCGGCACGTGCCATCGAACCGGCCAGCATGGCGCCGATTGCGATTGCACTAAGAAGGGCTTTCTTGAACATAGTTCTCTCCTGTCAAACGTCGATATGAGTTTGCGATCAGTTTCATTAGTGGCCCGTATCGTGGGCGAGCCGATCTCGGTGCGCTCAACGCGCGGCCAGAACGGCCTCCAGCTCTGAAATCGGCTTGGGTGTGCCGCGGCTGATACTTGTGGAAGTGATTGCCTCCGAAAAGGCGTCCTTCATGCCGTCTGCACCGTAGATGCGGCGCGCGGCAAGTTCGGTGAGATCGTCGGGTCCGCCGTCAAAGACGACCTTGCCGCCCTGCATGCCGATGATGCGCTGGCAGAAATGGCGGGCGGTATCGAGCGTGTGCAGATTGGTGATGACCGTCAGGCCCTCGCGCTCATTGATGTCGCGCAGCGACTCCATCACCACCTGGGCATTGCGCGGGTCGAGCGAAGCGATCGGCTCGTCGGCAAGAACAACCTTGGGGTTCTGCATTAGAGCGCGGGCTATCGCGACGCGCTGCTGCTGGCCCCCGGAGAGCGTTCCCGCCCGCTGCAGGGCGGTCTTCGCGATGTCGAGACGCTCCAGCGCCGCAATCGCCATCGCACGCTCCTCGCGCGAAAACATGCCGAGCAGGCTCTTGATCGTCGAGCGATGATTGAGGCGACCGAGCAGTACATTGGTCAGAACGTCGAGGCGCGGCACCAGATTGAACTGCTGGAAGATCATGGCGCAATCGCGCTGCCAGTTGCGCAAGGCGGCGCCCTTCAACTGCGCCACATTCGTGCCTTCAAAGAGTATCGCACCTTCCGAGGGATCGACGAGACGGTTGATCATGCGAAGCAACGTCGACTTGCCGGCACCGGAACGGCCGATAATGCCTACCATCTGACCCTGGGGAATCTCCAGGCTGACATCGTCGATGGCAGTAAACTTGCCAAACCGGCGCGTCACGTTTTCAATCTTCAGCATAAGCAGGTCCCTATTGGCGCTGCACTGTCCTAGGACACGGATGTGAACGTGCGATGTCGTTTTTGTTGCAGCCGAATGACAACTTGATGTCAGTCCGTTAACCCTATCGCTCCTTCGATTTAGACCGCGTGTTTCTCAAGGAACGCCTCGATGGAGAGCGAGCGAAAATCATCGAGCGCAGAGCGCAACTTAGCGTGGTCCCAATCCCACCAGGCCACGACCTGCAGTTGTTCAGCCGTTTTTCGGTCGAAGCGATCACGAATTTTGTGCGCCGGAACGCCCCCAACGATCGTGTAGGGATCGACGTTCTTCGTGACCACCGCCCCTGCCCCGATTACTGCGCCGTCGCCGACAGTGACGCCCGGCAGCACCGTCGCGCCATGGCCGATCCAGACATCATGGCCGATCGTGACGGTATTGGTGCGCCGCCAGTCGAAAAATTGCTCGTCAACCGTGCCGTCGTCCCAATAGTCGCCCGAACGATAGGTGAAATGGTGCAGCGTCGGCCGCCAGGTCGGATGGTTGGGCGCGTTAAGGCGAACGTTCGAAGCTATGTTGGCGAATTTGCCGACCTTGGCGCACCAGGCAGATCCGTCCTGCATGATGTAGGAATAGTCGCCGAAGCTCGATTCACTGAGGCGGCAGCGCTCTGCAACTTCCGTATAACGGCCGAACGCGCAGCCTTCGACGCTCGCCGTCGGATGGATCAGTGGCGTTTCCGAGAGTTTCGTCATGCCGCAACTCCGCCTGCGGTCGAAAACGCCGTGACATCGATGATCCGGTCGGCAACGGCTTCTCGCACGTCCTCGTCGTGAAAGATGCCGAGCATCGCGACGCCCGCGACCTTCTTGGCCTCGATCATAGACACAACGACGCTGCGGTTCCTGGCGTCGAGCGATGCTGTCGGCTCGTCGAGCAGCAGGACCGGATGATCGGTAATGAAGCCGCGCGCAATGTTGACGCGTTGCTGCTCGCCGCCGGAGAAGGTGGCGGGCGGCAATGCCCACAGCCGTTCGGGGAGGTTGAGTCCCGAGAGCAGCACCGCCGCCTTGTCGCGGGCTTCGCCGCGATCGACGCCGCGGGCGACGAGCGGCTCGGCGACAACGTCAAGCGCCGAAACGCGTGGCACGGTACGCAGGAACTGGCTGACATAGCCGACCATTTCGCGGCGGATACCAAGCATGGTTCGCGGATCGGCCGAGGCAATGTCAACAAGGCGGTCGCGGTAGGGAACGATGATCTGGCCCTGATCCACGGCATAATTTCCGTAGATCATTTTCAGGATCGAGCTCTTTCCGGCACCGGAAGGGCCGCCAAGAACGGCGCACTCGCCGGCCTTGATCGAGAATGACACGTTGGTGACCACCGGCAAGCGGATGCCGTCACGCAGGTGCATTGTGAAACTCTTGGCGACATCGGAGACAACGAGAGGCGTTGGCATGATCTTCTCCTAGACCTGCAGGATGGATGAAACGAGAAGCTGGGTGTAAGGCGCCTGCGGATCGTCGAGGACGCGGTCGGTGAGGCCGGTTTCGACGATATGGCCGTCCTTCATCACCATCATGCGGTGCGAAAGCAGCCGCGCGACGGCCAGATCATGGGTGACGACGATTGCCGCAAGGCCAAGGTCGCTGACGAGGCCCCGCAAAAGGTCGAGCAGCCTCGCCTGTACCGAGACGTCGAGCCCACCGGTCGGTTCGTCCATGAAGATCAGACGCGGGTTGGTTACGAGGTTGCGTGCAATCTGCAGGCGCTGGCGCATACCGCCGGAGAAGGCGCGTGGCTCGTCATCAATGCGGTCGGCGGCGATTTCCACCCGCCCGAGCCAATCGGTCGCCGTCGAGCGGATGCGGCCATAGTGCCGGTCGCCGACCGCCATCAGCCGCTCACCGACATTGGCGCCGGCTGAGACCGTCATGCGCAAGCCATCGGCCGGGTTCTGGTGCACGAAACCCCAGTCCGTGCGCATCAGCAACCGCCGCTCGGCTTCGCTGAGGCGGTAAAGATCGCGGAACTGGCCGTCCCGCATGCGGTATTCGACAGAACCTGCCGAAGGCGCAAGCCGGGTCGCCAGACAGTTCAGAAGCGTGGTTTTGCCTGAACCGGATTCGCCGACGATGGCCAGCACTTCGCCCGGCCACAGTTCGAACGAGACATTCTGACAGCCGATCCGGCTTCCATAGAATTTCGAAACTGCATTGACTTTGAGAAGTGGTGTATCGCTCATTCTGCTGCCTCCGCCGGATTGGCCGAAAGATGGCCGCGATGGCCATGCGCCTGCCGGTCTTCACAAAAATCCGTATCCGAGCACACGAACATGCTGCCGCCCTTGTCGTCGAGGATCACCTCGTCGAGGTAGGTACCCCTGGCGCCGCACAGCGCGCAGGGCTCGGAAAAGCTCTGGATTTCAAATGGATGATCTTCAAAGTCGAGGCTGACGACTTCCGTGTAGGGCGGAACCGCGTAGATGCGCTTTTCGCGTCCTGCACCGAATAGTTGCAGCGCCGGCGAGCGATGCATCTTCGGATTGTCGAACTTCGGCGTCGGCGACGGGTCCATGACATAACGCCCTTCGACCTTTACCGGGTAGGCATAGGTCGTCGCGATGTGGCCGTGGCGGGCGATGTCCTCGTAGAGCTTCACATGCATCAGGCCGTATTCTTCGAGCGCGTGCATTTTCCGCGTTTCCGTCTCGCGGGGCTCGAGGAAGCGCAGGGGTTCGGGGATGGGCACCTGATAGACGAGGATTTGGCTGGCGGTGAGCGGTGTTTCCGGGATGCGGTGCCGCGTCTGGATGATCGTTGCTTCCGTTGTGCTGGTCGTGACACGGACATTTGCGGTCTTCTGGAAAAAGGCGCGGATTGATACGGCGTTGGTGGTGTCGTCGGCGCCCTGGTCAATAACCTTCAGCCTGTCATCGGGTCCGATGACTGCCGCCGTCACCTGCACGCCGCCCGTGCCCCAGCCATAGGGCATCGGCATTTCGCGCGAGGCGAAAGGCACCTGGTAGCCCGGAATGGCAATGGCTTTCAGGATGGCGCGGCGGATCATCCGCTTCGTTTGCTCGTCGAGATAGGCAAAGTTGTATGTTGCGAGTTCGGTCATTCTGCTGCCTCCTGGACGTCGCGGCGTTCGTGTTCGGCCCGCATCCGGCGCACCAGGTCGAGCTCGGCCTGGAAATCCACGTAATGCGGCAGCTTCAAATGCTCGACAAAGCCGGTCGACTGGACATTATCGCTGTGGGAAATGACGAATTCCTCGTCCTGGGCGGCGGCGGTAATATCCTCGCCGAGTTCCCTCGCCCGCAATGCGCGATCGCAGAGCGACATCGACATCGCCTTGCGCTCGCTCTGGCCGAACACCAGGCCATAGCCACGGGTGAACTGCGGCGGCTGCTTCGCCGAACCCTTGAACTGGTTGACCATCTGGCATTCGGTCAGGCGGATGCGCCCGAGCGTCAGCGGGAAATCGAGTTCCGCGACTTCAAGTTCGACCTCGACTTCGCCGATGCGGATTTCGCCAACGAAGGGATGGCTGCGGGCATAGCCCCGCTGTGTGGAATAGGCGAGACCGAGCAGAAAACCCTCGTCGCCGCGGGCAAGCGCTTGTAGGCGCAGATCGCGCTCAAGCGGAAAGGCGAGCGGCTCGCGGGTCAGATCGCCAGGCGCTGTCCCTTCCGGCAACTCGCCGTCCGTCTCGATCATGCCGTGATGGCCGAGAATGTCGGTGACGCGCGGCGCAGGCTCGTGCGTTTCCTCCACCCGCTCCTCCGGCGCTTCGACCGCGGCATCGGCGGCGAGCTCGGGATCGAGCAGGCGGTGCGTATAATCGAATGTCGGCCCGAGCAATTGTCCACCCGGCAGATCCTTGAACGTTGCGGAGATGCGCCGTTCTATCGCCATTGCCGCCGTTTCGATGGGAAGCGTATAGCCAAAACGCGGCAGCGTCGTGCGATATGCGCGGACAAGGAAGATCGCCTCTATCATGTCGCCCCGCGCCTGCTTGATGGCGAGTGCCGCAAGCTCGAGGTCGTAAAGCGATCCCTCGGCCATGACGCGGTCGACGCCGAGTGCCAGTTGTTCGACGATCTGGTCGAGCCGGATCGAGGGCACGGAGCGATCGCCCCTGCGCTTGTCGGCAAGAAGCCTGTGGGCACTGCGGATGGCGGTTTCGCCGCCCTTGACTGCAACATACATGGCCTTAAGCCTCCTTCTTCGCAACGCGCGTCGTGCGCGGCAGGGCGGCGAGCGCGTCCCGTCCGGCAAAGATCAGATCGATGCCGCGCGGAAAGGCGGCACGATTACCCGTCCATTGATCGATGAACATTTTCGGCAGCTGGCTCGGCGCGAAGTCTTGTGTGTCCTTGATGCCGGGTCCGCGCAGGGTCAGAACGTTGTCGCCCTCAAATCCGTCGAGCTGCAGGATGACCGTCGTCGAGCGGTCGGGATATTCCGACGTCCCCTTGGCAAAGGCTTCGAAGGACGGCATTGCGGCGACGTCTTTCACCAGGGCGAATTGCGCAGCCGCCGGATCGGAGACGAGTTCGAGGCCCGTATGAAATTTCAGCCAGCCGATGGCGTCCTTCGAGGCGCTGATCGACTTGTCGCACCAGACTGTGGCATCGTGGTCGAACAGCGTGGCGGCGATCGCCGCCATTACTGGCGTCAACGGGGCCGGCGCTGCGACGAGTTCCGGCACGTCAAATACGCGGCCGGGATTGGCCATGGCATCCATCAGCGCCCGGAAAATCTGCTGCGATCCCATGACCGGATTGGTGAAGCCGCCCTCAAAAACCTGAGTATTCGTGCTCATCAGTCTTCCCCTCGCACCATTGTGAAGAAATCGACCTTGGTTGCTGCCGTCTCGGCGCGCTTGGTCCTCAGTTCCTCGTCGAGCCGCTGCGCGATCGGCGCAAGGACGGACGTTTCGACGACGTCGCGCTTGGCATCGTCTTGCCAAAGCGCATCAAAGACGGCGGCAAGGCGGACTTTTTCGCCCTGGCGACCGAGCGCATAAGCGTGGCCTACGGCGCCGCTGCCGAGTCGCACGGTCGCGCGGGTCACAGTCGCTTCCCCGAGATTGAACGGTGCCCCCGACCCGCCGATGCGTCCGCGAACCATGACGAGGCCCGTTTCGGGCCCGCGCAAGGTCTCGACTTCCGGCTTGTCGGTCCAGACGGACCAGAAGCGGGTCATCTCATCGGCGGTCGCCTGGGCGAGCAATGCCATGGCGGCCTTGCGCCCGGCATCGACGGTCGCCGGCATTTCCTGAAAATCTTTGGTCATTGACACCTCGCTCAAACTTGTCTATTCATCTATACAACTAGACAATAAGTCCATCTATAGGGATGGTCAATGACAGGAGCATGACAAAGCGTGACTTCAGCGCGATTCATTACGCGAAACAGCGGTGTCGCCATCTGGCGGCAGATTGCCGACCAGATCCGCGGCGACATCACGGCGGGGAGAATGGCGAGTGGCGCACGCATGCCGCCCGAAATCGAACTGGCCGCGCGATTTTCCGTCAATCGCCACACCATCCGAAGCGCAATTGCCGCGCTTACGAAGGAAGGCGTGCTGCGCGCCGAGCAGGGGCGAGGCACATTTGTCGCCAACAGCCGCAAGCTGATCTACCGCATCGGCGAGCGCACGCGGTTCTCGCAGATCCTCGCAACGCAGGTGCGCGAGACCAAGGGCGTATTGCTCTCTTACCGCACCGAAGCGGCGACGCCCGAAATTGCCGCGGCGCTTGGCATGCCGGCAGGAGACGTCGTTCGCATCGACACGCTGCACACGGCGGATGGCAACCCTGTCACCTGCTCGACGGCCTGGTTCGATGCCGCGCGCGTGCCCAACGCCGCCGAGGATTATCGTTCATCCGGTTCGATAACATTCGCGCTCAAGGCCGCGGGAATTGACGATTATCTGCGCAAGTCGACGATCATCGCGGCAAGACATGCCGATGCCGACGACCTGCGCCACCTGCAACTGTCGCCGGGGGCGATCGTGCTCGTTGCGACTGCGATCAATGTCGATATGGATGGCCGTCCGGTCGAATATGCCAAGACCCGCTTCGCCGCCGACCGCATGGAAATTGCGATCGACAACAAGGCGCTTTGATCTACCACATGGTCTTGGCTGCACGCTGCGGCCATTCGCGGTCATAGGCCTCGCCGCCGACACGGTCTTCGCTGAGAGCGGCGAGAACCTGGCCGGGGGTCGGAAACTCTTTCGGCGAGCGATGATTCTTCGGATTCCAAAGTTCGGAGCGGATCAAGGCGCGGGCGCACTGGAAATAGGCCTCCTCCACCTCGACGACCATCACCGATCGCGGCGCTTTCTCTTCGACGGCGAAACTGTCGAGCAATGCCCTGTCCGTATCGAGGAAGGCGCGGCCATTGACGCGGAACGTCGTGTTGACGCCCGGGATCAGGAAGAGCAGCGCGACGCGCGGGTCGCGGACGATATTGCGCAGCGAGTCGACCCGGTTGTTGCCTCGGCGGTCGGGGATCATCAAGGTACGATCGTCATGGATGCGGACAAATCCCGCCAGATCGCCGCGCGGCGAGCAATCGAGCCCCTCCGGGCCGGATGTCGCCAGGGCCACGAACGGCGAGCCTTCGATGAGGCGGCGATATTCCGGCGTGATTCGGTCGGTGACCTTCGCCGTCGAGGCCTCGGCAACACCGCTGTAGATCGCCTCGAGTTGTTCGATCGACGTGATGCGCGACATTCGATTCTCCGTGCAAATATGGCGCGACTAACATTGCATTATTAAGCGGATATGACAGCCCCCGCCCCCGGAACTTTCCCATGACAGCAGCCGCCCACTCGTATATCAGTCGCAACCGACCGGATTGCGGAGGACTTCATGAACGGATTTGCGGCTATCGGCGAGTGCATGATCGAACTCTCGGGCGCCAATGGCGACCAGTGGCGCATGGGCTTTGCCGGCGATACGCTGAACACCACCTGGTATGTTCGGGCCCTCGCCGATCCAGACCTCGCCGTCGACTACGTGACCGCATTTGGCGACGATCCCTTTTCCGTCAAGCAAAAGGCATTCTTGCGCGACAATGGGATAGACACGGCCCACAGCCCGACGATTGTCGGCGCCCGGCCCGGCCTTTACGCAATTACCTTGACTGGTGCCGAGCGGTCCTTCACCTATTGGCGCAATGACGCCGCTGCGCGTCAGTTGGCGGATGACGCCGATGCGCTCGCCAGGAGCCTTGAAGGCCGCCGTATCATCTATTTCTCCGGCATCACCATGGGCATTTTGAGCCCAAAGAGCCGCCAGACTGTGCTCAACGCCGTCAGCAATGCGCGGCGTCACGGTTCGCTCATCGTATTCGATGCCAACTATCGTCCGCGTCTGTGGGAAAATGCCGAGACGGCGAGACAGGTATTGAGCAACGCGTTCCATGTCAGCGATATCGCCTTGCCGACATTCCCGGATGAAAACGCGCTCTTCGGCGACGTCACGCCCGCCGATACGGCGGCCCGCCTTGCGAGCTATGGCGTCAAGGAAATCGTCGTCAAGGATGGAACGGAGCCAGCGCTGGTCGTTTCGGGAGGCGTGAGTACCAACGTACAGGCCGCCAAAGCCAATGCGGTCGACACGACCGGCGCTGGCGACAGCTTCAATGGCGGCTATATCGCCGCCCGGCTCGCCGATCTCGATCCGGTTGCGGCCGCAAAACGGGCGCACAAGGTGGCGGCGCGCGTCGTCGAATTTCACGGCGCGCTTGCCCCGATGAGGGAAGCGCGCAAGGCCTTTGATGCTTAAGCCTGCTTTGCCTTGTTGAAGCTGTACTTGGTCATCTGGCTGTAGGTCTCCTGCGGCCGAAGTATTGCCTGCGGGAAATACGGGAAATGGGTTGAGTCCGGCCAGACCTGCGCCTCGAAACAGAAGCCGGCATAATTATCGTAGGTGTTTCCTGTCAGCCCGATCGGTGAACGCCCGCCCAGCGTATTGCCGGCATAGAACTGCACGCCGGGTTCCGTGGTAAGAACGTTCATCTCGACGCCCGACTTCGCGCCCTTGGCAGATGCGACCCGCCTCAGGGGCTGGCGCTGGCTCGACAGGCAGAAATTATTGTCATAGACCACCTGGGCGCCACCTTCTTCGCGGCGGATCGACCGGTAATCCCGAAAATCATGCGTCGTGCCCGCCACCGGGAGAACCCGCCCGTCGGGAATGAGATCGGCATCGACCGGCAGATAGGCCGCCGCATCGATGCGCACCTGATGGTCAAGCGCATCGGTCGCGCCGCCATCATCGAGATTGAAGTAGCTGTGGTGGGCAAGATTGCAGATGGTGGGCTTGTCGGTCACCGCATCCATTCGGATTGCGAGTGTGCCCTTCGATTCCAGCATATAGGTGCAAGTGATGTTGAGATTGCCGGGAAAGCCCATCTCGCCATCACCAAGCTGGATGGTGAGCGTCACATAATCCGAGCCGACGGCGACGACGTCCCAGCTGCGCTTGCCGGCACCCCGGCTCCCACCGTGAATATTGTGCCGATCGTGAAAATTCCGCTCCAGCGCATAGGTCTCGCCGTCGATCGTGAGTTCGCCGCCACGAATACGGTTGATCGAACGGCCGACCGTCGCGCCGAGATAGGGCGAGTGTGCCGGATAGTCGGCGAAGTCCTGATAGCCCAGGACCAGCGGCGGTTCGTGGCCCTTGAGGCGCAGGTCCTGGATGACTGCGCCCCAGGTCAGAACTTTGGCGGTCAGTCCCCCGCCGGAGATCGTGATGCGGTGGACTGCTTCGCCCTCGGGCGTATGGCCGAATAACTCAGTGTTCATTTAGAGGCCGAGACCTCCGACGCAGACATATTTCGTATCGAGATAGTCTTCGATGCCCTGATGTCCGCCCTCCTTGCCGAGGCCCGATTCCTTTACACCGCCAAACGGTGCCTCGACCGTGGTGATCATGCCTTCGTTGACGCCCACCATGCCGTATTTGAGCCCCTCGGAAACGCGGAACACGCGGCCAAGGTCCTGCGTATAGAAATAGCTCGCAAGGCCGAACTCAGTGTTGTTGGCAAGGTCGATGGCTTCCTGCTCGGTCTCGAATTTGTAGACGGGCGCGACGGGACCGAAAATTTCTTCCTTGGTGAAGAGCATGTCTTCCTTGGCGTCGCTGATGATCGTCGGCTCGTAGAAACTGCCGCCGAGCGCATGGCGCATGCCGCCGGTCACGACCTTGCCGCCCTTCTGCTTGGCATCGGCGACGAATTCCTCGACCTTGGCGACTGCCTTCTCGTCGATCAGCGGACCCTGTTCTGTCCCGGTTTCAAGACCGTCGCCGACCTTGAGTTTTCGGGTCGCCGCAGCAAACTTCTCGATGAAGGTGTCGTAGATACCCGATTGAACCAGGAAGCGGTTTGTACACACGCAGGTCTGGCCGGAATTGCGGAATTTGGCGATCATCGCACCCTGGACGGCGCGGTCGACATCCGCATCGTCGAACACGATGAAGGGAGCGTTGCCGCCAAGCTCCATGGACACCTTCTTTACGGTGTCCGCCGCCTGCTTGATCAGGATCTTGCCGATCTCGGTCGAGCCGGTGAAGGTGATCTTTCGCACGAGGGGATTGCTGGTTATTTCGCCGCCGATCTCAGAGGCCGAACCGGTGAGGATGTTGACGACGCCCTTCGGAATGCCGGCCTCCTCGCAAAGCGCACCCCATACAAGCCCGGAATAGGGTGTCTGGGTGGCCGGCTTGACGACCGCCGTGCAACCCGCAGCCAGCGCGGGACCGATCTTGCGTGCCAGCATCGAGGACGGGAAATTCCAGGGCGTGATGGCCCCGATGACGCCAACCGGCTCTTTCGTCACGAGGATGCGGCGATCGGCCCAAGGCGATGGAACGATATCGCCATAGGTACGCCGCGCCTCTTCGGCGTACCAGAGAATATAGGCCGCCGACATGCCGACCTCGCCCCTGGACTCGAACAGCGACTTCCCCTGCTCCAGTGTGAGGAGTTCGGCCAGGGCGTCCTGGTTGTCGAGGATCGCGTCGTGCAACTTGCGCATCATCTTGGCGCGCTCGAGCACCGATGTCTTGCGCCAAGTCTTGAAGGCCTCGGCGGCAGCGTCGATGGCGCGCCGCGTTTCGGCCTTGCCGGAATTCGGAACCGTGCCGATCTTAAGGCCGGTTGCAGGGTTGATGACGTCGATCGTCTTGCCGGAATCGGCGCCCACCCACTCACCATTGATCAGGTTTGCCTGCTTCATGAACGGGCTGGATTTCTGCAACATCATATTTCTCCCTGTGTTCGAAGGGTTATTGTTGTCCGTGAGTTCCGTGAAGGATAACCCTGCATCGCCATTGGCAATGTGCGTCTCGTGAAGACGATGCGGCTACCCTGCTCCTTTTTGCCAAAAGCTGCAACTGCCTTGCCTAGCCGAAAATATGTGTGACGACGGAAACCCAGAACGCGAGCGTGAGGGCCGATAGCGCCGTTGCCATGACCATGGAATTCGAGGCGAGCGCCTGCCCGGTGCCGAAGCGCGTCGCAATCAGATAGGAGTTGACGCCGGCAGGGAGTGCGGCAGCGGTGACGGCAATCTTGGCGGTAAAGGGCGGCAGGCCGATCAGCAAAGCCGCTGCAAGGACAACAGCCGGCATCAAGAGGAGCTTGATTGCCGACATGACAAGCGAAGCGGCGATATGGCCTGACACACCGAATTTCTTGAGGCCCATGCCCATAGCGAAAAGGGCGACCGGACCGGCGACGCTTCCCAACGTCTGAATGAGCGAATCGGCAACGACGGGCATCCGCAGGCCAGTCAGCCGCCATAGCCAGCCAGCGAGGATACCGATGACGAAGGGGTTGCGCAGCAGGCTTTTGAAGAATGAGGCGACCACCGCGGATAAATGACTCTCGCCATCGAACACACCGTCGCGGCGCAGGGCAAACTCGTGCAGCGTTATGGACGCGGCCATCATGATCGGCATGTGCACGGCGACAATCAGCGACAGGATGGCGAACCCCTCCTGCCCAAAGACACCGATCATCAGCGGCATGCCCAGGAACACGAGGTTGGAAAAGGCACCCGAAACCCCGGCGACGACGCCGGCGCGATTGTCGCGGCCGAACAGCACCTTGATTGCCAGATCGGATGCAATCCAGGCAACGACCACACCAATGAAGTAGCTGATCCACAATTGCCAAGGGGCAGCCCCATGGAAATCGGCCGTCACCATGGTCCGGAACAAGAGAAGCGGCGCAGCGACGACAAAGACGAAGTCCGACAATCCGTCGCCCACCCGCTCATCAAGCAGCTTGAACTGGGCTGCAGCGTAGGCGATGGCAATCACACCGAAGACGACAAGGATTGTTTCAACGAGACCCATCACATTCCGCAATATGCGGGCGGGCCATGCCGCGCAAGCAGTTCCAGGACTTCACTTTATTTTTCTTCGCCAAATCACCATTTCGCCTGATAAGGAGGCCAGATGTCGAGGCTGCTTATCCATCCCTTACGTGTCCATATGCTCGCGTTGGCGTTGAGCGCGCTCGCATTTCTTTCTACCGCTGAAGCGACGGATGCGGCCTGGGCGCGCGTCCAGCGGGGTGGATATACGATCCTCATGCAGGGCGCCGATGTCTCGGGAACGCTAAGTCCAACCGTCGATCACTCCGTCGACTGCTCGGCGACGCAGACGCTTTCTGATCGCGGCCGCCAGCTTGCGCAGAAATTGGGAGCACGGTTTGCGGCGCGCGGCGTGCGGATCGATCGCATCCTGACCAGTTCCACCTGCAATGCGCGTGAGACGGCGCGCCTGTCGTTCGGCTCCATTTCCGCCGAGATTTTCAAGCCGCTCGATCCCCTCCCCGCCGATGACGCGGCCAAGGCCGCTGAACTCGAAAAGATTCGCGTTCTGATCACAGGCTTCAAGGGGTCCGGCAATCTGGTAATGCTGACCGATCGCGCCAATATAACGGCTCTGACGGGCGTAACTCCGCGGCCGACGGAAGCCGTGGTGGTTATCCCCAATGAAGAGGGTGAAGCTATTCATGTGGCTGGACGAATTATATTCGACTAGACGGCGCACAACCTTGGGTCTTTCCATAGACCTTGAAAAACGTTAGATACCGGCTCATCAGACATCAGTGCCTTCGACGGGCACCGGAAGAAAAAAGGAAAATCAATTGTCCGAAACATTCGACAAGGTTGCCGATATCATTGCCGAAACCAGTGAGATCGATCGCGACTCCATTACGCCGGAAAGCCATACGATTGACGATCTCGGCATCGATAGCCTTGATTTCCTTGATATTGTTTTTGCAATCGACAAGGCCTTCGGTATCAAGATCCCGCTCGAACAGTGGACGCAGGAAGTCAATGACGGCAAGGTCCCGACCGAAGAATACTTCGTGTTGAAGAACCTGTGCGCCAAGATCGACGAACTCGTCGCCGCCAAAAAGGCCTGATTTCCGAGCAACGATTCGGACCGGGTCAACTTCCACCTAACGGGGTGCACCGCGTGGACGGTGTTGCGAGACAATGCAGAACAACACCGTCGTCATCACTGGGATTGGACTGATCTCATCACTGGGCGAAGGCGCCGACGCCCATTGGCAGGCCTTCAGCGGCAAGGCTGAACCGCGCACCGACAGTGAAACCTTCAAGCCCTACACGGTCCACCCGCTCGGCGAGGTTGACTGGAACAACCAGATACCGAAGCGCGGCGATCAGCGGCAGATGGAAACCTGGCAACGCATCGGTACCTATACCGCCGGCCTTGCGCTGCAGGATGCGGGCATCAAGGATGACGAGGCACTTTGCGCTACCATGGATATGGTCGTTGGTGCCGGCGGCGGCGAACGCGATGTTGCGGTTGACCTGCAGATCCTTGCCGAAGCGCGCGTGCGCAATGACCTCGGCACGATGCTCAACGAGAAACTGTCGACGGAACTTCGCCCGACATTGTTCCTCGCCCAGCTTTCCAATCTCCTTGCCGGCAATATTTCGATCGTTCACAAGGTCACCGGTTCCTCGCGCACTTTCATGGGTGAAGAAGGTTCCGGCATTTCTGCGATCGATACAACTGTTGCGCGCATCCGTTCGGGCCAGAGCACCCACGCTCTCGTCGGCGGCGCATATAACGCCGAACACCCGGACATGCTGCTCGGTTATGAGCTGAACAACATGCTGCTGCAGAATGGCTGGGCGCCGCTGTGGCAACGTGAAGAGGCTGCCGGCGGCGGCATCGTCACCGGTTCGGGCGGCGCGTTCCTGGTCCTCGAAAGCGAGGAACACGCGAAGAAGCGCGGCGCTCGCGCATATGCGGCGATCGACGGCGTCTACAGCACGCAGATCCGCCGCAGCCGCGACGACCTGAAGGAAACGATCGCCAAGCTTCTCGGGGCTGCAACGGCCGACTCGCCGGATGACGTCATCATTTCCGGGGCATCAGGCGCCAAGCACATCACTGCCGCCGAGAAGGCAGCGCTCGACGCATTCTCGAGTTCGTCCATACGCGGTATCGCCGGCAAGCTCGGTCATTTCCGCGAGGCGCAGTTCCCGCTGGTCGTTGGCCTTGCCGCGCTCAGCATCTATCACGGTACGGCTTTTCCGCCCATCGATCCCGACAATGAAAAGGCCGGCCCTGAGCGCGTCAACACGGCGCTGGCTACCTCGATCGGCGGCTCGCGCGGCGAAGGCGTTGCCCGTCTCGTCAAAGTTTAAGGATATGCCGCATGTCCAAATACACTGATCATCTGGGCCGCCCGCTTGTTGCGATTACCGGCCTCGGCGTTGTTTCCTCGCTCGGTCAGGGCAAGGAGGAAAACTGGGCCGCGCTGACATCCGGGACGTCCGGTATCCACAGGATCACCCGTTTTCCCGTCGATGGACTTCGCACGCAGATCGCCGGCACCGTTGATTTCCTCGAAGAAAGCAACAAGGGCGCTGTCGCGCTGTCGCAGAAGCTCGGTTCTCTCGCCGGCGAGGAAGCAATCACGCAGGCCGGCCTCTCCGTCGATGATTTCGGCGGCCCGCTGTTTCTGGCGGCGCCGCCGGTCGAACTCGACTGGCGCAACCGCTTCGCGCTCGATGCGCTGGTCCGCAATGAAGGCGAGCCCGGCTACGACCTCCTTCTCGCAGCCTGCCGCCGCGCGCCGCAGGTCGACATGTTCAATACTGTGGAGTTCGGCTACATCGCCGAACAGCTCGCCGAGAAGTTCGGAACGCGCGGCCTGCCGGTGACGCTGTCGACGGCCTGCGCGTCTGGCGCGACTGCGATCCAGCTCGGCGTCGAGGCGATCCGCCGCGGCGAAAGCGACAAGGTGCTGTCGATCGGCACCGACGGTTCGGTTTCAGCCGAGGCCCTGATCCGCTTCTCGCTGCTCTCTGCCCTTTCCACCCAGAACGAGCCAGCCCACAAGGCGGCAAAACCCTTCTCCAAGGATCGCGACGGCTTCGTCATGGCCGAGGGTTCCGGGGCGATGGTGATGGAATCGCTGGAAGCAGCCGTCGCCCGCGGCGCCAATGTCCTTGGAATCATGCGCGGCTGCGGCGAAAAGGCCGACGACTTCCACCGCACCCGTTCGAAGCCGGATGGCTCGCCCGCCATCGGAGCGGTCCGTGCAGCGCTTGACGATGCCGGCATCGCAGAGGATGCGATCGACTACATCAACGCCCACGGCACCTCCACGCCCGAGAATGACAAGATGGAATATCTCGCTCTGTCGACCGTGTTCGGGGAGCGCATCTCGAAGCTGCCGACGTCGTCCAACAAGTCGATGATCGGCCACACATTGACGGCGGCCGGCGCCATCGAGGCGGTATTCTCGATGCTGACGATCCAGACCGGCACCATCCCGCCGACGATCAACTACGACAATCCCGATCCAGCCATCGATCTCGACGTTGTGCCCAATGTGAAGCGAGAGGCGAGCGTTTCATCGGTGCTTTCCAGCTCATTCGGCTTCGGTGGACAAAATACCTGTCTTGTCATGACCGCAGAACCGAACTAATCCGTGGCCTGAACAAGGAAACGGATATGCGTGCACTACAGCTGATCGACGACCGCAAGCTCGAATTGGTCGATATTGCCCCTCCGCCCCCGCCTGGCGTCGGCGAGGTCACGGTGAATATCAGGGCCGTTGCGCTCAATCACATTGACGTCTGGGGCTGGCGCGGCATGGCCTTCGCCAAGCGCAAGATGCCACTGACGATCGGCGCGGAAGCATCCGGCGTTGTCGATGCGATCGGCCCAGGTGTCAGTTCGGTGCTGCCCGGCCAGCTTGTTTCGATTTACGGCGCGCAGACCTGCGGCCTTTGCCGGCCCTGCCGCGAAGGTCGCGACAATCTCTGCGAGCACGTATCCGGAGTCCATGGCTTTCACCTCGACGGCTTTGCCCAGGAAAAAGTCAACCTGCCGGCTCGCCTCCTCGTCCCGGCGCCCCCCGGCGTCGACGAAATCGGCGCTGCGGTGGCGCCCGTTACCTTCGGTACGGTCGAGCACATGCTCTTTGACAACGCCAAGCTTGAGCCGGGCGAGACGATCCTCGTGCACGCCGGAGGGTCCGGCATTGGCTCGGCCGCGATCCAGCTTGCCAAGAAGATCGGCTGCACGGTCATCACGACTGTCGGTTCCGACAACAAGATCGAGAAGGCGAAGGCGCTTGGCGCCGACCATGTCATCAACTACCGCGAAGATCGTTTCGAAGGCGTCGTGCGCAAGCTGACGAAGAAGAAGGGCGTGGACGTTGTCTTTGAACATGTCGGCGCGGACACCTGGGCGGGCTCCATGCTGTCGCTGCGGCGCGGCGGGCGTCTCGTCACGTGCGGCTCGACATCCGGCGTATCGACGAACATGAACCTGATGATGCTGTTCCAGCAGCAGTTGAAGCTGCTTGGCTCCTTCGGCTGCCGCATGGAAAACATGGCGGATGCGATGCAGAAGATGGCGCGCGGCCTCGTTCATCCGGTCATCGATACGCAAGTCGGTTTCGATGAAATCGACACGGCGCTGAAACGGATGGAAGGCCGGGACGTTTTCGGCAAGATCATCCTGCGCATCAACTGATTTCCGATGAAGCTCAATACGAAACTTGCTCTGTTCCGGTGGAGCCAGAGGCTCAAGTCGTTCAACTACTGGCTGACGGCGAATGTCGTCTTCGGCATTTTGTGGCTGTTGCGCCGCCTGCCCGCACGGGCAGCGATGGATTTCATGGACGCCGCGGCTCGTAAGATCGGTCCGCTGATGGGACGCCATCGCGTCGCCATGAACAACCTGCGCAAGGCCTATCCGGAAAAGTCCGAGCAAGAACTGCAAGACATCGCGCGCGACATGTGGGGCAACATGGCGCGGCTCACTGCCGAATATGTCTTCCTCGACGCCATCTTCGACTATGATCCTCACAGCGACAAGACCGGGATTGTCGAGGTGCATGGCCGGGAAATCTTTGAGCGCCTGCTCGGGGAAAAAGACCGGCCGCACATATTCTTCACCGGGCATACAGGCAATTTCGAACTCTTGCCGATCTGCGCTGCGACATTCGATTTGAATGTCACAGCGCTGTTTCGCCCGCCGAACAATCCCTATGTCGCCAAGCGCATCCTGGGCGCCCGCCGCACCAATATGGGGCATCTCGTTCCATCGAAGGCCGGAGCGGCATGGTCGCTCGCGACTGTTCTTAATGCCAACGGCAATGTCGGCATGCTGGTCGACCAGAAATTCCGCCGCGGCATCCCCTCGACCTTCTTCAATCGCCCCTGCAAGACCAACCCGCTTCTGGCCAAGCTCGCGCGTCAATATGATTGCGATGTCTATCCGGCCCGCTGCATCCGCCTGCCCGGCGGTCGCTTCCGCCTCGAGCTCGAGGAAAAGATGGAACTGCCGCGCGATGAAAAGGGTGCGGTAGACCTTTCCGCCACCGTGCAAGCTTTGAACGACAAAGTTGAAAGCTGGGTGCGCGAATATCCCGGCCAGTGGATGTGGTTCCACAAGCGCTGGAACTGATCACCTAGTAATAGTTCATCACCGCATGCCGGGCCTCGGCGAAGAAGAGCCAGCGCTCGGTAAAGAGGCCGAGAAGGTGCGTGAGGACGCCCACGGCAAGGACGAATTGCGCCAAGGAGCCGGCGCCGATCGCCATGGCAGCAAGCAAGGCAACGACCGGCAGCACGATGCCGCTCAGAAACGCTATCATCCAGAGCTTGGCCGCATGCTTGCGGGCAACGCGAAAGCCCATTTCGCGTGTCAAGTAATTCTCCAGCGCGTGCGGACGCTCGAACAACCGCACCTTGCCGATATGTCCGAGCCCGGTTGCCGTCTCCGGCGTCGACAGGGGTACGAGTGTCATTGCCCGCTTGCGCCAGATCATCTTGGCGACAAGGGCAAGCAGAATGAATAACAGCGCCAGAAGCTCGAGACCGAGCGCGCCTCCGGCAAAACTCGCCGCAAGCAGAAATCCGCCGGCCAGCGAAAACAGCAGGAAGCAAAGCGGCGTCAGCGGGGTATTCCAGTTGCCGACGGTCTTGAGCGACGCGTAGATCATCGATGTGCAATAGACGGTGATCAGCGCGCCGGCGACGGTGATCAGGCCAAGCAGCACATCGTGGCGATCATCGAAGACAGCCAGCGCGGCGCTCAAGGTCAGCGGCACGAAGGTTGCTATCGCCATCACCCCTTCGCGCGACAGCCAGCTCGATCGCCATTGGCTGACCGCCCTCCACGCGCGCTGCGGATTGCCGAGATGGAGAAGCGACGAGGACAGCCCGATGCCGATCAGCCCAATCGAAACGACATAGGCGATCTTGGTCGAGAGCGAGGCCGGATCGAGAAAGCCAAGCCCGAGGACGACGGCAAGACCATAGCCAAGGCCGGACAGGGTCGTGAAGACGATGATCGAATAGGCTGGATGCATTTATTGCGGCCTCGACATTGCGGGGACGCGGAGGTGGTGAGGTTCACCCCCCTCTGTCCTGCCGGACATCTCCCCCACAAGGGGGGAGATCGGATGGCCGCAAGCCTCTTTTCCAATAAGCACGGCGGTAGTTAGCCCAACCCGTGAAGCAGGCTGATCTCCCCCCTTGTGGGGGAGATGTCCGGCAGGACAGAGGGGGGTGAGTGGATCATCGGTCAATGACTTTCGAATGCAGGGCGCCACCTTTCCCTCCCCCTTGTGGGGAGGGTGGCTGCGCAGCAGCCGGGAGGGGCGTTCTTGATAGGAAACGAATAGCTTCGCTGTCGAAAGGACCCCGACCCGGACCTTCGGTCCGACCCTCCCCACAAGGGGGTGGGAAGCACGGAACCCGCAGAGCCCAAGAATTTGACTTGTGAAACAGTCCGCTGCCAATCGCTCTCCCCCCTTGCGGGGGAGATGTCCGGCAGGACAGAGGGGGATATCGTAGGAAAGCGGGCCTGACATGCTAACTCACATCCGATCGAGCGCTCTGTCGAGCCAGGCAAAGAAACCGGTCGCACCTTCGCTGTTCTCCGCAAGCGGCACCAATGGCGCACTCTCGCTCAGTGCCTTTCGCGGGCGCGGCGGCAAGTATTTGTTGGTCGGCCGGGTCCCCTGCTCCGGCATCAGATCGAAACCACCGCGCTCCGCCACCATGATCGACACCTCGGATGCCGGATCGCCGAGATCGCCGAAATGGCGCGCATTGGCGGGACATGTGCGAACGCAGGATGGTATCCGGTCCTCCTGCTGCAACGCCTCATTGTAAATGCGGTCGACGCACAGCGTGCATTTCTTCATGACGCCGGCGGCGAGATCCATTTCGCGCGCGCCATAGGCGCAGGCCCAGGCGCAGAGCCCGCAGCCGATGCACTTGTCCTCGTCGACAAGCACGATCCCATCTTCGGCGCGCTTGTAGGAAGCGCCGGTCGGGCAGACTGTGACGCAGGGCGCATCCTCGCAATGCAGGCAGGACTTCGGAAAATGAACGATGCGCGCATCGCCTGCCTCGCCGATGACTTCACCACCCTCCGGCACCACTTCGAAACTGTGAATGCGGTTGAGAAACGTGCCCGACACGTCGCCGCCATAAGGGTGCTGGTCCGAGAGCGCATTGCCGTAGCCGCCCGTGTTCCATTCCTTGCAGCTGATGACACAGGCATGGCAGCCGACGCAGACATCGAGATCGATGACGAGGCCGAGCTTCCTGGAGGTGCGGTTTTGCGGCAGGCTGGTCATTTGCGCGCCCACTCCTGACCGTAGCGAATTTCGTCGGCGCCAGGCTTCTGGCTGCCGGGCCGTTCAATCGCACCAAATTGTGGCTCGCTCATCGCATTGCCTTCCTCGGTCTTTTCGATGCGGACGCGCAAATCATACCAGGCCGCCTGTCCGGTAATCGGGTCGGAATTCGACCAGCGCATGCCGTCGGCCTTGGGCGGCAGGAGTTCATGGATGAGGTGGTTGAGCAGGAATCCCTTCGTCGCCTCCGGCGCATCGGGCGCGAGAGCCCAGGCGCCCTTGCGCTTGCCAATGGCGTTCCATGTCCACATGGTGCGCCCGTTTACCGCCTCCGTCCGCGCGATCTCGCATTTGATGCGGCCATGGTGCGAGATTACCCACGCCCAGTCGCCGTCCTTGAGCCCAAGCTCGTCGCAAATCCCGCCCGGAACATAGAGCGGGTTGCGCGTATGGATTTGCCGGAGCCAAGCATTTTGCGACCCCCAGGAATGGTACATCGCCATCGGTCGCTGCGTCAGCGCGTGATAGGGAAAGGCGTTCGTGTCGATGCCCTGTTCCTCGAACGGCCGGTACCAGTCAGGCAGCGGATCGAAGCAATCGATGAGGCGCTGCTTGTACGCTTGCGGCGCAACCGGCTGGCGCAGGCCCTCGGCGGACAGACGGAACTTCTGCAGTGTCTCGACATAAAGCTGGATCGTGACCGGCTGCGGGGCGTCGAAGAAGCCCATGTCGATGGCAAATTGCTGGTAGGCCGCGTTATGATGCTTGAAGTAGAGCGCGTCCTCCGGAATGTGCTTCACCCAGAAGGCGCCGTGTTCGATATATTGCTTGAGCTGGTCCTTGTTTGGCGCGCCCCTGCCCTCATCCTCGCCAGCCTCGCCGCGAAAGCCCGAAAGCGGTCCGATGCCGGGCTTGCGCTGGTGATTGACGATGTAATCAGCGTAATCCTTGTAGAGCGCTTTGCCATCCGCATCGACGAAGCCCGGCAATTTCAGGCGCGCACCAAGATCGATCAGCACCGACTGGAAACCGCGCACGTCACGGTCGGGTTTCAGCACCGGCCACCTGATTGCGTCGCAAGCCGCTTCCGGCTCCGAGATAGGACGATCGAGCAGTGAAATGCAGTCATGGCGTTCGAGATAGGTCGTATCCGGCAGAACAAGATCGGCATAAGCCACCATTTCCGACGAGTAGGCGTCGGAATAGATGATCTTGGGTATCCTGTACTCGCCTGTCGCAGGATCGCGCTCCTCGAGCATCCTGATCGTGCCGCGCGTGTTCATCGACGAGTTCCAGGCCATGTTGGCCATGTAGAGAAAGAGCACGTCCACGGGATAAGGGTCGCCGGCCGAGGCATTGGCGATCACCATATGCATCATGCCATGGGCCGAGAGCGGCGCCTCCCAGGAAAAGGCCTTGTCGATCCGTTGCGGCTTGCCGTCTGGGTCGACCAGTAGGTCTTCGGGCCCCAGCGGATAGCCGAGATGGGGTCCTGCCAGCTGCTGGCCGGGCTTCACATGCTCAGGCTTGCCGTGCGGGCGGGGATGAGCGGTGGCGGGCTTCGGGTATGGCGGCTTGTAGCGATAACCGCCGGGGCAGTCGATCGAGCCGATGATGGTCTGCAGCACGTGCAGCGCACGGGCAGACTGGAACCCGTTGGAATGGGCGGAGATTCCGCGCATGGCGTGAAAGCTGACCGGGCGCCCGATCATCACCTCGTGCTGCTCGCCCTTCATGTCCGTCCACGGCTGCGCAATGACGATCTCTTCCTCGAAGGCGACCCGCGCGATCTCGGAGGCAAGGCCGCGAATGGTCTTTGCGTCGATCCCGGTTTCGGCCGCCACTGCCTCCGGCGCATATTTCGGATCGAGATATTTTTCAGCCATCAGGCGAAGGACACTGCGCACGTTGCGATTGTCGGCAGTCATGAAATCCGCGTTGAGATCGGCGACATGTCCGGGCTCGTCAAATCGAACGAGTGCCCCGGTGGCGCGGTCGCGCACCAGCGCCTTGCCGAGATCATCACGCAGGAAGAGCCCATGATCCTCATGACCCGGATCGTCGATCACCAGCCAGGGGGCGTTGGTGTAGCGGCGCAGATAGTCGAGATCGATGCGGCCGGTGCGAAAGAGTTCATGGATAATGGACAGGATCAGCAGGCCATCGGTGCCAGGCCGGATGCCGATCCAGT
Organism: Phyllobacterium sp. 01N428; assembly: GCF_056399405.1. NCBI lineage: Bacteria > Pseudomonadati > Pseudomonadota > Alphaproteobacteria > Hyphomicrobiales > Phyllobacteriaceae > Phyllobacterium > Phyllobacterium sp. 01N428. Next base: position 92,323 of record NZ_JBFTRH010000002.1, read on the forward strand.
TGTCGGCGATGGCGGAATAGCCGGTGCGGACGGGATTGACCGAAACAAAGCGCGCGCCCCGCTTTTTCAGCTTGGAAATGCCGATCTTGATCGGGTTGGAATCGTGATCCTCGGCAACGCCGAAAAGCACGAACAGCTTGGTCTTGTCCCAATCCGGTGCACCGAACTCCCAGAACGCACCGCCTATCGTATAGATACCGGCGGCGGCCATGTTGACCGAGCAGAAGCCGCCATGGGCAGCATAGTTCGGCGTGCCGAAATTCTGCGCCCAGTAGCTGGTCAAGGCCTGCGACTGGTCGCGTCCGGTAAAGAAAGCCAGCTTTTGCGGCGCGGTTTCTCGTACCGGTTTCAGCCAATCCACGGCGAGCGACAGCGCCTCGTCCCAGCTGATTTCCCTGAATTGGCCGGAGCCGCGTGGCCCGGTGCGCAGGAGCGGCGCCCGCAGGCGCGCGGGCGAATAGTGCTGCATGATGCCGGCAGAGCCCTTGGCACAGAGCACACCCTTGTTGATGGGATGATCGCGATTGCCCTCGATATAGCGGACCTTGCCATCCTTCAGATGGACATCGATGCCGCAGCGGCAAGCACACATGTAGCAGGTGGTCTTGCGAACTTCATCACCAACCGGCTCCGACAGGGCAAGGTCTGGTTCTGAATTCATCTCTTGAGTCGCCCCGCTGTTTGCATACCCGATTGTTTCACAATGCGTAGTGAAAACAATCCTGTAACAGTCGATCAGTTGCAGTTTGGCGAAGCGCTTCAGCCTCGACTGCGAGAGCCTGCCCGACTCGGAAGCATCTTAGCGGTTTTGCAGCGGTGTATTGTAGGGAAAGCGGCACATGGCTTTATTTGTGCAGACAAATCGCAACCGGGGCGCGAATCAGGACCGATCGGCACGCCGCCGCTTGTACATGGTCCAGGCGTCGCGGATCTCCCGCAACGGCATCTGGGGGTCAACGATCCTGGCCAGCGGCACGATCTCCGCGAGCGACCCAGCCTTGGGCCGCTCCACGCATATCAAATCGATGAGCCGTTCGCGCCGATCGAAAAGCGGCGTCATTCCCAAAGCCCCATCGTGTCGGCGGTCCAGGCGCCCTGGCGAACCATGCGGCGCCTCGCCTTGAGGAAAAGCAGTGCTGCCAGCGCCGCGATCAAAAGGCCGGCGCCAACGTTCCAGACCATCGAGATACCGACGGCTATAAGGATGACGAGAACCGGGATGAGGCGGCGAAACCAGGTTTCGACGACGGCGTCGCGGTCGGCCTTGAGCCGGCGCTCGCGCATCAGTTCAGCCTTTTCGTGCCTGGTCATGACGACACCTTCAAACATGACGGCACAGGGGTCATAACCCGCGGCCTCGGGATCGAAAGCCTCGTCGATACGTCGTTGGCGGCGATATTCCGCCAGGGTCCAGCGTGTCATTTTACGAGTTCTACAGCCGAATGGGGCAACGGCACGTCAGCATGGGACGGCGCAAGCAGCGCCAGCGCAAGGATAAGGCCGATAACGCAGAGGACACCAATAGCACAGGAGCCGCGGCGCTCGTCGGAGCTGCCTTCGTGCTCTTGTTCCATGCGTGCATATTCAGTCTCTGCTACTCGTTCTTCGCGGAGCATCGTCGTGGTCCTGTTTGGTGAAAAAGTTGCCGTTACATTGCGGCGATTGACCAGATGGCCCTTGTCGAGTTCAAGTTCAATCGGGTGCGACAAAACTGTACAAATGCGCAATTTACTTGCTGCGAAGGGGCACTTTGTAACGCTTACTTACGTTTTCCGTGCATCCATCAAAGAAAGTGCAAAGTAGTGCAATGCATTCATGAACCTGTTGCAATGGCGCCTTGCCCCGGCACTTGCCTCTTGCCAAATCAGCGGGTCCCCTGATTTGATGCGCGCATGGACGAAAAGCTGCGCCAGGCCATTGATAAACGCCGTGACGACCTGGTCGCGCTGACGCGTGATCTCATCCGCTTTCCGACGATCAATCCGCCCGGGGAGGCCTACGCGCCCTGCGCCGAATATCTGGCGAAGCGACTGCAAAAATCCGGATTCGAAACGCAATTGATTCGGGGCGTCGGCACACCGGGGGATACTGACCGCTATCCGCGCACCAATGTTGTCGCCCGCTTCGACGGTCGAACCCATGGCCAGACCGTGCATTTCAACTCGCACATCGACGTCGTGGATACCGGTGAGGGCTGGACGGTCGACCCGTTCGAGGGCGTGGTCAAGGACGGCAAGATTTATGGGCGCGGCGCCTGCGACATGAAAGGCGGGCTGGCGGCATCGGTCATTGCCGCCGAAGCCTTTCTCGAGGTCTATCCCGATTTCGCCGGCGCAATCGAGATTTCCGGCACCGTCGACGAAGAGTCGGGCGGATTTGGCGGCGTCGCTTTTCTTGCAAGCAAGGGCTTTTTCTCGAAGCCGCGTGTCGACCACGTCATCATTCCCGAACCGCTGAACAAGGACCGCATTTGTCTCGGACATCGCGGGGTGTGGTGGGCCGAAATCGAGACCAAGGGCGAGATCGCCCACGGTTCGATGCCGTTCCTCGGCGATTGCGCGATCCGGCATATGAGCGCGGTTCTCGATGCCTTTGAGAACGAGTTGTTCCCGGCGCTCGACAGGAAACAGACCAGGATGCCGGTCGTACCGGAAGGCGCGCGACGCTCGACGATGAACATCAACGCCATCCATGGCGGCCAAACCGACGACTATTCCGGCCTGCCCTCGCCCAACGTGCCGGATTCCTGCCGGCTGACGATCGACCGCCGCTTCCTGCTTGAGGAAGATATTGCCGAGGTGAAACGCGAGGTCACCTCGATCCTCGACCGGTTGCGATGGGAACGGCCGAAATTTCACTATGAGATTCGGGACATCATGGAGGTGCAGCCCATCATGACCGAGCGCGACGCGCCGGTGGTGACAGCGGTGGCGGAGGGCATCCGGACCGTATTCGGACGCGAGCCCGCCTATGTGATTTCGCCCGGCACCTATGACCAGAAGCATATAGCCCGCATCGGGCTCCTGCACGATTGCATCGCCTATGGGCCCGGCATTCTCGATCTTGCACACCGGCCGGACGAATATGTGGGCATCGACGACATGCTCGAATCCGCTAATGTCATGGCGCTTGGGCTCAAGATTCTCTTGTCCGGATCGGTTTGACCTGTTGGGAGTGGTTGAATGAACAATTTTGCAAAATCGGCACTGGTGGGCGCGGCCCTGGCGCTGCTCACCTCGAGCGCAGCCTTTGCCGCGCGCGCCGATCTCGTGCTCGGCATCGTCCTCGAGCCGCCGCATCTCGATCCGACAGCAGGCGCCGCTGCTGCCATCGACGAAATCGTCTACGCCAATATCTTCGAAGGGTTGACCCGTATCGGGCCGAAGGGCGAAGTCCTGCCGGCACTGGCGGAAAGCTGGACGCTTTCCGACGACGGCAAGACATATACGTTCAAGCTGCACAAGGACGTGAAATTCCACGACGGCACCAGCTTCAACGCCGAAGACGTGAAATTCTCGCTGGACAGGGCACGCGGCGGCGACTCCACCAATGCGCAAAAGGGCCTGTTTGCAGCAATCGATACCGTCGAGGTTGTCGATCCGTTGACGGTCAAGGTCACGCTGAAGCAGCCGAGCGGCGATTTCCTCTATAATATGGGCTGGGGCGATGCCGCCATCGTCGCGCCGGAAAGCGCCCAAACCAATAAGGAAAAGCCGATCGGAACCGGGCCCTTCAAATTCGACAGCTGGGCCAAGGGATCGCAGATCGTCATAAAAAAAAATGCGGCCTATTGGGGCAAGCCAGCCCTGCTCGACAAGGCGACATTCCGCATCATTCCCGATCCTGCCGCCGCGACAGCGGCGCTGCTGGCGGGCGATGTCCAGGCCTTTCCGGTGTTCCCGAGCTATGAAACCATCGCGCAGTTCGAGGCCGATCCGCGTTTCAAGGTCGTCATCGGCACCACCGAGGGCGAAACCATCCTCGGCATGAACAACAAGAAGCCGCCTTTCGACAATTTGAAAGTGCGTCAGGCCATCGCCCATGCGATCGACCGCAAGGCGCTCATCGACGGCGCGATGTTCGGGCTCGGAACCCCCATCGGCTCGTTCTTTCCGCCGCACCACCCTGCCTATATCGACCTGACATCGCAAACCGCTTTCGACCCTGAATTGTCGAAGAAGCTTCTTGCGGAGGCCGGTCACCCCAATGGGTTCAAGACCACGCTGAAGCTGCCGCCGCCGACCTATGCGCGGCGCGGCGGCGAGATAATCGCGGCTGAACTGCGCGACGTCGGAATCCAGGCTGAAATCGTGCCGCTCGAATGGGCGCAATGGCTCGATCAGGTGTTCAAGAACAAGGATTACGACATGACCATCGTGTCGCACACCGAGCCGAACGATCTCAATATTTTTGCCCGCGACGACTATTACTTCAACTACGACAATCCGGCTTTCAAGGATCTCATCAAGCAGATCGAGGCGACGTCCGACACCGCCAAGCGAACGGAGCTTTACCAAGAGGCGCAGAAGATACTCGCGACCGATGTTCCCGCGGCTTTCCTGTTTCAACTCCCCAAGACCGGCGTCTGGGATGCCAAGATCGAGGGCCTTTGGGAAAACGGCCCGATCCAGGCCAACGACCTGACCGCTGTGAAATGGGCGGATTGAGTTTGCACCTGACGGAGGGGGGTGTGATCGATTTCCACGCGCGCTCCTTATGCTGAACTACGCCGTAAAGCGCATTCTGATTGGCCTTGCGACAGTATTCGCCGCGTCGATCGTCGTCTTCGCCATGCTGGAAATCGTTCCGGGCGACCCCGCGCGGCTCATGCTGGGCATGAATGCGACAGAGGATGCGGTTCGCGCCCTGCAGGAGCAGATCGGTCTCAACCAGCCGCTACTCGCGCGCTACTTCCATTGGCTGGGCGGCCTCCTGACCGGCGATCTCGGCAGGTCCTATACCTATTCGGTCCCCGTGGTCGATCTCATTGTCGAGCGCGTCGCAGTATCCCTGCCGCTCGCCCTCATCTCGCTCGCGCTCTCGACGGCAATCGCATTGCCTGTCGCCCTTTATTCCGCTTCGCGGCGCGGGACAGTTGCCGATACCGCCAGCATGGGCGTCGCCCAGATTGGCGTGGCCATCCCGAACTTCTGGTTTGCCCTCCTCCTCGTTTATGTTTTTGCCGTGACATTGCGGCTTTTGCCCGCGGGCGGTTTTCCCGGCTGGAGTGCCGGCATCTGGCCGGCGTTGAAGGCGCTCATATTGCCATCGATCGCACTCGCATTGCCGCAGGCGGCGATCCTCGCGCGCGTTGCCCGCTCCTCCCTCCTCGATGTGCTTGGCGAAGACTACATCCGCACGGCGCGGGCCAAGGGCCTCAGCAGACGCGGCGTTCTCTACCGCCATGCGCTCCGCAATGCACTCATCCCGATCCTGACCATTGTCGGGCTGCAATTCGCCTTTCTGCTCGCCGGAACAATCATCATCGAGAACGTCTTCTACCTTCCCGGATTAGGGCGGCTGGTGTTTCAGGCCATTACCCAGCGCGACCTCATCGTCGTTGAAGGCGTTGTGATGTTGCTGGTCGCGACGGTCATGCTCATCAACCTCGTCGTCGATCTTTCCTATGCCATCGTCGATCCGCGTCTGCGGAGCCGCCCATGACCGCCTCCGCATGGCAGGAAGGAATGTCCAAGGCGATCGGCAACCGGTCGTTTCTCGTCGGCCTGATAATCACCGGCATCGTCGCCGTCATGGCCGTCCTCTCCTTCGTATGGACTCCCTACGCCGTGGGGACGCTCGACATTGCCGGCAAGTTGAAGCCGCCCTCCTGGAGCCACTGGCTCGGGACCGACCATTATGGCCGAGACATCCTGTCTATGATCATGGTCGGCAGCCGCAACTCGATTGCGGTCGCCTTCGTCTCGGTTGCGATCGGCCTCGCGATCGGCGTGCCGCTTGGGCTTTGGGCCGCAGCGCGAGGCGGCTGGATCGATGAACTGCTCATGCGGTTCAACGACCTGGTGTTTGCTTTTCCCGCACTGCTTTCAGCGGTGATGATAACCGCGGTCTTCGGACCCGGCGCGATCAACGCCATTATCGCCATCGGCATATTCAACATCCCGGTCTTCGCCCGCGTCGCCCGTGGCGCGGCGCTTTCGCTTTGGCCGCGTGAATTTATTCTCGGCGCGCGTGCTTCCGGCAAGGGCGCGGCGCGCATTACGATCGAGCATGTCTTGCCTAACATCGCCAATCTCCTTGTGGTCCAGGCGACGATACAGTTCTCGCTGGGCATTCTCGCCGAGGCCGGGCTCTCCTATGTCGGCCTCGGCTCGCAGCCGCCGATGCCAAGCTGGGGCCGCATGCTGTTCGAGGCCCAGACCATGATCGGTCTTGCGCCGCACATGGCGCTGTTTCCGGGTCTTGCCATTGTCATTACGGTGCTAGGCCTCAACCTCCTTGGTGACGGGCTGCGCGATGTACTCGATCCGCGATTGCGGCGGGAGCGCTGATGGCTCCCCTCCTTGACATCAAGGATCTGCGGCTGACGATTGGTGGCGTGCCTGTTCTAAACGGCATCGACCTTGCCATCGAACCTGGAGAAATCCGCGCGCTGGTCGGCGAATCCGGCTCCGGCAAGTCAATGACCGCACTTAGCGTCATGAAGCTTCTGCCCAATGGCGCCCGCGCCGGGGGCCAGATCCGCTTCAACGGCACCGACATTCTCGCAGCGAGCGAGGCCGAAATGTGCCACCTGCGCGGTGACGACATCGGCATGGTTTTCCAGGAACCGATGACGGCGCTCAATCCGATGAAGACGATCGGGGAGCAGGTCGCCGAAGGCATCAGATTGCATACAGGCGCGAGCCGTGCCGTGGCGGAAGAGCGAACGCGCGCCATCCTTGACCGCGTCGGCCTGCCGGCCGCGAAGTTTCCGCTCGGCCGTTATCCGCACGAGCTTTCGGGCGGCCAGCGCCAACGCGTGGTCATTGCCATCGCCTGCGCGCTGAAGCCGAAGCTGCTGATCGCCGACGAACCGACAACTGCCCTGGACGTCGTGCTGCAGGCACAGATTCTCGAGCTGTTGCAGAACCTCGTCGAGGACGAGAAAATGGGCCTGCTCCTCATCAGCCACGACCTGGCGGTCGTCGCCGATGTCGCCGATAGCGTCACCATTCTCCGGCACGGCGAAGTCATGGATCGCGGCGAGACCACGCAAATCCTGACGGAACAGGCCCATCCCTATACGCGCCAACTGGCGCAAGCCTCGATGCACGTGCCGGATCGGTCGCGTCCCCGCATCGCGCAAGACGACGGACCGCTGCTTTCAGTCCGTAATGTCGCGCGCATCTACCCCGGCACGCGCACGGGGTTGCTCGCAAGAAGCGAGCCGACGATTGCGGTCGACGATGTAAGTTTCGAACTCGAGCCCGGCCAATCCATGGCCCTTGTTGGGCGCTCCGGTTGCGGCAAGTCCACGCTGGCACGCATGATCCTGGCCTTGGACAAGCCGACGCACGGGGACATCGCCCTGTCCGGACGGCGGATCGACAATCTCGGCGAAGCAGCGCTGCGCCCGGCGCGGCGGCACATGCAGGTCGTGTTTCAGGACCCTTACGGGTCGTTTAACCCACGTCACAAAGCCGGGCGTCTTGTGGCCGAACCCCTGTTTCTCTTCGATACACCACTCTCGCAGGGCGAGACACGTGAACGGATCGACACCGCACTCGAACGCGTCGGGATCGCGCCGAAAGATCGCGACAAGTACCCACATGAATTCTCTGGCGGCCAGCGGCAGCGCCTCGCCATCGCCCGCGCCATCATCACCGAGCCGAAGCTGGTGGTGGCGGACGAACCGGTTTCGGCCCTCGACGTTTCGATCCGCGCCCAGATCCTCGACCTTTTCGCCGATTTGAACGGCCGCCTCGGCATCGCCTATCTGTTCATTACCCATGATCTCGCCGTGGCACGCGCGATAACGGATAGTGTCATGGTGATGGCTGATGGCAGGATCGTGGAACGAGGTGGGACGGACGAGGTGCTGCGCCATCCGCAGTCCGACGCCGGGCGCGCATTGGTTCAAGCCTCGCCAGACTTGCACAGGTCGCTCGCCCGCCGCATTGGCGAACAGGGATAACGCCGGCAGGCCGGGTCGACGTTCCGCCATGGAGCCGCTAAAGCAGCAAACCGAAAAGGAAAAGCACCAGGACGACGCCGGTCAACGCCGCGGTCGCGACGCCGAAAATATCCAGCGCATCTTCGATATTGTCGGCGCCGGCATCGCGGCGGCCGGCACCATTGAGCATGGGTTCGTTGGCGACTTCGCCGCCATAGACCCGCGGCCCCGCCAGTGCGACCTCGATCGCCCCGGCCATCGCCGCCTCGGGCCACCCGGCATTGGGCGAGCGGTGGAGGCGCGCATCCCGCATCATGACGTTGAAGGAGCGCAGTGCCGCGTCGTAACCATGGACGATCCACGCCGCCCCCGAAATCAGCAGGCCCGTCAGCCTTGCCGGAATCCAGTTGGCAACATCGTCGAGCTTTGCGGCAAACCGCCCAAAATCGCGATGGCGGTCATTGAGATGGCCGATCATGGAATCGGCTGTATTGAGCATTTTGTAAACCAGCAGGCCGGGGAGCCCGAGCAGCGCGAACCAGAAAGCCGGCGCGACGATGCCATCCGACGTATTCTCGGCGAGACTTTCGATCGCCGCGCGGCTGACGGCGGCATCGTCAAGCGTTTCAGGATCGCGGCCGACGATCATGGATACGGCGCGCCGGGCGCCGACGATGCCTTCCTCACGCAGCGCGACGGCAACGCGGCTAACATGATCGGCAAGGCTCTTCTGGGCAAGGAACACGGCGACGATAAGTGCTTCGATCAGTTCGCCAAAGGGCGGAATTGTCCGCAGTGCAAGGTGGATCACCAGACCCGCGACAGCGGCAATTACCAGCAGACCGAGCGTGACGACAAAACCGTCGCGCCGGCGCTCCTCATCGGATTTCGAAGACGTGTTGAATCGCTTGTCGGCAAATTCGATGGCCTTGCCGAAGAGCACGATCGGGTGCGGCACGCGCTCCCAGAGCCATTCTGGATCGCCGAAATAGCGGTCGGCAAGGAGTGCAAGAAACAAGATCAAAAGATTGATTTCCATAAGTGAATCGATCCTGTTGAATCAAAATGTCAGCCGCCGACTCGCGCGAGCGCCGCATCAAGACGCTGCCGCAGCTTGTACGCCGCTTTGTCATCCAATGGCAGACCAAAACGCAACCATTGTGGCGCATAGGCAAATTTTCTTGTGAGGACATGTTCATGGCACATCGCTTCGTGCAGCCGCTGCGCCTGTCTGAACTCGACCAGCGAGAACAACATCGTTCCACCAAATTCCGCAAGGCCCGCATCGCCAAGCACGTCGGAAAGCAACCGCCGGCGCAGGCGCAGCCGATCCGTATAGGCACCGAGCAATTGGCGATTTGAAAAGGCGTGGGCTGCTATCGCAAGCGCCGGCCCCGATGCCGCCCAGGGACCTAGGCGCCGCGTCAAAGCGCGGGCGACGTCACCATTGGTCAGCGCAAACCCGAGCCGCAAGCCACCGAGGCCGAAGAATTTGCCGAAGGATTTGAGCACCACCAAACCGGCCATGCCAGCATGCCGGGCAACGCTCGTCTCGGGATGTGGATCGGCAAAGGCTTCATCGACGATCAGAAACCCGCCCTTTGAAGCCAGGCGACGTGCGAGTTCGAGCAGGACGTCGGCGGCGATCACCCGGCCGTCGGGATTGTTGGGGTTGACGATCACGGCGACACTTGCCGATTGCGGAACGTCCTCGATATTGCGGCAATCCGAAATCATCCAGCCTGCATCGAGAAACGAAACCTGATGTTCCTGATAGGTCGGGCCGAGAATCGCAACCTCGCCTTTGCCGGCAATATCGGGGAGCAGTTGTATAAGCGCCTGCGTACCGGGCGCCGCGACGATCTGCGCTGCCGTTCCCGCGCCGTAATACTCCCTTGCTGCGCCAAGCGTGGCCGCGAGCAGCTTCTCGTCGGGAAGCCTGTTCCAGATCTCAGGCGCAAAGGCAGGCAACGGGAAGATCTCTGGATTGATCCCGGTCGACAGGTCGATCCAGTCTTCACGCGCGCCGCCAAAACGCTCGATGGCGCGGTCGAGTGCGCCTCCATGTTCGATCCGCATCGACCTACCCTGCCAAATCAATGATATGCATATAAGAACCGCTCACCGAACCAACGCGCAAGCCAGCTTCGCCAAGGTCTTCGCCTAGCGCATCGCTGACGCGGAAAAGCCGCGGCGCATCGCCTTCGTGCACGATGCTCGCATAGTGGAATTCATGCGCAGTCAAGGACGCAGCAAAAGGCGATGCCGCCAGAGGCGTCAGGCGGCGATAACCGAGGTGGAGCTTGCGTCTGGCGAAGCTCGTCTCGACCGGCAAAAGGCCAAGCATCCGGTGGGCGACGCCCTCGGCGTCCTCAATGCTGGTCCCAAGCGCCATATAGCCGCCGCACTCGCCATAGATCGGGATCCCGCTCAACGCCGCCTCGCGCATTCCCGCGGTGAAAGCGGACGCCGAAGCAAGTTTGCCGGCGTGCAATTCGGGATAGCCGCCGGGCAGATAGACCGCATCACACCCAGTTGGCGGCGCTTCGTCGGCAAGTGGGGAAAAGAAGTGGATTTCGGCGCCGCGACGTCGCCAGCCGTCGAGCAGATGCAGGTAGGAGAAAGCAAAGGCGTTGTCGTAGGCGACCGCGATGCGCTGGCCGAGCGGCGGAACGCGCGCGACATTGGCCATGGAGGCGCTCGGACCATAGCTTCCCGCGATCTGCTCGAGACGCTTAAGGTCGACGCTCTTGCCGATAAGCGCAGCGGCATAGGCGATAAAGGCGTCAAGGTCAGCATGTTCGCCTGCCTGCACCAGTCCGAGATGCCGTTCCGGAAGCTGCAGGCGCGGGTCACGCGGCAGGACGCCGATTACGGGAATGCCGACCGGTTCGAGCGCCGACCGCAACATCGCCTCGTGACGCGCACTGCCGACGCGGTTGAGGATCAGCCCCGCTATCATCACGTTGCGGCGGAAATCACGAAAGCCGCTGACAAGCGCCGCAATCGAGTGTGACTGCCGCGCGCAATCGACAACGAGGATCACCGGCAGCGATAAATGCGTTGCAAGGTCGGCGGCAGAACCGCGCCCGTCGATCGCCCCGTCGAATAGGCCCATCATGCCCTCGACGACAAGCAATTTGGCGCCTTCCGTATGGCGCGCGGCCAAGGCGCTGATCAGATCGGGCCGCATGGCCCAGGGATCGAGATTGAGGCAAGGCGCGCCGCTTGCCACCGCATGATAGGCAGGATCGATATAGTCCGGCCCCGCTTTTGCCGGAGCGATCCCGACACCGAGATCGCGAAGTGCACTCAGGAGACCGAGCGTAACCGTGGTCTTGCCGCTCCCGGACGCCGGCGCGGCAATAAGCAAGCCTTTCATCCCGCATCCTTTTCCCGGCGGGTCCCAAGCGGATCCTGGGTCAGCACCCGGCCCTCGATGGCGCCGAGCCAGTCGAGCGCCGCACGAAGGCGCACCACTTCACCCACGACGACGATTGCCGGGGGACGAAGGCCGGCGCGTTCGACTTCGATCTGCGCATATTCGAGCGTCGTTTCCAGAACCTGCTGTTCGCCTGTCGTCGCGTTGCAGACGAAGGCGATCGGCTCGCTCTTCTTGCGTCCGGCGGCTATCAGGCGTGACGCAATCAGAGCGATATGTTTCATCGCCATGTACATGACGATGACAGAGGAACCCTTTGAAATGCTGGTCCAATCCATCGAATCAGGCACGAGCCCGGTCGCGTCATGACCGGTGAGGAATGTGACGCTCTGGTTGGTCTCGCGGTGGGTGACCGGAATGCCCGCATAGGCTAGGCCGCCAATCCCGGCGGTTATGCCGGGGACAACGCGGAACGGCACCCCATGTTCGACGAGGGTCAGCGCCTCTTCACCGCCGCGCCCGAAGACGAAAGGGTCTCCTCCCTTCAGCCGCAACACCCTCTTGCCCGCTTTGGCGAGCTCAACGAGGCGGAGCGAAATATCGCGCTGTTGCGGTGACGGCTTGCCGCCGCGCTTGCCGGCATATTCGAGCGTCGCGCCGGCATCGGCATAGGAAAGGCAGTCTTCATTGACGAGGGCGTCATAGACGATCACGTCTGCCTGCTCGAGCGCATTGACCGCGTGCAGGGTCAAGAGACCCGGATCGCCAGGGCCCGCTCCGACGAGCCACACGTGCCCGGGCTCGAATTTCGGCAGCCTAGATTTCATTGTGCCCATCGCTTACTCCAGTCTTTTGCGCATAGCACAATTTTTCCGAGAGCAAGCATGAACTTATCGGAAAAATCATGCAACGGGCGATGGAGCCCGCTATAAGGAGCCCATGAACGACGAACCCGATGCCGGGCTGCGCAAACCCGACGAGACCAAGGAACGGCCATTGCGGCGCGGATGGACCACGGGCGCCTGCGCCACGGCGGCCACGAAGGCAGCGCTGATCGCCTTGATCACCGGCGAGTTCCCCGATCCAGTCGCCATCATTCTTCCGAAGGGCGAGGTGCCGCACTTCCAACTCGCGATCGAATCGATCGGCGACGGCTACGCCATGGCCGGCATTGTAAAGGACGCGGGTGATGATCCTGATGTCACGCATGGTGCGACGATAATCTCCACCGTCTTCCCGGCTCCGCCCGGAAGCGGCATCCAGTTTGTCGCCGGCGAAGGCGTGGGCACGGTCACCCTGCCCGGCCTTCCGATTCCGCCCGGCGAGGCCGCGATCAATCCGGTTCCGCGGGAGATGATGACGAAAATCTGCGAGGAGATTTGTGCTCAATACGAATTGCCTACAGACCTTGTGATTACCATTTCGGTGCCGGAGGGCGAGGACCTCGCCAAGAAGACATGGAATCCTCGCCTTGGCATCGTCGGCGGCATTTCGATCCTCGGCACCACGGGGGTCGTTCACCCCTTCTCGTGCTCGTCATGGATCCACTCGATCCATCGCGGCATCGACGTCTCGCGTGCGGCTGGCCTTACCCATGTGCTCGCGGCAACTGGTTCCACCTCCGAAGATGCGGCGCAGGCAATTTACCACCTGCCCGAAATCGCGCTGCTCGACATGGGGGATTTTGCCGGCGGCTTGCTCAAATATCTGCGCGTCCACCCCATCGACCGGCTGACGATTGCCGGCGGTTTTGCCAAGCTTACGAAACTTGCGCAAGGGGCGCTTGATCTTCACTCCGCCCGCAGTCAGGTCAGCATGGAATTCCTCGCCGATGAGGCGACCAGGCTCGGCTTGAATCCTGACATGAGGCAGCGGATTCTCGATGCAAATACAGCGCAGGAAGTGCTTGAATTGACTCAAGAACTTGGTATCGACCTCGCTGCCCCCATCGCGGTGAAGGCCAGGGAGACTGCCCTCGCCACCCTCAAGGGGGCCCCGGTAGATGTCGAAGTCATCGTGACCGACCGCAAGGGAGCAATCCTTGCCCGCGTCTGATCGGCCGATCCTCATTCTTGGGGGAACGGCTGAAGCCTCCAAACTTGCAGCCCGCCTCATGGAGAGCGGCTACCGCGTCATATCTTCGCTCGCCGGACGCACGAAGGACCCGGCGAGGCTCGAGGGCGAAGTGCGGATCGGCGGCTTTGGCGGTGTAGCCGGCCTTTGCGATTATATCGCCCGCCAGCACGTGGCCCTCCTCATCGACGCCACGCATCCCTTTGCGACGCAGATTTCGGACAATGCGATCGTAGCCGCCGCTGCGACGGATGTGCCTTTCGTGCGATTGGAGAGGCCGGCCTGGCTGCAACGGCCGGGCGACGCGTGGACGACCGCCATGACGCTCGAAGAGGCGGTAGCGGCGATCCCAACCCGGGCACGCGTGCTGCTTGCGCTCGGCCGGCAGCACATCGCGCCGTTTGCGCGCCGCGGTGACGTGCATTTCGTCGTCAGGATGATCGATCCGCCGGAAGTGCCCCTCGGCCTCATCGACTACGAACTGGAGTTGTCCAAACCCGGCAGCCTTGAGGAAGAAACAGCCTTCCTTAGAGCAAAACGGCTGTCGCACATCGTGTGCCGCAATTCCGGAGGCACGGCATCCTACGCGAAGATAAGGGCCGCACGCGAACTCGGCTTGCCCGTGATCATGATCGAGCGGCCGCATCGCCCGGGCGCCAATACGGTCCCGGACATCGATGACGTTATCAAGTTCGTCGATGCAAATCTCTCATTCTGAGCGCTGGCGCAAGCTGTGGCTGTGGCCCTTGTTGTAGAGGGCTGAGTCGCGAAATGCATCGGCCGCGAGGCCGCGACCGACAAAGATCATCGCGGAACGGGTAAGGCCGGAGGCAGCGATCTTGCCGCCGATATCGTCAAGGGTTCCGTGAATGAACTGCTCGTCCGGCCAGCCCACCCGATAAGCAACAATGACCGGGCAATCCACGCCATAAAGCGGCGTCAATTCGGTCTCGATACGCTGAAGGTTGCGGATCGACAGATGGATCACGAGCGTCGCGCCGGATTTGCCAAGCGTCTGCAGATCCTCCCCCTCCGGCATGGCCGAAGATTTCATCGACGTGCGCGTGAGGATGATCGTCTGGCAAACCTCTGGTACGGTCAGCTCTTTCTTGAGCGCGGCGGCGGCTGCGGCAAATGCCGGCACGCCCGGCGTGACATCATAATCGATACCGAGCGCATCGAGCCGGCGCATCTGCTCGGCAACCGCCCCGTAAATCGACGGATCGCCGGAGTGGACGCGCGCAACATCCTTGCCATCCGCATGGGCTTTCTCGAACTCGGCGACGATCTCATCGAGCGTGAGCGAAGACGTGTCGACCACCCGCGCCCCGGATGGCGCCTCCGCCACCATTTCCGGCGGCACGAGCGATCCCGCATATAGACAGACCGGGCAGGACTGGATGAGTTTCAGCCCGCGAACGGTGATAAGGTCTGGCGCTCCTGGTCCGGCGCCGATGAAATGAACTGTCATGATGAACCTGTCGCCTAATTCTTCGCCGCAAGCGCCGCGGTGGCATGCGCCGATTTGGTCTTGCGGATCAGCAATATGCTATCAGGACCGGCGCCGACAAGCGCCGCTGCCTCCGCCACTCCATGACAGCCCATGAGCGCAAACACCCTTTCGGACGGGTTGAGGAGGCGCGGCGTCTGCTCCTCTAGCAATTCGGCGCCGAAACATTCGAGCCGGAGGCCTAGTCCTTGTGCCGCCAAGACGATGGCCGGCTCGCCTGCGCGCTGGTCGATCGAGTAAACACCCTTCAGATCCTTTGCGGCAATCCCTGCCTGCTCCAGCACCTTCCTCGCCAGTGCCGAAACTTCCTCGGGTGCACAGCCCCGTTCGCACCCGAGGCCAAGCGCGTAGCCCGTCGGCGTCATCCGCGGTTCTTGTGCAATTCTTCCGGGGTAACACCAAGCAGCCCCGCCGTCGTGCGGATCAGGTTTGCTTCCTTCGGGTCGAGATCGTTGTCGGCGTTCGCGATCGTAAGAAGATGGCGCAAAAGTTGGACCTTGCGCTCGAACGGCACGTCCGAAAATGCCAGCACCGCCTGCTTGCTCGTCGTCTCGTAGCCAAAATCCTTGAGATACTCCGCGACCTCGGCGAATTCATCGCGCGGAATGCCGAAATCCGTCTCGGCAATGCCGAGGATCGCCGCATATTCGGTTTTGTCCGTCTTGCCGTCGGCCAGCGCGACATGCAACAGCAGCAACAATTCGGCGGTCAGCACCGGGTCGTCGGCGACCTTCTGTACCGCGCTTTTCGCCCCAAAAAATTCACTGATCCGGTCAAAAATACTTTCGCTCATCGTATCCCCGCGTTCTGTCGCAAAACGATTGCAGTGCAGCGCGCCGAATTCAAGTGCCGAAACAACACACTGTCGGCCGATTCGAACACGCTTGCGCGACCCGGCGTGAAAATTGCTCGCCAACGAAGCAGATCCGTCTATGGTCCCGCCCCGTCGCAGCGAGAATCCAGATGTCCGCCTTCTTCGAAAACATACCCATCCTTCTGATCATTGCCGCCTTTGCCGCAGGCTTCATCGACTCCATCGCCGGCGGCGGCGGTTTGATCACGGTGCCTGCGCTGCTCCTTGCAGGGTTTTCGCCGGTTGAATCGCTCGGCACCAACAAGCTGCAATCGCTGTTCGGATCGGCATCGGCAACGATTGCCTATGCGCAGAAGGGTTTTGTGCATCCGAGCAAGCAACTCCCCTCGGCATTGATGTCGGCGATCGGCGGCGTGGCGGGCGCACTTCTCGCCGGGTTCCTGCCGGGCGACGTATTGCGCGCTTTCCTGCCTATCCTGCTGATCGCCATCGCCATCTATTTCGCCGTAAAGCCGAACATGGGCGACGTCGATCGTGCCCAGCGCATCACGCCGTTCATGTTCGGCATAGCCGTCGTGCCGCTCATCGGCTTCTATGACGGCCTGTTCGGCCCGGGGACCGGATCGTTCTTCATGTTGAGCTTTGTCTCGCTGGCCGGCTTTGGGATTTTGAAGGCGACGGCCAACACCAAGCTTCTCAACTTCGCCTCCAATCTCGGCGGCTTCGTCACCTTCGCCTTTCTTGGGGTGATCAACTGGAAAGTCGGATTGCTGATGGGCATTGCCCAGTTTGCAGGTGCCCGCGTCGGCGCGGGCCTCGCCATGCAGATCGGCGCAAGGATCATCAAGCCCTTGCTTATCATCGTGTGCCTGGCGCTCGCCGCAAAACTCTTGCTCGACGCTGACAATCCGCTGCGCGTCTGGCTCGCGCACAGCTAAAATTGGGCGGACGTTCCTCGGGAGTTCGCGGCCTTCTTGTAACGAATGAAAATAGTTCAGGACCGGTGTCGATTTCCGGCAAACTCATTCGTCACGAAGGGAGCGAAAGAATTCTCCCAGGCAAGGAAACGAATGCGATGACAATCACTATCACAGCATTTGAACGATCGCCCGATGGCGGCAAGGGATTGGCGCGCGATACGCGCGTTCGTTGGGCGCTCGAAGAGGTGGGGCAACTCTATGAGGTTCGTCTCGTTTCCTTCGCCGAGATGAAGGAGCCAGCCCATCTGGCCCTCCATCCCTTCGGCCAGATCCCAACCTATGAGGAGGGTCCACTGTCGCTGTTCGAGACGGGCTCGATCATCTTGCATCTTGCTGAGCAGCATGAGGGACTGCTGCCGAAGGAAAAGAATGCCCGCGCGCGTGCCATCACGTGGATGTTCGCCGCACTTAACACCGTCGAGCCGCCGATCCTCGAATTGACGACGGCAAGAATATTCGAAAGTGACAGACCCTGGAGCGCCGAGCGCCTGCCGTTGGTAAAGGACCGTGTCCGCGCTCCACTGCACAAGCTCTCGGCTCACTTGGGCGCCGACGAGTGGCTTGATGACAGGTTCAGCGCGGGGGATCTGTTGATGGTTTCAGTTCTGCTGCGACTGAGAATGTCAGGCATTCTGGACGAATATGAAAACCTCGCCGCCTATGTGGCTCGCGGGGAAGCCCGGCCCGCCTATAGACGCGCTTTTGCCGCGCAATATGCGATCAACGCACCATCGGCCTGACATACTAACGCATGGAATTGAGCCAGCAGCTACGGCCTAGAACTCGATGCCCTTCTGCGCCTTGATGCCGGAGCGGAAAGGATGCTTGATCATCTCCATCTCGGTAACGAGATCGGCGAACTCGATAAGCTCGTCCTTGGCGTTCCGCCCGGTGATGATCACGTGTTTCATGTGGGGCTTCTGCTTCAGGACGTCGATGATCTCTTCGACTGGAAGATAGTCGTAGCGCAGCGCGATGTTGAGTTCGTCGCACAGGACGAGTTCGGTCTCGTCATCGAGGATCATTGTCTTGGCCTGCTCCCAGGCATTGCGTGCCATGGCGATGTCGCGGGCGCGATCCTGAGTTTCCCAGGTAAAGCCTTCACCCATGGCCGAGATCGTCACCTGTTCTGGAAATTTCTCCAGGACCCAGCGCTCCCCCGTGTCCCAGGAGCCTTTGACGAACTGGACGACGCCGATCTTCATGCCATGACCGAGTGCGCGAAAGACGACGCCGAACCCTGCGGTCGATTTGCCTTTGCCCTTCCCCGTATTGACGATGACGAGGCCCTTCTCGTCTGTCTTGGTGGCGAGAATCTTGTCGCGTACCGCTTTCTTCTTGCGCATCTTGTCCGCGTGGCGCTCGTTGATTTCCTCTTCGGTCATATTCAGAAGTTTCTGTGATTTTTCAGACATTTGGCGTTTCCTTCAGATTCTTTTTATCAGGCGGCGAGCCGGCTCAGCTCAAAGCGTGCCGAGTTGGAACGCGGCGTCCAGAAACCGCGTTCGACCGCTTCTTCGAGTTTCTCGGCCATCTCGCGCAAGGCATGCGGGTTCTTTTCATTGAGGAAGGCGCGCACATTGTCATCGACCAGGAATGCCTGGTACACGGCCTCGAAGTGGTGATTGCCAACAGCGCCGGTCGTGGCGGCAAAAGCGAAAAGATAGTCTACCGTCGCCGCCATCTCGAATGCGCCCTTGTAGCCATGGCGCATTACGCCGCTGATCCATTTCGGATTGGTGACACGGCCGCGCACTGTCCGGGCGATTTCCTCGTCCAGCGTGCGGATGATCGGCTTTTCAGGACGCGAATGGTCATTATGGTAGATCGTGGGCTGCGCGCCCGAAAGGCGCTCGACCGCCGCCGACATGCCGCCCTCGAACTGGTAATAGTCGTCAGAATCGAGAAGGTCGTGCTCGCGGTTGTCCTGATTCTGCACGACGGCCTCGACCGAACGCAAGCGTTCTTCGAGCAATCCGCGTTCGGCGCGTCCCTCCTCGCCCGCGCCGTAGGCATACCCGCCCCAGACGAGCCACGCCTCGGCGAGGTCATCGCGCCTGTCCCAGTGCTTTTCGTCGATCGGGGTTTGCAAACCCGCCCCATAGGCGCCGGGCTTCGAACCGAAGACGCGAAAGCCGGCACGCTGCCGGGCCGTCTTCTCATCGATTCCCTCGCCGAGCATCCGTTCGCGTTCGCTGCGCATGCGAGCCGCGATCGGGTTGTCAGCAGCGTCCTCGTCAAGTCCGCCAACCGCCCGCACTGCGGTATCGAACAGCGCGATCTGATCGGGAAACGCATCGCGGAAGAAACCCGAAATGCGCAAGGTGACATCGACGCGCGGGCGGCCCAGCGTTGCAATAGGCACTATTTCGTAGCCGGTGACCCGGCGCGATGCCATGTCCCAGACCGGCTTGACCCCGATCAGGGCAAGGGCCTGCGCAATATCGTCGCCGCCGGTGCGCATGTTCGACGTGCCCCAGGCTGTCAGACCAAAGGATGTCGGCCACTCGCCATGGTCCTGCGTATAACGGCGGATCAGGAGATCGGCGGACTTCTGCCCAAGTTCCCACGCGGCCGGTGTCGGCACGGCGCGGCTGTCGATCGAAAAGAAATTGCGGCCCGTTGGCAATACGTCCGGTCGGCCCCGCGTCGGCGCGCCTGACGGTCCCGGCGCGACAAACCGGCCATCCAGGGCCTGGAAAAGGCCGTTCATTTCAGCTTCGCCGCAGTCCGCAACAGCCGGCCCGAGTGTCGTCCGTATGCCCTCAAGCACGGCGCTCGTCGCAGCCCAATCGGGTGGACACGGCGTCTCCTCGGCAACAAGCCGTGCGGCGAGTAACTCGATGCGTTCCACCGTATCGCCGGCGATACGCCAGTTGGCGTCCGATTGAAGCGCCAGACATTCCGGTCGCGGTCCATTCCAGACCGCAGCCATATCGCAATCCAGCGGGTCAAAGCCGTCGAGCCCGAGATCGCGAGCGATCGCGCGCTGCAGGCTTTGGTCTGCGCCGATGCCGGAGCCGCGCGGCACGCGGGCAAGCGCGACTACGAGATCCGTCAAAAGCCGCCCTTGCGGCGATTGCCCGAATATATGGAGGCCGTCGCGAATCTGCATTTCCTTGAGATCGCAGAGATAGGCGTCGAGCTTCTGCAGCGCGAGATCGTCGGCATCGTGGTCATGGATACCGGCATCGTGGTCGAGCCCGATATCGCGCACCAGATCGAGGATCTGCACCTTGAGCCGCACCAGCCGGCGCGGATCGACGCCGGAGGCTTCATAATATTCATCGACGAGCGCTTCCAGATCCTTGAGCGGCCCATAACTCTCGGCGCGGGTCAGCGGCGGCGTCAAATGGTCGATGATGACGGCCGAGGAACGGCGCTTCGCCTGCGTGCCCTCGCCCGGGTCGTTGACGATGAACGGGTAGATGTGCGGGATCGGCCCAAGCACCGCTTCCGGGTAACAGGTTTCGGAAAGCGCCAGCGATTTGCCGGGCAGCCATTCGAGGTTGCCGTGCTTGCCGACATGGACGATCGCATGGGCTCCATAGACTTCGCGCAGATAGGCATAGAAAGCGAGATAGCCGTGCGGCGGCACGAGATCAGGCGAGTGATAGCTATCCTTCGGATCGATATTGTAGCCGCGCGCCGGCTGGATCCCGACGAGGGTTTCGCCAAAGCGGGCAAGCGGCAGCGCGAATGCTTCTCTTCCCTCAAGGAAAAACGGATCGGCTTCAGGGTTGCCCCAGCGTTCGGTGACGGCTCGCTGAATCGGGATCGAAAGGGATGCCAGGAAACGATTGTAATGATTCAGAGAAATGGTTTCGCGAATCTCGCGGCCGTCGCTCGCCGCATTGGTCGGCCCGGCCATCAGGTGCTTAATAAGTGCATCGCCATCCGCCGGAATGTCCGCGACCGCATAGCCTTGCTTCATCATCTCGGTAAGCACATGCCAGGTCCCGGCCGGCGTATCGAGGCCGACGCCATTGCCGAGCCGCCCATCGCGATTGGGATAGTTGGCCATCACCAGCGCGACACGCCTCTCCCCCGCCGACGTGCGCCTGAGCGCTGACCAGTTCGCCGCAAGTTCGGCTACGAATCCGATGCGGTCCGGCATGGGCTCATGCGTAACGATATTAGCTTCGACAGCCTCATCGAACGCCCGTGCCGACTTGAACGAGACGGCGCGGGTGAGAACCCGCCCGTCCACCTCCGGCAGCGCGACATTCATGGCAAGATCACGGGCAGACAAACCTTGATCGGAAGCGCGCCACTGCTCGGCGCTCGATCCTGAAAAAATTACCTGCAGAACGACCGCGCCATCATGTTCGAGCACGGTGGGCTTGCGCGCAGCGCCCGGCGCCGAAACGGCAAATCCCGTGGCGTTGAGGACGAGAATGGGTGCCGCCTCGCCGAATATGCTTTCAAGCGTCGCCCCGGAAACCGGGTCTTTCAGGCTCGATACAAACACCGGCAAGGGATTGAGACCCTTGAGCCTCAAGGCATCGACCAGCGCCTCGACCGGTTGGGTCTGTCCGCTCTGCACCAGTGCGCGGTAAAAGCAGATGGCAACGATCGATGCGTCCGCCTGCCAGTGCGACCGCAACAGGTCGAGCGATGGCGCGGGCTCGCCGGGCCACCACAGGCCTGCCTTCAGCAGAGGCGCTGCCTCCTGCGGTTTCTCGGCTCCCTCGACAATCGCGCCGCAATAGTCGAGAAAACGGCTCGCGTTCTGCGCGCCGCCCTCCAGCAGATAGTGCCAGAGTGCGTCGCGATCCTGACGCGGCACGGTCGAAAAGCGATCAAGGCCGGGATCGGGTTTGTCGTCGCCCGGAAGAACCGCCAGTTGCACCTTGTGATTGATCGCGCAGGCGTGGAGCGCTTCGAGACCATAAGGCCAGTAGCTCTCGCCGCCGATGATGCGCACGACAATCAGTTTGGCGTGACGTGCGGTGCGTTCGACATAGGCGTCCACCGACATCGGATGCGCCAGCGCCATCATGTTGGCGAGGCGCAAGGAGTGCCCTTCGCCATTGTGGCGATGGGCCGAGGCAAGGCTGGCCAGTTCGGTGTCGGCCGCCGAAAGAAAAAGCACATCTCCCGGCGTCTGGCCGAGATCGATTGCCTCGGTGCCTTCGGCTATCGTGCCTTTCTGGGCAAGCAGGAGATGCATCAATCTTCCTTATCAGGCGGCGGCCGCCGCGTTCATCGCCGATTCAATGGCGACCGCGTCTATATCGTGAAGACCGATGACGACGAGCCGTGTCTGCCGCTCCTCGCCCGGATGCCAGCTGCGATCGAAATAATGCTCAATGCGCGAGCCTACCGCCTGGACAACGAGGCGCATCGGCTTGCCCGGAACATCGACGAAGCCCTTGAGGCGCAGAACGTCATGATCGGCGATCACGCGTTTCAGCTTCTCGACAAAAGACTTCGGCTCGGAAACCGGCCCGAGACCAACGACGAAGCTCTCGAATTCGTCATGGCTGTGTTCTTCGCCGGCTTCATGCTCCATCTCATGGTGCGATTTGCGGTTGGCAATGTCCTGCTCGGTGCCGACGCCAAGCCCAAGCAGCAGTTGGTTGCTGATCCTGCCGAAACTAGCGGGGATCATGTTGAGGGCACGCACCGAACGGCTTTGTACGTCGCCCTTCACCCCGTCGAGTTCATCGCCGCTGATGAGATCGGTCTTGTTGAGAATGATGATGTCCGCCGCGCGGATCTGGTCCTCGAAGAGTTCTTCGAGCGGGCTCTCATGGTCGAGCGATTCGTCCTGCGACCGCTGCGCGTCGACCTTGTCCTGATCGTCAGCGAAGCGACCTTCCGAAACTGCCGCGGCATCGATCACGGTCACGACGCCATCGACAGTCACCTGCGTCTTGATCTCAGGCCAGTTGAAGGCCGCCACCAGCGGCTGCGGCAGCGCAAGGCCCGAAGTTTCGATGACGATATGATCAGGACGATCAGGACGATCGAGCAGTTTCGTCATGGTCGGGATGAAATCATCAGCCACGGTGCAGCAGATGCAGCCATTGTTGAGTTCGATCACATCCTCGTCGCGACAAGCCTCAATACCGCAGCCCTTGAGCAACCCGCCATCGACACCGAGATCGCCGAATTCATTGATGATCAGCGCGATACGCTTGCCATCGGCATTCTCGAGCAGATTGCGGATCATCGTCGTCTTGCCCGAACCAAGGAAGCCGGTGATGACCGTTGCCGGAATCTTCTGACCCTGCATGTTGTTATCCCTTCATTTTGAGCGGCAGACCTGCTGCCACGAAATAGACTGTTGCCGCGGCGCCAGCCACGACTTGATGAAGACGACCGGCATGATCGCGAAAGTCGCGGGCCATGCGGTTCTCCGGAACGATGCCGAGGCCAACCTCGTTGGAGACGCAAACGACCGCACCTTTGAGATGCGGCAGAGATGCGGCAAGCCTTGCCGTTTCCGCCATCACATCGCGCTCGGCCATCATGAGGTTGGTGACCCAAAGTGTCAGGCAGTCGACAAGAACCGCTGTGCCCTCGGCCGCATGCACTTCCAGCGCGGAAACCAGATCGAGCGGTTCTTCGACCGTCGTCCACAAGCCGCCGCGCCGCGCCTTGTGCTGGTCGATGCGAGCAGACATCTCATCGTCCCACGCCCTGCCCGTCGCAAGATAGATTGCTTCCTTGCCGGATGACTCGATCAGTCCCTCGGCAAAGGAGGATTTGCCGGAGCGCGCGCCGCCGAGCACAAAAGTGACCCCGCGCTCCAGCACGGCCATCAGGCTTCAAGCTCCGAAGCCGCATAGCTCTGGATGGCAAAGCCGAGCGCAGTGCCGAGCACCACCCAGAAGAAGAGGTTGGTCGCGAGCGTCGATACCGCGAACTCGGATGCCAATGTCGGCGGCACGGCGGAAGTAAGATCGTCCGCTTCCGGAGCGCCATAGATATGCGGCGCAACAATCAGCACGAGGCCGAGTACCCTCGCCCAGATTTCCTCACGCAGAACGATGAAGTAGACGCCGCCCGCCGTCAGCAGCACCGTGATGAGCCACCAGGCTTGCCGGGTCGCGAGGTCGGCGGCGGGCATGGCCGGCAGTTCCGGGGCAAGACTGAACGATGGCGCGAGGTTGAAGATGAAGAACCCGGCGAGGCCCCAATAAATGCCGTTCTGCACGGTGATCTTGCGTCCAAGAAACAGGGCGGCCGCGCCAGTGATCAGGGCGAAACCCGCTCCGGCGACAAGATTGATCAGCAAGGTATTACCAAAGCGGCCGAACGGCAGGGCCGGGCTTACCTCTTCCTCTTCGTGAGTGTGCGGCGCCACGGCAGGTGCTGTCTCGCCGGCGGCGGCAGGCGCTGCGGCATGCTCGTGCTCGTGGCCGCCTGCGGCGTTCTCATATTCTTCCGCGTGCAGGATAAGTGGCACGCTGCGCACATACATGGCTGGCGTCAACAGAATACCAGCAAACAGACCGGCCACGATCGTAGCCAGAAGATATTTAACCAACATCGATATCTCTCCGAATTCCCATATCAAGACACCGGGCTGCCGAAACGACACCCGGACCAGATAAACCCTCAGTTTTCAATGCTTAAGCGGTGGCGGCAGAATCATTACATCCAGCCGGGCTCCAACCTCAGTGGCAGGGGAATCCGTAGGAATGGCGGGTATCGTGCGCCGTATCGTGCAGCGTTTCGGAATGGGAAAGTCCCACGCCATAAACGATGAACACGCCGAGCAGCATTGAAACCACCGCCGTCGTCAGACGCGATGCGAGCGGGAGAGATATCGTAGTCGAAGTACGTGCAGCCATAACAACCTCCGTGCAGGGCCAGAAGGGACATTCCCCTTCGGTCTTGGGCACCATTGCCCTATGACTGGCAGGTCTCCTGGCTCGCGGGTCGCAGGATCAATGCCGCCTTCCCGGTTTCCCAGTGGCTGCCCTCGGCTTGCGCCTCAGGCCTTGGCATGAATCCTCGCCGCTCTACAGTCGCGGGGTCGGCTGCGGTAGGGCCGCCCTGATGGGTACGGCCGTCGCATTCCCTTTTGATCCCATGGCCTTTGGCCGAACGGGAACCAATCATGGGTTGAACGTTATTCACCAAGCGCCGAGAATGTCAAACGAATACGCGACACGTTTTTTGCTTTACTAAAGTCAAGGAACCACTTCGAGATCGGTGTTCCTGTATTCGTCATCCGTCGCCAGGATTGGCACCCGATAATGTTTCGCACAGGCGTAGTGCAGGCAATCGCCAAGATTTAATCCGCGCCGGCCCTGCCGGTACAAATGCGCAGCAACGAGAGCGAGACGCGTGGCTTGTTTGGCTGGGGGCAGGTCAACCAGTTCGATGCCTCTAACCTCGAGAAACTCGGTGACCAGGCTTTCGACCTCGGAAACCGGAAGATTGAACTTGTCCGGACGCGACAGGGCGAGGACCGCTTCGAGCACCGCGACTGGCGACGTGAACCGCTTTGTCGCGCCAACCAGTGCATCCGAGATACGCGCGGCCTCTGCCTCATCAGCAAGTATCGCCACGAGCGCGCAAGCATCGACGTACACGATCAATCATCCCACATTGCGTCGAACGCCGATTTCGGCAACGGCCTTCGCGCTTTGTCATCGAGTTTGATTTTGTGGCGCGCGCGCAGACGCGCTGCGGTTTCTCGCGGCGTCTCCGCATTCATACGGTTTTCAATCGCTTCGCGCATGGCGATGACGATTGCCTCGGTAATGCTGACGTCCTCGATTTTCGCAAACCTGCGCGTCAGTTCGTCCGCCTCTTCATTGGTGACATTGATTGTCATTCCAGCCCTTGAACATGTAGATAAACCACCGAGGTTAATCTACATGATCTTGTCTACATACTCAACGTGCGATCAACGCATGGACATCGAGGACTTCAGCCAGTTGGTCGGCTATCGAATCGAGCGCGGCATCGACGCCCGCCCTGTAGTCGAAGGCATTTGCGTTGATTCCCAGCGAACGCAGCAATGCGGAGCGATAGGCATCGGTGCCGAACAGCCCGTGCATATAGGTCCCAAAGACCTTACCGTCGGCAGAAATCGCGCCATCCTCGACGCCGTTGATCATCGCCGTCGGGCGGCCGCAATCCGGGCCGGTCGTCTTGCCGAGATGGATTTCATAGCCGCTCAGCGGCACGCCGTACTGCAGCGAATGAGCCGCAACATTGCGAACGGTCTTTTCCGGCTCCATCACCGTTTCGATATCGAGATGGCCGAGACCCTCGATTTGCGTCACTGCACCTTCGATGCCCTCAGGGTCGCGCACCTTGCGTCCGAGCATCTGATAGCCACCGCATATGCCCATGATCGAGCCGCCGCGACGCCGGTGAAGGTCAAGGTCCTTGTCCCAGCCGTTTTCCCGGAAGCGTAGAAGATCGCCGATCGTCGATTTCGACCCAGGGATGATGACGAGACCGGCATCGGCGGGCAATTGCTCGCCGCTTCGAACAAACACGACATCGACATCCGCCTCGGCCATCAGCGGATCGAGGTCGTCGAAATTGGCAATGCGGTCAAGCACCGGCACAGCGACTTTCAGCGCGCGGCCGTTCCCCTTTACCAATCGCTCCAGCACGACGGAATCTTCTGCGGGAAGCCGGGAAGCATCCTTCAGCCATGGCACGACTCCAAATGAGGGCCAGCCCGTGAACCGGGTGATTGCCTTCAAGCCTTCGTCGAAGAGCGAGACGTCGCCGCGAAACTTGTTGATGATATAGCCGATGATCGCGGTGCGCTCCTCCGGCGGCAGGATCGCATGGGTGCCGACAATCGATGCGATGACGCCGCCGCGGTCGATATCGCCGACGAGAACGACCGGCACATTGGCGCGGGTTGCAAAGCCCATATTGGCGATATCGCCTGCCCGCAGATTGATTTCGGCGGGCGACCCCGCGCCCTCGACGATGACAAGATCGGCGCCATCACAAACGATGTCGAAGGACTGCATCACGGCATCGAGCAGTTGCCCCTTGAGCTTCTGGTAGTCCCTGCCCTTCGCCTGGCCCCAGACCTTGCCTTGCACGATGATCTGGCTGCCGGTTTCCGACTGCGGCTTCAGGAGCACGGGATTCATGTGGACGGAGGACGGCACACCACAGGCCAGCGCCTGCAACCATTGCGCCCGGCCTATCTCGCCGCCGTCATCGCTGACCGCCGCATTGTTCGACATGTTCTGCGGCTTGAACGGCCGGACGACTAGCCCGCGCTTGTGCGCAAGCCGGCACAGACCCGCCACCAGGACGGATTTCCCAACATCTGAACCTGTTCCCTGCAACATGATTGCGCGCGTCATGGGCTTTGAGTAGCGGATATGTCTTTCTCTTCCTAGTCCTGCCTTGGACGTTGCGCCCCGGGAAGCTTGGGATAGAGTGGCAGGCAATAAGAAATGCAGGGAGGGTGCCATGGACAGTAGCGTTGATTCGACCGCTGGCCAGTTCGAACTCAATGAGGATCAACTGGCGATCCAGGACATGGCGCGCGCCTTCGCCGCCGACCGCGTCGCGCCGAACGCGCTGGCGTGGGATCGCGACAAGCATTTCCCCGCCGATGTCATCCGCGAGACCGGACCGCTCGGCATGGGCGGCATCTACGTGCGCGAGGATGTCGGTGGTTCAGGCCTGAAACGGCTCGATGCCGTGCTGATCTTCGAGGCGCTCGCCGCCGCCTGTCCGGCGTTCTCGGCATTCATCTCCATCCACAACATGGGCGCGTGGATGATCGACACGTTCGGCAGCGAGGAGCAACGTCAACGCTTCGTGCCGCGCCTGACCTCGATGGAGTGGCTTGCGAGCTATTGCCTGACCGAGCCGAACTCCGGCTCCGATGCCGCCGCCCTGAAGACCCGCGCGCTGCGTGAGGGCGATCACTATATCCTCAACGGCGCCAAGCAGTTCATTTCGGGCGCCGGCGATTCCGACCTGTACGTGACGATGGTGCGCACCGGCGAGGATGGACCGAAAGGCATCTCTGCGCTGGTCGTGCCTAAAGATGCGCCTGGCCTTTCATTTGGCGCCAATGAATACAAGATGGGCTGGAACGCCCAATCCACCCGCCAGGTCATCTTCGAGAACTGCCGTATCCCAGTTGCCAACCGGCTCGGCGAGGAAGGTGACGGCTTCCGCATTGCCATGGGCGGGCTCGACGGCGGGCGGCTCAACATTGCGGCATGCTCGCTTGGCGGCGCGCAATCGGCCCTCGACAAGGCGCTGGTCTATGCGAGTGAGCGCAAGGCGTTCGGCAAGGCGATCAATCAGTTCCAGGCGCTTCAGTTCAAGCTTGCCGATATGGAGACAGAGCTTTCGGCTGCCCGCATGCTGCTCTACACGGCGGCATCGAAGCTTGACCGCAAAGCCCATGACGCTTCCAAATGGTCCGCCATGGCCAAGCGCTTCGTCACCGACAAGGGGTTCGATATCGCCAACGACGCTCTGCAGATCCATGGCGGCTATGGCTACCTGCACGACTATGGCGTGGAGAAACTGGTGCGTGACTTGCGGGTGCACCAGATCCTGGAAGGCACGAATGAAATCATGCGAATAATCATCGCGCGGCACATGACGGGCCGTTGAAATTTCAAATTGAGGGAGAAGTGCGATGACGACTGTCGCTTTTATCGGCCTTGGACATATGGGCAATCCGATGGCCGCCAATCTCGTCAAGGCGGGCCATAAGGTACTTGGGTTCGATCTCATGCCCGAAAATCTCGATACCGCGCGGGGCAACGGCGTAACGATTGCAGATAATGCCGAGGCCGCCGTCGCCGGAGCCGATGTCGTCATCACGATGCTCCCGGCCGGCAAGCACGTGCTTTCGGTCTACGAGGCGGTTGCCAAGGGAGGACGAAGCGGCGCGCTGTTCATCGATTCATCGACGATCGACGTCGACTCCGCCCGCAAGGCGCATGCAATCGCCGCGGAGAACGGACTGCTGTCCGTCGATGCACCGGTCTCAGGCGGCATTGGCGGCGCGGCGGCGGGCACCCTCACCTTCATGGTGGGCGGTTCCGATGAAGCCTTCGTTAAAGCCGAACCGATCCTGAAACCGATGGCCGGACGGATCGTTCATTGCGGCGAAGCGGGCAACGGCCAGGCGGCCAAGATCTGCAACAACATGATCCTCGGCATTTCGATGATCGGTGTCAGCGAAGCTTTCACGCTGGCCGAGAAGCTTGGGCTGTCACACAAGGCGCTGTTCGACGTTGCCTCCACATCTTCCGGCCAATGCTGGTCGCTGACGACCTATTGTCCGGTACCGGGACCGGTGCCGACCTCTCCGGCCAACAATGGCTATAAGCCGGGCTTTGCTGCCGCGCTCATGCTCAAGGACCTTAAATTGTCGCAGGAGGCGGCGACAAGTGTTGGTGCAGCGACGCCGCTCGGCGCCCATGCCGAGGCGCTTTATGCCGAGTTTGGGGCAGCGGGCAATGAAGGATCGGATTTCTCCGGCATTATCAATTATCTGCGCGCCGCCAAGCGCGAAGCCTGACCACAATCCTGGCGGAAAAGTCGCAAATTTAGATTTGCTTAAGCTCTCGATAACCTCGCGGTAACGATGTCCGGCTAAAACTTTACGGGCGAGCAGGGTCAAACCTGTTCCCCGCTCCGGATCAGGTACCGCGTACCGGAGCTGTAATTTTCTGCCCGCGTTGAGTTCGGCAGAACTGCCATGCGTAAATTGGCAAAAACCGCGCTGTTCCTCGTGAACGGGGCGGTTTTTTTGCATCCCTTCGAAATTCCGAGCAAAGAAAAACCGCCACCTAAAAGGCAGCGGTTCACATGCCGTCTCGTCGATCGATTAGCCGGCCGAACGGGTCCAGATGAAGGACAATGCCGAGCCGATACCGCTCTTCGCATTGCTGGACGGAGCGTTGCGCTTTTCGGTTGCATTCCACGAAATGTGCACGCGGTTATTGCGATTGAAAATGTAGAGCATTTTGGCGACCTCGAAAGGAAATGAGTTGTTGCCGCTCAAATGCGCTTTTTGCTCAAAGTTTGATCACGAAATTTCGCCATGGCATGTCGCATTTACAGCAGGAACCCTTGCATTTTTGCATGGTCACCATGCCGGAAGCGCATACCTCGCCCTTACAGAAAGGTAAGTTTTAAAAAATCACCGTCGAAAACCAAGCGTGACGCTAACGGAGAAGCTGTTCAGCTCCCGCGAACAAGTCGTTTGTAGTTTGCCTGCAACGTCTTTCTACCCGGCCGCAATGCCGCTGCGGCAGCCTTATTGGCGGCTTCGGAAACGAGGCTTGCGGGCGACCTGCCGCGCATGACGTCAAACCAGAACGTCGCTGCGGAGTTCATGAGAGAAATCTGCGCGGAAACGACTCCATCTACGGACGCCGCGACTTTTTCTGAAACGGCGCGGTGCGTTTCTGCGCCGCCACCCTTCTCGCTCATCGCCTCCAGCATCATCATCGGCACGCGCATGGCAATTACCATCGATGCCAATTGCAGGTCACGGGTTTGGCGTCCGGTCTTGAGCGCAGATTTTATCGGGAGTTCCTTTTCTTTGGCAGGCCCATTGCAAACCTTCGGCGGGCAAAATGGTTTCATGCCGTGCGGAAAATATCGGTAGGGGTCGGATCGAGGCAGTCAAATCCGCCGATCGTGCAGGCAGATCGTCTAAAGCGTTGATCTTTCGTTTAAACCCTTGTTACGATACCTGATGGAGCCATGTGCCGTTTGGTGTCGCGTCCTTTATCCCGGCGTCGCTATATCGACAGGGCTTGTCGCGATACACCGCATTAATTCGATGATTCCATTGCATTCTGACGGGATAAGAATGCCAAATGGCACATAAGCGAACGACTAGGTAAGGCAGTACCAAGTTAGAATTCGTTACCGGGTGAACTGTCAAAGAGTGGGAGATAAAGAACATGAAGAAGCTGCTTGCTTCAACTTTTCTGATTGCCGCTGGGTTTTTCGGCTACTCCGCGTCGGCTTCGGCTGCGGAATGCGGCACCGTTACTATTGCCAACATGAACTGGCAATCGGCCGAGGCACTTGCCAATCTCGATAAGATCATCCTGAGCGAAGGCTATGGATGCGACGCCGAGCTCGTAGCCGGCGATACTGTCCCAACCTTCACATCCATGATCGAAAAGGGTCAACCGGACATCGCCCCCGAGGGCTGGCTCAATGCCGTCCGCGAGCCGCTTGAAAAGGCGGTCAAGGAAAACAAGCTCGTCTACGCTGCACCGGCGATCACCGAAGGCGGCACGGAAAGCTGGTGGATCCCCAAATATTTCGCGGATGCCCACCCCGATATCAAGACCATTGCCGATGCCATGAAGCATCCAGAACTGTTCCCTGCTCCGGAAGATCCGAAGAAGGGCGCCGTCTTCAACTGCCCGTCGGGCTGGGCTTGCCAGATCACGACGACGAACTTCTACAAGGCTTTTGAGGGCGACAAGCACGGCTTCACCCTTGTCGATACGGGTTCGGCTGCGGGCCTCGATGGCTCGATCGCCAAGGCCTATGAGCGCAAGGAACCCTGGCTCGGCTATTATTGGGGTCCGACTGCCATTCTCGGCAAGTATCCGATGGTCAAGCTCGACAATGGCGTGGCGTGGGATGAAAAGGAATGGAACCGCTGCAACGCCATCGCCGATTGCCCGGATCCAAAGCCGAATGGCTGGCCAAAGGCTGATATCTATACCATCGTCACCAAGAAGTTTGCCGATAGCGCCGGCGATGCCTTCGAATATCTGAAGAAGCGCCAGATCTCGACCGAGGAAGCCAACAAGCTTCTTGCATGGATGGTCGACAATCAGGCGACAGGCGAAGATGGCGCCAAGTACTATCTGAAAAACAACGAGGCGACCTGGTCCAAGTGGGTCTCTCCGGAAGCCGCCGAGAAGATCAAGGCTGCCGTACAATAATAATGTTTTGCGGCAGGGCACCGGTCCTGCCGCAATCCATTACCTCGCTGGAACAGGCTGAACGTATAATCGTCCAGCGCTTCGGTCATTAGAGAGAACGAGCCTCGATGGCCCAATGAAGGGGATACCAACATGGATTGGTTCTATTCATTCCCGAACATGAATGATGACACGCTGCGCAACCTCAAGAAGGCCATGGATGAAGGCTTCAAGGCCTTCACCCGCGAATATGGCGACATCATCGAATCGTTCTTTCAGCCGCTGCAGTATTTCCTCATTGAAGCCGAGCGCTTCATGACGACGACGCCGTGGCCGATCATGCTGCTGTTGATCGGAGGCATCGCCTGGATCGCCAGCCGTAACTGGAAGATCGTTGCCGGCACCATCATCACGCTCCTCCTCATCGGCTATTTCGACATGTGGAGCGATGCGATGAAGACCATCGCCATGATCTTCGTCGGCACCGTCGTTTCGATCTTCGTCGGCATTCCGATCGGCATCATCATGGCCCGGTCGGACAGCTTCCAGCGCGTGGTCAATCCCATTCTCGACGTGATGCAGACGATGCCGAGCTTCGTCTACCTTATCCCCGTCGTCATGCTTCTCGGCATCGGCAAGGTCCCCGGCCTCATAGCGGTGGTGATCTACGCCATCCCGCCAATGATCCGCCTCACCAATCTCGGTATCCGGCTCGTCGACAAGGACGTCCTCGAAGCCGCGGATGCGTTCGGTTCGTCAAGTTGGCAACGCCTCAAGAACGTGCAGATCCCCCTTGCCCTCCCGACAATCATGGCCGGTATCAACCAGACCATCATGATGGCTCTGGCGATGGTTGTCATCGCTTCGATGATCGGCGTCCAGGGCCTTGGTCAGCCGGTGCTGCGCTCAGTCAACGGGCAGTTCTTCTCACTCGGGCTTTTCAACGGTCTTGCCATTGTCGGCATCGCCATCATTTTCGACCGCGTTAGTCAGGCCTATGGCAAGCGTCTTCAGAAGCATCAGGAGGTGGTCCATGGCTGATCGTTCGGTCCAGGGTGCAGGCATCAAGATCAAGAATCTCTACAAGATTTTTGGCCAGAGACCCGTCAGTTACGTCGAAGCCGTCAAGAAGGGCATGTCCAAGACCGAGCTTAACGAACAGCATGGGCACGTACTCGGCCTCAGGGACATCAACATCGACATGCCGGCGGGCTGCATACAGGTTGTCATGGGGCTTTCAGGGTCCGGTAAATCGACCCTTATCCGCCACATCAACCGCCTTATCGATCCGACTTCCGGCGAGGTGATCATCGACGGCGCCGATGTCTGCAAGATGAACCAGAACGATCTGCGCGAATTTCGTCGCCACAAGACCGCGATGGTGTTCCAGAAGTTCGCGCTGCTTCCCCACCGCACCGTCCTCGACAACACGGTCTACGGCCTCGAGATCCAGGGGCTTCCCCGCGACAAGCAGGAAGCACAGGCGCGTCGCTGGATCGAGCGTGTCGGCCTCAAGGGATTTGAGGGCCACTACCCCAACCAGTTGTCGGGCGGCATGCAGCAGCGTGTTGGTCTTGCCCGTGCGCTGACCAACGACGCACCGATCCTCCTGATGGACGAAGCCTTCTCGGCGCTCGATCCGCTCATTCGCATGGACATGCAGTCGGTGCTTCTCGACCTCCAGAAGGAAATCCGCAAGACGATCGTCTTCATCACTCACGATCTCGATGAGGCGCTACGCCTCGGCGATCGCATCGCCATCCTGCGCGACGGCGAGGTAGTGCAGCAGGGCACCGGCCAGGACATCGTGTTGCAGCCCGCGGACGAATACATTTCCAACTTCGTCAAGGAAGTGAATCGCGGCCGCGTCATCATGGTCGATACGATCGCAACGCCAGCGGGCGCTCCGGCCACGAGTGGCGGCGTCACCGTGCGCACCGGCACGATCCTCGAGGAAGCCGCCAAGACGATGACCGACGCCAACCAGCAATATGCGACGATCATCGATGACAATGGCAAGCCGACCGGCGTCATCAGCATGAACAATCTGATCCAGGCGATGGTTACGCCAATCAGCCACCTGACGTCGAAGGCGGCTGCGGAGTAGGCATACTGTAGTTCCTATATGTGGGGTCGTTTCACCCCCCTTTGCCCGGCAGGACAGAGGGGGTGTGGACGAACTCCAAGAACCGCCCTTGATTGGCCCAACTCTGGCCCCAGCGACCCACCCCACACCATGTCGCTTCCTTTGCGCTCAGCGTCGCTCACGCCGCGCACGCACAATGCCGCTCTGGCGATAGTGGCAACAGCGCACGCAAGACGTGCAAGCGAAGGGCATGGGCAATGAGCGAACCGGCAATCGAGATCGAAACCAACACGTCAGCGCGGGATCACGGACGACGGGGCGGACGAGCGCGGCCGCGCAGCACCGAAAGCGGAGCCTTCGACCAGCCGCCGTTTCGCCAGCTGAAAATTCCGTTCACCCCGACCAAGATCGTCTCGGACGACGAACTCGAATCGATCCACGACGCTTCGCTGCGGGTCCTGCAGGAAATCGGCGTCGAGGTTCTGCATGACGGCGCGCGCGAAATCATGAAGAGCGCCGGCGCTGACGTTCGCCCCGGCTCGATGCGGGTTCGCTTCGACAAGGACATGATTCTCGAATATGTCGGCCATGCGCCATCCGAATTTACGCTGCATGCCCGCAACCCGGCCCACAATGTCCGCTTCGGCGGCAATAATCTCATCTTCGCGCAGATGGGTTCGGCGCCGAACTGCTCGGATACCGACAATGGCCGGCGCTCCGGCAACCAGGCCGACTTCCGTAGTTTCATCAAGCTCGCCCAGATGCACAATATCATCAACACGACCGGCGGCTATCCGGTCGAACCGATCGATATTCACCCGTCCGTGCGGCATCTCGAATGCATCCGCGACCTTGCGACGCTCAGCGACAAGGCGTTCCACATCTATTCGCTCGGCAAGGAGCGCAATCAGGACGGCATCGAGATCGCCCGCCTCGCGCGCGGCGTCAGCCACGAACAGCTTCTGCAGGAGCCTTCCTGCTATACGATCATCAATACCAATTCGCCGCTCAAGCTCGACATACCGATGATGGAAGGCATCATCCAGATGTCGGGCAATGGCCAGATCGTCATCGTAACGCCCTTTACCCTCGCCGGCGCCATGGCTCCGGTGACGATTGCCGGTGCCCTCGTGCAGCAGAACGCGGAAGCGCTTGCCGGCATTTCGTTCACGCAGATGGTCAGGAAAGGCGCGCCCGTCGGCTATGGCGGCTTTACGTCCAATGTCGACATGAAGTCCGGCGCGCCGGCCTTCGGCACGCCCGAATATATGAAGGCGCAATTGGTCGGCGGCCAGCTTGCCCGCCGCTACGGTATTCCCTATCGCACCTCCAATGTCTGCGCCGCCAATACCGTGGACGCGCAAGCCGCCTACGAATCTGTCTTCTCCCTCTGGGGCGCCATCCAGGGCGGTGGCAACTTCATGCTGCATTCCGCCGGCTGGCTCGAAGGCGGCCTTAGCTGCTCCTATGAGAAGATGATCCTCGATTTCGACCTCCTGCAGATGGTGGCCGAGTTCTTGACGCCGCTCGATCTTTCCGAAGACGCGCTCGGCATCGATGCCATGCGCGACGTCGGCCCTGGCGGCCATTTCTTCGGCACCGCCCATACACAGTCGCGCTACAAGACCGCCTTCTACGCACCGATCATCTCCGACTGGCGCAATTATGAAACCTGGCAGGAGGCTGGCTCGCCGATTGCGATCGAGAAGGCCAACCGCATCTGGAAGGAGCGCCTTGCAACCTACCAGAAGCCGGAAATCGACCCTGCCGTCGAAGAGGCCATCAACGCCTTCGTGGCCCGCCGCAAATCAGAAGGCGGCGCCCCAACGGATTTCTGATCGCTTGAATCGAAGTCTCAACGCATTGAATCACTTTTCCACATACGAGGCATAAGAGTATGAAATCGCACGTTAAAGCAGTTGTCATCGGCGGTGGCGTCGTTGGGTGTTCGGTGCTTTACCACCTTGCGCGCGCCGGCTGGACCGATGTGATGCTGATCGAACGCTCGGAACTGACGTCCGGCTCCTCCTGGCACGCCGCCGGCGGTTTCCATACGCTCAACGGCGATCCCAACGTCGCCAAGCTTCAGGCCTATACGGTCAGTCTCTACAAGGAAATCGAGGAGCTTTCCGGACAGTCCTGCGGCCTGCATTTGACGGGCGGCGTCATGATGGCGGATTCGCCGGAGCGCATGGATTTCTTGCGGCTCGCCCACGCGCGCGGCCGCTATCTCGGCATGGATACGGAGCTGATCACGCCATCGGAAGCCAAGGCCATGTTCCCTCTGATGGACGAGACGAATTTCGTCGGCGCCATGTGGGACCCGGTCGAGGGCCATCTCGACCCTTCCGGTACAACCCATGCCTATGCCAAGGCCGCGCGCAAGCTCGGTGCTGAAATCACCCTGCGCAACCGCGTCGTCGAACTTACGCAGGATAGCGACGGCACGTGGAACGTCGTCACCGAACAGGGCACCGTGAAGGCGGAGCACGTCGTCAACTGCGGTGGTCTCTGGGCCCGCGAAGTCGGGCGCATGGTCGGGCTGGAACTGCCGGTCCTTGCCATGGAGCACATGTACCTTCTCACCGAAGACGTTCCGGAGGTTATGGAATTCAATAAATCCACGGGCCGCGAACTCATCGGCGTCATGGATTTCAAGGGCGAGATCTATACCCGTCAGGAGCGGAACGGCATCTTGCTCGGCACCTATGAGAAGGCAGCAAAGCCTTGGTCTCCGGTCAACACGCCATGGGATTTCGGCCATGAGCTTCTGGCGCCCGATCTCGACCGCATCGCCCCTTCCCTCGAAGTCGGCTTCAAGCATTTCCCCGGTATCGAGAAGGCAGGTATCAAGCAGATCATCAACGGCCCCTTCACCTTTGCGCCGGATGGCAATCCTCTGGTCGGCCCAGTACCCGGCCTTACCAATTACTGGACGGCATGCGCCGTCATGGCCGGCTTCAGCCAGGGCGGCGGCGTCGGGCTCGCGCTCTCCAACTGGATGGTTCATGGCGAACCAGGCTTCGACGTCTGGGGCATGGACGTGGCGCGTTTCGGCGAATGGGCGACGCTGCGCTACACCAACGCCAAGGTGCGCGAGAACTATTCGCGGCGCTTCTCGATCCGTTTCCCCAACGAGGAACTGCCCGCAGCACGGCCGCAGCAAACCACGCCGCTCTACGACACGATGCTGGCGCAGAATGCCATCATGGGCGATTCCTGGGGCCTTGAAACCCCGCTCTGGTTCGCGCCTAAGGGCACTGAAGCACGCGACATCGTCTCCTATCATCGCTCCAACGATTTCGAGCATATCGGTAACGAGGTAAGGGCGACACGCGCCGGCGTCGGCGTCACCGAGATTGCCAACTTTGCCAAGTATGAAGTAACCGGCAGCGGCGCCGAAGCATTCCTGTCGCGCCTGATGACGAATACGATGCCGAAAGTTGGACGGCTCGTCCTGACGCCCATGCTCAACGAAGAGGGCAAGCTCATCGGCGACTTCACCATCGCCAAGGCGGCCGATGACCGCTTCCTGATCTGGGGTTCGTCTGCCGCCCAGCGCTATCACATGCGCTGGTTCCAGAAGCAGCAGCCGAAGGATGGCTCAGTGCATATCCATCGCTTCGACCAGACACTCGTCGGTCTTGCGATTGCCGGGCCGAAGTCGCGCGACCTCCTTGCCAAACTCGTCGATGAAGACGTGTCGAATGCCGCCTTCCGGTTCATGGATTTCCGCGAAATGGCCGTTGGCGGCGCGCCGTGCAAGGTCAACCGCATTTCCTATACGGGTGACCTAGGCTACGAAATCTGGATGGAACCCGCCTATCAGCGCCTCGTCTACAAGGCGATCAAGGACGAGGGCGCGGCGTTCGGCATTGTCGATTTCGGCATGCGCGCCCTGCTCTCCATGCGGCTCGAAAAGAACTTCCCCACGTGGTTCCGCGAGCTTCGCCCCATCTATGGCGGTTATGAGGGATCGATGGATCGCTTCATCAAGCTGTCGAAGAACGAATTCATCGGCCGCGAACATGCCGCCAGGGAAAAGGCTGAGTTTGACGCCGGCACCAGCACGAAGCTACGCCGGGTTTCCTTCCTCATTGATGTTCCGCACGGCGAAGGCGCCGCCGACGTGATGGGCGACGAGCCGATCTGGGCCAAGGTCTCCAAGGATTACGGTACGGTCCAGGCGGGCCATGGCGTCGGCGCTCCCCGCTTCGACGCGTCCGGTGCTGTCGTCTCGGATGCCAGTGACAAGGGCGCCGTGCAGGGTGACTGGCGCGTTGTCGGCTGGGTCACGTCCGGTGGCTACGCCCATTTCGTCCAGCATTCGATGGCGCAGGGTTACGTGCCGGCGGAACTCGCATCAAACGAATCCAATGGCCTGTTCGAGGTAGAGATTCTCGGTGTTCGGCGCCCCGCCCGCATTAATCTCGAGCCACCGTTCGATCCCTCAGGCGAAAAGATGCGCGGGTAGCGGAAGTGCGGAAATAAACGGCAGGCCCTTGCGCCTGCCGGTCCAGCCGACAACGGCAAGTGTGGCTGCTGCCGCGTCGAAGCGCTGGCTTCTTGCCCAGGATTTGCAGTCGATGGCGGCTATGTCCGCCTTGCCGGACGCCACAGCAGCCACCGAGGCGCGGTGTCCGCCGGTCTGGAGTTCGCCGCCAAATATCGCAAGTGATTCACCGGACGCCACCAGGTCGCGTTGCAGCGCCAGGTAGCCCGACATCGAATCGTGGCTGTTGAAGGCGAAGCGTTTGCCGCGAAGCAGTTCCAGCGGCAGTAGGGGCTTGCCATCTTCCGGGGCAGCGACTGCCGCCCGCCCCTCGGCGCGCCGCATGACGAGCGCACTCGAGTAAAGCGCGCCGTCCCCGCCCTCAATGCCCGAATAGTCATCCTGACCTGCAAGATGAACATGGGATTGGATCCCGAGTTCCATCGGCCCCCAGCATGTTTGTGTAATCAGCAATGCCGGGTGGAGCCACAAGGTCGGCAGGTCGAGTTCGTCGGGAGGCAGCGTAGCTGGGTCAGGCGCAATCAAATTGCCTGACCGGTCTCTAATTCCGCCTGGAACCGCCGGAAGGTCGCCATTGCGGGAAACGAGCTTTTCCGGCGCGTCATATCCATTTTCAAGCAGCACGCCGCGCATTCTTTGCCATTGCGCATGAAGCTCCGATTGCATCTCCGGCCAGTCATACATCGGCAAGGCCGCAATCAACGTCATGCGCAGCTACTCTTTGGGAGGCTCGGCTGGAATGGGAACGGTCGAACCGCCCTGCAAGCTGATGCCATGTGCCCGAGGCCGGAAAGCGCGGCCGGGAGCCGGTTCGCGGCGCAGCACCGGGTGAACAACATCCTGCTTCTGTCTGAATGCATAGGCACGTAAGATCTCGAAGTAATTGCGGAAGACATAGCCGCCATTCATCCTCAGCCATTCATCACGCTGTTCGCTGTAGAGCCCCGGCAAATCGTACCAAGGTACAGTCGGACGCTTATGATGGACGAAGTGAAGATTGTTGTTAAGGAAGATCAATGCCAAGGGCGATTTTTCGACGATAACCGTCCGCCCGTCCGGGCGTTCCGACCACTGATGTTCGCAGTAGCTGCGGATCGAGATGATCGCCAGGCCCAGATAGACCGACGTCAACGCGTAGAGCCAAACGGGAATTCCGAAGACAAACCATACGATCGCGAGCATCGGCACAAGGCCAAGGCCATGTAGCACCCATGCCGTCTGCGTTTTCTTGTCGCCGCCCCTTATGAGCTTGATCTCGGTGATGACGAAACCGACAACCATGAGAAACGGGCCGATGACAACGCGGCCGACCAGCGAATTGTTGAAATTGAGCAATGCTTTGACAAAGCCCGGCAGTTTTTCCCAGTCACCGAGCGCACGGTAATAGCTTTCGGGATCATCGTAGGGATCGGTCAAGCGCTCGTCCGCATGGTGCTTGAGATGCAGATGCTTGTAGCGGCGATAGGGAAAGACAAGGCCGAGCGGCAGCGAAACGAGGAGTTCATTGATCATGCCACTGCGCGTCGGATGACCATGAAGGGCTTCATGCTGCAAGGAAGAATGGAACGCGACGGCAAGCCCCATGAGCGCCAGCGCGACGATTGGCAGGCTCGGATAGAGATAATATCCCCCTATGAACCACATTCCATAGCATGCTGTGAGAAGCGCAATGGTTGGCCACTCAATGCCGGGGTGTTTTCGCGGGTGTTGAGATCGGGAGGCGGGTATTTCGGTATGTCTTTCTGATTCCATGATTTTCATGGTCTCATTGTCAGGAACTGTCAGCAATGCGATTATTGTGAGAAAGTGTTGATTTTGGTCACCAAATGGCGCACTTGTTGTATATTATCAACGACCGGGTGTTTTCATGGACAAGCGCGACCTTGCACGGCTTTTTCAGGAGCGGATCAAGAGTCTTCTTGCCCGCAGCGGTGAAAACCAGTCCGCGTTCGCGGCTTCCGTTGGCATAGACCGCTCTGCGCTCTCCCAGTTGCTCTCCGGGCAATCGACCCGCCTGCCCCGCGTGGAAACGCTGCTCAACATCGCCGAACGGCATTCCGTATCGCTTGACTGGCTGCTTGGCCTCAGCCAGGACGAGGGTATTACCGGCGAACTGCGACCAAGCCTTGAAATCGAGGAAGGGTTCGACAACCAGACCTTGCTGGTCAAATGGCATGCCGAAGCCACAGGCACGAAGATACGTTATGTGCCTGCCCGCATCCCCGATCTTCTGCGCACGCAAGCGGTGATCGCCTATGAAACCCTGATGGTCCATCGCGATCCCGCCATACAGATGAGCGAAACGGCGTTCCGCCTCGACTATAACCGCCAACCCGGTACGGACATGGAAGTATGCATGCCGTTCCAGACCTTGCACGATTTCGCCGCGGGCTGCAGTCTCTGGAGTGACCTGCCGCGCAAGGTCCGTGTCGAGCAACTCGAACATATGGCGTCGCTGGTGGATGAACTCTATCCCTCGTTTCGCCTCTATCTGTACGATGGGCGCGAGCGCTATTCGGTGCCCTATACGGTATTCGGCCCCTACCGCGCCGCCATCTTCGTCGGCGAGATGTACCTCGTGCTCTATACGACCGAGGCCGTGCTCACCATGCAGCGACACTTTGATGGGCTGATCCGCGTCGCCAAGGTCAATGCCCATGAGGTGGCGGCCTATATCTCGTCGCTCAAGGTCACCTAGCGCTTTGCGGTTTGCGACCGCTCGCGAGCGCCGATGTCGCAAAGAAGCATTGACCACATATAAAGACTTCCTTATATGGTTATCTAACTTGTTTTAAGGGACGTTCCCATGACCATTCACAATCCGCTTGCCGACCTTATTGCCGAAAAGGGTGTTCTCCTTGCCGATGGCGCGACAGGCACGAACCTGTTTGCATCGGGCCTGGAAGCGGGTGAAGCTCCGGAGCTCTGGAACGAAGCCAAGCCTGAAAAGATCACTGCCCTGCACCAGGGCTTCGTCGATGCCGGCGCCGATATCATC
Source organism: Phyllobacterium sp. 01N428 (assembly GCF_056399405.1). Lineage (NCBI taxonomy): Bacteria > Pseudomonadati > Pseudomonadota > Alphaproteobacteria > Hyphomicrobiales > Phyllobacteriaceae > Phyllobacterium > Phyllobacterium sp. 01N428. Next base: position 133,674 of record NZ_JBFTRH010000002.1, read on the forward strand.
CTTACCAATTCCTTCGGCGGGACACGGCATCGCCTGAAATTGCATCATGCCCAGGACCGCGTCTTCGAGCTCAACAAGAAGGCGGCCGAACTGGCGCGCGAAGTCGCAGACAATGCCGGCCGCAAGGTCATTGTCGCGGGCTCGGTCGGTCCGACCGGTGAACTGCTTGTCCCGCTTGGCGCGCTCACCGAGGAAGATGCCGTCGCAGCCTTTACCGAGCAACTGGAAGGCCTCAAGGCCGGCGGCGTCGATGTCGCCTGGATCGAAACAATGTCGGCGCCGGGCGAAATTCGCGCCGCTGCCGAAGCTGCGGTCAAGGTCGGCTTGCCTTACGTCTATACCGGCTCTTTCGACACGGCCGGCAAGACGATGATGGGCCTGCCGCCCAAGGAAATCCACGGCGTTGCCGAAGGCCTGGAAGCAAAGCCCGTCGCGGTCGGCGCCAATTGCGGCGTCGGCGCATCCGATATCCTTGCCTCGCTTCTCGATATGAGCGAAGCAAATCCCGAAGCGACGATCGTCATCAAGGGCAATTGCGGCATCCCTGAATTCCGCGGCTCGGAAATCTTCTATTCGGGCACGCCCGATCTGATGGCAAACTATGCTCGCCTCGCAATTGACGGCGGCGCCAAGATCGTCGGCGGCTGCTGCGGAACCTCGTTCGAGCATCTCGCCGCCATGCGCAAGGCGCTCGACAGCCACACCAGCGGTCCGCGCCCGACTGTCGAGACGATCATCGAGACCATCGGACCGATGCGCAACAAGCTCGCTGCCCATGCGGACGATACGCCGAAGCGTGAGCGTCGCGGGCGCCGCGGATAGTCAACGCACTTTGAAGAAAAAAAACCGGCAGCGCAGGCTGCCGGTTTTTTGTTGGCTTTCACAGGTGTCAGAGATCTTCGATCTCGCGACGGACCCTCTTGAGGATTTCGCGTAGCTGCTCGGCCTTTTCCGCGTTAAGCGAACCACTGCGCAGCTTTGAATGGAGCGCAAAGCGTAAGGCGTGCATCTCCTCTCCGAGTGCCGCTCCGCGTATTTCGCCGGAAGCGTCGTCGAGCTGCGCGTTAATCTTGTCGAGTTCGGGGCGGTTCTCTTCGAGATAAGCCAGGCCCTGCTCGGTAATCGTATAGAGTCGCTTGTTGCCGTTGGTGCTGGAGGTAACGAGATCCGCCTCCTCCATCATCTGCAGCATCGGATAGATCGCACCCGGGCTTGGGCTATAGGCGCCCTCGAACCGCGCCTCGAGAGCCTTGATGACGTCATAGCCGTGACGCGGCTCCTCCGCGATCAGGCCAAGAACGACGAGACGCAGTGCGCCCGGATCGAACATGCGCGGACCGCGTCCGCCAAAGGGGCCGCCACGATGCCGGCCGAAAGGCCCGCGGCGACCACGACCGCCGAAACGTCCGCCGCCTTCGTGAGAGCCTGCCATCCTGTCCATCCGCGACCAGTGATCGCCGTCATGGCCGTGATTGTGTCTGCAATGATTATGCATGGGAATTTCTCCTAGTTAGTACTTCAATGCGTTATATCTAACAAACGATATATCTTTATTCAAGTCAAAGATATATCTTTTGACAGTAAGCGTAGTCAACATATTGAAGCTAGGACGAAATTTCTGTTTGAGATAATGCTTACGAACGCGCGAAGGCGGTCATATGGAAGCGCTGCTGATCGCCAAGGTAGGCGTATTGCCGTCCGACCGGGCACGCGAGCCGGGCAAGACAGCCGCCTTCCCTGCAGGTCTGGCCGGGCTCCGTTGCGAGATAATCGCGGCAGCGCTTCACGGCATAAGTTTCGCCGTCAAAAGCATCGACGGGGCATGCGCTGAGACACGGTTTTGACGCACAGACGTCGCATGGATGCCCGTTCTCATGGAGCGGTGCAAAAGCGATGGATTGCCGAAACAGGAGTGCACCGCGAAATGCCTGCCAGAGACCATATTGCGGGTGGATCAACAGGCCCAGCGGTGACGGCCGCAACCCTTCCGCGCGCATCGCCCATTGCTGGAACGGCAGATAAGGTCGGTCCGAGGGGAAGACGGCATACCCGCCAAATTCGCTGGCAATCGCGTTGAGGACCTGCTTCGACCACGTATCGAGCGGATTGGCTGCCCCTGGATTGTCCCGACGCCAGGCAGTGAAAGCTGGCCAGATCGACGAGCCGAAATGACCGACAAGAACGACGCTTCGGGCTCGCCTGCCATCAGGCAGGACCGGGGTGTCATCTGCTGCGCCGAATACGAAGCCGCCGCGTGGAACAAGCCCGTGGGGTTCCAGCGCGGCGGCGATCGTATCAAGCATCGGCGTCACCGCCCGTTGCCATGAATGTAAGCTCATCCCTCGCCCGAACCCTTGATTGCGGAGGCCCAGACTTCCTTATGGATCAGATTGGCCACTTTAGCCCGGCCGTCCTCGGGCTTCTTTCAAGTGAAAGCGTCGGGCATCGAGGCCTTCTTCTTGGCGATGTACTCGTTCAGAGATTCATCGATTGCCGGATCGAGATACGGGGCCTCATAGGAATCGAGCCAGCGCCGTGCGAGTTCGTTGGCGCGCTGGTCGGCGCGCTTTTCGCCCTCGGCCAGCCACTGCTCGTAAGAGTTGTTGTCGGCAATGTTCGAGCGGTAGAAGGCCGTCTGGAAATTCGCCTGCGTATGGTCGCAACCGAGATAGTGGCTTCCGGGTCCGACCTGGCGGATGGCGTCCATCGCCTGGCCGTTCTCCGAAAGATCGACGCCGGCCGCAAACTTCTGCGCCATGCCGAGCTGGTCGATATCCATCATGAACTTCTCATAGGACGATACCAGGCCGCCTTCGAGCCAGCCGGCCGAATGGAGGACGAAGTTCGTGCCGGCGAGCAGGGTCGAATTCAGCGTATTGGCGCTTTCATAGGCGGCCTGCGCGTCCGAAACCTTGGAAGCGCAAAGCGAGCCGCCGGTGCGGAATGGCAGGCCAAGGCGGCGAGCGAGCTGTGCGGCACCATAGGAGACCAGCGACGGCTCCGGAGTGCCGAAGGTCGGCGCGCCCGACTGCATGGAAATCGACGAAGCGAACGTGCCGAAAATGACCGGCGCGCCCGGCCGGATGAGCTGCGTCAGGGCCGCTCCGGCCAGCACTTCGGCCAGGATCTGGGTGAGCGTGCCGGCAACAGTCACCGGGCTCATCGCGCCGGCAAGGATGAACGGCGTAACGATGCACGCCTGGTTGTTGCGGGCATAGACCTTCAGGGCACCGAGCATCGTCTCGTCGAACACCATCGGCGAGTTCGCATTGATCAGGCTGGTCAAAACCGTATTTTCGTCGAGATAGTTCTCGCCGAATACGAGCTTGCACATGGCGATCGTATCTTCGGCGCGCTCGGGCGCAGTCACCGAGCCCATGAACGGCTTGTCGGAATATTTGATATGGGCATAGATCATATCGAGATGGCGCTTGTTGACCGGCACGTCGACCGGTTCGCACACCGTACCGCCCGAATGATGGATCGACGGCGCCATATAGGCGAGTTTGACGAAATTATTGAAATCCTCGATCGTCGCGTAGCGGCGATTGCCGTCGAGGTCGCGCACGAAAGGCGGACCGTAGACGGGCGCAAATACCGTCGCGTCGCCGCCGATCTGGACCGAACGCTCGGGATTGCGCGCGTGCTGCGTGTAGATAGAGGGCGCAGTCTTCAAAAGCGACCGCGGCAGCCCTTTGGGAAAATGGACGCGCTCGCCCTTGATATCGGCGCCGGCTTCCTTCCACAGCGCGAGTGCTTCCGCGTCGTCGCGAAATTCGATGCCGGTCTCTTCGAGCACCGTGTCGGCATTGGCCTCGATCAGCGCCAGTCCTTCTTCATCGAGCACTTCGTAGGTGCGAATCTTGCGCGTGATATAAGTCAGCGACTTGCCGGGACCACCGCCGGAACGTGCCGCACGACGAGCGGCAGCGCCACCACTGGCGCCACGACTGCGGCGTCCGCCGCCGGTGTCGGTTTCCGCGGGTGCATCGACGGGTGTTTCCTCAATCATTGTCTTTCTCCAGGCGCACGAAGCGCAGACTTCCAATCAATCAGACCAAATCCTAACCGTCATGCCTGCGGGGGCGTTTCCGTGTGCGGCACGTGATGGCGCATCGGAGACAAACATCCGGTCGTTTTCGTCATTTACAAGGTCGCTTTTAAGCAATGCGTTTTCAGCAACTTGCCCGATATGTTAAACGAATGCCAGCGGGCGACAAAGCACCCATATTATCCAGTGTCGCTCTGTGCTACGGACCTGTGCATAACGCTTGAAAGGAAGCAGACCCATGGCCGATGATGAAATCATTCTTTCGGAGCTTTCGGACGATGAACTCGTCGAGCAAATGCATGACGATCTGTATGACGGGTTGAAGGAAGAGATCGAGGAAGGCACCAACATTCTGCTTGAGCGCGGCTGGGTACCCTACAGGGTCCTCACGGAGGCGCTCGTCGAAGGCATGCGCATCGTCGGCGAGGATTTCCGCGACGGCATCCTGTTCGTCCCCGAAGTCCTGCTCTCGGCCAATGCGATGAAGGCCGGCATGTTCATTCTGCGCCCGCTGCTTGCAGCGACCGGAGCGCCGAAACAGGGCAAGCTCGTCATCGGTACCGTCAAGGGCGACATTCACGACATCGGTAAGAACCTCGTCGGCATGATGATGGAAGGCGCCGGCTTTGACGTGATCGACCTCGGCATCAACAATCCCGTCGAGAACTACCTCGCCGCCATCGAAGAGCATCAGCCAGACATTCTCGGCATGTCGGCCCTGCTGACGACGACCATGCCCTATATGAAGGTCGTCATCGACACGATGAAGGAAAAAGGCATTCGCGACGACTATGTCGTTCTCGTCGGCGGCGCGCCGCTCAATGAGGAATTCGGCAAGGCTGTCGGCGCTGACGCCTATTGCCGCGATGCGGCCGTCGCGGTTGAAACAGCCAAATCCTACATGAAGCGCAAGCACAACCAGCTTTCCGCTTGACGAATATGAAAACGGCCGCGACAGGCGCGGCCGTTTTCAGAACATCTATAAAGAATAGACTACTAAGTAATAAAATTAATCTGAATCAACAGATTAGTTGGCAGCCTTGGCGACGCGATGGCCGGCGTTCTGTGTGGCATTAACGGTGTTGGCTGCATCGGCGCCCACGCCGCGTATGGTATTTGCGCAACCTGCAAGTGCAACAACAGCAAGTACAGCGGCAATCGGAACGATATGTGATAGTTTCATGGATTGTGTCTCCCGTTCTGCTAAAATGAAATTCAACGGTCGGATAACGCGATAGAGCATCATCGGTTCCATGACTCTTCAACAAAAGTCAACGAAATCAACACAGACCGTGCGCGTCATCGCCTGCGGCATGATTGCGCGCGAAATTCTTGCCATCCAGGAGCAATTCGGCCTTCACCATATCGATTTGAAATGCCTGCCGGCGATCTATCACCATTACCCGGACAAGATTGCTCCTGCTGTGGATCGCGCCATAGTCAAGGCGAAGGCGGCGGGCATTTACCGTATTTTCGTTGGCTATGCGGATTGCGGCACCGGAGGCCTTCTCGACCGAGTGTGTGAGAAGCATGGTGTCGAGCGGATCGAAGGTCCGCACTGTTTTTCCTTCTACGCCGGCAATGCAGCCTTCGGTGCGCAGTGGGAGGATGACATGACATCGTTCTTCATGACCGATTTCCTCGCAAGGCATTTCGAGGCCTTCATGGTGAAGCCGCTTGGCCTCGACCGTCACCCCGAACTGCGCGACATGTATTTCAGCAATTACACCAAGATGATCTACATGGCGCAAACCGATGATCCGGCGCTCAGCCGCAAGGCCGAGGCCGCCGCAGCTTTTCTGGGTCTTGCCTATGAGCGCCGCCTCACCGGCTATGGCGATCTGATCCCGGCCCTGACCGCAGCCGCAACCCTTTAGACGCGCACCGCAAACCCCACGCCTTCCAAGGAGCCCTCATGACCTGTCGCGCCGCCCTCGCCACGATCTTCTGCCTGTTGTTGCCTGCCAGTGCGCTTGCAGATGGCGAGATCACACGGCTGATCACCAAATCGGACCAGGCGCGGCTCGATAAATATGAAGCGACGCGAACCGCTGCTGTCGATGCGGCGAGGAAGGGCGGCACTTCAGGCGATGTGGCGCAACTTGATGGGGTTCTCGTCAAGCCGACGCTCGCCTTCAATGAAGGCTTCGATATGGTGGGCAATTGGCAATGCCGCACCATCAAGCTTGGCAAGCAACCGCCGCTAACCGTCTATGGTTGGTTCAAATGCCGCGTTACGGACGACGGATCCGGCTGGATGCTTGAGAAAACCAGCGGTTCGCAGCGCACCAAGGGCCGCTTCTACACAGAGAGCGACAAGCGCCTGACCTATCTCGGCGTCGGCTATGTTGCAGGCGAAAAGCCTAAACGCTATGGCGCCGGGCCCGATACCGATCAGGTCGGCTACGCCTATCGTACCGGCAAAAACGAGTTCCGCATCGAGTTTCCAGCCCCCGCGCTCGAATCCCTCATGGACATCATTGAACTCAGGCGCTGAGACACTTTCGTCATTGCAATGTCACCATTGCCGCGCCATATGCGTCGAAACTTGAACCTTCGACGATAAGATGGCCGCCATCGACGCTAACAACGAAATAAAGCCGCACAAGCCTGATTTGCATGCGGCCGACAACGATCCCCGCTCCCTGTCCCAGGTCTTCGAGGACCTGGCGCGGTCGGCAACGGAGCCAGTATCGTTCGCCGAGCTGGAAGACGCCTTCACCGATCGCAGCTTCGCCGCGCTCCTCACCTTCTTCGCCATCTTGAACCTGTTGCCGCTGCCACCTGGAACAGGCGTCATTACCGGTATACCGCTCGTGCTTCTTTCGGTGCAGATGGTCATGGGCCGCGAATCCGTGTGGCTTCCTTCATTCATGCGCGACAAGACCATTTCGCCCGAGCGTTTCCGGCTTGTTTCCGACAAGGTCGTTCCCTGGTTGCAGTGGCTGGAGCGCTTTATCCGGCCACGCAACTGGCCGTTCGGCCGCCGTCAGGGCGACCGCTGGCTTGGCGTCTTCACCACCATTCTCGGCATGTCGGTCGTTATTCCCATGCCGTTGTCGAACTGGCTGCCGGCGCTGGCCACCGTCATCATCGGCATTGCGCTGTGTGAGCGCGACGGCAGGCTGATGGTTGCCGGCCTCGCCCTTGGCCTTATCTCGATGAGCATTGTCTTCGGTGTCGCCTTTGCTGCGGCAAGCGCAGTCAGCTACGCCGCGACGTTCTGGCCCTTCTGATTTGCCTGTCGCAAAAGCGCAAATGAGTGACGTCGCATTTGAGTGGTCCCGCGTCGTGAGATAGCAAGCTTAACCCCTGATATTCCGGCAAAAGGGTCGTTATCGGAGGTTGAATTGCATGGCTGATCTTATTGTCGTTTATTGGCGGGACATTCCCGCTCAAGTGACCGTCAAGAAGGGCCGCCAGGCAGCCAAGCGCGAGCTTTCCCTTCGATTTACCGAGGCTATCGACATGTGCGCGATGCGCATAGGCGCGAGGGATTCCGACGCCTATCTCGCGGAGTGGCGTCGCGGCACTCCGGTGCCGGTAAGTGATGATCTTGACGGCGAGGCTGACGCAGCCCTTGCCCGCATTGAAAATGATTATGATCGGGAACGCCTTGTGGCGCTTGTAAAGGCAGGTGGACATGACAATTCATGAATTGAAAGCGAAGCCAATGATAAAGATCGCAGCATCCATCGAAGTGGCGGCACGCCAGGCTATCGAATCGCAGGACCTGCCTGGTCTGTTTCCAGCCGGTACCCGCGTCTACATTACCGACATGGGCACCGACAGCGTCGATACGCTGACGGCCGCGGCCAAGCGCGTTCATGATCTCGGCTACAAGCCGGTACCGCACTTCGCCTCGCGGCGCTTGTCAACGAAGGCTGCGCTTGAAACGCGCATCCGCCGCGCTGCCGAAGAGGCAGGCGTGACTGACATATTGGTTATCGGCGGCGGGCTGGAGCGCCAGGCGGGCGAATTCTCCTCGACCATGCAGGTGCTCGAAACCGGCTTCTTCGACAAATACGGCATCAACGAAATGGGCGTTGCCGGCCATCCCGAAGGCAGCCCAGAATTTTCCGAAGCGGTCGCCCTCCAGGCGCTTCGCCTCAAGAAGAACTTCGGCGAGCGCACGGGCGCAAAGCTGCGCGTCGTTACCCAGTTCGGGTTCGATGCCGAGCGCTTCATCCGCTACGCAGAATCGCTGCGCGAGCATGGCATCGACCTTCCGGTCCATCTCGGTGTTGCCGGTCCCGCCAAGATCACGACGCTCATTAAATATGCGGCCATGTGCGGCGTCGGCAATTCGATCAGCTTCCTGAAGAAGAACGCGCTTTCCTTGACCGCTCTCGCCACCAGCCATTCGCCGGAAGGCGTTGTCGGCCCGATCGAGCAGCATGTCATTGCCAATCCGATGTCGGCGATCAAGCAGATCCACCTCTTCCCGTTTGGCGGCTTGAAAAAGACCTCCGAGTGGCTTGTCGAACGTGGCTCCTGGAACGTAAACAACGCGCAGTACTCTTCCGCAAACGCAGCCGCAAACTGAGGTTCCCTGCATGACCCGTACGATCGTTGCCTCGGCGACCAAAGAAATCATCATCGGATTTGACCAGCCTTTCTGCGTGATCGGCGAGCGCATCAATCCGACCGGCCGCAAGAAACTCGCTGCCGAAATGGTCGCAGGCAACTTCGACACGGTGATCAAGGACGCACTGGAGCAGGTTGCGGCCGGTGCCACGATGCTCGACGTCAATGCCGGCGTAACTGCCGTCGATCCTAACGCCACGGAGCCTGGCCTGCTTGTGCAGACGCTGGAGATCGTCCAGGGCCTCGTCGACGTGCCGCTCTCCATCGACAGCTCCGTAACGGCCGCCATCGAGGCGGCTCTGAAGGTCGCCAAGGGCCGTCCGCTCGTCAATTCGGTGACAGGCGAAGAAGAAAAGCTTGAGGCGATCCTCCCCCTCATCAAGAAGTACAACGTGCCTGTTGTCGCCATCTCGAATGACGAGACCGGCATCTCGATGGATCCGGACGTGCGCTTCGCCGTCGCCAAGAAGATTGTCGAACGCGCTGCCGATTTCGGCATTCCGGCGCATGATATCGTTGTTGATCCGCTGGTGATGCCGATCGGTGCGCTCGGCGATGCGGGACGCCAGGTATTTGCGCTGTTGCGCCGCCTGCGCGAGGAGCTCAAGGTCAACACGACCTGCGGCCTTTCCAACATTTCCTTCGGCCTGCCGCATCGCCATGGCATCAATGCCGGCTTCATCCCGATGGTGATCGGTGCAGGCATGACCTCCGCGATCATGAACCCATGCCGCCCGCAGGAAATGGAGGCAGTGCACGCCGCCAACGTCCTCAACGGCACCGATCCGAACTGCACCTACTGGATCAAGAAGTATCGCGACCATCAGCCGGCAGCGGCCGGAGCTGCGCCCGCAGCCACGCCCTCGGTTCCTGCCGATGGCGCCGGTGGCGGTCGCCGCCGTGGCGGCCGCGAGGCGCGGCGCGGCGCCACAGGCTGAGCATTTGCCTCAGCCAGACAGCCCGGTCTAACAAGGCGGTGGGTGGCAGATGCTGCCCCTCGCCCCGCAAGTTTTGGAGCATCGATCTTGAACGCACCCGTCAAAGCACCTGAGACATCGGCAAAGGAAGCGCTGGTTCTCTTCATGCCGTCGGGAAAGCGCGGACGATTTGCCGTTGGAACCCCAATACTCGAAGCGGCCCGCACGCTCGGCGTATATGTCGAGAGCGTTTGCGGCGGCCGTGGCATTTGCGGACGTTGCCAGGTCGAAGTTCAGGAAGGCCGTTTCGCCAAGCACGGCATTACGTCATCCAATGACCACATCTCGGAATTCGGCCCCAAGGAGCAGCGCTATGCCGAAAAGCGCGATCTCAAGGAAGGCCGCCGCCTTTCCTGCTCCGCCACGATCCTCGGCGATCTCGTCGTCGATGTCCCCCAGGACGTGCAGGTCAATGCGCAGGTCGTGCGCAAGGCCGCCGATACGCGCATCATCGAGCGCAACCCTGCGATCCACATGTGCTATGTCGAGGTCGAAGAGCCGGACATGCACAAGCCGCTTGGCGATCTCGATCGCCTGAAGGCTGCGCTGGAAAAGGAATGGGGCCTTCGCAACCTCGAGGTTGATACGCACATCCTGCCGAACGTGCAGAAGATCCTGCGCAAGGGCAATTGGGGCGTCACCGCCGCCATCTATCACGACGAGGAAACCTCGCGTCCCGCCATGGTCGGTCTCTGGCCGGGTCTCAAGAACGAGGCCTACGGCATCGCCTGCGATATCGGCTCGACGACGATCGCCATGCATCTTTCGTCGCTGCTTTCGGTGCGCACCATTGCTTCGGCAGGCGCGTCCAATCCGCAGATCAGATTCGGCGAAGATCTGATGAGCCGCGTATCCTACGTCATGATGAACCCCGACGGGCGTGAAGCGATGACCGCGGCCGTGCGCGAGGCGATCAACGGGCTGATCGACAAGGTTTGCGCCGAGGGCGAGGTCGCGCGCGAGGATATTCTCGATGCGGTGTTCGTCGGAAATCCGATCATGCACCACCTCTTTCTCGGCATCGACCCGACGGAACTTGGCGGCGCGCCGTTCGCGCTCGCCGTCTCCGGCGCCGTGCATCTGAAGGCGTCGGATATCGGCCTGCCGATGAATGCCGGAACCCGCGTCTATATGCTGCCTTGCATTGCCGGCCACGTCGGCGCTGACGCTGCGGCCGCAACGCTTGCTGAAGGTCCACACCGCCAGGACGAAATGATGCTGCTCGTCGATGTCGGCACCAACGCCGAAATCGTGCTCGGCAACAGGCATCGCACGGTCGCGGCCTCATCGCCCACCGGGCCAGCCTTCGAAGGCGCGGAAATTTCCGGTGGTCAGCGTGCGGCGCCGGGCGCTATCGAACGCGTGCGCATCGATCCGTTGACACTCGAGCCGCGCTTCCGCGTCATCGGCACCGAACAATGGTCCGACGAACCGGGCTTCGACGAAGCGGTGCAGACAAGCGGCATTACCGGAATTTGCGGCTCGGCGATTATCGAGGTCATTGCCGAAATGTACCTTTCGGGCATTATTTCCGAGGATGGCGTCGTTGACGGCGGCCTCGCTGCCCGTTCGCCGCGTGTCAGGGCCAATGGCCGGACATTCTCATATCTCCTGCACGAAGGCTCGCCGACGATTACGATCACGCAGAACGATGTGCGCGCCATCCAGCTTGCCAAGGCCGCGCTCTATGCCGGCGTCAAGCTCCTGATGGACAAGCTTGGCATCGACCACGTCGACCAGATCAGCTTTGCCGGCGCCTTCGGCTCCTTCATCGATCCGAAATATGCGATGGTACTCGGCCTTATCCCCGATTGCGATCTCGACAAGGTCAAGGCGGTCGGCAATGCCGCAGGCACCGGCGCGCGCATGGCGCTCCTCAACCGCAATTATCGGCGCGAGATCGAGGATACAGTGACGCGGATCGAAAAGATCGAGACCGCTCTCGAGCCGAAGTTCCAGGAGCATTTCGTCCACGCCATGGCGATGCCGAACAAGATCGATCCCTTCCCTAAACTTTCCCACGCCGTGACCTTGCCTCCTCGCAAGAATGTCAGTGAGGACGGGGTTGCCGGAGATGCCACGCCGCGCCGCCGCTCGCGCGAGGATCGCGCGGCGAGGCGCAACCGGGAATAGGCTTCAGCCGCTTTGTCCTTCTCGCGGTTTTCCGCTATCAAGCATCGATGATGTTTGATTCCGGATATGATTTTCCATGATAGCCTGCTTCGATATTGGCGGATCTGCGATCAAGGGTGCGATCGCCTATTCGCCCGAGGATATAAGACCGGTGCCCAAGGTGGCGACGCCGCTCCATGATTTCGACGCGTTTGCGGGCGTAATCCAAAAGATCGCCACGGATGGCGGTGCGGATCCGCAAAGCCTCATCGCCATTTCCATTGCCGGGGTAGTCGATGCGGATACGGGCCGGATCACCTGCGCCAATATTCCTTGCGTTCACCAGCGCAGGCTCGAAGCCGACCTGAGCGAGAAACTGCAGCGGCGCGTGCTCATTGCCAATGATGCCGACTGTTTCGCGCTGTCGGAGGCTGTCGTCGGCGCCGGGCGCGGTCACCGCGTCGTCTTCGGCATCATCCTCGGCACCGGCGTCGGCGGCGGCATCGTCATCGACGGCAAGATCCATGAGGGCGCGGGCGGTTTTGCCGGAGAATGGGGCCACGGCCCCGTCGCGGCGACCCTTGCCGGCAATCCGCCGGTCGCCATACCGCGTTTTGCCTGCGGCTGCGGCCAGATCGGCTGCGTCGATGCCATCGGCGCGGCGCGGGGCATGGAAAAGCTCCATGCGCATCTTCATGGCGTGAACCTGCCGAGCACCGATATCATCGCGGCCTGGGATTTAGGCGATGCGGCAGCGGAGCGCACAATCGATTGCTATATCGATATTGTCAGCGGTCCTCTGGCGATGACCCTCAATGTCGTCGGCGCTTCGATCGTCCCGGTCGGCGGCGGACTCGCCAATTCGGTAAATCTGATCCGCCGGCTCGATGAAGCGGTGCGCGCGCGAATCCTGCGGAAGACTGACAAGCCGCTGGTAATCCCGGGCGAATTGAAAATTGAGCCCGGCCTGATCGGTGCTGGGGTCCTGGGATTGATGGAAGCTGCCAAATGAGTGTTCTTCTCGAAATATGCGTCGACTGCCCCGAGGGACTTGCGGCGGCTATCGCTGGAGGCGCGGACCGTATCGAACTTTGTTCGGCGCTCGAAGTCGGCGGCCTTACGCCAACCCCGGGGTTGATCGGGCAGGCCGCGGTTGCACCCATACCGATCTATGCGATGATCCGCCCACGGCCCGGACACTTCGTCTATGGGGAAGCCGACATCGACGCCATGTTGCGCGAGATCGATGCCATGCGCAGCGTTGGTCTGGCAGGCGTCGTCTTCGGCGCCAACCATGCGGATGGGACACTGGACCATGCGACGCTCGAACGCCTCATCCGTCAATGCGATGGTTTCGGCGTCACCTTGCACCGCGCCTTCGACCTTGTCCCTGACCTTGATGAAGCGGTGGAAACAGCGGTCGAACTCGGCTTCGAGCGCATATTGACGTCCGGCCGCGCCCTGACCGGGATTGAGGGCATCGACGATCTGGAACGAACGTTTGCTCGCGCCGGCGGCCGGATCAAGGTCATGCCCGGCTCGGGTGTCAACATCGGCAATGTCGAGACGTTGCTCAAGCGTATCCCGTTCACTGAGGTTCACTCGTCCGGGTCTGTAGATGCGCCGCCATTGAGCGAAGGCGCGCGGCGCCTCGGTTTCGAGACGCCGACGCAGAAAATGACGAGCGCCGAGCGCGTGCGCGCCTTGAAGGAATTCTGCCTGCGGGCGTAAAAGCCCAGGACTCAGAGCCTGCCGGTCCGCTCGTACCCTTCGAAATAAACCCTGAGATGCTGGGCGACAGCCTTCACATGTGCGCCCGCATTCTTGGCGACCAGCATTCCAAGCTTCGATTCGCCGAGCCTCGGCAGGCCATGCTCGGATCCGAGCTGCACCATATTGTCGTCCAGCAGGAACTTCGAGAACGGGGCAACGGCCAGATCGGCGAGAATGGCGGCGCGCTGGCCCATCGTATGCGCACTCATATAGGCCACGCGATAGTCGCGGCCCGCGCTTTCGAGCGCACTGATCGCGTTGGCGCGCCAGATGCACCCCTCTTCCCACATGGAAAGCGGCAGCGGATTGCGCTCATGCGCGGTGCCGCATTTGGCACCGGCCCAGATAATCTCCTCGGTCATGAGGATTTCGATCTCCTCGACCTTGGCCAGCGTTTCGTTGACATTGACCAGCGTTACGTCGAGGCGCTGCTCATCGAGCCGCTTGCGCAGGCCGTTGCTCTGATCGATGACAACATCCACCGTGACATCGGGATGGGTTTCGGCGAATCGCTTCAACACGAAGGGAAGAACCCGCTCGCCGATATCGTCTGGCGCGCCGAGGCGGACGACTCCCGACACGGTCGGCGCAATGAACTTTGCCACCGTCTCGCGATTGAGCGCCAGCATGCGCCGCGCATAGCCGAGCAGGACCTCGCCGCTTGGCGTCAATTTTACTGAACGCGCATCGCGTTCGAGCAATACGTGACCAAGCGTTTCCTCAAGCTTCTTGATCTGCATCGAAACGGCAGAGGGCGTGCGGAACACCGCATTCGCCGCACTCGAAAAACTACCCGTCTCCGCAATCATCGCGAACGTGCGCAGGACGTCGAGATCCAGGATCGGGATGGGATGATGCATTGGTGCTGACATATCGCCAAATCCTCCATCAATTTTTCTTAAGCATAGTGTTCCGTAATTTCGTTTGATTGAACATCAACTTGGGCAGATAGTCAAGATCATAGAAACGGACGGCGTTGAAATTGCCACCGTATCCCTAGAGAGGAGAAGACAATGTCTACCTGTGACGAACTCTATCATCGCAATGCAAGCGTGGCCGAGCGTCTCGCCTCATTTGCAACCGATCAGCTGCACCGCTGGGCTGAAGGCATGAACTATGCTCGCCAGCTTATTGCTCGCCGCCGCCGCCTGCGCGAAACGGAATTGGCCCTTGATTCGCTCCCCGATAGCATCCGTTGCGACATTGGCTGGCCGGACCTCTATGAACGACAGATCAGGGACTACAACGAAGTCAGGCCTACCCGGCGCTAAGATCATGAGACCAGCCTTGTAAAGGGAGCGGATAACGGCGTATCCGCTCCCTTTTATCATATGTGATCCCTGCGCTTTTGCGACACAGGGCAAGACCCTTCCATTTAGAATAATTCTATGTTTCTATCTGCAAAAAAGCTCAAAAGACCACAGCAGTAATCTGAAGCCACTGCTTCAGTTGCGACATGGCCTTGAAGCCAATAGCGGGAACACAGAATCAAATGGATCATGTTGGTCTGACCAAGCGGTCTTTCGTATTTTTCCTCGTACCCAACTTTTCGATGATCGCATTTGCGACAGCGATCGAGCCGCTGCGCATTGCCAATAGAATGCTTGGATACGAAGCCTATCGCTGGCGCCTTGCTTCCGTGGATGGCAAGCCCGTGACGGCATCCAACGGCGTCGAATGCGCCGCATCCTCATCCCTGGAAGACGAACGCCGCTACCTCACCGGCGGAGATCGTCCGTCCATGGTCTTTGTCTGCTCGGGCGTCCACGTCGAGAAATTCCAGAACAAATCCGTGTTCGCGTGGCTCCGCGAAGAATTCAACCGCGGCGTCGCCGTAGGCGGGCTTTGCACCGGCGCGCACATCCTGGCGGCGGCCGGTCTGCTTTCGGGCAAGCGCTGTGCCATCCATTGGGAAAACCTCCCGGGCTTTGCCGAAGCATTCCCCAAGGCAGACGTCTATGCCGATCTCTTTGAGGTTGACGGCAACATCTATACCTGCGCCGGCGGCACCGCGGCGCTCGACATGATGCTCAAGCTCATCGGCGACGATTTCGGCGACAATATCGTCAATCGCGTCTGCGAGCAGGCCCTCACCGACCGTGTTCGCAGCCCGCACGACCGCCAGCGCCTGCCGCTGCGGGCGCGCCTCGGCGTTCAGAACTCAAAAGTGCTGACGATTATTGAACTCATGGAAGCGCGCCTCTCCGAACCCTTGTCGCTGATCGAGATCGCCGATCATGTCGGCCTGTCGCGCCGGCAGATCGAGCGCCTCTTCCGCCAGGAAATGGGTCGATCCCCTGCCCGCTACTATCTTGAAATCCGCCTCGACCGCGCGCGCCACCTGCTGATCCAGTCGTCAATGCCGATTGTCGAGGTCGCCGTTGCCTGCGGTTTCGTCTCGGCTTCGCATTTCTCCAAATGCTACCGCGAACTCTACGGCCGCTCGCCGCAACAGGAGCGCGCGGACCGCAAGCAATTGATGGCGGCTTAAGTTACCGGGATTCCCAGTCCTGCATGCGACGCTGCCATATGCGCTCGCCGGAAAGGCAATCATACATCGGCTTGTCCTCAGCGAGGATAACGGGCAGTTTCCCTGCATCCCGCCAATCGGCCTTCTGAACTGCCGGCGTCTTGCCAGCGAGTTCGAGCACCAGCTTGCGGCGGACCGCCTCGGGGAACTGGTCCCATGAATTGACGGGGATCATGAAGGCGCCGGGACCGCCGATCACGCAGTTGCTGTAATAGATGTCGAGATCGGCAACGGCCCAGTCTGAATAGAAATCGCCCCGCGTCATCAGCGGCAACCCATTGACGACGATGCCCTTGGCCACCGCCTCATTGCGTGCATCGGCTACCGGACGGCCATTATTGTTGGCGCCGTCGCCGGAAATATCGATCACCTTGCGCATGCCCTTGAAGCCGTTGTTGTCGAACAGCGAACTGCCAAAATCGATGGCGCCGGAAATTGATGTGCGGCTTTGGGTCGAAGGTATCGGCTGATCCAACGCATCCGCCAGTTTCTGCGATGCTTCCGCACTGTCGACCAGTGTCCAGGGAATGATGATCCGCTGCACGGTCGAGCCGGCCCATTCGACATAGGTGATCGCGACGCGCCCGTTCACCCCTTCGCGAATGGCATCAATAACTTCCTTGCGCCGAAACGCGGCGATATAGCCTTCGCGCTGAATCTTCTGCTCGAAAGGCTCCATGGAGCGCGAAGCATCGACGGCCAGAACAAGTTCGACGTCCACATCGAGATCGGCGGCAAGCGCGCGCGTTTCAAAGCTGGCGATCAGTGCCGCCAGTGACAGAAAACTGCAGAGAGCTTTCCTTCGCGATGACATGAAGCAAAGTGTAGCGCAAAACGATGCAACGCAAAGCAACTTCCAGTGCGTTCACATTCTGTTGAACAACCACAGGTTCAAACGCAGAAACGGCGCCTCCACGGCGCCGTCCAGCATTTCATGTTCGCTGTTGCGAAGGCGCTACGCCTTTAGCCGTTCGTTCTCGGTGTCGAACGGCGATTCCGGAATGACGGTAACCTTGTGCATCTTGTCGAGGATCTTGATCTCGAGCTGTGTGCCAAGCGCCGAATATTCCGGCTTGACCATGGCGAGTGCAATGCTTTTGCCGAGGCGCCAGCCATAGCCGCCATGGGTGGCGCGGCCGACGAGCTCGCCTTTCACATAGATCGGTTCGCTGCCGCGGGCATCGACGTCGGAGACACCCGGTACATGCACTTCAAGCGTGACAAAATTCCATTTCAAGCCGTCTTCGCGAGCCTTCACCACCGCGTCGCGGCCAATGAACTCGCCCTTGTTCGGGTGTACGAAACGATCAAGACCGCTTTCGAACGCATTGTATTCGATCGACAATTCGCGCGGGATCAGACGATACGACTTCTCGACGGCCATAGCCGTCATCGCGCGAATGCCGAACGGCTTGATACCGAATTCGGCACCGGCCTCGAGCAGGAGATCGTAGAGCGTATTCTGCTGCTCGATCGGATGGTGCAGTTCCCAGCCAAGCTCGCCAACGAAGTTGACGCGCAGCGCATGTGCTGTTGCCGTTCCGACGCTGATCTCCTTGCCCGAAAGCCAGGGGAAAGCTTCGTTGGAAAGATCGGCGCGGGTGAGCTTTTCCAGAACCTGCCGGCTCTTCGGACCCGCAAGTACGAGGACCCCATACATCTGGGTAATCGGGCGCAGCGTCACCGAGCCATCGTCGGGCAGCAGCTTGTGCAGATAATCGTGGTCGTGGTTTTCATAGGCGCCGGCCGAGACAAGGTAGAACTTGCCGGGCGCCCATTCATAAACGGTGAACTCCGAACGCACGCCGCCGCGCGTCGTCAGAAGATGGCAAAGGGCGATCCGGCCCTGCTTCTTCGGGATGCGATTGGCAAGGATCGAGTCAAGCCAGGCGCGCGCGCCAGGTCCGGTAACTTCCATTTTGGCGAAGGCCGACATGTCGAGCAGGCCGACATTGTTGGTGACATTCTTGATCTCGTTGCCGACATGCTCGAAATAGTTGGAGCGGCGGAACGACCAGAGTTCCTTCACCTTGCCTTCGGCATCCGGCTTCGGATGGTTCTGGTTCATGAGAACATCGGGCTTTTCCAGCTTGGCGACGTCGAGCCCATAACCTTCGGGCGCAAACCAGTTGGCCCGCTCCCAGCCATAGACGGTTCCGAACACGGCGCCGAGCTTCTTCTGGCGGTCATAGGAAGGCGAACGCTTGAGCGGCCGCGCTGCGCCGCGTTCTTCGTCCGGGTAGTGGACCGAAAAGACCTCGGCGTAGGCTTCCTCGTTCTTCTCCTTGAGATAGCCTTCGGTCGCATAGGGACCGAAGCGGCGCGGATCGACGCCCATCATATCGATTGAGGGTTCGCCCTCGACGATCCATTCGGCCAACTGCCAGCCGGCGCCACCGGCGGCTGTCACGCCGAAGGAGTGACCTTCGTTGAGCCAGAAATTCTTCAGGCGCGGCGCAGGTCCAATGATTGGCGAGCCGTCAGGCGTATAGGCGATCGCGCCGTTATAAACCTTCTTGATGCCGACCTCCGCAAAGGCAGGTACGCGGGCAATCGCGGTTTCGATGTGCGGTTCGAGCCGGTCGAGATCCTCCTGGAAGAGTTCGTACTCGCTCTCGTCCGACGGGCCATCGACATAACAGACCGGCGCGCCTTTCTCGTAAGGTCCGAGCAGCAGGCCGCCATTTTCCTCGCGCATATACCAGGACGAATCGCTCTCGCGCAGCACGCCCATTTCCGGCAGGCCCTTGGCCTTGCGCTCAAGGATCGCCGGATGCGGCTCGGTGACGATGTACTGGTGTTCCACCGGAATGACGGGAACATCGAGGCCGACCATCTTGCCGGTCTTGCGGGCGAAGTTGCCGGTTGCCGATACGACGTGTTCAGCGGTGATATCACCCTTGTCGGTCTTCACCAGCCACTGGCCGGAGGGCAGTTGCTCGATGCCGAGCACGGTCGTGTAGCGATAGATGGTTGCGCCGCGATCGCGAGCGCCCTTGGCGAGCGCCTGAGTGAGGTCCGCCGGCTGGATATAGCCATCGTCCGGATGCTGGATTGCGCCGAGAATGCCGTCGATTTCGGCGAGCGGCCAAATCTCCTTGACCTGCTGCGGCGTCAGAACCTTGACCGGGACGCCGATCGTCTCAGCGACGCCTGCATAATACATGTACTCGTCCCAGCGGTCCTTGGTGCGGGCGAGACGAATATTGGAGCAGTTGGTGAAGCCGACATTCATGCCGGTTTCCTTCTGCAGTTCCTGA
Source organism: Phyllobacterium sp. 01N428 (assembly GCF_056399405.1). Lineage (NCBI taxonomy): Bacteria > Pseudomonadati > Pseudomonadota > Alphaproteobacteria > Hyphomicrobiales > Phyllobacteriaceae > Phyllobacterium > Phyllobacterium sp. 01N428. The sequence goes on from NZ_JBFTRH010000002.1 coordinate 152,964, forward strand.
TAGAACTTCACCGAGTACTTATGGATCTGGCCGACCGAGTAGCTCATGTTGAACAGCGGCAGCAATCCGGCCGCATGCCAGGTTGAGCCCGAAGTGAGTTCCTTGCGCTCGATCAGGACAACGTCGCTCCAGCCTTTCTTGGCAAGATGATAGAGCGTCGAGACACCCACCACACCACCGCCGATAACGACAACACGCGCCTCAGTCTTCATTGCACTTTATCCTTTGATATCGATCGATGGGCGAAAAGCTTGCGCCGGTTTTTTTGCACTATGCCGCCCAGCATGTCCATCGCTAAGGCCTGTTTGCGACATGGCGAAAACACGCCGCGACGCGTGGCAAACAGTCAAGGACTTGCTAGGTCATCCGGTGCCTGAAAAACCAATGGCCGGCTGAAAATTAATCCAGCCAGCCACCGTTCCTTAAAGCTTTTCGCCAGGCTATTTGATCGAGATCTTGCCGCCGGTCATTTCGACGGTCTCGCCACCAGTCAGCGCCTCGCGGTCACCGTTCGGAAAGGTGACGAAGCAACCGCCGCTGCAGAACTCCACCGTCTCACCGGCGCCAACCTGCAATTGGGTCTTGGTCGAACCTTCGGTCACGACAAGCGTCTGCGCATTCGTATCATTGTTCTTTACGCTCGCCGCATAAGCTGATCCGATCGAAATCGCACTCGCCGCAACGGCAATCACAAACTTCTTCATTCCATACCCGGTGGCAGCCACCGCCCCTGTTGCAGGGCCCCGCCAGGCCCTTTGTCACCCACATTTATAACGGCATCAACGTGAACGGCAACTGAACACTGGACCCCGGGCGCAAGCGACTATTGTTTGAACTTCTTGCCATCTGCCGCAAGTTCGTCGCGCACGCGTTTGGTCAGGAGTTCGACGATCGAATCCGCATCCTCCAAATGCAGGTTCACGTCGCGCTGCGGATAGGGAATTTCAATTCCTTCTTCTGAGAAGCGATCGATGATGGCAAATCGGACATCATTTTGAACCGTGCCGGAACTGGACAGGTCGGCAAGGTGAACCCTTATTTCGAATTGCATGGTCGAATCCAGGATTGCCGAGAACGCCACGAAGGGTTCGGGGTTCTTGAGCACCAGAGGATGGCTGCGGGCGATCTCCATCAACAGGTCATGAACGCGACGAGGATCAACCTTGTGAGAAACGCCGATGGCAATATCAACGCGCCCAAGCTTGTTGCGATGCGTCCAGTTGCCGACGCTGCCGTTGATGAACGACGAGTTCGGAATGATGAGCGACTGTCGCTGGAAGGTTTCGACCTCCGTTGCGCGCACGCTGATCTTCTTGACGATGCCGCCGACGCCGCCGGTCTCGATCCAGTCGCCGACCTTGAATGGCCGTTCGGCGAGAAGAATGAGGCCCGAGACGAAGTTCGATACGATTGCCTGCATGCCGAAACCGATACCGAGCGAGAGACCACCGGCAACAAGCGCAAGGCTGGAGAGATTTATGCCCGCTGCGGAGACGCCGATGACAGCGGCAACGCCAAGTCCGAGATAACCGACTGCGGTCCTGATCGAGTTGCGCACGCCGGAATCGAGCTTGCCGCGTGCCATGACGCGCGTGTCGAGCCAACCCTGGAACCAGCGCGTGAAGAAATAGAACAGAGCGAACAGAAGGACGCCAGTGGCGATGGCGATCAGCGAAATGTTGAACGAGCCAATCTGGAAGCCGGTGGCGATCGTCAGGAACCATGCCGACATCTCGCTCCACTGGAAGCCCCAGAGCAGCAGGATGACAGGGATGCCGAGGATGACGACAAAGACGTTGATGACGATGCTGGCAACGAGACCGAGCTGGTCCATCGTCGTCTCGTCAAGCCCGAACCGCTTCTGTATCGCCTGGCCGAGCTTGGTGCCTGCCAGAGCATTTTCGTCCGACACCGCCCGCGCCGTCAGGAAGCCGAGATACATCGTCACAAGCACGGCGCCGTTGATGATGATCTGCTGCGAAACGAAGCGGGCAAGCCCGATATAGCCGAAGAACGCCGCGATGATCGGAACGAGGCCAATCGTGAAAAGGAATATCCGCATGGCGCGCGGCCACGGCTTGGTCGCCCCTGTCTCCGCGTCCTCGAGCGGCTTCAGGAAGGCCATGGCAATGATCAGCAAGCCGACGAGGACCGTGGCAAAGAGGCTCTTGGCCACAGTCAGCGACAGCGCCGATGCGGCGATCTGGTTGATCGTATCGGCAATGTAATCAAGTCCGGTGATCGTCGCCGTCGCCGTAATCAGCACCATGAGAATACGGCCCGGCCGCGGCGCGACCCGCACCAGCCGCCAGTTCGGCGCCCCGGGACAAATCACCGCCTGCGCCAGCGCATGCACGAAGAAGACGATGCCGATCACGCAGAAGAGCATGTAGATCAGCGACGCAATGTCCGGCCGCATCACATTGAAATAGCCCAGGAAAAGGTAAGTCGTCGCCAGGAACACGATCACGGTGAGCGAGCGCATCAGCGTCGACCAGAATGCAACCGCGAGGCGGCTGAGATAGGACGGCGCCTCGATGCCCGGATCGCGGAAATAGAGGTGGCCGATCGTACGCCGGCCGCCGATCAGCAGTACCAATGCGGCAATACCGGCAAAGAAGGTGGCAGCCAGCATCGATTGCCATTTGAACGTGACAACAAAGCGCCACCAGGACGAGACGAGCCGGTTCATCGTCTGCAGTTCCTGGCCATAGGCGGTGACGATCTCGCTGCCGAGCGAATAGTTGATATCGACCCGCTGCGATAATGTGTTGGTGAAGAGCTCGCGCCGCGCCTCGCCAATGGCATCGATCATCCGGTTGACCTGGATCAGCAGGTCTTCGGTCTCGCCGAGAACCGCATTGATTTCCGCCTTCTCCGTCGTCAGCCGTATGCGCTCGTCGGTGACGATCTGGGCCTCAGGCGGCTGGCCCTGCGGCGGAGGTGGTCCGAGCTGATCGAGACGAGCGTTGATTTCGGTGATGCGCGGGCGAAACGACACGCCGATGTCGAGGAGTTTCTTCGATGTGCCTTCAAGGTTGAGGCGAAGGTCGGCGAGCGTGGCGTCCGTATCGGCCTTCAGCTTCTGCTGGTCGTAGTTCGAGATTTGCTTCTTCACGGCATCGATCGCAGGGCGCTGTTCGGCGACGACTGCCGACTCGACGTCCGGTACGGCATCCGGCGCCTGCTGCGCGCTTGCATATGGAACCACGGCTGCCAGGAGCATTACCGCGACAATCATCGATACGAACTGCCGGATCATGCGGAAAATCACGATTTCATATCCACCTGTGAACTGTCTTCGTTGCGCATAAGCATACGGATCTCGGCACAATCAAGGCTGTTGTTGATTTCATTGCCTGAATGGTCGGCGCAGCGACAGTGCCCGCCGCAATCGTGGTGATCGAGCTTTGCTTCGGACAGTAGCATAATCTGGGGAATACCATGAAGAGCCGGAGCACAATTCGATCGTGCATTTTGCCCGAATACAACCGGGCTCGTCTTGACCCGTCCCTTGAGTTTCTGCTGGATTGGGCTTCCCGATACCAACGCCGCCATCAACGTCCAAACGATTCGCCTTCGAGACAATGAGATCATGATCATCAAATGCCCCTATTGCGGCCCGCGCGACGTCATCGAATTTACCTATCAGGGCGATGCGACGCGAAAGCGCCCGGAGCCCTTGTCCAATGATCCGGACGTCTGGAACGCCTATGTCTACGACCGCAGCAATCCATCGGGATTGCACCGCGAGTTCTGGCTGCACAGCGGCGGCTGCCGGCAGCATCTGGTCGTCACCCGCGACATGACCACCCATGCCATTTCATCCGTGGCTTTTGCGCGCGACATTGCGAGCGGTGGACAGGCATGACGAGTTCAAGGCTTCCCAAGGGTGGGCGCGTCGAGCGCTCGAAATCGGTTCGCTTCACCTTCGACGGCAAGGCTTACAGCGGTCATCCCGGCGACACGCTCGCTTCGGCGCTGCTTGCGAGCGGCATCACCCTGTTTGGCCGGTCGTTCAAGTATCACCGGCCGCGCGGCGTGTTTGCCGCGGGAAGCGACGAGCCGAATGCGCTTGTCACCGTGCTTTCCGGCGACGTCCGCGAACCGAACGTGCGCGCAACCGAGCTTGAGATCCATGACGGGCTGGTAACCCAGAGCCAGAACCGCTTTCCCTCGCTCGACCATGATTTCATGGCCATCAACCAGCTGGCCGGACCGCTGTTTTCCGCCGGATTTTACTACAAGACGTTCATGGGCCCGGCCATCGGCCCGCTGCGTGGAACGCGGTTCTGGATGTTCTGCGAAAAATTCATTCGCCGCGCAGCCGGTCTCGGCAAGGCCGGCACCGCGCCCGATCCGGATCGCTACGAACGCATGAACGCCTGGTGCGACGTGCTCGTCGTCGGTAGTGGTCCTGCTGGCCTCATTGCGGCGGAAGCAGCGGCCGGCACTGGCGCGCGCGTTATCATTGCCGAAGAAAAGCCGCTTCCTGGCGGTTCGCTGCTCGCCTCGGCCGAGACGATCGACGGCCGCGACCCGTCCGTCTGGGCACGTGAAACGGCGGCGGCTCTGGCAGCCATGCCGAATGTGCGCTTTCTGACCCGGACGTCGGTTTGGGGCTATTACGACGGCAATGTGCTGACCGCCATCGAACACGTATCCGACTTCAAGCCCAACCGCACCAAGGGACAGCCCCGCCAGCGCCACTGGATCATTCGTACCGGCAAGACCATTCTTGCAACCGGCGCCCTCGAGCGGCCCATGGTCTTCCCGGGCAATGACTGTCCAGGCGTCATGCTCGCCGACGCAGTGCGCCGCTTTGCTGTGGAATATGGTGTCGCCGCCGGCAGCAACGTCACGCTCTTCACCAACAATGACAGCGCCTACGAAGCCGCGCGGGCGCTTTCCCTTGCAGGCGTCAATATCGTCGCCATCGTCGATGTTCGCGCCGATGTCTCGGGTGCCTGCCGCGATATCGCCACTGCGGCAAACGCCGAGGTTCTAACCGGTCACGCCGTGACCGGAACGCATGCCGGCAAGACGCTGAGTTCGATCACCGTCCAGCATTTCAATGCCGAAACCGGCCGGGTCTCAGGCGCGCCCCGCGAAATCCGCACCGACTGTCTTGGCGTTTCCGGCGGCTGGTCACCGGCCATCCACCTTGCGAGCCAGGCCGGTGGCAAGCCGGAATGGGACGAGGACCTTCAAGCATTCCTGCCGCCCGAACCGAACCAGAACTGGGTGGTGACGGGTGCTGCCGCCGGCTACATGGATACGATCAGCGTGCTCTCCGATGCGGCGACCAAGGGTTCGGCCAAGAGCCGGCTGGTCTTGCCGCCGGTCGAAGCGCCGATGCTCGACGCATCGCCTGCGCCTGTGTTCCAGATCGAACCTTCGGTAAAATCGCAAAAGGCATTCGTCGATTTCCAGCATGATGTGACCGCCGACGATGTTCGCCTCGCCTATCGGGAAGGCTTCCATTCCGTCGAGCATCTCAAGCGCTATACGACCCTCGGCATGGCGACGGATCAGGGCAAAACCTCGAATGTCCCCGGCCTCGCGATCATGGCGGATGCCCGCGGCATCTCGATACCCGAAGCTGGCACGACGCGCTTCCGCCCACCCTTCACGCCGGTGTCGTTTGGCGCTCTTGCCGGCGAACGCTACGGCGACCTGCGTCCGCATCGGCTGACGCCGATGCATGACTGGCACCTCGCCAACGGCGCCACGATGTACGAAGCCGGTCTTTGGCACCGTCCGATGATCTATGGCAGCCATGGTGAAACGGTCGAGCAGGCCTATGTGCGCGAGGCGCGCGCCGTGCGCCAGAGCGTCGGCATTGTCGATGTTTCGACACTTGGCAAGATCGATATTCAAGGCCCGGATGCGGCGGAGCTTCTCGACCGCGTCTATACCAACATGTTCTCGACCCTGCCGGTCGGCAAGGCGCGCTACGGCCTGATGTTGCGCGAGGACGGGCTTGCCTTCGATGACGGCACCACCTGGCGCCTCGGCGAGACGCAATTCCTGATGACGACCACCACCGCGAATGCCGGCCCGGTGATGCAGCATCTGGAATATTACCTCGACTGCATCTGGCCGGAACTGCGCGTCCATCTGACCTCGGTCACCGACGTATGGGCCGGTACAGCCGTTGCCGGACCAAAGGCACGCGCGCTGCTGGAAGCCTGCGTCACCGGCACAAAGGTCGACAATGATACCCTGCCGTTCATGGGCATCGTCCATGGCAAGATCGAGGGCGTACCAGTGATGGTCTGCCGCCTCTCATTCTCGGGCGAACTCGCCTATGAAGTCTATTGCGGTTCGGGCTACGGGACGAGGGTCTGGGAAGCCCTGCTCACGGCCGGTAAACCGTTTGACGTCATGCCCTACGGCCTTGAGGCGCTTGGAACGCTGCGTATCGAGAAGGGACACGTAACCGGCGCCGAGATCGACGGACGCGCCAGCGCCCATGATCTTCACCTCGACTGGATGCTGTCGAAGAAAAAGCCATTCATCGGCTCCGCCATGCTTGGCCGCGAGGGGCTCAAGGACGAGAACCGGCTTTCGCTCGTCGGCCTAGTCTCGCTCGACAATCAGGCGATCACGGGCGGCAGCCACATCGTCACCGATGCAAGGCCGCGCGAGCCCGCCGACAGCTTTGGCCATGTCACCGCCGCCTGCTATTCGCCGGCGCTCGGCAAATATATCGCGCTGGCGCTGGTCAAACACGGAACGTCGATGATCGGCAACCGCGCCTTCGCCACCGACCTTTTGCGCGGCAGGCACTGCCCGGTCGAGATCGTCAGCCACCATATGTATGATCCAGAAGGGAGCCGCATGCATGGCTGAGCTTCAATCGCCAATCGGCTCCGCCTACGTGACAGGCGATCATGGCAATGCCGCCGGCGGGGTCGGCGTGACGATCCGCGAGCGGACCGGACTTTCGATTATCCAGATCACCGCCTGGAGCGACACCATTCCCGAAGTGCTGACCGCCATAGGCAGCGCGACGGGCCTTGTCTTGCAAAACAAGCCGGGGCTCGGCCGCGTTGCCGGTGAGAAGTCAGTGTTCGGCTTTGCGCCCGGACGCTATTTTGTCGTCGCCGCAACGCCGGAGCTCGAGTTGCGCCTGCGCTCCGTCATTTCCGCCGAGCTTGCGACGATCATCGACCTCACACACGGGCGCACGGTAATCCGGGTCAGTGGCCCTGACGCCGAGTGGGTACTGTCCAAGCTCTTCGCCATCGATTTTTCGGAACACGCCTTCCCTATCGCCTATGGGCGGGCAACTCTGCATCACGACATCCACGCCAATATCCAGCGTATCGACGACGAGACCTTCGACCTCTACGTCTTCCGCACCTTTGCGCGGTCGTTCTGGAAAACGCTCGGCCATGCGGCGGAAGAGGTTGGGTACAAGGTCGAATGATCGCTATTTGAAGGCGAAGACATCCGCGTCAGGATCACCAGTGCCGGTGATCTGTCCGCGAATAATCTGCGCGGCGACCATCGAGAACGTAATTCCGTTGCCGCCATAGCCGAGAACGGCATAACAGCGGTTCATGCCGGGTACCGGACCGATTGACGGCAGACCGGTCACACTCGCACCAAAGCTTCCGGTCCATGCATAGTCTGCCTCGGCGCTAACGTCGGGGAACAACTTCTGGAGCTTGGCGAGTATCGCTTTCGTTTTCGCCGGCAGCTTGCCGTCGCGCTTGTCCTCGTCCTCGAACTCCTCATCCTCGCCGCCGACGATGATGCGCCCGTCCGCCGTCGTGCGCATATAGAGGTAAGGGTCGGAGGCTTCCCAGATCAGGCAGCGTTGCGGCCACGGCGTCTGCTTTTGCGGAACCGTCGCAACGGCCCAGGTCGAGATGATCGAATGCCCTTTTTGCGGCACCTGCTTTGGTATTTCGTATCCGGTCGCGAAGATCAGGTGCTTGCAACGGATCGTCTGTCCGGTCGCAGTCATGGCCCGAACCCCGCGGTCGGCCGGTTCGACAGCCACGATGTCGGCGGGCGCGAAGACTTTCGCTCCGCGCCCTATCGCCGTTTTCAAATAGCCTGCTGCAAGCTTGCGCGGATTTGCTTCTATATTGTCGAAGCTCATTAATGCCGCTTCGCGGTTGATATTGAACACCGTCTTCAGTTCTTCGCGGCCAAGCAACTGCGTTTCAAAACCGGCGCGGCGTCGCGCGGCAAGCTCCTTTTCCAGGCCATTCTTGTCGAGGAGATCGCCCGCGAGATAAAGCGAATCGCGATTTTCCATTTCGCAATTTATCTGCAGTCGTCGCGTCCGTTCGCGCAGGGCATCGACGGCAAGCTTCGATCGGCGCCACGCACGCTCGGCATCATTGATGCCGATCTTGCGCGCGAGTTGATGCAGAGGCGTGTCAACTTCAAATTGCAGAAGGGCCGTACTCGCAGGCGTGGACCCCGTAACCGGTTTGCGCCGGTCGAAGACGCAGACACTGTAACCAGCCTCCGTAAGGCTTTCGGCCATCAGCGCGCCGCTGATGCCCGCCCCGATGATCGCAACATCCGTTCGGATATCCTCGACCAGAAGTTGCGTTTCTATACGGGGTGCCCGTCGGGCGAGCCAGATCGGCTGGCCGGTTCGCAAATCGCGATGTTGTGTGATCATAAGGCTTTCGCAGGTGCGAGGAAGTGACTGCTGCCAAACGGTGCGACTGCTGTTGCGGTTCCCCTACAGCGTCGATTTGGCCGGACGGCCCGCGACATAGACCTCGACGATGGACCGGTCGTCGCCCATGGTCTGCAGAAGGAAGAGTTCCTCGACCAGCGTCTCGACCGTTTCCATGCGAAGCCGCATGGCCGGCGTGGCGCCCGCATCGAGAACGATGCAATCCGCCTCTGTCCCCACTTTTAGCGAACCGATGAGATCTTCCAGCGACAGCGCCCGGGCATTGCCAAGCGTCGCTTGATAGAAGGAGCGCAGCGGATGGTAGCGCTGCCCCTGGATATTGAGGATCTTGTAGCCTTCATCGAGCGTGCGTAGCATGGAGTAGGATGTCCCGCCGCCGATATCCGTCGCAATGGCGTTGCGGACGGAGGGCTCCGAAGCGCGCAGCCGGGCAAGATCGAACAAACCGCTGCCGATGAAGAGATTTGACGTTGGGCAGAAAACCGCAACGGAACGGCTCTCCGCAATAGAGCGGATTTCGGCGTCCGTCAGGTGAATGCAATGCCCGAGAAGCGTTTTCGGCCCCAGCAGCCCATAGTGTTCGTAGACGTGCGTATAGTCGCGGCTCCACGGAAAGAGTTCGGCGACGAAGGCGATTTCCGCAGTGTTTTCGCATAGATGCGTCTGAATGTGCAGGTCCGGATGTTCGCGGGCAAGCGCGCCGCTCATCTCCAGTTGCTCTGGCGTCGATGTCGGCGCAAAGCGCGGCGTGATGGCGTAGTGCTGCCGACCCTTGCCATGCCATTCGGCGATGAGCGCCTTGCTATCGTCATAGCCCGACTGCGCCGTATCGAGGAGACCCGGCGGCGCATTGCGGTCCATCATCACCTTGCCCGCCACCATCCGCGTATTGCGCCGGTGCGATTCGGCGAAAAAGGCCTGAACCGATGCCTTGTGCACTGAACAATAGGCGGCCGCGGTCGTGGTTCCGTGGCGGATCAGTTCATCGAAAAATGCCGAGGCGATGCGTTCCGGGTGGCCCTGGTTCGAGAATTTCTGTTCCTCAACGAAGGTGTATCTGTTGAGCCACTCGAGCAACGCGCCCGCATAGGAGCCGACGACCTGCATCTGCGGAAAATGGATGTGGGTGTCGATGAACCCAGGCATAATCAGGTGCGGGCGATGATCGATGACCTCAAGGTTGCGACCCTCGCCCGCCCGCAGCGCCGAAAACTCGTCCACTGCTGCAATCGCGCCGTCGCGCAGCAAGAGGCCGCCGTCCTCGATGTAGGTGAAGGCGCCGGCGCTCGCCTCGCCTGCCATCGGCTCATCATGGAAGGTCAGAAGGCGGCCGCGCAGCAGAACTTCGGTCATTGCACCGGCTTTCCAGCGCTGCGATACCAGGCGACGAGCAAGGCGCGTTCGGCGTCGGTCACTTGCGTGACATTGCCCGGCGGCATCGCATGACTGGCGCCGGCCTGGATATAGATCTCGCTGGCATGCGCGGCGATCAGGCCATCCGTGTCGAGCCTGACGCCCTTCGGCGGCAGCATGATACCCTCCCACGACGGCTCGGCAGAATGGCACATCGAGCAGCGCCCCAACACCGTGTCGCGCACCTGTTCGAAATGTGCCGCGGTCAGGAATGGTTCGGCTGCCCGCGAAACCTTTGCCTCCCCGGTCAAAACCCTGGGGACCGTCGAGAGCCAAATGATGACGATGAACAGTATGGCGCTCGCAAGCCAGGTCCAGTGCGGATTGCCCGTTCCAGCGTGGCGCGAATTGAAATAGTGGCGGATCAAAACACCGATGATGAACACGAGTGACGCGATGATCCAGTTGAACGCCGTGGACGTTGCCAGCGGATAATGGTTCGACAACATCAGGAAAATGACAGGCAAAGTCAGGTAATTATTATGCGTTGAGCGTTGTTTTGCCTGCTTGCCGAGCTTGGGATCGGGCGATTTTCCGGCGATGAGGTCGGCGACGACTTTCTTCTGGTTGGGAATAATCAGCAGAAACACATTCGCCGACATGATGGTCGCCGTGAATGCACCGAGATGCAGGAAGGCGGCGCGGCCCGTGAAGAGATGCGTGTAGCCCCAGGCCATGAAGACGATGACACCATAGAGGATGAGCATCAGCGCCGTGTCATTCGCCGCGAGCGATGATTTGCACAGGAGGTCGTAGATCAGCCAGCCGATCGAGATGGAGGCGAGTGAAATGAGGATCGCGACCCAAGTCGAGACATCGAGCACATTGCGGTCGATGAGATAAAGGTCGGCGCCAGCATAGTAGACGATGCAAAGCAGCGCAAAGCCGGAGAGCCAGGTCGCATAGGATTCCCACTTGAACCAGATGAGGTGCTCGGGCATGTGCGCCGGCGCAACCATATATTTCTGTATGTGGTAGAAGCCGCCGCCATGCACCTGCCACTCCTCGCCGTTGACGCCTGCGGGCAGAGCGGCGTGGCGGCGGAGCCCGAGATCGAGCGCGATAAAATAGAAGGACGATCCGATCCAGGCGATTGCGGTGATGACATGCAGCCAGCGTGCGGCGAAGCTCAGCCATTCCCAGAAAATGAGATAATCCATCGACGCCCCACGAGATTGCCCTGCTACAATGCGGTCGTTCGCGGGTCGATGCAACTATTTCGAATCGTGAAAGATAATGCCGAGCGTGTGACGCTTGCCGCTGCGCAGGCGGCTGACACCGTGGCGCATATTGACCCGGTAATGGCCTCGCGAACCTTTGACCGGACGATTGCTTACCGGAAAGATCACGGCATCGCCTTGCTTCAGCGGCACAACTTCGGCGCGCGACTGCATGCGGGGCCGCTGCTCGGTGAGAACAAATTCGCCGCCGCTGAAGTCCTCGCCCGGACGCGACAGGAGAAAGGCGGCCTGCAGCGGGAAAACATGCTCGCCATAGATATCCTGGTGCAGGCAATTGTAGTCGCCTTCCTTGTATTCGAGCAGCAGCGGCGTCGGCCGGTTCTGGCCGGCCACATGGCAGCGTTCGATGAACGCTGCGTGCTCGTCCGGATAGCGCACATCGATGCCCATCAACTCATTCAACCGATTGGCGATGCCGGCGAGCGGCTCGTAGAGCGATTGGCGAAGATCGTTCACCAGCGGCGGCAGGGGATAGCTCAAATATTTGTATTCGCCGCGCCCGAAGCCATGCTTGGCCATGACGATCCGCTTGCGGAACTGGTCGTCGTCCCCATAACCCGCTGCCAGCTGTTCGCACGCCTGTCGCGACAGCACCCCTTTCAAGATCGCATAGCCGATATCGTCGAGACTTGCCGCAATGTCGTTCCACCGCGTGGTGGCAAGTGGCGTAACGCTGTCAGTCATGTCATGGCCTCCATGCAATTTCCTATCGGGCTTAGAGTGCGCTTAGCTTGACTGGGTTCCACCCGTTTCCTGCGCGGCGGTGCTTTTTCTTGGCCGAGCCGGCCAAACACGTCGATTTTAAGTGACTCAGCCGACAAGACTTCATAATACAGGAACCAACGAGGCGCTTTGCGCCGCGGGAGATTGATATTGGGTAGCGGCATGGACAAGCATGGAAATAGCAGGACAGGAAAGCGCAGCGCTGCTCCGCTCCTGATCTCTATTTTCTGGCTTGTCTCCACGATCGGCGCGGCCCTTGGCGCCTCTTACATGTCGGGGCCAGACCGCAATCTGGCTGAACGGGCGATCGGCGCGGCCAAGTCGCACGAAACACGTGTCGCCCACGAAACCGACAACCACTCGACTCCCGTCGAGCGGCCCATGCGCGTCATCGCGCTTGAAGCGCTGCATCTGAAAATCAAGAGCGGGCTCGGCGCCGACAGCGGTCCCCAGGATGCGTTGCTTCCGGGCGGATCGCGGCTTACGCTCGCCGACCAGACCGGTATCCGAATATTTGCGCCGAGCGCCACATTGCTTCTCGGCCACGATCCGCTTTTCAGCGCCCGCGCGCCGCCGCGCGCCCTTGGCTGATATCACCATTTCCGGCAGGAAATGACGAACAACTTCGGCGCTCGCCAGGCAGACGCGTAAGCAGTTCCCGGCAGTGCCCCCATCTCATAACGGAAAACGACCATGCGTACTTCGAGGTGGGTCCTTTGGACCTATATTTTCATCATTCTGGCGGGTATTACGCTCGCGCTACCCAATCTTTTCACCAAGGCACAGCTTGATGCGATGCCGGGCTGGTTCCCCAAGAAGCAGGTTGCGCTCGGCCTCGACCTGCGCGGCGGTTCCTATCTCGTTCTCGAAGTTGATGCCGCGGCCCTGAAGAAGGACCGTATCCGCTCGATTCTCGATGACGCGCGCGGCCATCTGCGCACGGCGAAGATCCAGCCGCAGTCGGTGCGTGTTGCCGGCGATTCCGTTATCGTGACGCTTTCCGATCCGTCGCAGCGCGATGCCGCGGTGGCTGCCTTGCGCGAATTGTCCTCGCAGGTCGCTCAGGTCGGTTTCGCCGCCCCTGTCAGCGATATAGACATTACGTCGACCGACAATCAGATCAGGCTGACGCTGACCGAGGCAGGCATGAAGGACAAGCTCGACAATGCCTTGCAGCAGAGTCTTGAAATCGTCCGCCGCCGCGTCGACCAGGTCGGTGTCGCCGAACCATCGATCCAGCGCGTCGGTTCCGACCGCATCGTGGTCCAGCTGCCCGGGCTCCAGGATCCGAGCCAACTGCGTGCCCTGCTCGGCAGCACGGCAAAAATGACGTTCCATATGGTCGCCGACCATGATGCCGGCACCAACCCGCCTCCCGGCGTCTCGATCCTTCCCGACGCCAAGACTCCCGGCGTCACATTCCCGGTCGAGGATCGCGTTGCGATCAGCGGCGAACGGCTGACCGACGCCCGCGCCGCCTTCGACCAGCAGACCAACCAGCCGATCATCACCTTCCGCTTCGATAATGTCGGCGCACGTCAGTTCGCGGACATCACCAGCCAGAATGTCGGACGGCCGTTCGCCATCGTGCTCGACGGCAAGGTTTTGACCGCACCGGTCATCCAGGTGCCGATCACCGGCGGCTCAGGCCAGATCACCGGCAATTTCACCGTACAGGATACGGTGACGACGGCCGCGCTGCTGCGCGCCGGCGCGCTGCCGGCTCCGCTTACCGTCATCGAAGAGCGGACGGTCGGTCCTGATCTTGGCGGCGACGTCATCAAGATGGGCCTGTTGACCGGCTTCATCGGCTTCGCCCTCGTCGTTGCCTTTATCTTTATCCTCTATAGCGGCTGGGGTCTCATTGCGAACCTTGCCCTTGCTCTCAACGTTGCCCTGACCTTCGGCATATTGAGTTTGCTCGGGGCGACGCTGACACTGCCGGGCATCGCCGCCATCATTCTCGGCATCGGCTTTGCGGTCGACGCGAACATTCTCATCAACGAGCGTATCCGGGAAGAAGCGCGCAAGGGTATCGGCGCGATGGCCGCGGTCGATCGTGGTTTCAGGCTTGCCTATTCGACCATTGTCGACGCCAACGCCACGCACCTGATCGCGACGTTCCTGCTGTTCCTTTTCGGCACAGGCCCGGTACGCGGCTTCGCGATCACCATGATCATCGGCGCCCTCGTCTCGATGTTCACCGCCGTGACCGTCGTTCGCATCATCATGATGGCGATCGTGCGTCGCCGTAAGATGAAGACCATCCGCATCGAGCACCTGTTCAAGCTCGTTCCGGAGAACACGAACATCTCGTTCATGAATGCCCGCTTCTTCGGTATCGGCGTGTCGATCTTCCTGTCGATCGCATCGGTGATCCTGTTCATCCATCCGGGCCTCAACTACGGCATCGATTTCAAGGGTGGTATCCAGGTCGACGTGACGACATCGCAGCCGGCGGATCTGGCCACCATGCGCTCGACGCTCGAAGGTCTCGGCCTTGGCGAAGTCGCCCTGCAGCAGGGCGGCGGCGACAATCGCGTCCTCATCCGCGTCCAGCGTCAGGAAGGCGGCGAAGAGGCGCAGACCGTGGCTGTCACCAAGGTCAAGGATGCCGTGCAAAAGCTTGACCCCGCCGTCAAGTTCGAAAGCTCGGAAGTCGTCGGGCCCAAGGTCAGCGGCGAGCTTGCGCGGTCCGGCATTCTTGCCGTCGTCCTCGCCAGCCTTGCCATGCTGTTCTACATCTGGTGGCGGTTCGAGTGGCACTTCGCGCTGGGCGCCATTGCGACGCTCATTCTCGATACCACAAAGACCGTCGGATTCTTTGCACTGATGGGCCTCGACTTCAACCTGACCGCCATTGCCGCATTGCTGACGATCATCGGCTACTCGGTCAACGACAAGGTCGTGGTCTATGACCGCATGCGCGAGAACCTGCGCATCCACAAGAAGATGCCGCTGCGCCAGATCATCGATCTCAGCATCAACCAGACGCTGGCGCGCTGTATCTACACCTCATTGACCGTCTTCCTCGCCATGCTTCCGATGGCGATCTGGGGCGGCAAGGCGGTCGAGAACTTTGCGCTGCCGATGCTTTTCGGCGTGATTATCGCGACAAGTTCCTCGCTCTTTATCGCGGCACCCATCCTGCTCTTGCTTGGAACGTGGTGGGAGAAGAACCACCAGCACCGCATCGGTGAAAAGCCGGTCGCGCAAAGTTGATGCCGCGCGACCAGCACAAAGCCTAAATATTTGCGGCACATGGAAAAAATGCCTTCTATGTGCCGCAGAATTGACGAAAGCGGTTTGCAAGACTTCCCCGGTACGCAATACTGCTGCGACAGGACCCTGTTCGCAGGTTCATCAATTTCATTTTTCAACGATCTCACGGAGGAGATGCCGACATATGCCTCATGAAACGCCGCTGATTGCGACAATCGTCATTGGTCTGGTTCTGGCCTTTATCTTTGGTGCGATTGCCAATCGGTTGCGAGTTCCTCCCCTTGTCGGATATCTCCTCGCCGGCGTGCTCGCCGGCTCCCATACCCCCGGTTTCGTCGCCGACCAGAAGCTCGCGGCGGAGCTTGCCGAAATCGGTGTGATCCTGCTGATGTTTGGCGTTGGCCTGCATTTTTCCCTGAAGGACCTTCTCTCCGTCCGCGCGATCGCCATTCCTGGCGCCGTCGTACAGATCGTCGCGGCCACGATCCTCGGCGCCGGTCTCGCCTGGATCCTTGGCTGGGGTCTGCAGGCAGGCCTTGTCTTCGGTCTGGCCCTGTCCGTAGCAAGTACGGTCGTGTTGCTTCGCGCCATGCAGGAGCGCCGCCTTATCGAGACCGAGCGCGGACGCATCGCCGTCGGCTGGCTGATCGTCGAAGACCTTGCCATGGTCCTCGCGCTCGTCCTGCTGCCGGCAATTGCCGGCGCGCTCAACAGCGGTGGTGACGGCGAGCAAGCCATGCGGGCTCTTAGTGATCCGATCGTCAACTATTTCAACCTCGGCGTCCTCGGCGTCATTCTTTTGACCCTCGGCAAGGTGGCCGCCTTTGTGGCCGTCATGCTCATCGTCGGTCGACGCGTCATTCCCTGGACGCTGCACGCCATTGCGCATACGGGGTCCCGCGAACTGTTTCGCCTCGCCGTACTCGCCATCGCGCTCGGCGTCGCCTTCGGTGCGGCAAAGCTCTTCGGCGTATCGCTGGCGCTCGGCGCCTTCTTTGCCGGCATGATCATGAGCGAATCCGAGCTCAGCCACCGTGCCGCCGAAGAATCGCTGCCGCTGCGCGATGCTTTCGCGGTACTGTTCTTCGTTTCGGTCGGCATGCTTTTCGATCCGATGACGATCGTCCAGGATCCGCTGCCGCTACTGGCGACGCTGGCGATCATCGTCATCGGCAAGTCGCTCGCTGCTTTCTTCATCGTGCGCGCCTTCGGCTATCCGTCCGGCACGGCGCTCATCATTTCGGCAAGTCTGGCGCAGATCGGCGAATTCTCCTTCATTCTCGCCGAGCTTGGCGTCGATCTTGGCATGCTGCCGCAGGAGGGACGCGACCTCATCCTTGGCGGCGCCATCCTCTCGATCCTCGTCAATCCGCTGGCATTTGCCGCCGTGACATATCTCAAACCCAGGCTGGAAAAGCGCGCGGCGGCAACCGAGCCTGTTGCGGATGCGACAGAACCTTCCGCTGTCGAGGCAGAGGCCGTGGAGGAAGTGCAACCCACTACGCTGACGGATCATGCGGTGCTCGTCGGCTACGGCCGGGTGGGCAGTCTCGTTGGCGAGGCGCTCAAGGAACGAGGCAAGCCGTTCCTCGTTATTGAAGATGCCGACAAGACCGTCGCCAGGTTGCGGGATGACAATATCGAGACCATCGTCGGCAACGCCGCCAATGGCGACGTACTTGCGGCGGCCAATCTGGTTGGAGCCCGGCAGTTGATTCTGGCGATCCCCAATGCTTTCGAGGCCGGGCAGGTCGTCGTCAAGGCACGCGCCGCGAACCCGACGATCAACATTCTGGCGCGCGCCCATTCGGACGCCGAAGTGCAGCACTTGCAGGACCTCGGCGCCGATACGGTGATCATGGGCGAACGCGAGATCGCGCGCGGTCTGGTTTCCCAGATTCTCGGTCTCGATGAGCCGTTGCCCGCACCATTGACTGAATAAAGACAACAATAAAAGCGACCGGTATGAGTGGGCAGGACCGAGTATGAAGCTGAAGGATTATGTATGGCCGGTTGTCGGACTGGCTGCCGTCGCGATTTCCGTATGGCTCCTCTACAAGGAGTTGCGGAGCATCTCGCTGGATGACGTAATCGACAGCATCTACGCGATTCCTCCGCATCGCTGGGTCCTCGCCGCGCTGTCCTCGCTTGCCGCCTACGCCGCCCTCGCCGGCTACGATCGCGTAGCGCTCCTGCATCTTCGCCGCAAGATTTCGTGGCTGTTCATTGCGCTTTGTTCATTCACGACCTATGCGCTGTCCCACAATATCGGCGCGTCGGTGCTTTCAGGAGCCGTCGTTCGCTATCGCGCCTATTCCTCGCAAGGGATGAGCGGATCTGAAATCGCTTTGCTGATTGCCTTCTGCTCCTTCACTTTCATGCTCGGCATACTGACGCTTAGTGCTTTCGTGCTTTTGATCGAGCCGGAACTACTTCAGCGCTTCAACGCGGATTTGCCGGTTTCCGTGGGCTATGTCCTTGGTTATGGCTCGTTGGTCATCGTCCTCCTCTATGTCTTTGGCAGCTGGCTGCAATTCAAACCCTTGCGGATTCGCCAGTTCACGCTCGAATATCCGCGTCTCTCGGTTGTCGCGCAGCAGCTGATCGTCGGACCGCTGGAACTCATCGGCGCTGCGGCTATCATCTATTTCACGCTGCCCGCCGAAGGAAATCCCGGGTTTCTGATCATTCTCGGCATTTTTCTCGTGTCGTTTTCAGCAGCTCTCATCTCCCATGCGCCTGGCGGTCTCGGCGTCCTTGAACTCGTATTCCTGACCGGATTGCCCGACATGAACCATGCCGACGTTCTCGCCGCGCTCATCATCTTCCGTCTGTTCTATCTCCTGATCCCCTTTGCCCTGTCGCTGCTGGTAGTGCTCTATTTCGAACGCTCCCAGCTTCTCATCCGCTGGTACAAGAAAGATGGAGAAACCTAAGGGGCGCTTTCCACACAAGCTCGGTTTTGCAGGGCCAGATTTTCCCATTATGCCGGCTCTTTAGTGGGCTGTTTCTTCAAGAATTGCCGCGGCAACCTTATTTTTGGGCCACATCAGAGTTCCTTCAGGCGATTTTGCATCAAGGGAGTTGTGGCAACGATGACGACATTGATCATTCCGGGATATCGCGGATCCGAAAGCGGCCATTGGCAAAGGCAATGGCTTGCCGAGGATGATACCGCCCATCTCGTCGAGCAGGACGATTGGGAAAACCCGGTCCTGTCACAGTGGCTGCACGTGCTGGAAGCAAAGCTTGCCGAAACTCCGGATGCGGTTCTCGTTGCGCACAGCCTCGGCTGCGTTCTCGTTTCTCATCTCGCAAGCCGGCCCTCGGCGGCTCACATTGCGGGAGCCGTACTCGTTGCGCCCGCCGACGCTGAGCGCATGGCATCGCAGGATTCGAAGTTTGCGAGTTTTGCGCCCCTGCCCCGCTACAATCTCGGTTTCCCGTCGATCGTCGTCGCCAGCCGCAACGACCCCTACATGTCGTTCAAGAAGGCGGAAGCCCTTGCCGGCGTCTGGGGTTCGGGTTTTGTCGACCTGCAATATGCCGGCCACATCAACGTAGAAGCGGGCTTTGGCGCATGGCCGGATGGCTATGTCCTTGCCAACTCCCTGCGACGCCCGCAGCGAGACTACCGGCCACAGCGCGCCGCCTGACTTCCTTAGCCAGCCCGTTGCTTGCGTTCGAGCACGTACTTCAACACCAGCGTCACGATTGCGATCAACGCCAATGTCGATGAAGCGGCAAAGGCGCCGGTAACATTGTAATCGTTGAACAGCAATTCGATCTGCAGCGGCAATGTATTGGTCTGGCCGCGAATGGCGCCGGACACGACGGATACCGCGCCGAACTCGCCCATGACGCGGGCATTGCACAGCACCGCGCCATAGAGCAGCGCCCATTTGATGTTCGGCAGCGTCACATAGCGGAACGTCTGCAATCCGGTGGCGCCCAGCGTGATGGCTGCCTCTTCGTCTTCGCTGCCCTGCGCCTGCATCAGCGGAATGAGCTCACGGGCGACGAAAGGGCTCGTCACGAACAGGCTGACGAGAAAGATCGCCGGCACGGTGAACATGATCTTGATGTCATAACTTTCGAGTAGCGGCCCGAGCAGTCCCTGGCTTCCGTAGAGAAACAAATATGTCACGCCGGCAACGATCGGCGAGACCGAAAATGGAATCTCGATAAGGCTGATCAGCAGCTGGCGTCCCGGGAAGCGATACCGTGTCACCAGCCACGCGGCGCAGATGCCGAACACCATGTTGATAGGCACGACCACGATCGCGGTAAGCACCGTCAGCCAGATTGCATGCAGCGTCGCCGGCTGCGTGATCTGCGAGAAGTAGACGCCCATGCCTTCGCGGAACGCATAGGTGAAGATCACCAGCATCGGGACGCCGATGAAAAGCGCCGAAAGGATGAACGCGGCGCCGATGAGAACGCGATGCACTGCGCTCGCCGCGGGCTTGCCGCGCCGGTGCGAAGAATAGGCCGTGACGGCCAGCGCGGGCAGCGCGGATTCAGTTGCGTTCTGCATATCTCAAATGCCAGGCTTGGATCGAGTTGGTTATGACGAGCATGAGAAAGGCGGTGACCAGCATCACGGTCGCCAGCGCTGCGGCGGCCGGATAGTCATATTCATCGAGCCGGATGAAAACGAGCAACGACATCACCTCGGTTTCAAAAGGCAGGTTGCCGGAGATGAAGACGATGGCCCCGAACTCGCCAAGGCTGCGCGCGAAGGACAGGCTACAACCCGCTATAAAGGCGGGCAAAATTGCCGGCCAGATGACCCTCGTGAATATCTGCAAATTGGAGGCGCCGAGGGATCTTGCCGCCTCTTCCACGTCACTGGCAAGATCTTCCAGTACCGGCTGCACCGTACGGATGACGAAGGGGATGCTGGTGAACATCATGGCGAGCGCGATGCCGAGAGGCGCATAGGCGACCTTGATACCGAGCGGCTCGAGATAGCGGCCGAACCAGCCATTGGCCGAAAATACGGTGACGAGAGCAAGACCTGCGACCGCAGTCGGCAGCGCGAAAGGCAAATCGACAATGGCATCGAGCAACCGGCGACCCGGAAACTCATAGCGCACCAGCACCCAGGCGAGCAGCATGCCGAACATCGCATTGAGAAGGGTTGCCAGCGCAGCCGTCGAGACCGTGATGCGATAGGTGGCAAGCGCTCTTTCAGAGGTGACGATCGCCCAGAAGTCCGCAAAGCCGAGATTGGCCGACTTATAAAGCATGGCGACAAGCGGCAGCGCTACGATCACCACGAAATAGAGCAAGGTCACACCAAGGGTGAGACCGAAGCCTGGCAGAATTCCGCGCGAAGAAGACCTTGAAAACAATGACATTCCAGCTTTCTAGCCTGTGCATGTCCGAATGCAAGTCGTGGTTGAAAATAGAATGGCGCAGCATCGCCGCTGCGCCATATGCCATGCTGGCCGGTCCGCTTAACGCTTGGTGAACACCTTATCGAGAATGCCTCCTTCGGAGAAATGCTCCTTGGACAGCTTATCCCAGCCGCCGAAGACATCTTCCACCGTCAGGAGCCGCGTTTCCGGAAACTGCGCGGCATATTTCGCCTTCACCGATGCGTCGTTCACACGGTTGAAGTTTTGGGCAAGGATGTCCTGACCCTCCGGTGTATAAAGGAACTTCAGGTAGTCCTCGGCGATGGCGCGCGAGCCGCGCTTGTCGACCACCTTGTCGACGACGGTCACCGGGAATTCGGCAAGGAGGCTGACCGGCGGCACGACGGCTTCATACTTGTCTTCGCCAAGCTGTTTGCGCGTTCCGAGCACTTCCGCCTCGAATGTAATCAGCACATCGCCAATGCCGCGCTCGGCAAAGGTTGTCGTTGCCGCGCGCCCGCCCGTGTCGAAAACCGGCACATTGGCGAACAGCTTCTTGACGAACTCCTGCGCTTTCCCTTCATCCTTGTTGTTGGCTTCGAGCGCATAGGCGTAGGCAGCCAGATAGGTATAGCGCGCATTGCCCGATGTCTTCGGGTTGGGAAACACGACCTTGACGTCGTCGCGTACAAGGTCATCCCAGTTCTTGATGTTCTTGGGATTTCCCGCCCGCACCAGGAAGGCGGGAAGCGAGTAATAGGGCGAGGAATTATTCGGCAGGCGGGACTGCCAGTCGGCAGGGATGAAGTTGCCCTTGTCGTGCAGGACCTGAACGTCGGTGACCTGGTTGAAGGTCACGACATCGGCGTCGAGGCCTTCAAGGATCGAGCGCGCCTGCTTGGACGAACCGGCATGCGACTGGTTGACGGTGATGTCCTTGCCCTTCTCGCTCTTGTAGGCAGCGGAAAACGCCTTGTCGATCTGCTCGTAGAGTTCGCGCGAAATATCGTAGGAAACGTTGAGGATTTCGCTCGGCTCGTCAGCCGCTTTCACCGCATTAAGGCTGAGGCCGAGCGCCACAGCCGTCAAAACCAATAGTCTTTTCATGGAAAACTCCCGCACAGGCCGGGAGCGAACGCACCGGCAATGATGACCATTGCCACTCTGGTTCAAGATGGGCAATTTTTGCCAGAATGGCCGCAGCACGCC
This sequence comes from Phyllobacterium sp. 01N428, assembly GCF_056399405.1. Lineage (NCBI taxonomy): Bacteria > Pseudomonadati > Pseudomonadota > Alphaproteobacteria > Hyphomicrobiales > Phyllobacteriaceae > Phyllobacterium > Phyllobacterium sp. 01N428. The sequence goes on from NZ_JBFTRH010000002.1 coordinate 174,806, forward strand.
CGACGCGGAAGGACTTTTGTTCTATTGTTAATGCAATAAATGAAACCAAATTCTACAACTATTGTGGCGCGGAGCAACTGCCTGCAGCGCGTCGCTCCGACCGCCGGATATGCCCGCGATTACCAGAAACCGCGATGCTGCCAGCACCAGAGAAAGTCTTCTTCCGTCCAATTGCGATGGCGCTTGGCGGACGCTTCATCGCAGTCGCGCTTCTTGGAGTCGCCGGTATCCAGTTCCAGCGTTTCTGCTGCAAATACGTCACGCCACAAGCGTTCGGCCCGATTGAAAATGCTCGATACTTCACTGTACATCGCGACCTCCGATAATGGTTTCGGTTGCAGAGTGCAGTTGCCTTTTTGGGGTCAACCGATAGCTGATGATGACGGCTTGAAATCATTTGTCAATAATCTCTACCGGTTCAATCGTGTATCAATCGTGTGAAGCTATCTTCGGCAAAGAGGCAAATATCTTAATGAATTCTTATTTTTCAGCGCCTTACACGCCATTTTTAAGCCATTCCTCCGCCGCAAAAAAACTTAAGATTTTTAACACTTCTACACTGGAAAATGGTATGCGACGGACTATGACTGCAGCTGAAACGGTGGTCAGGCAGAGAAAATGATATCGCAAAAAGCCAAATACGCACTGCGGGCTCTTGTCGTGCTCGCCAGGGCGGATGCCGAGAAAGCGCTCTTTATCTCCGACATCGCCGACGAGCAGAACATCCCAAAGAAGTTCCTCGAGCAGATTCTTCTCGACCTGAAGCATCAAGGCATCGTCATGAGCCGTCGCGGCAAGATGGGCGGGTATCTGCTGCTGAAGTCCGCGGAGGACATCACTTTCGGCGAAGTGCTCCGGCTCATCGACGGGCCGATTGCGCCACTCCCCTGCCTCAGCAAGATCGCCTATCGCCGCTGCGAGGATTGCGCCAGCGAAGCGACCTGCGAGATTCGCCATGTCTTCAACGAGGTGGCCAATGTGACGCGGGGCGTCCTCGATAAGACAACCATAGCCGATTGCCTCGTCTACGGCGAAAACCACAACGTCGCAGCCTTGCTTGATAGCTGACAGGCCGAGGCGTTTGCTAGCCAAAAACCGCCTTGCCGATCACCGGCGTTGACGGCACGGCAACATCGCGCGGCTCGAGCATGCCGGCGCGAAATGCGGCGTAGCCGGCCTCCGTCGCCTTGGCGAAGGCACCGGCCATCGCCACCGGATCACCCGCCTTCGCCACGGCCGTGTTGAGCAGAATCGCATCAAAGCCGAGTTCCATCACAGTCGCCGCATGCGACGGACGGCCGAGGCCGGCATCGACAATCAACGGGACATCCGGGAAATGGCCGCGCAGCGAGCGCAGCGCATGCAGGTTGAGCGGGCCCTGCGCCGAGCCGATCGGAGCGCACCATGGCATCAGCACCTCGCAGCCGGCATCGATCAGCCTCCCCGCGACGACCAGGTCGTCGGTCGTATAGGGAAAGACCTTGAATCCCTCGTTGCTGAGGATACCCGCGGCCTCGACCAGGGCGAAAACATCCGGTTGCAGCGTGTCGTGATTGCCGATGACTTCGAGCTTGATCCAATCCGTGGCGAAGAGATCACGCGCCATTTGCGCCGTCAGCACCGCTTCCTTGGCCGAATGGCAGCCGGCCGTATTCGGCAGCACGCGCACGCCGGACGAGCGGATCAACGACCAGAACCTTTCGCCGGAACTGCCACCCGCCGTTTCGCGGCGCAAGGAAACCGTGACGACCCCGGTGCCGGAGGCCATAATAGCGTCGAGCAGAATTGCCGGCGATGGGTATTGCGCGGTTCCGAGCAGCAAATGTGAATGAAGTTCGGTGCCGTAAAGCGTCAGCATGCTCAGCCTCCCTGCCGCGGCGTCAGAATTTCCACGCGGTCCCCCTCCCGGAGCGCGCAACCTGCGCGCTCGGCTGAGCGGACGAGTTCGCCATTCAGCGCTGTCGCCAGCCATTCGCCCTCGAACTCCAGCTCGCTCAGCAGCGCGTTGAGGAATTGCGCCGCGACCTCACGCGTTTCACCATTGACGATGAGTTTCATTGCGCCTTGTTCCTTTCATCAAAAATCATGTCCGCAGCCTGCCGCGCCATGGCGGGAGCAAGCAGGAAACCGTGGCGGAAAAGTCCATTGATGCTGATTGCATTGCCTTTGCGGACGACGCGCGGCAGGTTGTCGGCATAGGCCGGCCGGATACCGGTACCCGTCTCCACGATCTCAGCCTCGCCAAAGGCGGGATGCAGGCTATAGGCAGCATTCAGCAGTTCCATCATCGAGCGCGCCGTGATCGGCCCGGTCGCATCGCTTTCGATCATCGTTGCGCCGACCATGAAGGTCTGTCCTGCCCTTGGCACGATGTAGACGGGAAAGCGGGGATGAATGAGCCGTATCGGCCGCGACAGGGCAACATCCGGCGTGCGCAACAGCAGCATTTCGCCGCGCACGCCGCGAATGTTCTCGTCCTGCGTCGCGCGGCCGACGCATTCTATGGTCCAGTCGAAGCCCGACCGGGCCGACAGATCGGTTTCGAAACAGACACCGCAGGCGGCAAGCTTTGCGGCAAGACCGACCAGCGCATGGCGAGGATCGAGATGCGCTTCGCTGGGGAAATGAAGCCCCTTGCGAAAGCGGCCGGAAAGGTCGGGCTCAAGCGCCGCGATCCCTCCTTCATCGACCATTTCGAAGCCGGACGTGCGCGCGCCGAAGCGGTCGAGTTCCTTATGGTCGCGCGCCGGGGCGAGGACCAGCGTGCCGTTCCGGGTCACGCTGCCGGGCAGTGCTTCCTCCCACCAATCGGCCGCCCCTCGTCCAAGCTCGACGACGGCCTGCTCGGCGCTTTCCCTTTCGCAATAGGGCGCGAGCATGCCGCCGGCATACCAGGATGCAGCCCTTAAGCCTCCGGGCGCTGGATCGACCACGGTCACCTCGATACCGCGCACCATCAGTTCATGCGCGACCGCCAGGCCGGCAACGCCAGCACCTTTGACAAGCACCGCCATGGATCAACCGCCATTTTCCAGCGGCATATAGAGATCGCCGCCCTCGCGGAATTTCGCGGCCATCGCCGCCATGCCTTCCTTCTGCGCCTCCGCCCTGATGTCGTGCGAAATACGCATCGAGCAGAATTTCGGCCCGCACATCGAGCAGAAATGCGCCACCTTGTGCGCTTCTTTCGGAAGGGTCTCATCGTGGTAGAGGCGCGCGGTTTCCGGATCGAGCGACAGGTTGAACTGGTCTTCCCAGCGGAACTCGAAACGCGCCCGCGACAGCGCGTCGTCGCGCAGTTTCGCCGCCGGATGGCCCTTGGCAAGGTCGGCCGCATGGGCGGCGATCTTGTAGGTGATGACGCCGACCTTGACATCGTCCCGATCGGGCAGGCCGAGATGCTCCTTGGGTGTGACATAGCAGAGCATTGCTGTGCCGAACCAGCCGATCATTGCCGCGCCGATGCCCGAGGTGATGTGATCGTAGCCGGGTGCGATATCTGTCGTCAGCGGTCCTAGCGTATAGAATGGAGCCTCGCCGCAATCCGTGAGCTGCTTGTCCATGTTCTCCTTGATCTTGTGCATCGGCACGTGGCCGGGCCCTTCGATCATCACCTGGCAATCCTTGGCCCAGGCGATCCGGGTAAGTTCGCCAAGCGTCTCGAGTTCGGCAAATTGCGCCGCATCGTTGGCATCGGCGATCGACCCAGGCCGCAGCCCGTCGCCCAGGGAGAAGGAGACATCATAGGCGCGGCAAATATCGCAGATTTCCGCGAAATGCTCGTAAAGGAAGCTTTCCCTGTGGTGATGCAGGCACCACTTCGCCATGATCGAACCGCCGCGCGAGACAATGCCGGTCACCCGGTTGACGGTGAGCGGGATGTAATGAAGCCGCACCCCGGCATGGATGGTGAAATAGTCGACGCCCTGTTCCGCCTGTTCGATCAGCGTGTCGCGAAAAATCTCCCAGCTCAGATCCTCGGCGATACCGCCCACCTTTTCCAGCGCCTGATAGAGCGGAACCGTGCCGATCGGCACTGGCGCGTTGCGGATGATCCACTCGCGAATATTGTGAATATTGCGCCCGGTCGAAAGGTCCATGACCGTATCCGCGCCCCAGCGCGTCGCCCAGACCATTTTCTCGACCTCCTCGGCCATCGAAGAGGTGACAGCGGAATTGCCGATATTGGCATTGATCTTGACGAGGAAATTGCGGCCGATGATCATCGGCTCGAGTTCGGGGTGGTTGATATTGGCCGGGATGATCGCCCTGCCCCGCGCGATCTCGTCGCGCACGAATTCGGGCGTCACATAGTCCGGTATCGCCGCTCCGAAGGATTCGCCGTCGCGCACCAACGCGCTCTTGGCCGCCTCGCGGCCAAGGTTTTCGCGAATGGCGACAAACTCCATCTCCGGCGTAACGATGCCTGCCCGCGCATAGGCGAGTTGGGTAACCGCACGCCCATCCCTGGACCTGCTTGGCCTGCTGAGGCCGGAGAAAGCCGGCGTCAGGCGTTCGCCGGTCGCAAAGCCATTATCGGCGGGGAGAACGTGGCGGCCGTCATAAACAATCGTGTCGCCCCTCGCCTCAAGCCAGGCCTCCCGCATGCGTGGCAGGCCCTGCGCAATATCGATCGTCACGAGCGGATCGCTATAGGGGCCGGACGCATCATAGACGGTGACGTTGGGCTCGCCCGCCGTTGGATGCACGGCAATTTCGCGCATCGGTACGCGCAAATCCGCATATATGCGCCCGGGCTTGTAGACCTTGGTCGATGCAGGGAGCGCGCCGGTCGAAACGATTGGAGTAATTGCGGTCATCATCAGGTTCCTTTGCTCCGCGAACGCTCCAAAAACGCCCGCAAGTTCAAATTGCCCGCATGGCGTGATGGCCATGCAGGCGCGAAACCCAGTTCTGTGCCGGAAGGATGAAAGGCTTGTGCGAACTACAACAGGAGATCCCTGGCCCGCGCAGACTTTTGCACCGTCCCTACGCCAGTATGAACTGGATCAGGTTCAACGGGTCACTGCGCTTGCCGATGGCCAGCAGTATCTCAGCCCCTTGTCGGGACCCCCCTGGTGAATATCTCTAAGAGACCCGCCCGCAACGCCGTTGTCAAGCGGGTCAATACGTCAGTTCAGGCGCGCAGCGGCTTCAGGGCCTCTGCCCACTTGGCAAGTTCCGCCAGCATTGTCGCCGCGCTGCCCGTCATCGATTCGGTGGGCTGGAAGACGCCTTCATCATCGATGAACTGCTGATACGAATGCACTGCAACGCCATCGGGAATCGGCATCATGCGCAAGCCCGCAACCAGCCCTTTTACCGACTCGACCGAGCGCAAGCCGCCGGATACGCCGCCATAGCTGACAAATCCGGCCGGTTTGTAATTCCACTCCTTGGACAGGTAAATCAAAGCGTTGATGAGCGATGGGGGAGCAAAATAATCATATTCCGGGGTAACGAAAACGGTTGCGTCTGCCGCATCGACGAGGTTGCTCCAACGCTTGGTATGAGCCTTTTCATACTTCTGCATGCGGGGATGATGCGGTTCATCAAGGAGAGGCAGATTGATCTCGGCAAGGTCGATCAGCGTGGTTTCAAACCGGGCATCCTGGCCGGCAAATTCATGAAACCACTTTGCGACTGCCGGGCCGCCACGACCGGGGCGTGTGCTGGCAATGATAATATTGAGCTTGAGTGCCATATGCTTGTCTCCATGATGCATGACTGAATGCCTGCATGAATAGGCAGGCCGTTGGGCCGCGCAAGGAGGCACTTTCTGGAAACCGCCCAAGCGATGATCCCGGCCGACCATACAGGGCCAGGAAAAACGAAACCCGCCCCGGCAAGGCCGTGCGGGTTTTCTCGCTGTAAAAATGACCGGACGGGCCGGTCACCGACTATCGGTTGAAATCGCCACCGGCATTGCCATTCGGACGCGGCGGGCGTTCCTTCTTCTTCGGCCCCGGCAGGAGACCTTCGCGCTGTGCCTGCTTGCGCGCTGCCTTGCGGGCGCGGCTGACGGCTTCAGCTTTTTCACGGACACGGCGCTCGGACGGCTTTTCGAATGCCTGGCGCGCCTTCATTTCGCGGAAGAGACCCTCCCGCTGCATCTTTTTCTTCAGGACCCGGAGGGCCTGTTCAACATTGTTGTCTCGAACGAGTACTTGCAATCGTTTTCCTTACCCATGCTTGCCTCGTCTTGCGCAATAGCAATTGGCTACAATCAGACAAGCGTTTGAAGAATTGCCCCTGTGGCAATCCGGAGAAGCGCGGACTTTATGCATTTCCGCACCAAAAATCCAGCCTGCCCGAGCAATTTACTCGGGCTTTGCTGCAAAGAAACCGCCTTTTAAGGCAGGATAGTCGCAGCCGCTTCAATAATGGCGAGCATTGAAGCGCGCCAAACCGAATCAGAGAGCGGCGGTGATGATGATCTCGACCTTGTATTCGGGCGTTGCGAGCTTGGCTTCGCCGGTTGCGCGCGCGGGCGTATTGGCCGGATCGACCCAGCTATCCCACACGGCGTTCATCTCGCTGAAGTCCTTCATGTCGTCGAGCCAGATAATTGCCTGGAGCAGCTTCGACTTGTCGGTGCCGGCTTCCTTGAGCAGGCGATCGACGGCCGCAAGCACATCCTTGGTCTGCTCGGTAACACTCTTGCCCGGGCCACCCACCTGCCCGGCGAGATATACCGTGTTGCCATGGATAACGGCCTGGCTCATGCGTGGACCAACTTCAATACGACGGATGCTCATGGGAAGTCTCCTCTAGCGTTTGCCGGCAGGTGGAGCCTGCCTCGCGTGCATGAAAAAAGGGCCATGCGGCCCTTTTTTCGAAAGAATGGTGGGCACAGTAGGGATCGAACCTACGACCCGCTGATTAAGAGTCAGCTGCTCTACCAACTGAGCTATGTGCCCGTCAGCCGCTGTGACGACCGAAAGTGAGGGCTCTATAACGGGGCATTTCCTGCCTGTCCAGCCCTTCTTGAAAACTTTATGACGGCCGCGCACACGAATAGCGCAATGCAGCATATCAAGCAAAAAGACGGCCTTCCGCGATCTTGACCGCCGAACCGCCAATACGCGCGCTAAGGAGCTTCTCCTCGGCAATATCCAGCTCCAGTTGCAGCCGCGATGGCCTGCCCATCTCGTAGCCCTGTTCGATCGAGAGCCGCAGCACTCCGTCGAGCGGCCTGTCGAAGGCGTGGATGGCGCCGGCAAAGGCCGCCGTCGCCGAGCCTGTCGCAGGATCCTCGTAGGTGCCGTCGTCGGTGACGAACATGCGCGAATGGAAATGGTTGTCGTGCAGGATAGTTTCGCGGCAATAGCAGTAGACCGGCAACTGGCGATGTCCGATGGTCGGTGCAACATCCTTCATCGCCGTCTGGTTGATACGGATGCGGCCAGCCGATTCGAGACCGTGGACCGGGACCATCATGAATGGCACGCCCGCGTCCCAGATGCTCGGCACATGGTTTTCGAAGCCGATCTCCCGCGGTTCGAGCCGCAGCGCGTTGGCAATTGCGATCCTGTCGTAATTGTAGGGTATCTGCACGGGAAGCTTCGGCAGGTCGAACTCCGCAAAGGCACCCCTTGCGGTAAGGCGGACGCCGCAGCGCACCGGGCCAACCTGCTCCTCAAGAATGATCAGTGCGTCCTGATCCTCCTCGACGGCGCCAAAGCGTCGTTGCGCCAGCGAAATCGCCGTGCCCACGGTCGGATGACCGGCAAACGGCATCTCATAGTCCGGTGTGAAGATACGCGCCCAGGCCGTATGTGCCGGATTTTTTGCCGCAAGCACGAACACCGTTTCGGAAAGGTTGAACTCCCGCGCAATCTTCTGCATTGCCTCACTGTCGAGCCCATCGGTATCGTGGACGATAGCCAAGGGATTTCCCGCCAGTACCTTGTCAGTAAAGACGTCGTAGACTTCGTAGCTCCGACCAGCCATTTGCGTTCTCCCCGCGTGAATGCGCAGAAATTAGTGGATGGTCCCGCCCATTCAAGCCAAAGCTTGTGACGGTTACATTCTGGGCGGGTCCGAGGCCTGAAAGCTTACGCTCTTGCGGCGCAAGCTCAAGACCGGTCGAAGTGCCAGTCTGCAAAGGCGCGGAATGTCGGCGGCGTCGCCTCGCGCATTGCACCGGCGCCGGAAATCGCAACGATATCATCGAGTTCCGGATCGGTTTCCGCGGCAATGTGCGCGCGGATGCGATCGAGAATGGTCGCGGCGGTCAGATCGAAATAGTGGCGGCGGAACAGTGCGATGCTGCGGTTCACGGTTACGAGATAAATGGCATCGTCCCTGCTTGCCGCCCGCGAAAGATCAATGCCGGTTTCCTCTTCGACTTCACGCATCATATTGCCGTCAATATCGATATGGTCGCCGGCGACATCGTCCTCGTCGAAGGATCCGGCTGGAAAATAGATGCGGCCCGCTGCCGACGTCGAAGGCGCCATACGGCCAGCGATCAACCTGTTGTCGCTGGAAACGATGACACCCACGCCAAAAATGTGCCAGGGCTTTTCGACAGACGCATTGCCCTTCCAGTGCATCATCGTTGCAAAGCGCGTGCGGTGATATCGCGCGCGAAAATCGCCACCCGCAACCGATGCCTCTTCCGCCATGAAGAACGGACCATTGAACAAGGCAGGGTTGTCGGCGGTCGCGCGCGACCAGTTTGCCGCAATATCCGCGCTGTTCTGCAATTCATAGGCCAAGGGTGCGCCGTCGATGCGCACGGTCGCGCTCTTCAGCGGAATGACCGCACCTTCCGGAATATCCAGCATTGTTCAAACCATATCGAGAGTGACTGCCACCGGGCAATGATCACTGGCCTTGGGCCGGTCCCAGCCAGTGCGTGGAAAGCGATCGACCTCCTGGCCGGGCGGAAAGATTGTCCGGTGCGGCTGGCCGTTGCGGATGATGTCGGGGAGAACCTTGCCGTTGGAACGGGCAAGCTCCGGCGAGGCCAGAATATAGTCAAGCTGGCAAAGATGCCGTTCCTGCGGGCCGCGCGTATGATAAAGCGTCCAGCGGTCCATGATCGGCCGCCTCTCCACCAGGTTTTCGCAGAATCCGCCTTCGAGCAGGACATCGACGCAGCTGACCGGGTCGTTGACCGGGGCAAACGTATAGCCGCTCATGGAATCGCCGCCGATCAGGACGCGCTCGCGATAATCGTTGAAATCGCCGCAGATCACCCAGTGCTTGTCCCCCGGGCCGCCGCTTGTCGCAAACTTCTCGCTGATGATGCGCCGCACGGCCTTCGCCTCGGCGAGGCGGACAGGCATGGTCGAGGTTCGCCCATCGAGACCATTGCGCGGCGAGCCCATCGACTTGAAATGGCAGACGAAGAGGCTGAGCGGCTTGCCGGCTATGCGTACGTCGATTTCCAGACAGTCGCGCTTGAAAATGCGCTCATTGGCGGTAATCCCAACAAGGCCAAGCTGCGGATCGTAAAGCCCGAAATCGTCATAGGTCACATGCGCGTGGCTGGTCATGGACACGAATTCGATCGGTTCGCCATAGCGCGTCTGGTCGCGCAGGAGCACGGCGACATCGATGCCGCGGCTGTCATTGCCTTCGACCATGTATTTGTGGCGGTAGCCCTCGCCCACCATCTTGAACAGGTAGCCGAACTCGAAAGCATTCAGCGCGCCGATATTGTCGACTTCCTGCAGGCACAATATGTCGGCATGGGTTTCGGCAATCGCCAGCGCCGTCAATTGGCGCGTATCGTCCGCATGCGCAATGGCGCGGGCCTGTTCGAGCTGCCTGAACTGCGCCTCGTCCTGAATCTGAAAGAGCTGGAGCGAACGATCCATGTTGAGATTGTTGCGGAACCCGGAAAAATCGAACCGGCTCATCAGGTTCTCGACATTGAAGGTAGCGATGCGGACGGGCATGCAGAGGGGTCCAGGTTGAAACCATTCGGTACAAAGCAACGTTGCTTTTCAGGAACCTAATCGGGTTCGGCGATGACCACCAGTGGCTATCGTGGCCCTCCGCTCCTATATTGTGTGCGAATGGAAAGACCGGACAAATGAAAAACCTCCCAATTGCCCTCGCCATCTGCCTCGCCGCGACGACCTCGATGAGCGTCGCATCGGCACAGGAAGTGCAGACCTATCGCCCGGCGCCGCGTGGCCTCGACGTCATCCCGCGCCAGCCGATCATCCTCAAGAATGGTTCGCCTGCGAATATTGCCTCGCCTGATTGTACGGGTTCGTCGCGCTGCTACGATTTTCGCGTTCGCCGTCCGGTCGGGCCGTCCGGACCGAGCCAGGTCGAACGCTGCCGCGCGCGCTACCAGTCGTACCGCCCTTCCGACAACACGTTCCAGCCGTATAATGCACCACGGCGGCAATGTGATTTGTAGTTGCAGAGGGTGAGACCCTCTTATTATACTTTAGTTCTACGACGATATTGTTATGATCATTCCGTTGCATTTGTTTTACCTATACTTAATAAGTAGAGTCACTCTTTGAAGGCACGCATTTATACGAATGAAATTATTACATACCCATTTACGAACTCAACAACAAGAACCGGGAACTTGTCTTATGTCATTTCGGGCGAACATGCGGCTACTTACGTGGCCGCGCTCTGACGCTCGGCTTGAGCTATGTCGGGCAGTTCGCGAATGCGGCGAGCGACAATGCCGTCAAGGCCGATTTGACCGTCAGGTTCTGAACCACACATGAAGCAAGACAAGAAAGGCCGGCGGATCGCTCCACCGGCCTTTCTGCTTCAGACGATAATGTCTTAGTTCTTGGCCTTGTCGACCAGCTTGTTCTTGCCGATCCACGGCATCATGCCGCGCAGCTTTTCGCCGACTTCTTCGATCTGGTGGGCGTCGTTCATGCGGCGGATGCCCTTGAAGCGCGACGCGCCGGCCTTGTATTCCTGCATCCAGTCGGACGTGAACTTGCCGGTCTGGATATCCTTCAGAACACGCTTCATCTCGGCCTTGGTCTCGGCGGTGATGATGCGCGGACCCGAGACATATTCGCCCCATTCGGCCGTATTCGAGATCGAATAGTTCATGTTGGCAATGCCGCCTTCATAGATGAGGTCGACGATGAGCTTCACTTCGTGCAGGCACTCGAAATAGGCCATTTCCGGCGCATAGCCAGCCTCGACCAGCGTTTCAAAACCGGCGCGGATCAGTTCGACCAGACCGCCGCACAGAACGACCTGCTCGCCGAAGAGGTCGGTTTCACACTCTTCGCGGAAATTGGTCTCGATGACACCCGAACGCCCGCCCCCAACGCCGCAAGCATAGGAAAGCGCGAGATCATGCGCATTGCCGGAAGCATCCTGATGGATGGCGATGAGGCAGGGAACGCCGCCGCCCTTCTGGTATTCGCCGCGTACCGTGTGGCCCGGGCCCTTCGGGGCGATCATGACGACGTCGACGCTCTTCTTCGGCTCGATAAGGCCGAAATGCACGTTGAGGCCGTGCGCGAAGGCGATCGCAGCGCCGTCGCGGATGTTGTCGGCGATATGTTCCTTATAGATGTCGGCCTGGAGCTCGTCCGGCGTTGCCATCATCATCAGATCGGCCCATTTTGCAGCCTCGGCCACGCTGACGACCTGGAAGCCGTCGGCCTCGGCCTTCTTGGCGGTGGCGGAGCCAGGGCGAAGCGCAATGCGCACGTCCTTGGCGCCGGAGTCCTTGAGGTTCAGCGCATGGGCGCGGCCCTGCGAACCATAGCCAATAATGGCAACCTTCTTCGACTTGATGAGGTTGACGTCCGCATCGCGGTCATAATATACGCGCATCGATCTATTCCTTCCCTTGGTTAGGATTGGTGGCCGTTCCCGGCCTGGTTGGTGTTAATTCCGTAAAGAGCCAGAAACTGCTGTGTCGCTCGCCTTGCGTCACGGTCGATCGCCGTCTCGTTCAATCCGAGCCGGTCGCCAAGCAGCAACCGGATTTGCACGTCCCGGACGACAAGTCCGAAGAAAGTGCGAAACGCCTCGTCCGTTTCCTGAAATTGCAAAAGGCCGGTCTCCCGCCCGAGCTGCAGCAAGGGCTTCAAGCGCCGCGCCATGGCGAACGGGCCGTTTTCGAGGACGATCGCGCCAAGATCGTGCTTGTCGCTGCCGGCATGGCCAACGGCGACCCGGTTGAGCGCGACCGAAATATTGCCCGACAACACACGCAGCCAATCGGCAGCGAAGCCTTCGAGCCCCGCGGTCAGCGAGGCAAGGTTGAAAGCCTCTGGATCGACCGGTACGCCCCTCACCTTCAGGGCCTGCCATTGCACCGTTGCGGTCAAGAGACCGTCGCGGTCGCCGAACCACTTGTAGAGGCTTTCCTTCGAGCAGCTGGCACGGCGCGCAACGCTTGTCATCGTCAGCGTGTCGCCGGCCTCAACGAGAAGCGCGAGCGCCGCATCGAGCACGTCCTTCTGACGCTCGGTCAAGCCGCTTTCGCTGACATCGACTGTGGGGTGCACGCGTTAACTCCCTGCCGTACCGTACCGTACGTTACGGCGGGGTTTCTAATACGATGCAGGGTATTTGGCAAGCGCGATGGCGCAAATATTTTTAGATATGGAATGAACCGGCGTGGCGTGGCGGCCAGGGGCTTGACCCTGGCGGGATGCCGCCTCGAGCATGTCCTAACTAAACAGGAATGCTCTAAATATTCACCTGGGTACCGATTTCGACGACACGTCCCGTCGGGATCTGGAAATATTCCGTCGCGTCGCTTGCGGTGCGAGCAAGCGCAATAAACAGCCGATCCTGCCAGCGCGGCATTTCGGACCGCGCCGAAGCTTTCAGCGAACGCCGCGACAGGAAGAATGACGTCGTCATGATGTCAAACTTCCAGCCCTGCTTGCGGCAGATGGCGAGGGTGCGGGGAATATTGGGACGCTCCATGTAGCCGAAGGTCAGCGTCACCCGCATGAACAGGTCGTTGATCGGCTCGATCCGCACGCGCTCGCTCTTCTTTACCAGCGGCGTCGGCGCGGTGATGACGGTGAGGATGACATTGTTCTGATGCAAGACCTTGTAGTGCTTGAGGCTGTGCATCAGTGCCGTCGGCGTGCTCTTTGGATCGCCGGTGAGGAAGACGGCCGTACCGGGAACCAGCGTTGGCGGGTTCTCGGCCATCTTGCGCGAGATCAGATCAAGCGGCACTTCGCCCTTGCGGGTCTTTTCGAAGAGCTGGCGGCTGCCGCGCACCCAGGTGAACATGACGAGGATGATCAGGAAGGCGACGACCAGCGAAGCCCAGCCACCATCGACGACCTTGATCAGATTGGCGCTGACAAAGGTCAGATCGATGATGAGGAAGGAAAGCGTCAGGCAGATTGCGACCCACAGACGCCACTTCCAGATGCGGAGCATGACGATGAACAGCAGGGTCGTCGTGACCAGCATGTTGCCGGTGACCGCAATGCCATAGGCCGATGCAAGATTGGACGAGCGCTCGAAGCCCAGAACCAGCAGAATGACGACGAGGCCGAGGAGTACATTGACCCGTGGCAGGTAGACCTGGCCGGACTGTTTCTCCGAGGTGTGCTCGATATTCAGACGCGGCAGAAGATTGAGTTGCACGGCCTGGCGCGACAGCGAATAGGCTCCCGAGATGACCGCCTGGCTGGCGATGACCGTCGCCATCGTGGCGAGAATGACCATGGGCAGAAGCGCCCAGTTCGGAAACATTTCGAAGAACGGATTCTTGGCCGCATCGCCATGCGCGAGAATGAAGGCGCCCTGACCGAAATAGTTCAAGAGCAAGCACGGAAAAACGACCCACATCCACGCCGTGGCTATGGGTTTGCGACCGAAATGCCCGAGGTCGGCGTAAAGCGCCTCCGCACCGGTGACGGCCAGAAATACCGTACCGATGGTCGGGAAGGCGGTAGCCGGATTGTCGATGATATATTCGAAGGCATAGACCGGATTGGCAGCGGCAAAGACGCTGAGGTCATCGGCGAGATGCCAAAGACCGAAGAAGCCGAGGGCAAGGAACCAGAGCAAGGTAATCGGACCGAAAACGGTTGCGACACGCGCCGTGCCGAAGCGCTGGATGGAAAACAGCGTCAGCAGAATGACCAGCGTAATCGGGACGATGAACGGCTCCAACGTGGGCGTGACGATCTCGAGGCCTTCTACCGCCGAAAGCACGGAAATCGCCGGCGTGATCACCGCATCGCCGTAAAACAGCGACGCGCCAATAATCCCGAGGGCCAGAATAAGTTGCGGGCGAGTCTTGAAGCTCGCCCGTGCCAAGGCCATCAAGGAAAGAATGCCGCCTTCCCCATCATTGTCGGCGCGCAGCACGAAAAGCACGTATTTTATGGTGACAATGACCGTGAGGGCCCAGAAGATCATCGAGACGACGCCGAGCACGTCAGTCCGGCTCAGGCTTCCATCAAGGGAAGCAGCATGAAGCGCCTCGCGGAAAGCATAGATCGGGCTCGTGCCGATATCACCATAGACGACGCCGAGTGCCCCAAGCACAAGTACCGGAAACGTCTCTTTGTGGTGATGCATATCCGGGTCATGGGTGACGGGATCTTTGTAGTAGTTCTCGTCAGCCAATTGCTGGTCACTCATGCAATTTTTTCCTCGCTCTGACAGCGTGGGCGGACGAGTTAGCCGTGTTGCATCGCAATATCAATCGCCATTTCTTCATAGCTCTAGACTCACGGTATGCAAAAACGCATGGCAAATCAAATCGCGCACCCTTATCAAGGGGCTAAGCTCGTAGCGCATCGAGGAATCTTTCCACAGAGCGCGACATTCCGTGGGTCAAAGCGTCGGCGGTCAGGCCATGACCTATTGAAACTTCAACCAGATTTGGCACTTTCTTGACCAGAGGCGGCAGGTTGGCGACGGTCAGGTCGTGTCCGGCATTGACCGCTATTCCCGCCTTCGCAGCTGCCGCAGCGGTAACTTCCAGCTTCGAAAGCTCTTCCGCCGCACGGCGCGGATCGTCGAAGGCACCGCCATAGGGACCGGTATAGAGTTCGACGCGGTCAGCCCCGAGTGCCTGCGCGCCGGCCGGCGCTTCCGGATCGGCATCGATGAACAGGGAGACGCGCGCGCCGCGCTCTTTCAGCCCGGCGATGATCGGGCGCAGATAATCTGCCTTCGCGACGACATCCCAACCGTGATCTGACGTCGATTGCGATGGATCGTCGGGAACAAGGGTCACTTGTTCCGGCTCGTTCCTGGCGACGAGTTCGAGAAACTCCGCCGTCGGATAGCCTTCTATGTTGAACTCGGCGTCGGGGAATTCATCATCGATGAGCGCACGAATTTCGGGCAGATCCGAGAAACGTATATGGCGCTCGTCCGGTCGCGGGTGAACCGTCAGCCCGGACGCTCCGGCCGCCAGCGCTATGCGCCCGAGGCCGGTCACGCTCGGCCACGGCAGGTCGCGGCGGTTGCGTAGCATCGCAATAGCGTTGAGGTTGACGGAAAGTGTTGCAG
Organism: Phyllobacterium sp. 01N428; assembly: GCF_056399405.1. NCBI lineage: Bacteria > Pseudomonadati > Pseudomonadota > Alphaproteobacteria > Hyphomicrobiales > Phyllobacteriaceae > Phyllobacterium > Phyllobacterium sp. 01N428. Next base: position 190,268 of record NZ_JBFTRH010000002.1, read on the forward strand.
TCATCGTCGAATTTCCACGCAGGAACGTCTCACACAGTTCTATCTGAGAAATACGACATAAGACATTGGTAATTCGTTCAAGGGCGGATCGAAATTTGAACGATCCATGTCACGGACGCATGGTCGGCCCTACCGGACAACCGTCAACCGCTCGGCAGCGCGGGTGATGGCCGTATAGAGCCAGCGCTCGCGGGTATCGCGGAATGCAAAGCTTTCGTCGAAGAGCACGACATCGTCCCATTGCGAACCCTGCGCCTTGTGGGTCGTCAGCGCATAGCCATAGTCGAAGTCGTCGAAGCGCTTTTTCGTCTGCCATGGAATTTCGGCGTCGGGATCATCGAACTGGGCCTTCAGGAGCTTGATCTTGGCAACGCCCCTGCCCGGTTCCTCATCTTCAGGCGAAACGAGAAGATTGATGCCCGGCTTCACGGTCTCGCGCGACGAGGTCATAACCTTCCACAGCGAGCCATTGAGCAATCCCTTGGCCGGGTCGTTGCGCAGGCAAACCAGCTTGTCGCCAGCCTGCGGAAAGGCGGCGGAAAAGCCCTTGAGTTCGCGCAGGCGCTGGTTGTAGCGGCGGCGTGTGCGGTTCGTTCCGACCAGCACCTGGTCGGCGCCAAGCACGAGGTCCTGGGTCACGTCGGTCTTGGAGATGACCTTGGCTGCGCCATAGTCGCCATAGCCGAATTCGCGACCTTCGCGCACGTCGAGTGCGAGCCGGATGATGGGATTATCCCGCGCCTGCCGGTGAATCTCGCTCAAGAGAAAATCCGGCTCGTGCTCGGTGAAGAAACCGCCGCCGGAAATCGGCGGCAACTGCCCGGGATCGCCGAGAACAAGAATAGGCGTGCCGAAACTCAGCAGATCCTTGCCAAGCTGTTCATCAACCATCGAGCATTCGTCGACGACGATGAGCTTGGCCTTGGCAACGGGGCTTTGCCGGTTCAGCGAAAAAGTCGGCGCGATACTGGTCTTGCCCGTCGTCTGGTCTTCGACGGCCTCTTCGCCGCGCGGCCGGTAAATCAGCGAATGCAACGTCCGTGCATTGGCCGCGCCCTTCGAGCGCAACACTTGCGCCGCTTTACCGGTAAAGGCCGCAAACTGGACGTCGCCATCGATATGTTCGGCGAAGTAACGGGCGAGCGTTGTCTTGCCGGTGCCGGCATAGCCGAACAAGCGAAAGATCGGCCGTCGCCCTTCCTTCAGCCATGTCGAAACCGCTCGTAGCGCTTCGTCCTGTTGCGGAGATAATTGCATGGGTCTGACTGACAGGATTCGCCGCCAAAGGGCAAGGAAAATGCCGCGCTATCGGCTTATACTATAGATTATCGGGATTTCCCGCGCGGATCTGCCCCTCGCCGACCCGACCGAATTTCTGGTCGGTCATGCGAAACCGGTCGCCCTTCACCTGCAGGCGCCAGCAGATCTTGTCCGCTTCACCTTCATAGGTAACGCACAGATTATCCTTCTCCAGCGTCCACTCGCCGGCATAGGACATGCCGTTGCTGACGACCTGCTCCGGCTTGCAGCATTCGATCATCTTGCCGCGCGACTTTCCGTCGGAGGCAAGGAATTCACTGAAATTGAACGGCGGCTCGGCCTTCACTTCGCCTGTCAGCGTCGCCCCGGTGATAAGCTTGCGCAATTCGTCTTCGCTGGAGGTTGGCCAATCGGCTTCCTGCGCCATGGCGGCTCCGCCAAGAACAAGCATTGCGCACGCAAGAAGGAGAAACGCCTTCCGGCGCACGTTGAGGGAAATCATCATTTCAGGATCGATCCGGGTCGTTTTCAAGTCTGATAGGCTCGCCGTGCGGCGTCGCGCGGGCGGCGCGTTGCCAGGATGCGGCAAGCGCTTCTACTTCGCTTCTTGCCGCAACATTCTTGGTGACGACAAGGGCTTCAAGCGCCTCAAGCCAGCAATGATAGTAATCGCTGGCATCCTCCAGCGCGCCAGGGCGCTTCAATTCAGCCGAGAGCGCATGGGCCCATTCATCCCACGTAAACAGGCCCCTGTCGTGCAAGGCAACGACCATGGCAAATGCCTCGGCCTGCCAGGGCTCGGCAAAGACAGGACTGCCATCATGCGACGGAAGACCCTTGGAGTGCGTGATCAGGTCACGCAGGCTCAAGATAGCTCTCCCAGGCATCTATGCTGACTGTCAGCGTCGGGTCGGCCCCGTCGCCCCAGATCTCCGCAGCCGGAAAGGTCACCGTATAAACGAATTGCGGATTCTCGCCCTCGCCGTGGGCGTTGGTGTCCGGAAAGACGAAGCCCTCCCGCACAGCCTCGACGATTCCTGCCTTGCCGCGGGCGTAGCGCGGCAGCCGCGTATGCGTCTGCGGATTGAAATTATGTGTTCGCACCCTGTCGCCCGCGGAAAAGCGCGGCTGCGCAGTCATCGGCCGGTCGCAGGGTCCACCCTTCGCCAGGGCCGCAGCGACGTTTTCTGCCTTGAGGACGCGTTTCGGCTCCGTGCCCCTGCCTGTGGCATGACCCTTGCCAAGTTCCTCGGCGGACACGAAACCATGGCGCTGCAGCAATCGCTCGAGCGCCTTTATCCAGATTTCATAGTAGGTGCATGAATAATAATCGGCAGGGTGCAGGCTTTCGCGCGTGTGCCGGCTTTCATCGATGTTCCAATGCCCCATTGCCCCGGCGGCTATGGTCAGGCCGAGTGCGCGCTTTTCCCATTCCGCATGAAACAGCGGCTCGTCCTTTTCCGGCGCAACCGGGCCGAATCCCATTTGCCCGCCGAGATCCTGCGGGCCGTTCATGCCGCCTCCGGAGTCAGCGCCAGTCCGGTGCCGATCATCGAATCGCGTGTGACGAGTTCCGCGAGCTGTTCCTCGCTGAAACCCTCGGTACCTGCCGGACGCAAAGGCACAACGAGGTAGCGCAGTTCCGCAGTCGAATCCCAGACCCGGATCTTCGTCGTCTCGGGGAGAATGACATCGAACTCCGCAAGCACGCCGCGCGGATCGATCACTGCCCGCGAGCGATAGGGCGGCGCCTTGTACCATACTGGCGGCAAGCCGAGCACCGACCACGGATAACAGGAGCACAAGGTGCAGACCACAAGGTTATGCGTATCGGAGGTGTTGAACACCGCTTGCATATGTTCGCCCTGGCGCCCGGCATAGCCGAGCGAGACAATTGCTTCGGTGGCGTCGCGTTGCAGCCAACCGGCAAATTCCGCGTCGGACCAAGCCTTCGCGACCACCCTTGCGCCGTTGCGCGGTCCGACTTTCGTCTCGTAAGTATCGACGATCGCATCGATGGCCTTCGGATCGACGAGACCCTTCTCCGTCAGGATCGTCTCGAGCGCCCGCACGCGCGCGGCCATGGGATCGAGTTCGTTGTCGTGGTGATGCTCGGGGTGATCGTGTGCCATGGAAAAATCTTAAGACCTTTTCCTGCCCCGGTGCAAGCTCACTTCAGCATTGGCCAGAGGCTCGCAATGAGGAGAAGCGCCATCGTGATGTTGAACCATTTAAGCCGGACGGGATCGGCAAGCCATCCCCGCATCATCTGGCCAAACGCTGCCCAGCTCGACACCGAAGGGACGTTGACGATGGCAAAGGCGATACCGACGATGAGAACCGTCAGCAGATAGGCATCCGACGAGGTGTAGGTTGCCATGGCGGTAACGGCCATGACCCAGGCTTTAGGGTTGATCCATTGGAACGCAGCGGCTTCGAGAAACGTCATCGGCCGTGCATTGCCATCGACCGTGCCGAGCGAGCGCGATGTCGCGATCTTGTAGGCAAGGTAGACGAGGTAGGCCCCGCCGGCGAACTTGAGGGCAGTGTATACCAGCGGAAAATTGTGAATGAGCGCACCGAGGCCCAACCCCACCGCGATAAGCAGGGTGAAGAACCCGCTGCCGATCCCGAACATATGCGGAATCGTCCGCCTGAAACCGAAATTCACACCCGATGTCAGCAGCATCAGATTGTTCGGACCGGGGGTTATGGAGGTGACAAAGGCAAAGACGAGCAGCGTCAGGAAAATTTCGAGCGTCATGATCTAACCATGTATAAATGGAGTATAAATGAATGGCTCAAACTATATGGTCGCTCGATATCAGGCTCAACGCCAATCTTGTCAGGGATACAATTGCGCATCCCTGACATTTGACGCCATTCCATTGGAGATTACATGCCTTGTGCGCCGCGATTCATCGCAGCCACGCCCGTGCGGCATATTTCGACGAGGCCGATCGGCTTCATGATGGCGATGAACTGGTCAAGCTTCGAGCCTTTGCCGGTTATCTCAAAAATGAAGTGCTCGACAGTCGCGTCCACGACCTTGGCGTGAAATGCCTCCGCGAGGCGCAGCGCTTCATTGCGGTTGTCGCCGAAACCGGCAACCTTGACCAGGGCGAGCTCGCGCTGGATCGGCTTTTCATTGCCAAGCTCGCCTGCACGTACCGACAGGTCGACGACACGATGCACCGGCACGATGCGCTCGAGCTGGTGGCGAATCTGGTCGAGGACATGCGGCGTGCCGCGCGTCACGATGGTAATGCGCGACAGGTGCTGCTCGTGCTCCGTCTCCGAAACCGTAAGGCTTTCAATGTTGTAGCCGCGTCCGGAAAAGAGGCCGATCACGCGGGCAAGGACGCCCGGCTCATTGTCGACGAGTACCGACAGGACCGTCGTTACCGGTAGTTCGGTCTCCTTGGCGATGAAGTAGGCCGAGCCGGAGGCAAGGTTTTGCGCGTTCATGATATTTCTTTCTCTGGTTCGGTTAAACGAGCTGCCTGCCCTTGGCATCGATGGCATTGGCGACCGCTTCGTCCGTTGCTTCATCGGGCAGCAGCATTTCATTGTGCGCCTTGCCCGACGGGATCATTGGGAAGCAGTTGGCAAGATTTGCGACGCGGCAATCGAAGAGAACCGGCTTCTTGACGTCGAGCATTTCCTGGATCGCATCATCGAGGTCGCCCGGCTTCTCGCAGCGTATTCCGTGCCCGCCATAGGCCTCCGCCAGCTTGACGAAATCAGGCAAGGCTTCCGTGTAGGAATGCGACAAGCGGTTGCCGTGCAGCAGTTGCTGCCATTGGCGCACCATGCCCATGTACTGGTTGTTGAGGATGAAGATCTTGATCGGCGCATTGTACTGCACCGCCGCGCTCATCTCCTGCATCGTCATCTGCACCGAAGCGTCGCCGGCAATATCGATGACCAGCGAATTCGGATGCGCGATCTGCACGCCCAGCGCCGCCGGCAGGCCATAACCCATCGTCCCAAGCCCGCCGGACGTCATCCAGCGGTTGGGTTTTTCGAAGCCGTAAAACTGCGCCGCCCACATCTGGTGCTGGCCGACCTCGGTCGTGATGTAGGTGTCGTGATCCTTCGTCAGCGCGTAGAGACGCTCCAGCGCGTGTTGCGGCATGATCACGTCCTTGTTGCGCGTATAGGACAGGGATTTGCGTGCGCGCCATTTGTCGATCTGTGACCACCATTCGCCGATCGCCTTCTTGTCCGGCTGGACCGACGAGGCGCGCATCAGGCGCACCATGTCTTCAAGAACGTTGGCGACATCGCCGATGATCGGAATATCGACGCGAACGGACTTGTTGATCGAAGACGGATCGATATCGATATGAATCTTCTTCGAGTTCGGCGAAAAGGCGTTGAGCCTGCCGGTGATGCGGTCGTCGAAACGCGCGCCGATGTTCAGCATGACATCGCAATCGTGCATGACCATGTTGGCTTCGTAGGTGCCATGCATGCCGAGCATGCCGAGCCAATTCTTGCCCGATGCCGGATAGGCGCCGAGGCCCATCAGCGTCGATGTGATCGGGAAATTGCTGATCTCCACGAGTTCGCGCAAAAGCCTGCTGGCTTCATCGCCGGAGTTGACGACGCCGCCGCCCGAATAGATGACCGGACGCTTCGCGGAGGCGAGCAGCGCCACCGCGTGCTTGATCGCCTCGATATCGCCCTGGACCTTGGGATTGTAGCTGGTGCGCGGTGCGGTTTCCGGCGGCGTATACATGCCGGTCGCGAACTGGACGTCCTTCGGAATGTCGACGAGAACCGGACCGGGCCGCCCGGTCTTGGCGACGTGGAAGGCTTCGTGCAGTACGCGCGCCAGATCGTTGACGTCCTTGACCAGCCAATTGTGCTTGGTGCAGGGGCGCGTGATGCCGACCGTATCGCATTCCTGGAATGCATCGGAGCCGATCAGGCTGGTTGGGACCTGGCCGCTGATGCAGACAAGCGGGATCGAGTCCATCAGCGCATCCTGCAGCGGAGTCACCGCATTCGTCGCGCCCGGCCCCGAGGTCACCAGCATGACGCCGACCGTGCCCGTCGAGCGGGCGTAACCTTCGGCCGCATGGCCCGCGCCCTGCTCATGGCGCACGAGGATGTGATTGATCTTGTCCTGCTGGAAGAGCTCGTCATAGATCGGAAGGACAGCACCGCCTGGATAACCGAAAATATCCTTGACGCCCTGGTCGATAAGCGCCTGGACGACCATTTCGGCGCCGGTCATTTCGCGTCGTTGCGATGCGTGGCTGTCACTATCCTGTTTTTCTGCGGTCATCGGTCTCTTCCCGTTCGATCCTGTGGCTCTCGGCCCTTCAGAAGATGATTTCGTTTAACTGAGATGCTGGTAATAAAAAAGGCCCCCGAAGGAGCCTGTGTTTCGCGCATGGGAGCTTTCGCCGGGTGCTTACAACACCCTGCCCATGCGCGATCCCACGACGATAAGAACTGTTTTCATGGTCGCGGACGATAATTTGGCATTTTCCATCCGTCAACGGCAAAAATGCAGGGTTTTGGCAAATGAATCGCGATTGCGGCACGGGGCCTGCGCATATCGTTCAAATGCAAACTACCGGACTAACATAATCTCAATGCGTCTCAGCTTAGGGTTGTTGTGAACGATATCAGTATTCCTCCTCGCCCAGGATTGAACGCCGCCAATGAGTTCAGAAGCTTTGCCTTCCCAGCAGCCCCGTCCCTTCCTTCGCAATCGAACCGACGGCCATGTCATCGAGTGCAACGGCGAAAAGGCGATCATCCATGCGAAGTCCGGACCGTCCGTCTCAGCGTCGGACGACTACTGGACGGTAGGCCAGCTCATCTCGATACAGGTCGCTCACAGCCGGGTCGTCGGCCTGGTCTACAAGGTCGATCTGCCCAACGCCCAATGGGAACCTGGCGAAGACCAGATCATTCACGTCCATATCGAACTCGTCGGACAGGTCGATACCCTCAGCGATGGGACGCTGCGGTTCTCGTCGGGCATCGCCACCTATCCCTACATGGGAGCGGTGGGGCACCGTATTCGCTCTGAAGACCTCGCGGCAATCTACAACGCTACGATGACCAACACCGTGTCGGTCGGTCACCTGTCGCAAAATGCCGATATTCCCGCCCTGATCTCCATCGACAGCCTCGTATCGCGCCATTTTGCCGTCCTCGGCAGCACCGGCGTCGGCAAGTCTAGTGCAGTCTCGCTGCTCCTGCGCAAGATTATCGCCCAGCGTCCCGATCTGCGCGTCCTGATCCTCGACCCGCACAATGAATTTTCGAGTGCGTTTCCCGAGCACGCCATTTCGATCGATTACACAACATTCGACCTGCCCTACTGGCTGTTTCGGCTGGAGGAATTCGCAGAGGCAGTCTTCCGCGGGCGCCCATCGGTTGCGGCGGAAGTCGATATATTGCGTGATCTGATCCCGCTCGCCAAGGAGCGCTTTGCCAGTGCCGAAGGGACTACCAGCGCATCGCTCCTCAAAAAGGACCGCGATTATTCTTCCATGACGGCTGATACGCCCTCGCCCTACCGGATCACGGACCTGATAAAGCTCATTGATGAGCGTATCGGCCAGCTCGAAGGCAAGCCCGACCGCCCGACGATGAAGGCATTGAAGCAGCGCTTGCAGGCACTCGTTGCCGATCCGCGCTACCGCTTCATGTTCTCGGCGCCGACGACCATGGACACGATGCGCCAGACGATCGGCCACATATTCCGCATACCCAAGAACGACCGGCCGATCTGCGTTTTCCAATTGGCCGGCCTGCCCTCCGAAGTCGTGAACTCCGTTGCCTCGGTGCTATGCCGCCTGGCGTTTGACCTTGCACTTTCGAGCGACGGGCGCGTGCAGACCCTTGTCGTGTGCGAGGAAGCACACCGCTATATTCCCGCCGATCCAAATGGCGGTTTCTGGCCGACGCGCCAAGCCGTTGCCCGTATTGCCAAGGAAGGACGCAAGTACGGCGTCTATCTTGCCGTCATCACGCAGCGGCCGGGCGAACTCGACCCGACGATCCTGTCTCAATGCAGCACGGTCTTCGCCATGCGGCTCGGCAATGAGCGCGACCAGGAAATCATTCGTGGCGCCATAACCGGCGCGTCGCAGAGTACGATCGGGTTTCTCTCATCCATCGCCAATCGCGAGGCCATAGCCTTTGGGGAAGCCGTTCCGACCCCGATGCGCATGATGTTCGAGACGATTGCGCCGGATCAATTGCCTGCCGCGCACATGGCAAGGACCCAGCAATCGTCCCGGCTTCGCGATACACATGTTTCGCTCGACATGATCCTGACGCGCATGCGCCAGCTCAACGCGGCGGAAAACAATAGCGGCGACGACAGCGACTTCGATGATCTTGACGGGATAATGGCTCACGCGACGCCGCAGTCGTTTGCAGCGCCACGTCCTCAGCCGACTGTCGCGACGGATCCGGTCCGCGCGCAATGGCGGACGCTCGATGCGGCGATGCGCAATGACGAGCAAGCCAAGCCGCAGCAGGAAAGCAGCGAACGTTTCCGCGCCAGCGATCTCATCCGCACCTTCCGCACCGACAAGCCCTGATCAAGGATAGGCCAAGCGTTCCCACTCGTCGCCGAGTTGGTTGCGAAACCACGTCATTTGCCGCTTGGCATATTGGCGCGTGGCGATAATGGCGCGATTGGCCGCTTCCTCGGCGCTCGACCGGCCTTCAATGACGTCCGCGATCTCTTTGACGCCGATCGCCCGCATCGCAGGCAATTCGTTTGGAAGTTGCAGGGCCAGCAGTTGGCTGACCTCCTCGATCGCGCCCGATGTCATCATGGTTTGAAAGCGCAGCGCAATGCGCTCGCCGAGCCACGCCCTGTCCGGATCGATGACGATCTTACGAGTCGTCCGGGCATCGATCAGCGGGCGTCCGGTCTCTTTTTGCCAATCGACGATCGAACGGCCCGATGCATCGATAACCTCCAGTGCACGCACAATCCTTTGGCTGTCCGAGGGCCGCAAGGTCGATGCAGCCAGCGGGTCCTTCCCGGCAAGGATCGCATGCAATTTGTTGGCTCCGTGTTCCGCGTCCTGACGCCGCCAGTGCGCTCTGATTTCTGCGGGAATATCCGGCATGGCCGAGAGCCCGCCCAAAAGCGCCCGGAAATAAAGGCCTGTGCCGCCTACAAATACGACAGGCTTGTCTGACAGTTCCGCACGCCCCAGCAGCGCTTCGACATCTGCAAGCCAGCGGCCGGTCGAATAGGCAAATGCAGGCGAAACATGGCCGTAGAGATAATGTGGCGCGATCTCGATATCGTGGGCACTCGGCCGCGCGGTCAGAAGGTTCAATACGTCGTAGACCTGCATTGAATCGGCGTTGACGATCACCCCGCCCGCTTCGCTTGCCAAACGAAGCGCAAGCGCCGACTTGCCGCTTGCCGTCGGTCCAGCTATCAGGATCGCCTGTCTTGTCACATCAACCGCCCGATCGGAAATTGTCCCATGCCTTTAATGGCCACCCTCATCGCAAATCCCGCCATGGCGGGCCTTTCGCCTTCGCTCGGGATTAAAGCCTCGGCGGCGGTCAATGCAACAGGTGTTTATTGGCTGGCCGATGGAATTGCCTGCGATATTGCGCTGAAAGATGGCACCGACCCGACTGAAGCCCATGCGCTGCTTGCTGATGCGCTCGGCGGCAACCCCATCGATATCGTCGTGCAGGATCAGGATGCACGGCGCAAGAAGATCCTGATCGCCGACATGGACTCCACCATGATCCAGCAGGAATGCATCGACGAACTCGCCGAGGAAGCAGGCCTGCGCGACAAGGTTGCGGCCATCACGGCAAGGGCGATGAACGGGGAGATCGCCTTCGAGCCAGCCTTGCGCGAACGTGTTCTGCTCTTGAAGGGCCTCCCCTACAGTGTCATCGACAAGGTCATTGCCAGCCGCATCACACTGATGCCGGGCGGTCCTGAACTGGTGCGGACGATGAAGAAATTCGGAGCCTATACCGCCCTCGTTTCCGGCGGCTTCACGGTGTTCACCCAGCGCATAGCCGATATGATCGGCTTTCATGAAAACAGCGCCAATACATTGCTCGACGACGGAAAGGTGCTGACCGGCGAAGTCCGGGAGCCCATTCTTGGCCGCGAAGCGAAGGTCGCCGCCTTGAAATCGATCTGCGACCGTTTCAACCTGTCGCCAAGTGAAGCGATTGCCGTGGGCGACGGAGCCAATGACCTCGGCATGCTGCAACTCGCCGGAACCGGCGTTGCGCTTCACGCCAAGCCTGTCGTTGCCGAGCAGGCACGCGTTCGCATCGACCACGGTGATCTGACAGCCCTGCTTTACGTGCAGGGTTACCAGAAGAAGGATTTCGTAATTTGAGGCGGCGGACTAGCCCGCCGCGCTCCATCAATCCATCTGCAGTGTAACGAACCGCAACTCGCCGGTTTTTGAAGCCAGCATGAGCAGCGCGTTCTTGCGGCCCTCGTCGCGGAGCTTTTCGATGCGTGCCGCGACGTCCTCAGGCGTCGAAACGGTTTCCTGCGCGATATCGACTATGACGTCGCCGGCTTCGATACGCTTGTTGGCGGCAATCGAGTCTTTCTGCACTTCGGTGACGAGAACACCCTGCACTTCCTTGGCGATGCCGAACGACTTCCGGCTGTCATCGTCGAGCGACCCGAGGGTCATGCCGAGGACATCGACGCCATGCAGGGCATTGTTGTCCTCGCCCTGACTGGATTGATCATCCTTCTTGGCCTGCTGATCGGTATCTTCGAGCCTGCCGAGCTTGACCTTGACGGTCTGCTCCTTGCCCTTGCGGATGACGACGACATCGACTTCCTTGCCAACCGGGCTCTCCGCAACCACGCGCGGCAGATCCTTGACATTGTTGACCTCCCTGCCGTCGAAACGGGTGATTACGTCGCCGGCAAGAATCGAACCATCGGCGACGGGGCCGCCATCGATGATCCCGGCGACGAGCGCGCCCTTGCTCGACGGCATACCGAGGCTTTCGGCAATCTCGTCGGTAACCGGCTGAATGCGCACGCCGAGCCAGCCGCGGCGCGTTTCGCCGAACTCGCGCAACTGGGCGATGACGCCGGAGGCAAGCTCTGCCGGAATGGCAAAGCCGATGCCGATCGACCCGCCGGTCGGCGAAATGATCGCAGTGTTGATGCCGATCACCTCACCATACATGTCAAACAGCGGGCCACCGGAATTGCCCCGGTTGATGGCCGCATCCGTCTGAATGAAGTTGTCATAGGGTCCGGAATTGATATCGCGATTGCGCGCCGAGACAATGCCGAGCGTAACCGTGCCGCCGAGGCCGAACGGATTGCCGATGGCCATGACCCAGTCGCCGATCCGCGTCTTGGCGGAATCGCCGAACTTGACGGCAACGAGCTTGTGCTTCTTCGGATCGACCTTGAGCACGGCAAGATCAGTCTTCGTGTCCTTGCCGACGAGTTCTGCCTTGAGCTTCGAGCCGTCGTTGAAATTGACTTCAATCTCGTCGGCGTCGGCGATCACGTGGTTGTTGGTGACGACGATGCCTTGCGCCGCATCGACCACAAAGCCGGAGCCAAGCGACTGGACCTGATGCGAGGGATTGTTCTGTCCGGGCTTCTGCTTGCCGAAATACTCATCGAAGAATTCCTGGAAGGGCGAGCCTTCCGGAACCTTCGGCATGGGTACCGGGCCTGATTCGCCATCCTGACCCTTGACGGTCTGGGATGTCGAGATGTTGACCACGGCGTCAAGAAGCCCTTCGGCAAGATCAGCGACCGAAGCCGGACCTTGAGCCCGCGGCTGCAGGCTGTTCGGTACCGGCGCCGCCTGCGCCTGCGCAAATGCGTGGTTGACCGACAAGGGAGTAGCGCCCGCTGCAACCAATGCAATCAGGGCCGCTGCTGCCGTGGTGGAACGGAAGAAGGTGCGACCAGTGTTTAGAACCATGCGTTCGGTCCCCTATCGGTTAACGTGGAAATAATACAACAGAACGGTGAGAGTAGACAAAAATATGGCCGCCGACACAAAGGTTTGATGAACGGCGGCCTTGACCACTTATCCGCGTGCAAGCCAGACGATGGCAACGCCGATCGCCACCGCCGCCACGCCGGCGATACGCAGGAACCCGTCAGGCTGCTCGCTGACGTCGCGTGCGACGCGCTTTGCTACCACGGGAAAACAGCCGTAGAGCACGCCCTCGAACACGAGGAACAGCCCTACGGCATCGAGAAAGTCTACCATGAGAGCCTGCCCCTATTGCGGGGCAGGCGCAGGAGCGGCCGGCGCCGGCGGTGTGGCGCCGCTCACCGGAGGAAGGTTTCCATTCGAGTCCTGGAAATAGCGGAAGAACTCGGAATTGGGCGAAAGCACCATCGTCGTTCCCGTATTGTCGAGGGCGGTGCCATAGGCCGTCATCGACCGGTAGAACGAGAAGAAATCCGGATCCTTGGAGAACACTTCGGCAAAGACGCGGCTGCGCTCACCTTCGCCCTCGCCTCGCATGATTTCCGATTCCTTGCGGGCTTCGGCGATGATCTCGACCACCTGGCGGTCCGCGATGGCCTTGATGCGCTGGGCTGCTTCACGGCCGCGGGCGCGCAGACGTTCGGCTTCCGCAAGGCGCTCCGCCTTCATCCGGTCGAAGGTCTGCTGCGAGACTTCCTGGGTGAGATCAGTGCGGCGAATACGCACGTCGGTGATCTTCAGGCCAAGCGATTCCGCATCGGGACGCAGCTGTTCACGTACCTCATGCATCATGCCGGCGCGCTCATCAGACAGCGCAGCTTCGAAACCGCGCAAACCATAGACACCACGCAACGAGGCATCGAGACGGGTGCGCAACCGGGCTTCCGCCAGTGTAACGTCCCCCGACACTGTCTGCCGGAACTTGCGTGGGTCGGTGATCTGGTAAACGAGGAAGGCATCGACTTCGTAGAACTTGCCGCCGGAGACCTGCACGCGGATATTGTCAAGTTCGAAGCTCAGGAGGCGATCTTCGATCATCTGGACATTGTCGGCTTCGAGGAAGCCGAACGGCAATTTGAAATAGATGCCGGGGTCGGATTTCACATCGACGATCTGGCCGAAGCGCAGGACGATGGCTTGCTGACCGGCGCGAACGACGAAAATCGACGAATAGACCAGCAAGGCGACAAGGGCGATGAGGCCGACGATGATGGGGAGGCGGTTCTGGGTCATTGCTTCGCCCCCTCGGCTGCCGGACGCTGCTGCTGCTTGGTCAGTTCCGTCAGAGGCAGATAAGGAACGACGCCCTGGCCGCTCTGATCGACAATCACTTTATTGGAGTCCTTCAGGACACGCTCCATTGTTTCGAGGAACAGACGCTTGCGGGTAACCTCGGGCGCCTTCACATATTGATCGTAGACAGAGGTAAAGCGCTGCGCCTCACCCTGGGCTTCCTGTACGATACGGTTCTTGTAAGCGGCCGCATCTTCGCGGATCTGAGCGCCCTCACCGCGGGCCTGACCGAGCTTCTGGTTGGAATACTGGTTCGATTCTTCAACGAACCGGTCTTCGTCCTGCTCGGCGCGCTGCACTTCATCGAAGGCATCGGCAACCTCGCGCGGCGGTGCCGCATCCTCGATCGATACGGCATTGATTTGCATGCCAGCGCCATAATCGTCGAGCGTCTTCTGGATGATACCGCGCACGTCGTTGGCAATGCCCGCACGATTGTCACGGAAAATGTCCTGCGCCGGACTGCGGCCGACGATCTCGCGCATGGCGCTCTCGGACACCTGCTGCACCAGATTTTCCGGATTTTCGACATGGAAGAGATAGGCGACGGGATCGGAAACGCGATAGAGCACGGAGAACTGGACGTCGACGATATTCTGGTCGCCCGAGAGCATCAGGCCTTCCTTGGCGCCGCGTGCGCCCTGACCACCAATGTTCTTCTGTTTTTCGACGATCTCGACCTTTTCATAGGATTCGATCGGCCAGAAATGGAAATGCAGGCCAGGTTCGGCGATATCGGGCTTCGGCTTGCCGAAGCGCAGTTCAACGGCGCGCTCATCCGGCTGCACCGTATAGACAGACTGGAAGAGCCAGAAAGCAACGAGAACGAGGGCTGCAATACCCCAAAAAGCAGGGCTGCCGCCGGAACCCCCAGGCAGAGCCTGACGCAAACGATCCTGACCGCGACGGAGTATGTCTTCGAGGTCCGGCGGATTACCGCCACCGCCCCCTTGCGGCTTCTGGCCCCATGGGCCCCCACCACCACTATTGTTACCGCCGCCACCCCATGGGCCGCCGCCGCCGTTCTGATTACTCCAGGGCATTCCTACCTCATATTTTGAAGGAAAACGCCAACCCCTTGGCTTCCTCCCACTGTCACGATGTCCCGTTTATAGGGATGGCAGGGCACGCTTTCAACGCGCGCGGCCGGATTTCGCGCGAATTTGGTAAAAAGCCGAACGATTATGGTTCCTTATCACGATATTTTCATATCGCGCGCAGTTTAGGCGTGCACTCAGCGGCGCTCGTAGACGGCAAACCGCGTCGGATAATTGTCCTTCTCGCCGGCCGGGAATTCCTCGCTGGAAACCTCGGCCCAGATCTTGGGATCGATCGGCGGAAAGTGCACGTCGCCATCGATATCAGCGAGCACCCAGGTCACATAGAGCCGGTCGACGCGGTTCAAGGTCTGGCGAAAGATTTCGCCCCCACCAATGATGCAGATCTCGTCGACCTTGTCGGCAGAGGCATGACTGCCGGCGACGACCAGCGCCTCATCGACGGAGCGAACCGCAATGACGCCATCGACCCCGAAGGCAGCGTCGCGCGTTACGACGATATTGGTCCGTCCGGGCAACGGGCGGCCGAGCGAATCCCAGGTCTTGCGACCCATAATTATGGGCTTGCCCATTGTCGTCGCCTTGAAGCGCTTCAGATCCGAAGACAGCCGCCAAGGCAGGCCGTTCTCTCGTCCGATGACGCCGTTTTCGGCAATTGCAACCACGAAACTGATCATAGTAGAGACGCCGGTCCTGTTATTACGCCGCTTTGGTTTTTGCCGGCTTCGTCTGGTCGCGGCGACCTGCGAGCAGCCCCGCAACGGATATGTCCTCATCAAGCTCGGGCCAATGGATGCCCTGGCCCCGCCCGATCAGTTCCCAGCGATCACGGGACTGCTGCGAACCACTCAAGAGTCGCGGGAACCAGACCGAGGGGACCGTAAGTTGCCTGCCGTCGTCGAGCGTTACACTCAGAACAATGTCGGAGACAGCCACATCGATGGCCAGTGGTTCGGTTTCAAGAACTAAAGTGGTCATGCCATGCCTCCAGCAGCTTGTCGCAGTGTTCGACAACCAGCAAGCGAATATCATTCAATTGGTTGGCGCGTAAACCTTTCGAGTTCGCAAGCTCAACCGGCAACAGCCAAAATTTGGCGACAGCCTCACCATTTGTAACATGAATGTGCGGCGGTTCGCTGCCCTCGTCGCTGTAGAAAAAGAATCTGAACCCATTAAGGCGAAGGATAGTTGGCATGGACCGCTCCGGCTTTCGGGAAAGTGGCCTCGCCAACGGCACTCATACGGCGATCGGTGCCTTTATGCTGGATTCGGCGAGGTAATCTATCAGACGGAAATCGTCATATTTGAAGGCAAAGAGGTCGGTTACCGCCGGATTGATGTGCATCTTCGGCAAGGGACCGGGCGTCCGGCCAAGCTGAAGCCTGGCCTGTTCGAAATGGTTCGAATAAAGATGCGCATCGCCAAGCGTGTGGACAAAATCGCCGGGCTTCAGGCCTGTTACCTGCGCCACCATCATCGTCAGCAGCGCGTAGGAGGCGATGTTGAACGGCACGCCAAGGAAAATATCGGCCGAGCGCTGGTAGAGCTGGCAGGAAAGCTTTCCATCCGAAACGTAAAACTGGAACAGGCAATGGCATGGCGGCAGGGCCATCTCGTCGACAAGCGCCGGATTCCACGCCGAAACAATCAGGCGCCGCGAATGCGGGTTGGTCTTTATCGCCTCGACCACATTGGCAATCTGGTCGATGTGCCGCCCATCGGCGGCCGGCCAGGAACGCCACTGGTAGCCGTATACCGGCCCAAGGTCGCCGTTCTCATCGGCCCACTCATCCCAGATGGTGACACCGTTTTCATTCAGATAGGCGATGTTGGTATCGCCCTCAAGAAACCACAGCAACTCATGGATAATGGACCTGAGGTGGAGCTTCTTCGTCGTCAGCAGCGGGAAGCCAGCCGAAAGATCAAACCGCATCTGGTAGCCGAACACGGAACGTGTCCCGGTGCCGGTCCGGTCGCCGCGGTCGACGCCTGTGTCCAGCACATGCTGGAGAAGATCGAGATAAGTGCGCATGCCTCCTTCTTAGCAGATTCGACCGGCGAAAAACCATCGCTTTCGCCAATCCACAGCATCCCCGCTTCAGGGCGCATGAGGGCATAAGCCTCGCCGGTGAGCATCAAGCTCTGATCGCTTCGATTTGTCTTAGTTTTTCAACATCTGCTTGTTGGTGACCCGTCATTATGAATTTGATTGAATACAAGAGCGCATGTGATTACCCATGGCGGCTATCATCGCGGTGAAGTGGGCCGGCTGCTCCCCCAAGTGTCGGATGCCGCATCCGGCGATGTATTTGCCGGTTTTCTCCCCAGTACGGATCCCAGCCGTCGCAATTTCGAGAGCAAATGAGGTCCATGAAAATTATCGTCGTCGGCGCCGGCATTATCGGCGCATCAATTGCCCGCTCGCTGGCGAAAACCGGCGCTGAAGTCACCGTGCTCGCCGAGCACGCGGGCGGCGTTGCGACCGCTGCTTCCTTCGCCTGGATCAACGCGAGCTGGGGCAATCCGGAACCCTATTTCCGGCTGCGACGTAGCGCGATGGCCGAGTGGCGGCAGCTTGCATCGCAATTGCCGGACATGCCGCTGCGCTGGTGCGGCAGCCTGTGCTGGGACCTCGCACCTGATGAATTGCATGCCTATCTGACCGAGCATGGACGCTGGGGCTACGATATCAGGCAAGTTGGCCGTGCTGAAGCCTCCAATCTGGAACCAAACCTCGCAGAATATCCGGAGTTCGCGGTTGCGGTTGCGGAGGAAGGCGCAGTCGAGCCGGTCGACGCCGCGCGCATACTGCTTGCCGATGCGCGAGCACACGGCGCAACATTGATCGACAATGTGACCGTCACCGCCCTGCGCGAGGAAGGTGGGCGTATTACCGGCGTCCGGACCTCTTCCGGTGAAATGACGGCCGACATGGTGGTGCTCGCCGCCGGAGCCGCTGTTACCAAGCTTGCGGCGTCTGTCGGCGTTACAGTGCCGCTTGAGACACCGCCAGGCTTGATCGTTCATTCCAAGCCAACACGGCAGCGTTTGAATGGATTGGTAATTGCGCCCGAAGTTCACATGCGCCAGACGGCGGCCGGGCGCATCATTGCCGGCAGCGATTTCGCGGGAAGCGAGCCCGGCGACGATCCTGGCCAAACGGCGGATGCTCTTTTCGCCAAGGTCAAGGCCATGTTGCGTGATGCAGACGATCTTGCCCTTGAGTTTCACACGATAGGATATCGCCCGACGCCTGCGGACGGATTTCCCGTCATTGGCCGGTCAGCAGGCTGCGACGGTCTTTACATTGCCGTCATGCATTCAGGTGTCACCCTCGCCCCGTTGGTAGGCACCATGGTCGGCGGCGAAATCATGACCCAAGCTGTCGACGAACGGCTGGCGCCTTATAGGCTGGAGCGGTTTGAAATCGCCGGCCGCGCGGCCTCCTGACGCAAAATCCCCGGCGCACGGCCAGGGATTTCACATCGATCAGGAAAGCGTGGATCAGAGGCTTCCGAGGGCGCCGAGTGCTTTCGCCGTCAAATAGTAGAAGGTGACACGGCTCTTGGTGTTGTCAGCCTTCATGGCGGCACAAACCGACTCCATCGCGGCTTCCGCCTTGGCGGTGTCGGTGAGGCCCAGTTTCTTTTCCACCCAGTTGGTACGTACCCGCTTCAGTTCATCAGGGTCCGTGCAGGATACCAGCGACGAGTCGCGGTTGCGCAAGGCAATGCCGAGGTGCTTGACGATCTTGGCAACAGTCGCCTCATCGGCAGCTGCGTCGTAATGGCGTACATCCTTCAAATAGTCAGTCATGGAAATTCCCCTGCTTGCTGGGTGCAATGCCCCGCATTGCAGCCTCCCTGAAACCTGAAGACGCCTCGCGACTGGCCGACGCATGAGGCGGTGACTCTGTATACGAGTCGAAACATTCCCCAGCAACGATTTGAAGTCAATGCACTCTTTCAATTCAACAAATCAGGCCCTATATAAGTCGTGCCGGCTTCGGTCGGCTATGGTGATAAACGGACGATGCAATAAGCCCATTGGACCCGGGGGCAGTACCCGGCGCCTCCACCACAATGCAGCCTAGGCGCTGCCTTGTGGCGGGGGCGACACAGGATCGACAAGGGTGTAAAGATCGCTCTTTTGCCCGGCATTGTACCACCGTTATCGGGCTAACTCAGTAGTTGCAAACGACAACTATGCGGAAGCACGTCTCGCCGCTTAATGCGGTGCGATAGCTTCAAATCAAGTCCTAGGGGTTCGCACTTCTAGGCGGGGTTCGGAGGCACCTGGCAACAGAAGCCTCCACTTCCCTCGCTGCTTCTTTTTAAAAAAATTCGCCTCGGACCTCGCCCGATGGACGTTTGCATTTGTCGACGACGGCTTGACCGCCGTTAACGGAAGGTGTATTAAACTCACAAGTTAAATAACCATTCGGTTCTGTTAAGATGACGCCTGATCGACTCGACACAATATTTTCAGCGCTCGCTGACCCAACGCGCCGTGCAATCCTGGCGCGCTTGTCGCTTGGAACAACCTCGGTCACTGAACTCGCGCAGCCGTTCGACATGTCAGGACCCGCAATTACCAAACATTTGAAGGTGCTTGAACGCGCGGGCCTTGTGATCCGCAGCCGTGAAGCGCAGTGGCGCCCCTGCAGTCTCGATGCCAAGCCTTTGAAGGAAGCGACCGACTGGCTCGAACGCTACCGCCAGTTCTGGGAAAGCAGCTTCGACCGCCTGGAAGACTATCTGCACGAAGTACAAAACAACGGAGAGCAAGATGGCTGATACCGATAGGGCCCACGTTATGAATGACACTGCGGGACGCGTCCTTACCATCACACGATTGTTCAATGCGCCCCCCGCCGTCGTCTTCACGGCCTTCGCCAACCCGAAACGGATGATGCAGTGGCTCGGTCCGCGTGATTATCCGGCAACCCAGGTGGAAGCGGACTTTCGCGTTGGCGGCAAGTGGCGCGCGTGCCTCGATTCGGCCGCGACGGGGAAAAAACTCTGGCACGGCGGCGTCTACCAGCAGATTGTACCCAATCGAACGCTGGCCTTCACCTTTGCCTGGGACCAGGAGGACGGTCGGCCTGGATACGAGACGCTTGTCCACATCACCTTCGAAGATCAGGCGGCGAAGACGCTGATGACATTCCGCCAGAGCGTCTTCGAGACGGCGGAAAGTTGCGACGGCCATGTCAGCGGCTGGAACAGCGCCTTCGATCGTCTCGAAGCTCTGCTCGCGCGCGAATAGTTCGGACTTCGAATTTGGGTGGCGATGGTTCGTCGCCGCCCTTATGATAGCGATGGCATTCGATTTCGGTGCTGGTGCACCCTCCCCCCGCTTGCCCATGCGCGCTTTCCAAATTTCCCAAATTTTAAATCGGCCAGGACCTAGCAGTCTGTGCCTGACGTCAACGCGTGACGAGTTGCGATCTTTCCGCAAGCGTCGAGCCGGAGCAATTTATGCAGCAACACATCCAGAACAATTTCATCATTCTCACCGGCGGTCCGGGCTCGGGCAAGACGAGCCTGATCTCAGCACTTGGCCAGCGCGGATACGCAACCTCGACCGAGGCCGGGCGTGCAATCATCCGCCATCACCAGATAGTGGATGGCCCCGCCCTGCCATGGAAGGACCCCGCCATCTTCGCGGAACTGATGTTGTCGTGGGAGATGCGTTCCTACGATAGCGCCGCTGAAAGCGCCGACCTCGTCTTCTTCGATCGCGGCGTGCCCGACATTGTCGGCTATCTGGAGCTTAGCGGCCTTGAAGTTCCCGCCCATGTCCGCAAGGCAGCACGGATATTCCGCTACAACCCGACGGTTTTCATTCTGCCGCCGTGGCCGGAGATATTCACACAGGATACAGAGCGCAAACAAACGCTTGAAGAGGCCGAGCGGACCTTTCACGCAATGGTTTCGGCCTACAGCGATTGCGGCTATGCGCTCGTCGAGGTTCCACGCGTGCCGATTTCGGAGCGGGTCGCCTTCCTTATCGAAACCATAGGCGCCGTCACCTGACGACAAAGGCTCCCGGAACGCGCGTTCCGGGAGCCTTCGCATGCTTCTGACGGAGGATCAGAATTATTCGGCAGCGGCTTCCGCCTCAACGACGCGGCGCCTGCCGATTGTTGCCTGGGTAAGAACGAAAGCGCCAACCGCACAAAGAGCGATGCCTATGGCCATCGGCAGGGCCGTGCCGTCGAAAAACACGCCGGCAATGACCATCGCTATCGCCGAGGTGACGAAATGCAGCGTACCCATCAGCGCTGACGCCGTACCGGCGATTTCGCCGTGGTCCTCGAGTGCCAGAACCGAGGTTGTCGGGATGACGAGGCCGAGGAAGCCGTATCCAACAAAGAGGAACGCCGCCATCACCGGCAGTTGATTGATACCAAGGCTCATGACCACGACCATCGCCGCCATGGTGAGCGCGAACGCCGTGACCGCCATACGCATGACGCGGACGAGGCCAAAGCGGTCGCCGAGCCAGCCGGTCAATTGCGATACAGCAAAGAACGACACGGCATTGATCGAGAACGCTATGCTGTATTGGGTTGGCGTCAGCCCATAGTGATCGATCAGCACGAATGGCGAGTTCGCGAGGTAGACAAGGAAACTGGAAATGCCGAGGCCGCCGATAAAGGTGAGCGTCAGGAAATTCCGGTCGCCAAGAAGCAGGCGGTAGGCCGACATGGCGCTGCCAAGGCCGCTTTCGGCACGCGCCGCGGATGGGCGCGTTTCCTTGAGCTGCGTCGATAGCAGGATAAGGCCGATGAAGGCGGCGATCATCACCGCCCAGAAAACACCGCGCCAACCGTAAAATTCGATGACGGCACTGCCCGTCAGTGGCGCCAGGATCGGCGAAATGCTGAAGACCAGCATCAGCAGCGACATGAGGCGGGCCGCCTGGACGCCCGTGTGCATGTCACGGACGATCGCCCGCGGAATGACCATGCCGGCGGCGCCGCCAATTCCCTGCAGGAAGCGGAAGGCGACGAGCGTTTCGATATCCTGCGCAAGGGCGCAGCCGATGCTGGCGACGGCAAAGAGGCCGATGCCTATGTAGAGGGGCGCCTTGCGGCCCCACATGTCGGACAAGGGACCGTACAGCAACTGGAAAATTGCAAAGGAAATGAAGAATGCCAGCAGGCTCAGCTGTACGGCGCTGTTTTCTGCGCCGAGTTCCCTGCCGATCGAGGGCATGGCCGGCAAATACATGTCGATGGCAAATGGGCCGATCGCAGTGAGAAGACCGAGGATGAGAGCGTTGCGAAAGAAGGATGTCGTCATGATGCCAAATCTTTCAAAAGCTGCGGCGCAGAAACCGGATTGTTTCCGCGGTGCCTTGCGATCAGGATGAGGTTTGACGGAGCGCACAGTCTTGGGAGGAAGTACACGTACCGCGTTAATTGGCGTGTCAACAATTTTGGACACGAGTGTCAAATTAGACACCATTGTCTAAAACGTCAAGACGCCTTATCTTTCATTCATGACAAATCGTGACGTTGCCCTGAAATCCGCGGGGCCCACCATGCGTGGCCAATGCGCCAAACGCCTTTCCATCCTCGACGCCGCTGCCAACGTGTTTTGCCGCGAAGGCTTTTCCGGAGCGAGTATCGACGAAATTGCCGTCGAGGCCAGCGTTTCGCGCCAGACCATCTACAACCACTACCGCGAGAAGGAAACGCTGTTTACCGCCGTCGTCGCCGATGTTATGGACCGGGCCAATGCCGCGCTCTTTTCGGTCCTTGCGACCTTTCCCGAGAAAAGTGACAATCTCGAGAACGAACTGACGGGGTTTGCCATACGTTTGACCCAGAATTGCCTTTGCAATCAGGACGGGCGGTTTTTGCGCAAGCTTGTCCAAAGTGAGGGCGAACGTTATCCGCATCTGTTCGAGGCCTGGCGCCAGCATGGGCCGGGCAAGATTACCACGGCTCTCGCCGCGCTGTTCGCCCGCCTCAACCACAAAGCTATCCTCGACATCGACGATGTCGATGTCGCCGCGCGCCAGTTTCTTGCGCTCGTCAACGCCGACCTGCAGATGGTAACGCTGTTCGGCGAAACGCCGAGCCCGGAACAGATGGAGAGCGCGTCGCGCAATGCGGTCCGCACGTTCCTTCGCGCCTATGCCCCCCAGGGCAACGATTCGAACCGCCCGAGCCCGGCGCTTTCCGTTGTCGGCTGATCAATATTGCCGCCATTTTCCCTCTCCGCTCACTGCGCTTAACGATCCGCGTGGCCCATCACGTTAAATTTAAGCGCAGTGCTGACAAGCGGTCGCAATTCCTTTAGCCATGCGCCATAATGGTCGAAATTCGGTCACCCTTTCGCTTGACAGGCAGGGGTGAATCCATGGGATAAGAATGCATGCCACAAGATATGATCCGCTACGATATACTTGCCCAGGAAGCGCTTCGGGGCGTCATCCGCAAAGTGCTCGGCGAAGTTGCCAAGGCAGGTCTCCCGGGCAATCATCATTTCTTCGTCACCTTCCTGACTGGCGCGCCCGGCGTGCGAATCTCGACCCGGCTGCACGAGAAATATCCCGAGCAGATGACGATCGTGTTGCAGCATCAGTTCTGGGACATGCAGGTGACCGACACGCAGTTTGAGGTTGGTCTCTCCTTCGGCGACGTGCCGGAGCGCCTCGTCGTGCCGTTCTCGGCCATTCGCGGCTTTTATGATCCTTCGGTCAATTTCGAACTTGAATTCGATGTCGAGATTGCCGAAACGGTCGGGGACAATGATCAGGGCGTCACCAGCATCGCGCCTGCCCAGCCCGAAAAGCCCAAGGTCGCAACGCCGAGCGCCAAGCCGAAGCCGCCCGTCAAGGCAGCGAAGAAGCCTGCAAAGGCAGGCGGTGAAGCTGCTGAGGAAAACGGCGAAAAATCATCGGCTTCCGTCGTATCGCTGGACTCCTTTCGCAAGAAAAAATAGCCGTGGGGGAGATCGTCAACCTTCGCCTGGTCAAGAAGCGCAGGGCCAAGGACGCAAAGGACAAGCACGCCGCCGAGAACCGCATCCGGTACGGTCGCACCAAGGTCGAAAAGAAATTCGAACGCGATGAGACCAACAAGGCCGCGCGCTTTCTCGACGTCAATAGGCTGGAAAAGCCCGACGCCGCCGACCCGGCTGACGTGCCTACGGACAAGACGTGAGCGCCGTCCGCAAGCGCTCGGTTTCCATTCATGGCCACCGCACGAGCTTTTCGCTTGAAGACGCCTTCTACGATCTTTTGCTCGACATCGCCAAAGCCCGCAATCTGACCATCGCCGGGCTCATTGCCGAAGTGGATGAGACGCGCGACCGCAATTCCAATCTTTCGTCGGCGTTAAGGCTTTATGTTCTCGACTGGGTGAGAAACGCCTGCAACAATCGGCCGTAATAGCTGTTGCGACTCTGCAAAAAAATATCGGCGCGGTGTCGGTCCGGCCCATCTTCGTTCGTCCTCGGAGCGGTTGAATTCAAATCGAAAGGAAGGATAGATGCCAGCCAACCAGAAGATTACGCCATGCCTTTGGTTCGACGGAAATGCTGAGGACGCGATTGAATTCTATTTGTCGGTTTTTAAAGATTCGAAGGTTCTTGAAATAACCCATTGGGGTAAGAGCGATCCGGAAAAGGAAGGCAAGGTATTGATCGCCAAGTTCCAGTTGGCAGGCGAGGAATATCTCGCCCTCAATGGCGGGCCGCAGTTCAGATTCACCGAGGCTGTCTCACTCACCGTCGACTGCGCCAACCAGGAAGAAATCGATTACTACTGGGAGAAACTGACGGCGGATGGCGGTGAACCCGGACCATGCGGCTGGCTCAAGGACAAGTTTGGCCTGTCATGGCAGATCGTTCCATCGCTGATCATGGAAATGCTGCAGGACAAGGACGTGGACCGGTCTACGCGCGTCATGAATGCATTGATGGATATGCACAAGCTCGAAATCGCCGAGCTGCAACGTGCCTATGACGCCGGATAGACAGCGCTCATCGAAGGAATTCTCCCCGACCTAAAATTTTGGTTCGAGCGTCTTCAAAAACTCGTCGACGGACTGCTTGTTTATCGTACCAGATCCCTGTGACGGGGCCACAGCTGCGCCGCCCTGCCCTTGCGCGGGCGGCGTTTGGCCCTGTTCAAGGGCCTTCTGGGCCGCGGCTTCGTCCGCCGCTCTCTTTGCCGCTGCCGCCCGCTCCTCGGCGGCGCGTTTTTCCGCCTCGGCGCGTTCAGCCGCTTCCCTTGCCTCTTGTTCAGCCTTCAACCGCGCCTCTTCGGCAAGACGCTGCCTTTCGTCCGCACGCGCCTGGAAGAGTTGCGCCTCGCGGCGCAGCCGCTGCTTTTCGACAAGCGCCGCCTGCATGGCGTCGACCCGCTGTTGCTCGCGCTCAAGCGCCCGCTGCGTCAGGAATTGCTCCAATGGCTGCTGGTTGAGCGTCACCTTCGGTGCTGCCCATGGCCCATAGAGGCTAAACTCGACGACGGGATCGGCCCCGGCCACCGTCGATTTTCCGGGATCGAAAACAAAACGTCCCTGCGATGCTACGGTGAGATCCGGAAAGTTGACACGAAGATCGGCGCCAAGCGTTGCCCCTTCGCTCGCCAACTGGAACGTCGAAGTGCGCGCCATGCCGCCGGCGATGGTGAAGGCGAATTCGGCAGCGCCGGCCTTGAACTCGCCAGTGTTGAGATATTTGCCGATCGTGGCGTCGATCATTGCCGGCGTAACCGGCCCGTCGGCCGCATCCGTATCGGTCACAATCGGCGTCAATGCCGCTGGGTTGAGGGCATTGATCGCAAGATCGGCGACAGAAATGACACCGGAACCCGCCACCGACTGCATCATCTCCGCCACTGACGTGCCGGTTGCATTGACCGATGCCGATATTTTTGTCTTGCCGCGGAGCGGTACGAAGGGGATTACGTCCTCATCAGGCTTGTAAAGCGTATCGAGCGCCGTACCGTCCAGGGTGAATTGACCTGTTGCCAGTCCCGTTCCGCTGGTATTGCGCAGTTCGAACATACCGTTGAAATTGCCGCCGAGAATATCCCCCTTCGCGTCATCGAAGCGTAGCGATCCGTCTTTCAGCGCCGTGTTTGCCTGAAACTTGCCGATCGTCCCGAGGAAACCGGCATCCGCCTCGTTTGCATTAAGCTTCAGCTTGAAATTCAGGGGAAACAGCGGCGTGCCCGAAAACGTCGTCGTCGGCCAGGGCGCGCGCGCCTCCGCTTGGAGTGCGCTGGTCCCGAGCATGAAGTCACCGAGAGTCGCAAGATCGAGATGCGCCACATTCAAATCGCCTTGAACGTCAGGCACCTGGTTGGCGATTTCTATTCCGAGCCGTCCGCCGACCTTGGTGCCGCTCACCTGGCCCGCAAGATCGGGAAGGTTAAGCCTGCCCTTGCCCAGTTGAAAGCTGCTGGCGAGATCCACGGGCATGCCATCGCCAAAGCCGGGAAGCGTGTAGCCTGCCGTCGCGATGTAGGGTTCGAGATCCGCCGCCTTGATCGACGCCCTTCCTTCGCCGCTGAGAACATCGCCGGTATTGCGAAACACGCCATCGACCAGCGCCTGTCCGTCCGATGATTTCAGCGAAAGTTGCGTCTGCAGCCCATCCTTCTCGTTGCCCTTCAAGGCAAGATCCGCTTCAAGCCCGCCCGCCATTCCAAGGGGCAGCGCCGGCAGGCCGATGAACGCCATCAGGGCTTCCGCCTGTTCGCTGCGCGAATCCATGGTGAGTTCAAGGCTTCGCAAACCCTCACTGTTCTTCGAAGTCGTACCTGAAAGCGTGACGTCCATCCCGCCGGTCTTGCCGGCCGCGCTTAAGGAGAACTCGTTGGCACCGCTTTTTCCCTGCAGGCTATTGGCGAGAACGTTAAGCTTGGTTTCCTCGAAGAGGCCGGGATAGCTTGCCGCATGCTGGCTGAGCGACGTTATGAATGGGAAGTCGGGAAACCTTCGCGCCATGGCCGTCACGAAGGGAGCAAGGTTGTCGGAAAGCACGGTCGAATCGATCGAGCCGGATGGTTCCGCCTTGAAGGGTTCAAGCTTGCCGGTTGCGGTAATGGTTGCCCCGGCGACATTGCCGATCGTCAGGCGATCGATATCGAAGACGCCGTCGCGCAGGCGGAATGAGGTGTCGAGCGTTTCTGCGACAAGACCGCCATGGGTAACGGGTCCGGCTTTAAGATGCACATCGAGGTCCTGTCCGCGCAATTGCGGTGAACCATCGTCCGAAGGCTGGCCATTATTGCCGAAGATGGCAGCAAATGCTTCAAGCGCATCCGCGTCGAGCGCGCCGCCCTCGAGCACCAGTTGCGTCAGTGGCAGGGATTCGCCCTTGGCGCTACGCAGAAGCGAACCCTTCAGCGAGGCCCCGCCAAGGGCCACCTCGAGATTGTCGATCTTCTGCAAGTCATCGCGCAGGCTTACATCGCCGGAAAAGCCCGCGCCCGGCAGACGCCGGATCGCTTCATCGACCGAATTGGTCAGCCATGCTGCGAGCCCGGAGGGTTGCCGCGAAGCGACGAGCAACCGGCCGTCGAAGCCGAAATCATCACCGACCCTTAAGGTGCCCTTTGCCTCGAATTGCGTGCGTCCCGGCAGTTCGGCCCGCAACTGGTTGATCGTCCAGCCGGCTGCGGATGGCGCAGCGTCGATGGTGACGGAGCGGATGGTCGTATCGCCCGCAACGATCGCGGGCAGTTTGAGGTCGATCCTGCCCGGCACTGTTGGAATTGGCAGCTGGTCCATGAGGCGACGGAACACCGCCAGACGCTCGGCCGCCGTTATCGGGGTCGGCGTTGCGCCTTTCGCCGGCTGAGCCTGCTCCGCGAACGTGACCTGCTGCCCATCTGCCGTCACTTCGAAGTGGGGGTTCTTGCCATAATCGAACAAGGCGGTGCCATTGACCACATAAGGATCGTCCACGGGCCCCTGCTCCATGCGGAACTCGGGGATCGTCACCTTGGCGTGGTCGGCCTCGAAGCGGCCTGTCACGCGCAGGCTGGACAATAGCGGCTTTGCCTTTTTCGGTTCGACTTTGGCGCCCGTTGCCGCCGCGACTTCATCGGCCGAGCGAATGGCGATACTGCCGGTATATTTAAGGCCGCTGTTCTGAAGCGAAACGAGACCGTCGGTCTCGAACGAGGCCGGAACACTGTCAGGGGTGAAGCGAGTGCGCAGGTTCATCGTACCATCGGGTTTGACCGCGCCCGTGGATGCAGTAACGGCGGTCTTCTTGCCGTTGAAGAACAGCGTGCCATCGAAGCTCCAGGGTCCGGACAGATCGTTCGCTGCAAGCGTGGCATCGAGATTGGTAACCGTACGCGTCGTTCCCGTGGAAGCATCGCGGATGATGATCGATCCGTCCGTGATGCGCATGTCTTCAAGCCGTACCTGCGCGGAATGAAACGGCGTACGCGGACGGATCGCCCAGTCGAACGCCCCGTCCTTGTCGATCCGAACGGTGGCCCGCGGGTTCTCGATGCGCATGTCGAAAATCAGGATTTCGCCGCGTATAAAGGGCGCAAGCTCGGCATCCATCGAGAACTTGTCGATCGTCATGACAGGCTCGGTGCCGGGATCGCCGACTCGCACATCGGAGAATGTTACCGAAGGAAACGGCAGGAGACGTGCGCTCGCGCTGCCCGCAACCGTAACGGGCCGGCCCAGAAGCGCCGACGCCTCCCGCTCGAACGACGAACGATAACCGGCCCAGTCGACGAAATAAGGCACGATCAGTGCTGCGGTCAGCACCAGGACGAGGAGTCCACCAATGAAAACAAAAAGGCGTGCCAGGTTCCTGCTCCGATCACTCTATCTTGGGCGCTATAACAGAGGATTGCGCACGCGGGCGTGACGAGCGTCTCGCTCGCACGCAATCCTCAGAAAAAGGTTCAGCGCCCCGAATCAACTTGCAAGCTCAAAGCCGTAAGATCTTGCCGGGATTCATGATATTGCCCGGATCGATGGCGCGCTTGATCGTTTCCATGACGTCGACCGCGCCGCCAAGCTCTGCTCTCAGGAACTTGATCTTTCCCTGCCCTATGCCGTGCTCACCGGTGCAGGTACCATCCATTGCAATGGCCCGCAAATTGAGGCGCTCGACGAAGGCTTCGACCTTTTGTATCTCCTCGGGGTTCTTTTCATCGAACAGCACGAGCACATGGAAGTTGCCGTCTCCCGCATGGCCGACGATCGGCGCGATGAGGCCGCTGCTCTCGATGTCGGTTTCCGTCTCTACAATGCATTCCGCCAATCGCGAGATCGGCACGCAGACATCCGTCGACAGCGACTGCTTGCCCGGAGCGAGCGTCATGCAGGCGAAGTAGGAGTTATGCCGCGCCGACCAGAGTTTCTCCCGCTCCTCAACATTGGCAGTCCATTTGAACGCGCCGCCGCCATTGGCCGCAGCGATTTCGCCGAAGAGCTCCGCCTGTTCCGCCACCCCGGTTTCACTGCCGTGGAACTCGAGGAAGAGGTAGGGCGCCGGTTCGTAGTCGAGCTTTGAATAGGCGATCATGGCCTGCATTTCGAGCTGGTTGACCAGTTCGATGCGCGCCACGGGGATGCCCATCTGGATGGTTTCGATCACTGTGTTGCAGGCGCTCTCGAGATCGGGAAACGCACAGATGCCACCAGAAATCGCCTGCGGAATGCCGTATAGCTTGAGCGTGAGTTCAACGATGATGCCAAGCGTGCCTTCGGAACCTATGAGAAGCCGCGTCAGGTCGTAGCCCGCGGATGTCTTCTTTACCCGTTTCGACGTGGTGATGAGACGACCGTCAGGCATCACGGCTTTCACAGCCAGAACATTCTCGCGCATTGTGCCGTAGCGCACTGCATTCGTTCCCGAGGCACGCGTTGCCGCCATGCCGCCGAGGCTCGCATTTGCGCCGGGATCAATCGGGAAGAACAGCCCGGTATCGCGCAGATATTCGTTAAGCTCCTTGCGCGTAACGCCAGGTTCGACAACGACATTCAGATCTTCGCTATAGACTTTGAGAATGCGGTTCATGCGCGACAGATCGATCGATATGCCGCCGGCCGGCGCGTTTACATGGCCTTCGAGGGAAGTACCTGTTCCAAACGCGATGACCGGTACCTGCCACTCTGCGCAAAGGCGCACGACCTCCTGCACATCCTCGACGGATTCGGCGAAGACGACGAGATCGGGAGCCTGATTCGGAACGTAGCTCGTGGTGTGGGCATGCTGTTCGCGAATGGATTTGCCGGTTTGGGCATTATCGCCGAAGCGCTTCTTGAGAATCGATACGACAGTTGCAATTCCGTTCTCGTTGCGCAGCAATGCCTCTGCGTCTGCCAGTGCCATTTCAGTCTCCACCCTTCCGCGCATGGTTTACGGCCGAAACCGGCCACAAACTCATGCATGCGCGTTCGCACACTCTTTTTCACCACCACCCGCGCACAAGCGAGGGCTGGGCACAACAATCGAGGATTCATCGATTATCGCTGCATTTTCGGGGAATGCACGTGACTTGTCCAGTTGTAACTCAGTGTGAAAGTTGAAGGCCCAGCGCGTCGCAACGCCGCGTGTCAGTCTTCCTCGTCGTCATCATCGTCCGGATGCCAATCGGTCACCGCGACGAAGCGTTCCTGCTGGCCAGTCTTCTCGAAGACACTGCCGACCGGAGCGTCCAGCAAAGGGATAATGCTCGGATCGTAATTGGCGATCGTATTGACGTCAAAGATGCCGCTGTTCTCCGGATCTTCCATGTAGTCGTCGCTCTCAAACCCGGAAAGGAAGCGCCAGCCACTGTCGAACTCGTTGTCGGGGTCTTCGCGGTACATGAAACGCACCGGAAAACCATCGATCGTTATCGTGTCCGTAGCGATGCAGCCACCATAGTTGCGAATCAATGGCCGTATCTGGTCTTCACTGAGTCGATAGCTCTTTTCCATGACTAATTTTAATTGATCGTCATGGATTTGGCTAGTTTACGGAAGCGATCGGCATATTTGGCCTTCTCACTGTCACGAACGATCAGGATGGCACGGACATAGCGGCTGGCCTCGAAACGGGCAATTTGAGCGACGTAGAGAGGATCGCCGCTTGCCGCATCCTTGGCGCTGCCGTCGATCTCGACCCATTCGGCGCCGTCGGCTTCGGAACTCGATTCATTGTCGGAACTGACATCCTTGATGCCGGTCAGCGACGCAAACGCTTGCCTGGCAAAGTCCATGCGCGTGGACGGCTCGGGCGCCGTATTGAGATTTGAGGCAATGATTACCATCGGCTGTGTGGAGTTCGTCGCAACGTCATTTGCTCCCTCGGTCAAAAGAAACGTCGCGCCGGCGATGACGCGCACAGGACGAAAGCCTGCCATGTCGGTCAGCTTGAAGGGGAGCGATGCGATCTGTTCATCGAGGCTTGGCGGCGGGCGAACGACGATGCTGCGCAGCGCCTGATCGACATCGGCATCGGACAGGCCGCCTTCGACGCCATCGGGAATTTGCACCGTGACCATGGCAGTCGTCGATTGTGCGCCGACGAGCACGATCCACTTGCGATATTTTATGCCTGCCGCCATCTGGCTGCCGCGCATGAGCTTGGAGACGACCGCCCCTTGAACTGGCCAGTTTTCAGGCTGGCCCACAGTTTCGATGCCCGTCTCGCGCAGGCCCTCGGGATTGAATTTCGCCGCCAGTGCCGCGTAGGCGTCGGCGGGCATTTCGGTGACGACGACGGAGGTGCCCTTGGCTGCGTCTTCGAAACCGCTGAAATTGGTGGAAAGCACCAGCCCGGGCGGCGGGACAAGCCCTATGCTCGATCCGCCCGGAAATACGACATCATCAGCGCGGCTTGCCCCAATGCCGGCGAGCAGCAACATCAGAAAGCTTAGGGCAATTGTGACCAGGCGCATTGGCGGTTCCTTACGTGAACGTCATCCAGAAGTAGTGCTCCGCGACGCTTCCCGCAAGCTGTTGGCCTCGTTCGCTGTTTCGCGCTAGCCCAGGTTCTTCTTGAAGAAGCCGATTGTCCTGCCCCAGGCAAGCTCGGCGGCATTCTTGTCGTAACGCGCCTCCGAAGTATCATTGTTGAAAGCGTGATTGGCGCCATCATAGACAAAGATTTCGAAGGTCTTGCCGTTCGCCTCGAGCGCCTTCTTGTAGGCGTCGATGCCCGCATTGATGCGTGTATCGAGCCCGGCATAGTGCAGGAGGAGCGGCGCCTTGATCTTCGGCACGTCTTCAGCCTTGGGCTGGCGCCCGTAATAGGCGACACCTGCGCCAAGATCGGGCGCATTGACGGCAAGGTCATTGACAAGCCCGCCGCCCCAGCAGAAGCCGACGACCCCGACCTTGCCGTTGGTGGCCTTGTCGTTCTTCAGATAGTCGATGGTCGCGACACCTTCGGCAATCGCCGTGCTGGCATCGAGCGCCCCGATCATGTCGCGGGCCTTGTCCTCATCCGGCGGCGTTCCCCCCGAAACGGACAAAAGGTCAGGCGCGAGCGCAACAAAGCCTTCGAGCGCCATGCGCCGCGCGACATCGCGGATATGATCGTTCAAGCCACGATTTTCATGAATGACGACAACGCCGGGAAGCTTGCCGGACGCATCTGCAGGGCTTGCCCTATAGCCCTTGATCTCGCCTTTGGATCCGGGAAACACGACATCCTTCGTGAGAAGGCGCTTGTCGTCGGCAGCGACGATGGCCGCTCTCGCGGAATTTGCCGCCAGCAGCGGGGCGATCATGGCGGCCGCAGCACCGGAGCCCGCAAGCTTGGTCAATTTGTCCATGAAAGAGCGCCGGTCAAGCGTCAGGTGCGTATACTCGTCATAGGCATCGACCATGGCCTGCGTGATTTTCGGAGTAGCGTTAGGATCATTCATGACAGCCTCACCCTTGTTGGGGGGCGAGGCGCCGACCTTTCACATCAGCGCTTGCAGCGGTGTGAAAGGATACCGGTTGAGAGGGCAACGCCAAGCCCGGTTATCAATGCTGCCGCAATCTCCCAGACGCCGACCGGTTCGTCAAGGAAGACGGCACCACCCAGCGCGGCAAGAACCGGCGTAAGGGCGCTGAAGGCCGCTGCCTGGCTGCCGCCGAGCACACGCACAGCGATCCCATAGGCGAGCATGGCGGCGAGGCCCGACAGGATGCCCTGGCTGAGAAACTGCAACCCGATCTCCGCCAGGGGAACGCTGGTGATGGCCGTACCGAAGACAAGCGCGAGGCCAATGTGGATGATGATAGACCAGACCGCAATCAACGCGC
The DNA here is from genome assembly GCF_056399405.1 of Phyllobacterium sp. 01N428. Classification (NCBI taxonomy): domain Bacteria; kingdom Pseudomonadati; phylum Pseudomonadota; class Alphaproteobacteria; order Hyphomicrobiales; family Phyllobacteriaceae; genus Phyllobacterium; species Phyllobacterium sp. 01N428. The sequence continues at coordinate 223,102 of NZ_JBFTRH010000002.1, forward strand.
CGCCTTCAAGCGCCGTGAGGCCGGAGCGCTTGAACGCATGCGTATAGCCTGCCCACAGCAGAGCTCCCAGCGGCAGAAAGGTAACGCTGATCCACCCGATCGCGTGGCTGCCGAGCGCGATGGTAAGAAGTATCGCAAGACCGGCCACTATTGCGGCAAGGCCGAGCCAGCGGGTGAAATCAGGCCGCTCCCCGAAGACGACCACGCCGATCAGCGCGGCAGCCAGCGGCATCGATCCGCCGAGCAATACGCCCACCGCGGAAGCAGGCGTGGAATGGATGGCAGAGGTGGTGATCTGGAAGAAGAGTGCCCCTGCCCCGCAGACCATGATGGCGACAAGCATGACCGGCACGCCGCGCGGAATGAGTCCGGTTCTGAGCCAGACTGGCGCAAGGACGAGCGCCGGAACACCATAGCGGATCAAGCCGAGATCGATGGTGCCAAGGTGTGTTGCGCTGCTGTGGCGGGTGGCGATGATCCACGTCGCCCAGATAAGGATGGTAATCAATGCGCCGGCGTAACCGGCTCCCAGTGAATTGGACTTCTTCATTTCGGGGGCAAGAGCAACCATCGGAATGTCCTTTCGTTTCGTCCGAAACATCGTTCGGTTGAGAGAACAATACGGCAAACCGTCGAAGCATGTCCTTGCAAGTTGCTGCCGCTCTGCCTATGCTTTCAGCAACTTTCGGGAAGTTTTATCTCTATAAAAGGTCATTTATGCCAAATATGGATAATTTTGATATCAGCATTCTTGAGGCGTTGCAGGAGGATGCGCGTGCAACCAATGTCGAGATCGCCGAGAAGGTGAACCTCTCCCCGTCCCCCTGCCTGCGCCGTATCCGCAACCTCGAAAAATCTGGCGTGATCCGTGGCTACCGGGCCGACATCGACCGCAAGGCCGTAGGCCTCGGCTTGACGGTTTTCGTGGAAATAAAGGTCGGGCACCACAGCCGCGAAAACTCGGAAGCGCAGCAGGCCGCGCTCCTGGCGATGCCCGAGGTCACCGCCGCTTTCCTCATTTCAGGTACGGCAGACTTTCTGGCCGAAGTGGTGGTCGAAGACCTCAGCGCCTATGAACGCTTCCTCACCGACAAGTTGCTCCTCTTGCCCGGCGTCGCCGATATACGCTCCAACTTCGCCATCCGGACGGTGAAGACCGGCGCACCGCTGAAATTGCCGCAGCGATAATGCTCACTTCGGCAATGTATAGGCCATGACGTAATCGCCGGGCTTGGTACCGACCGAACCGTGACCGCCGGCGACGATGACGACATATTGCTTGCCGTCGGCGAGCGCATAGGTCATCGGCGTCGACTGGCCACCGGCTGGCAACCGCGTCTCCCACAATTGCTTGCCGCTCGTGAGATCGTAGGCCCTGAGATAATCATCGACAGCCGCGCCGAGGAAGGCGACGCCGCCTGCCGTGATCATCGGCCCGCCGATGCCCGGCACCCCGACCTTGAATGGCAAGGGCAGCGGCGAAGAATCGCGGACAGTGCCGTTGCGGCGCTTATAGGCGATTTTGCCGGTGCGCAGATCCGCCCCGGCGACATAGCCCCACGGCGGCGCCTGGCAAGGCAAGCCAAGCGGCGAGACGAACGGGCCCATATAGACCGCATAGGGGGCGCCTTCATTGCGGTTGAGGCCCTGCTCGCTGCCTTTCGTACCCGCGCCGGGCGGCGGCACTTCGGCACGTGGCACCAGCCGCGAGGTGAAGGCGAGATAGGTCGGCATGCCGAACATCACCTGGCGCGCCGGATCAACCGCGACACTGCCCCAGTTGAACACACCGAAATTGCCGGGATAGATCAGCGAGCCTTGCAGCGAGGGCGGCGTATAGCGCCCGTCATAGCGCAGGCGAAGAAACTCGACGCGGCAGGCGAGCTGGTCGAACATCGACACGCCCCACATGTCCTTGCCCGTCAGGCGCTGCGGCATGAAGGTAAGGTCCGAAACCGGCTGCGTCGGTGACGTGAAATCGCCTTCGATGGCGCCCGTTGGCGCCGGCACTTCGTTGACCGGTATGATCGGTTCGCCCGTGCGCCGGTTAAGAACATAGATGTCGCCCTGCTTGGTGGGTCCGACCAGGGCCGGCACCGAGCCCGTAGCCGTGTTGATATCGACAAGCACCGGCTGGGCCGGGATGTCCATATCCCAGAGGTCGTGATGCACGGTCTGGCGCACCCAGCGCAACTGCCCGGAGTTCAGATCGAGGGCAACGATGGATGAGGAGAATTTCTCGACATTCTCGCTGCGCCCCGCTCCCAGCTGGTCGGGCGTCTGGTTGCCGAGCGGCACGAAGAGGAGGCCAAGCTTCTCATCGACGCTGGATACCGACCAGCTGTTCGGTGAGTTATGCGTATAGGTCTGTCCTTCGGGCAACGGCGTCGTTACGTCCGGATTGCCGGAATCCCAGTTCCAGATCAGGGCGCCGGTATTGATGTCAAAGGCGCGGATGACCCCGGATTGTTCGTGGACCGAGTAATTGTCATTGACGGCGCCGCCGACAATAATCTTGCCAGCCGCGATGACCGGCGGCGATGTCGAGTAGTAATAGCCGGCGGGATTGTAGGGCATGCCCTTTTCAAGATGCACTGTGCCCTTGTCGCCGAAGGACGGGCAGATTTGGCCATTGGCGGCATCGAGGGCAATCAGACGGGCGTCAGATGTCGGCAAATACACGCGCTCGGCGCAAGGTTGCCCCGCCGTCACATTCGGATCGGCATAATAGGAGACGCCGCGACACGTCTGATGCTGGCGATCCGGGTTGAGACCGACATTCGGATCGAACTTCCATTTCTCCTTGCCCGTCGCCGCATCGATAGCGATCGCCCAATTGTGCGGCGTGCACAGATAGAGCGTATCGTGGACCTTGAGCGGCGTGACCTGATAGGTGGTTTCGCCAACGTCCTGAGGCAGCTTCACATCGCCGGTCTGATATTGCCAGGCGAGCTGCAGGTTGCCGACATTCTCGGTCGTGATTTGCTTCAACGGCGAATAGCGCTGGCCGTAGGGCGTGCGGCCATATTGGTGCCATTCATTGTCCGGCACATTGCCGCCAAGGTCAGGCGTGGCAACGATGACTTCCTTGCTGAGTTCGCCCACGATCTCAAGCGGATCGCCTGTCATCGCGTAGCCGGCAACGCCGAGCCCGACGATTGCCGAGATGGCCAATGGCAGTGCCGGCAGAAAATCAGAGGGCGACCTTCCCTCTTCCTCGTTGAGCTCACGCCGGATCCATGGGGTCAGTAACCAGAGCGCGAAAAGCATGATCACGCCGCCGCGCGGCGCAAGCTGCCACCAGTCGAACCCGATCTCCCAGATCGCCCAGGCCAATGTGCCTATGACCAGAACGGCGTAGATGATGAGGGCGGAACTGCGCTTGCGAAAAAGCTGGATCGACGTGGCAAGGAAGAGGATGCCAGCGATGAGATAGTACCAGCTGCCGCCGAGAATAATGAGCCAGATCCCGCCGACGCCAAGCACCGCTGCAAAGATGAAGAAGATGAGCGCCGTCAGAGTGATTGCCATGGTGGGGGTCCTTTCCAGGCTCAATCAGGTTCGGTTCGGTGGCCTTGGCATGCGGCTGCGAATGCGCCGGCGGCTGCCAGAGTCGGCTCTGGTCAAAATGGGTAAGCCTTTAAATTGCTTGAAGCAATATCGACTAAGGAACAATGCAACCGGAGATATACACCGCTCAAGCCCTCTCAGCGCGCGCCCGTTCTCTTTTTGTATCGCTTTTATCTAGTTTTTCGATCCCGAATCATTACATTGGGTTCAAATGGCCGGATTGCCTGACGATATTCCATTCTTCGATGAACCTGAGGCGCCGCGGCGTCCATCGGGCATAGCTGCGCGCGCCATGCAGGCGCGCGGCGCACCGCCTTACCTCAATGGCCTCAATCCCGAGCAACGCCTTGCCGTGGAGACGACGGAGGGACCTGTCCTCGTCCTCGCCGGTGCCGGCACGGGCAAGACCCGGGTTCTGACCTCCCGCATCGCGCATATCCTCTCGCTCGGCAAAGCCTATCCGAGCCAGATACTCGCCGTGACCTTCACAAACAAGGCCGCGCGCGAGATGAAAGAGCGCATCGGGGTCCTTGTCGGCGGCGCCGTCGAAGGCATGCCCTGGCTTGGCACGTTTCACTCGATCGGTGTCAAGCTCCTGCGCCGGCACGCCGAACTCGTCGGGCTCAAATCCGATTTCACCATTCTCGATACGGACGACGTGATCCGCCTCATCAAGCAGATTATCCAGGCCGAGGGAATCGACGACAAGCGCTGGCCCGCCAAGCAATTCGCGCTGATGATCGACAGCTGGAAAAACAAGGGCCTCGGTCCGGCTGAGATACCGGAGGGCGATGCGCGGTCATTTGCCAACGGCAAGGGGCGCGAACTCTATACGGCCTATCAAAACCGCTTGAAGACGCTCAATGCCTGCGATTTCGGCGATCTTTTATGTCATCCGATCCGCATGTTCCGCGCCAATCCGGATGTTCTGAAGGAATATCACGCAAAGTTCCGCTACATTCTGGTCGACGAGTATCAGGACACGAACACCGCCCAATATATGTGGCTGCGCCTGATTTCGCAGGGGTCGAAGAATGTTTGCTGCGTCGGCGACGACGACCAGTCCATCTATGGCTGGCGCGGCGCGGAGGTGGACAATATCCTGCGCTTCGAGAAGGATTTCCCCGGGGCCAAGGTCATCCGCCTCGAGCGCAACTATCGCTCGACCGCACACATTCTCGGAGCTGCCTCCTACCTCATCTCGCACAACGAAGGCCGGCTCGGCAAAACGCTCTTCACCGATGCGGCAAACCCAGACGATGCCAAGGTCAACGTCCACGCCGCCTGGGATTCCGAAGAGGAAGCCCGCGCTGTCGGCGAGGAAATCGAGCAGGCGCAGCGTCGCGGCCACAATCTCAACGACATGGCAATCCTCGTGCGCGCCTCCCACCAGATGCGCGAATTCGAAGACCGCTTCGTCACGCTCGGACTGAACTACCGGGTTGTAGGCGGACCGCGTTTTTACGAACGCCTCGAGATACGCGATGCCCTCGCCTATCTGCGTGTCGTGGCGCAGACTTCCGACGATCTTGCCCTGGAGCGCATCGTCAACACGCCGAAGCGCGGGCTTGGCGAGGCAGCAATCCGCCAATTGCATGATTATGCCCGCGCCCGCGACATCAGCATGTTCGATGCCGCCGTCGACCTTGTCGAAACCGAAGAGCTGAAGCCGAAGCCGCGTTCAGCGCTGCGCGAAGTCATCGAGAACTTCAAGCGCTGGCAGGCGCTCATCGACAATACCCCGCATACGGAACTCGCCGAGCAAATCCTCGACGAATCCGGTTATACCGCGATGTGGCAGGCGGATCGGTCGGCCGAAGCGCCTGGCCGGTTGGAAAACCTCAAGGAATTGATTCGCTCGATGGAGGAATACGAGTCGCTGCGCTCGTTCCTCGAACATGTCGCGCTGGTCATGGATGCCGAGCGGAACGAGAACCTTGACGCGGTCAATATCATGACGCTGCATTCGGCCAAGGGACTGGAGTTCGAGACTGTATTTCTCCCCGGTTGGGAGGAAGGTCTTTTTCCGAACCAGCGGGCGCTTGACGAAGGCGGAAGGTCCGGCCTCGAAGAGGAGCGCCGCCTCGCCTATGTTGGGCTGACCCGCGCCAAGAAGAACCTTCACATCTGGTTCGTCTCCAACCGGCGCATCCATGGTCTGTGGCAATCGACGATCCCCTCGCGCTTTCTCGAAGAACTGCCGGAAGCGCATGTGGACGTTGTCGCGGGTGGCGATTCCTATGGAGGCTATGGCGGACGCGGCGGTTATGGCCAGTCGCGTTTCGACCGCGCCGACCCGTTCGAGAACAGCTATTCGACCCCCGGCTGGCAGCGCGCGCAGCAGCATCGCTCTGACGCCACACGCAATAATTGGGGCTCACGCTCAGGCGCGAAGGTGGAGCGGATCGGCTATGGCGAGACGGATTCGGGCTTCGGCGCCGGACGCGGCTCGGTAAAGGGCCGCACCATCGATGGCGAACTCGTGGCGAAATCCGTCAGCGAAACGCCCTCCAACTTCGACGTCGGCGACCGCGTCTTCCATATCAAATTCGGCAACGGCAACGTGTCCTCGATCGAAGGCAACAAGCTGACGATCGATTTCGACAAGGCCGGCCAGAAGCGCGTGCTCGACAGTTTCGTCCAGGCGATTTGATTGGCTGGATTAAACCAGCCAATCGCCGTGAACCCAGCCTGAAAAGTCTGGCTTTCCTGAAGCCTCGAGCACCGAAACGTAGCGCCATTTGCCGCTGGCTTCGTGCACCAGAACCTTCGTACCATCGGGCAGCATATTATGAACCAGGGGGAACGACGCCCCTGCGCCGGAGCGGATGTTGAGCCCGCTCGGGCAATGCACGACCATCACCGCATCCCCATCTTCGGCCTCGCCCTTCACCTTGGCCTTGAACGTCGCCATGTCCCAGGCCGGGCCCGGATCGGACTTGCGGCCGGGCGCGATATCGTCGTGGCCGAGAATATCCTCGATGGCATATTCGGCGCAGATCGACTGGACCGCCGCGAGCACGGTCTCGACCTGCGCCGTCGTGAAAACCTCCCACCCGCAATCGGGCGCGCCGAACTTGTGCCTGGCTTCGATAACCTTTTGACCTTCGACCGGCGCACCCGTCCACGATACCCAGCCGGCGCCGCTCTTCTTCAAAGGTCCCCAGTTCTCGATCTCGATGCCGATCGCAGAATTGTTGAGGCCGGAATACTGCCGGCCGCCCTTGCCGGTCCAGCGGCTTTGACCCGCGTGCCATGCAACCTTGTCGAAGGGCACGCACTGAAAGATCGACCCATCGCGCGGCACGACGAGGTGAGCCGCGACGTTGGCGGACTTTTGCGAAAAATATCGGGCGATATCGGCGTCCGGCCCACTTGCAGTATAGTGAATAACGATGAATTTCGGGGCCAGCGCGCCGCCGACATTGGGCGAAGCAATGAACGGAATCTGGGAACCGATCGAAGCAAGCCTATGATTTTTAATCGTGAATTTCATGACCAGTTTCCTTGATGCAGAACTGGTCCTAACCTATACGTTATAAGAATAAATTCCTATTAGACGAAAGGGCTACCATAATCCGCCATCGTAGCCGGCCACCCTCTATTCGGGCTTGCCCTTGCTCCAGGTCACATTGCCGGCAAAGAGCGGGATGGTCGAGATCGAGGTCTTGGCCGAGCCGTCCTGAACCTGCGTCGCATGCGCGAGATAGATCAACGAATTGTTGGGTTTGTCGTAGATGCGGGTGATGACGAGCTTCTTCCAGATAAGGCTGGTGCGCTCGGAGAATACGCGTTCCCCGCCTTCGCCGAGTTCGATATCGCCAATGGTCACCGGGCCCGTCTGCTGGCACGAAATCGACGCATTGGACGGGTCTTCGAACCAGTTGCCCTTTTGCAGCCGATCGATAACCCCGCGGGAGAAAGAAGCAAGGTGGCAGGTCACGCCCTCCACTTTCGGATCATGGACCGCATCGATGACGATATCATTGCCGAACCAGTCGACGCCCACCTTGCCGACCTCCTCGGCTTTTGCCGGCTGGAATGCCGCGACGCCGAAAAGCATGAGTGCAATCAATGTCTTCTTCATTCAAATCTCCGGAGGTTCAAAACGTTCGCCAGAGACAGTTGGCGATTTAAGGCGGCGATTGCAAGCCATTATGAGCCGGGGCGATGCCCTTCCCACTTTGCCAGGAAGTCTTCGATGGAAAGCGATTGGATGTCGGGGATTGCCTCGAAGATGCTGTCGAGCGGCCAGTCCCACCACGCAAGTTCGATGAGGCGTGGCGCGATCGTCTGCGGGAAACGCGGCCGTATCATCCTTGCCGGGCTGCCGGCGACGATCATATAGGGCTCGACATTGCGCGTGACCACGGCATTGGCGCCGATGACGGCGCCGTGCCCGATCTCGACAGCGGGCATGATCACCGCTCCGTGGCCGATCCAGACATCGTGGCCGATGCGGACCCGCTTCGCCTGTCTGCGGGCGCGAAACGCGTTGTCGATGCCCTGAAAGCGGAAATATTCATTGGGGCGATAGCTGACCTTGTGCATCGTCAACCGCTCCATGGGATGTTCGAGCGCGTTGATGCGAACATTGGCGGCGATCGAACAGAAGCGCCCGATGTCGGCGTAGATACCCTCGCTGTGCCGTTCCAGATAGGAGAAATCGCCGACCGTCACGTCGCGCAGGATCACTCTTTCACCGACTTCCGCATATTTGCCGAGCTTGACGCCCTTGAGCTGCGCGGTCGGATGGATACGCGGCTGCTCGTTCATGAAACGGGGATCGTTGGTGTCAGCCATGGCATCTTCTCGAAACTGGTTGGCGGGCATCGGGCCCACGGCATTTCTTTTGCATAAACCGCCGGCAAATCCTATATTCGCGTCATGAAAACATCGCCGTCGGTCAGCACACCCAGATTGACGCTCTACGCAGCGCTCGCGCTCGGCGCGTCAGTCGCAACGGGGCTGACCTTTGCCGCATGGTTCAACAATAGCGATTCGATCTTTCTTTCTCTCATTAATGCGGGTCTTGCCTGGTGCATGTAGCCGCCACGCCGTCCCGGAGCCTTCATCCATGAATAGACGCCTGCTGCCCCTGCTCATTGCGGCGACCTTGCTTGTTGTGGCCGCGGCCGGATGGGTCACTTTTGAGGCGTCGCGCAAGAGCGCAGGCGGGGCGCAAGGCCCGTTCGGTTCAGCGTTTCAACTGACGACGATGAATGGCGAGCCGATCACCGAAGCAGCATTCCGGCAAAAGCCCTCGGCAATCTTCTTCGGCTTCACCCATTGCCCGGAGATCTGCCCGACGACCCTCTTCGAACTTGACGGCTGGCTGAAAAAGCTCGGACCCGAGGCGGACGGCGTCAACGCCTATTTCGTCACTGTCGATCCGGAGCGGGATGACGCGGCAACGCTGAAAGCCTATGTCGGTAATGTTTCCGATCGCATCGTCGGCGTCACCGGCGAGCCCGACAAGCTTGCCGCCATGCTCAAGGGCTACAGCGTCTACGCCCGCAAGGTTCCCGTAGAGGGAGGTGATGGCTACACCATGGACCACACTGCGTCGATCTATCTGCTCGACAGCAAGGGTGGCTTCTTCGGCACCATTGCCTATGGCGAAAATCCTGATACGGCTGTCGAGAAATTGCAACGCCTCGCCAAGAGCTGAAAGTTCCCTGATGACCACGCAGACCCGTCTTTTCCTCACCGCCGGCAAGATCGAGGCCAGCCGCGTCTTCGCCCTGTTGGAGCGCGCATTCGAAGAGGACGGCCTGCCGATATCTTCCTCGGAAATCGATGAGGATCGCGAAATCTTCGAAGTCTCGGTCTATACGTTCGAGCCCGACGAGATCGAGGCGCGCATGCGCGACGTACTCGGCAGCGATATGTTCGGTCTTGAGCTCCAGCGCGAACAGGTGCCGGATATCGACTGGGTGGCGCATTCGCTCGAAGGACTGAAACCTGTGCGCGCCGGACGCTTCTTCGTCCATGGCTCGCATGATCGCGACAAGCGGCGGATCAACGATCTCGCCATCGAGATCGACGCCGGCCAGGCTTTCGGTACCGGCCACCACGGCACCACGTCCGGTTGTCTCGACATGATCGGGGAAGTGATCCGCAGGGACCATCCGCAAAACGCGCTTGATCTCGGCACAGGCAGTGCCGTCCTTGCCATCGGCATTGCCAAGCTCGCACCGATCCCGGTGCTTGCGACCGATATCGATCCTGTTGCGGTAGCGGTCGCCCGCGAAAATGTCGTCAAGAACGGTGTCGCCGCTCGCGTCAAAACCGAAACGGCGACCGGGTTCCACCATCCGGCAATGCGTCTTGCGGCGCCATTCGATCTGATCGTTGCCAATATCCTGGCGCGGCCGCTGATGCAGTTAGCGCCCGAAATGCGCAGGCACCTCGCCTATGGCGGCTCGCTGATCCTTTCTGGAATACTGGAGTCACAGCGCGAAAAGGTTTTGGCAGCCTATCGTATCCAGGGGCTATTCCACCAGAAGACGTTGCACCGCGAAGGCTGGGTGACGCTGCATCTCAAGTCCCGCGCAACCTACTGAAGCGTCAAACGGAATAGATCCTGTGCCGGTATCTTTCGCGCGGCGCGTCGATGGCGCGCACGGCATAGCGGCCCATTTGGGCCGTGCGACAGGAAACCAGGTTTTCAAGGGCTGTCTTGAAAAATCCGCGGATCTTCTGGGCCATGTCTCATCTCCGTGATTATGGTGGCAGACCGATCCTCCCGCTTCGAATCTAGCTGATTTTGCCCGCCTCCCGCCAGCGCGGTTCACGCATGGCAGTGATGCACCTCACACATGCGCCCCGCAATAATTCTGCAATCTTCCTGTGCGGCTGCTGATTCCCGCGGCAAAATTCGCTCTGCGCATCGCCTCTTCCATTGCGCGAGCGCGGCCGTGGCGATAGGTTCGGCCTCCAACAAAAGAGGTCAGATTAATCATGTTCCAGTCGTTTGAGGTCGTCAGCAATCCAGCTACCGGCGGCCCCCGCGTTGCAAAACTGCGCGCCGAACTCGAATCCGTTGGTCTTGACGGATTTCTGGTACCGCGCGCCGACGAGCATCAGGGCGAGTACGTGCCCGCCCGCGCACGGCGGCTCGCATGGCTGACCGGCTTCACCGGGTCGGCCGGCGTCGCCTTGATCATGAAGGACAAGGCCTATCTCTTTGTCGATGGCCGCTACACATTGCAGGCGGCGGAACAGACCGATCCCAACGTTTTCACCGTGGAAAGCCTGGTCGATACGCCGCCGCCGGTATGGCTGCGCAACGCCGAACGGAAATTCACGATCGGCTTCGATCCCTGGCTTCATACGGTAAGCGAAACCAAGGCGCTGCGCGAGGCGCTCGAGAAAAATGGCGGCACGCTCGTTGCGGTGAAGGATAATCTCGTTGATTTGATCTGGGACGGCCAGCCCTCGGCGCCGCTCGAACAGGTCACGATCCAGCCCGAAAAATATGCCGGTAAGCTTGCCAGCGAGAAACTGCATGAGATGGCCGAGACGGTTGCCAAGGCCAAGGCCGATGCGACCATCCTCACTGATCCGTCATCGATCGCCTGGGCTTTCAACATTCGCGGCAACGATGTCAGCAATACGCCGCTCCCCCTCGCCTTTGCCCTCATCCCGGCGAGCGGTGAGCCGCTTCTCTTCATCGACAAGCGCAAGCTGCCGATCGAGACCGAAGCATACCTTACCCAGCTTTCGACGCTGCGCGCGCCGTCGACCCTCGAAGGCGACGTTGCTGCCTTTGCCGCTGGAGGCAAGACGGTGATGCTCGACCCGGCGCTTGCAGCAGAAAAACTGCGCCTGATCATCGAGCAGGCAGGCGGCAAGGTGGCCGACGGTCTTGATCCCGCACGCCTGCCACGCGCGGTGAAGAATGCTGTGGAACTTCAGGGCGCCCGCAAGTCGCATGAGCGCGACGGCGTCGCCATGGTGTCATTCCTGTCGTGGATCGACACGCAGGCACCCGGCACGATCGACGAGATCAAGGCGGCGACCAGGCTTGAAGAAACGCGGCGCAAGGTGGCCGAAGGTTTCCAGATGCCGCTTGAAAACCTGTCCTTCGACAGCATTTCCGGCGCTGGTCCGAACGGCGCTTTCGCCCACTACCGCGTCAGCACCCAGTCGAACCGCGTGCTCCAGGACGGCGAACTCTATCTGATCGATAGCGGTGGCCAATACCGCGACGGCACCACCGATATCACCCGCACTCTGCCAGTCGGCACGCCGACCGAGGACATGAAGCGCAAGTTCACCCTTGTGCTCAAGGGCATGATCGCCATTTCCACGGCGCGCTTTCCGAAGGGGACACGCGGCATGGATATCGACGTTCTCGCCCGTATTGCCTTGTGGAAGCAGGGTTACGACTATGGCCATGGCACCGGCCACGGCGTCGGCTCGTTCCTGTCCGTTCATGAGGGGCCGCAGAGCATCTCGAAGCGCGGCGTCCATGAGCTGCTTCCGGGCATGATCCTTTCGAACGAGCCCGGCTATTACAAGCCCGGCGGCTACGGTATCCGTACCGAGAACCTGCTGATCGTCACCGAGCCGTCGGTGCCGGAGGGCGGCGACTTGCCGATGATGGGTTTCGAGACGATCACCCTGTGCCCGATCGACAAGCGCCTCATCGACACCGATCTTCTCGTGCGCGATGAACTCGTCTGGCTTGACGATTATCACGCCCGCGTGCGCGAAACCCTGCTGCCGCATGCGAGCGGCGAGGAACGCGAGTGGCTGATCGCGGCGACCGAGCCCTTCGGCCACGAACCGAAGGGCTGAGATCGGCTCAGGAAAACTGGCGCAGCAGGATGATCATTGCTGCGCCGGCAAGAAACATCGTCAGCGCATTGAAGCGCAGCGAAACCAGCCCGGCAAAGACGAGCGCAACCAGCCCGCGCCAATCGGCGGTGGCGATGGCAGGCGCGACAAGCGTCGTCAATACCGCCGCGGGAACGGCATTGAGGGCAACCTCGACGCGCGGGTGAATGCGCTCAAAGCGCGAGAGTACGAGGTGCCCGCCGATACGGGTCAGGAATGTCAGGATCGCGCCGGCAACCGTAATCCAGAAGATCGACGACATCTCAGTCCTTCCCTTGCGCTTTTTCAGCTTTGGCGACGATGACAGCGACGAGTATGCCGGCAAGTGCGCCAATGCTCACATGCCAAGGCGAGCCGATGGTCTTGTAGGCGATGATCGATACGACGCCACTGGCGATGACGATAGGTCCCCAATTATCGCGCTTGCGGAACCCCATGACGAGACCGAGAAAATAGATCGGCAGCAGCATGTCGATGCCAAGCGCATGGGGATCTGAAATGAGATTGCCGAAGAGGCCGCCGATCCAGGCTTCCAGCACCCACATGATATAGATCGGCGTCGCAACGCCGAGGTACCAGATAAAGGTTACAGGCTTGCCGGATTCAGCCCGCTTCTCGGTTTCCGCATATTGCGGATCGGTGAGCAGGAAATAGCTCAAAAGGCTCTGGAGTGGCTTGAAATGGCCGATACGCCGTCCGACGGCTGCCGAATAGAGCACGTGCCGGAAATTGACCGCAAAGATCGAAAAGACGATCAGCCAGGCGGGAACATTATGGCCAAAGAGTTCGATGCCGACCATCTGGCTGGCGCCGCCGAAAATCGACGCACTCATGAACACTGCTTCGCCGACAGTAAAACCATTATCGATGGCAAGTGCGCCGAACAGCAGCCCGAATGGCGCCGACGCGACCATGATAGGCAGGCCCTTTACAAAGCCTTCCCAAAACTGCGTGCGGGAACTCGTCTCGCCGGTGGCCGTCCGCTGATATATTTGTTCGTCCATCGCCGTGCTCTAGGCCATACGCGCGGGTGTGTCACGCGACATTTGTTGATCGATAAGATCAATGTTGCTGCAGTGAACCCTATCCGGTCCACCTGCCGATACGTTTACAATGTAACGACTTCAGTGACGAGCGTGCCCTCGATGGATCGACCCCAGTCGATCAACGGTCTGGATCGCAAGGCGAAATCAAACAGATCATCGGCAAGCTCCGGCGCGGTAATCGCCCTAGGGTCGATGGCGTGGCGCACGACGAAACCCCGGTTGCGCAGCGCTTCGATCAGATCCGCATCCGTCACATGGTCGAAGCCGCGCGGCGTTCGCTTCAACCGGTCGCTGTCGCGCAATTCAAGGCCGTTCCTGCGCAGGGCCTCGACCATCGCACGGTATTTCTCCGGCTTCGTGACAATCGATTTGCGCATGGCGGTGAGGAGCTCGCCCTTCGGCTGCCACCAGGCCACCGCCGCATAGCAGCCGCGATAATCTTCAAGCCCGACGCAAACGTAAAAGCACCCGGTTTCGGTCCATTTGCTGCCATCCGGAGAAAGCAATGCCGAAAGATGCCGGTTATAGGGGCTCTTGTCCTTGGCGAAGCGCGTGTCGCGCTTTATCCGAAACTGCGACTTCTTGCGATCGCCTTTAAACGGGAGGCCTGCCTTTTCGAAGCGGGCGATCAGGTCTTCGACGAGATCGCCGAGCGGTTCGTAGAGATGGGCCTCGAAAAGATCCTTGTTTTCGAGGAACCATTCCCGATTCTGATGGAAATCCAGCGCTTTGAGGAAAGGCAATGCCTTGTCGCCAAAGCCCTTGAACAGCGGCTCGCTCATGCCCCCACCAACGTAAACCACGAATCCTCGTCAATGACTTCGATGCCGAGCGTTTGCGCCTGCGCGAGCTTCGAGCCGGCGCCGGGCCCAGCAACGACAAGATCGGTTTTCTTGGAGACGGACCCCGCGGTCTTCGCGCCGTAGCGTTCGGCCATCGCCTTCGCCTCGTCGCGCGACATGCGCTCGAGCGACCCTGTGAAGACGATCGTCTTGCCCGCCACGGGCGAGTCGTTGACTGTCTTCACTTCCTCGTCGAGCGGTGTCACTTCGGCAAGAAGCGCCGCAAGCGCCTCGCGGTTGTGTTCCTCCGCGTAAAAATCGACGAGCGCCTCGGCGACGATGCTGCCGATACCTTCAACGTCGTTGAGTTCGCGCCAGGCATCGTTGCCCTTGTCGGATCTGTCCTTCGGCATCTCGGCCGCCATGGCTGTCTCGGCCAGCCGTGCATAGGAGCGGAAGGCTTTCGCCAGCCGCTTCGCATTGACTTCGCCGACATGGCGTATGCCAAGGCCGTAGATGAAGCGGCTCAATGACACTTCCCGCCTGTCGTCGATGGCGTCATAGAGCTTTTTGACCGATAGGGTGCCAAAACCGTCGATATTTTCCAGCTTCGCCAAGGAGTTGGCTTGCCGCTTCTTCAACGTGAAGATGTCGGCTGGCGTACCGATATGAAGCGCGGGATTGTCCGATTTGAAGAAAAACTCGACCTGCTTTTCGCCAAGTCCCTCAATGTCGAACGCGTTGCGCGAGACGAAATGCCGTATCCGCTCCACGGCCTGGGCCGGGCAGATCAGCCCGCCGGTGCAGCGACGCACCGCCTCGCCTTCCTCGCGCACGGCATGGGAGCCGCAAGCCGGGCATGTGTCGGGAAAGACGTAAGGAGCCGATCCGCGCGGCTTGTCGGCCACGATATCGACGATCTGCGGAATGACGTCGCCGGCGCGTTGCACGACGACCGTATCGCCGATGCGCAAGTCGCGACCTTCCCTGATCGGCTGACCGTTCTGACCAATACCCTTGATGTAATCTTCATTGTGCAGGGTGACGTTGGTGACGACAACGCCGCCTACCGTGACCGGTTCCAGCCGCGCAACCGGCGTCAGCGCCCCCGTGCGTCCGACCTGAATATCGATCCCGCGCAGTATGGTCATCGCCCGTTCCGCCGGGAACTTGTGGGCGATGGCCCAGCGCGGGCTGCGCGAAACGAAGCCAAGCCGCTGCTGCAGGGCAAGCTCGTCGACCTTGTAGACCACCCCGTCGATGTCGTAGCCGAGAAGCGCGCGCTGTTCCTCGATCTGGTGGTAATGCTTGACCAGCCCCTCCACCGTCTCGAACCGCTGCATCAGCGGGTTGACGCGGAATCCACAGTCCTTGAAGGCCGCAACCATCCCCATCTGGGTCTTCGCCGGCATCTCGCTGATTTCGCCCCAGGCATAGGCAAAGAACTGCAGCGGGCGCGACGCCGTGATCGTGGCATCAAGCTGGCGCAGCGATCCTGCCGCGGCATTGCGCGGGTTGGCAAAGATTTGCTTGCCTTCCTTGGCCTGGCGTTCATTGAGCGCGGCGAAATCCGCATGGCTCATATAAACCTCGCCGCGCACCTCGAGCACCTCTGGCGGCTTGCCGCTGAGGACGTTCGGAATGCTCGCAACGGTACGGGCATTGAGCGTGACATTCTCGCCGGTCGCCCCGTCGCCGCGCGTCGCCGCCGTCACGAGCCGCCCGAGTTCGTAGCGCAGGGACAGCGACAGGCCATCGATCTTCGGCTCGGCAGTGATGGCTACCGGGGCATCGGCGCCAAGCTTTAGGAAGCGGCGGATACGGCCGACAAAATCCGCAACGTCGCTGTCGGAAAAAGCGTTGTCCAACGACAGCATCGGAATGGCATGCGTAACCTTGCCGAACTTTTCCGAAACGCTGGCGCCGACCTTGTTGGAGGGCGAATCTTCGCGCTTCAGGTGCGGGAAGCGCTGCTCGATGGCAAGGTTGCGTCGGCGCAGGGCGTCATACTCGGCATCCGAGATGATCGGCGCGTCCTCCGTATTATAGCGATAGTCGTGCTGGGCGATCTCTGCCGCCAGACGGCCAAGTTCCTCGGCCGCTTCCGGCTCAGTCAGTTTTTCTACGGGGGTGTCTGCCATGGCCTGTCCGACGCTGAATATACGGATTCGGACGGGAGATTAGCCTAACATATTGCGAAAAGCATCGTGCAATCTGCGCGTTGGGGGCGCAGCCGCCACCTCCTGCCATAACTCAGGAAATGGCGGCGGCGTTCTCGCGCAAAAGCCGGACCGCCGCGGCGCGGGCCTCGTCGGTGACGCTGGCGCCTGCAAGCATGCGGGCGATTTCCTCCTGCCGGTCGTTCGTTTCCATCGCCCGGATGGATGTCGCAACCCGGTCATCGCCGGCTGCTGATTTCGCAATGAGAAAGTGTGTCTGTGCCCTTGCAGCCACCTGCGGCGCGTGCGTTACCGAAAGCACCTGGACCTGACCGGCAAGGCGACGCAGCCGTTGGCCGATCGCATCGGCAACAGCGCCGCCCACGCCCGTGTCGATTTCGTCAAAGACGAGGGTCGGGGCCGAACCACGATCGGCAAGCGCCACCTTGAGCGCCAGCAGAAAGCGCGAAAGTTCGCCGCCGGACGCAACCTTCATCATGGGCCCGGCACGCGTGCCGGGGTTTGTCCGCACCCAATATTCGATCGTGTCGATGCCATCGGCGCTGCGGTTTGCCGGATCCGTCTTGATTTCGACGATGAACTCGGCGCGCTCGAGCTTGAGCGCCGGCAGTTCGGCCATCACCGCCTGCTTGAGATGATCAGCGGTTTCGCGGCGATCGGCGGAAAGCACAGTCGCTGCTCGATCATAGGCATCGCGCGCTGCCGTTGCCTCAAGTTCCAGCGCGGCAAGCCGCTCGGCGCCTGCATCGATATCGGCGAGATCGGCATCCATCCTATCGCGCAGCGCGGCAAGATCGTCGACTGCGACCGAATATTTACGCGCCGCTGCACGCAGAGCAAAAAGTCGCTCCTCCGTCTGTTCGAGGACGCGCGGGTCAAAATCAATGGCGCGAATCGCATGTTCGACGCCATTTTGCGCTTCGGCGAGTGCATTGAGCGCTTCATCGATCGCCTTGACGAGCGGTTCAAGCAGTTGCGGCGCTTCGGGAACCTTGCGTTCGAGCCGGCGAACCAGACTCGCCAGCGACGGCACTGGCGACCCGTTGCCTGAAAGCACCTCATTGGCATCGTTGACGTCGCCCGCAATCTTTTCGGATCGCATCATATCTGTCCGCTTGATCGCCAGCGTCTCTTCTTCCTGTGGCTCAGGATCGAGCTTGGCGAGTTCTTCGACGGACGCGCGCAAATAGTCGGCCTCGCGCGCGGCGGCCTCAACCTTGGCCCGGTGGCGCACGAGCGAATGCTCAGCGTCGCGCCATGCCTTGTGCAAATCGCGAACCAGCGCCGCCTTGACTTCCAGCGCCCCGAAGGCGTCGAGCAGCGTGCGATGAATGTCGATATCGACAAGAGCACGATCGTCGTGCTGTCCGTGAATTTCGACAAGCCGCTTTCCGAGCTCGCGCAGCAGGGTCACGCTTGCCGCCTGATCGTTGATGAACACGCGGCTGCGGCCGTCAGCGGTCTGGACGCGGCGCAAGATGATGTCGCCATCGTCATCGATGTCGTTGTCGCGCAGCAAGGCACGGGCCGGATGACCGCCGGTCACATCGAATACGGCCGTTACCTGGCCCTGGTCGGCCCCATGACGAACGAGCGAGGCGTCGCCGCGCGCTCCGAGAGCCAGCGACAGCGCGTCGAGAAGGATGGATTTGCCGGCACCTGTCTCGCCGGTCAGCACCGACAGGCCATCGCGAAACTCGATGTCGAGCCGTTCAATCAGAACAATATCGCGGATCGACAAATGCGAAAGCATGGATCGCTCAGGTTAGGGTCAGACGCCGTCTTTACCACCAGTAATAGCCGCTGCGGCTTTGGAAAGCCACGATCCAGCGCTTTCACGCGGCTGCAATCCACCGCTTTGCAAGAGCTTGTAGCTGTCCTTGTACCACTGGCTGTCCGGATAGTTCTGGCCGAGCACAGCGGCCGCGGCCTGCGCTTCGTTAGTAACGCCCAAGGCATAGTAAGCCTCGGTCAGGCGCGCCAAAGCTTCTTCAACGTGGCGGGTGTTCGAATATTGCTCGACAACGCCGCGGAAGCGCTTGATGGCGGCGACATAATCCTTCCGCTCCAGATAATAGCGGCCCACCTGCATTTCCTTGCCGGCGAGCTGGTCGCGGCCGAAGCGTATCTTCGCGCGCGAGTCTTCGACATATTCGGAATCCGGGAAACGCTCGACCACCTCGTTGAAGGCGGCAATCGAACGGCGCGTCATGCTCTGTTCGCGCGTCACGTCCGGGATCTGCCGATAATAGGCAAGGCCCGTGATGTAATAGGCGTAAGCCGCTTCCGGCTGGTTCGGATAGAGCGCGATGTAGCGCTTGGTCATGTTGACCGCTTCGTCATACTTGCCGGCGCGGTAATTGGCGAAAGCGCCCATGACCAGCGACTTGCGCGCAAATTCCGAATAGGGATGCTGGCGGTCGACCGCGTCGAACTTCTTGGCGGCCTCGTCAAGACGGCCGGAATTCAGATTGGCGAGCGCCTGATTGTAAAGAACGTCGGCGGGCTCGATCGTGTCGACATAGGCGTTGAGATCGATATCGTCATCCTTAGATGCACAACTTGTAATTGCCAATGCGCCGGCGATCGGAACAAGGAGAAGGGTCAGTCTGGCCTTGCCGCCAAACCGCTTATTCATCGACATTCTGCAGTTCGCCATGCTCTCTCCGGCCCCACACATAATTCAAGAGCATCACTCGCAAACCTGTTGGCCACGCTTGCGACTCATGCTCAAACAAAGTCAATCTTACCGTCGGTTGGGCGTTCATAAACCACAAGCCGAAAGAATCAGCAATCTTATTGCCATCCAATCGTCCAATTTTGTGGCGGAGCTCAAAAAGGTGGCGGAATAAGCAGTAAAGATTACTTCGGAAACCGGATAATACGCTTCAAATCATAAGGTTGAGGCAATTGTTGAATGCAGGTTCCGCAAAGCCTTGAAGCTCGGCAATTTCACAGCTCTTCCATTTTATGAATGCTCAAGGCGATTCTGCAGGCGCTTTCGGCCCACGTGCTCGCGTTCTTGGGCTGTCCGGCGCAATGGAGGTTCTTGTGGCAAGAAACAGGAGAAGCGCCAGCACCGCTACGCCGCCATGCACCCAATAGGCCAGGGCGTAACCGCCGATTTGAGTGAGCCAACCGGCGACCGCATTGCTGAGTGAAGCGCCGATGCCCTGCACTGTCATGACTGCGGCAAGGCCGACATTGAAGCGTCCGGTTCCCGACAGAATCCGTTCCGCCGCGAT
The DNA here is from genome assembly GCF_056399405.1 of Phyllobacterium sp. 01N428. Lineage (NCBI taxonomy): Bacteria > Pseudomonadati > Pseudomonadota > Alphaproteobacteria > Hyphomicrobiales > Phyllobacteriaceae > Phyllobacterium > Phyllobacterium sp. 01N428. The sequence continues at coordinate 242,769 of NZ_JBFTRH010000002.1, forward strand.
CGGCGTCGCAATGCCGATCAGACCTGCGCCAACGCCGTCAAGGATCTGTACAGGGAAGATCGATACAAAACTTGTCAGCGTTCCGGCAATCGCGCCGCGTATGGGCAGCGCGGCAAGCGCGATAATGAACACGGAAGCGAGGCCAAAGCGCCTGATCAGCATTGGCGCGGCGAGCGCGGCAATGATCATCGCCAGCTGCGCGACCCCTATTGTAATCGCCGTCGTCCGGAACGGCGTCCCAAGCTGGACCGAAAAATTCTGCGCTATCAACCGCGTGATGGGTGCATTGCCAAAATGAAAGATCAGCAGCGTTACGGCAAGAAAGATCAAGCCCTTATTGTCGAAGAGCACGGCAAAGCCGGACGGGCCGTTGTCATTATCGCGTTCAGGAACAAGGCCGCGCGCGACGTCATTGTCGATTTCATCCGGGTCGATTGCCAGTACGGCAAGGATACTGGCGACGGCGGTGATCAGCATGAGAACGACCACGCCACTTTCGCCGAACATAAGGATGGCGCCGAATGTTCCGGCCATGGAAACGACATTTCCGGCGTGGTTCCAGAATTCGTTGCTGGCTACCTGTCCCGGAAACTTCTTCTCGCCCACGAGGCCAAGCGTGAGGCCCATGAGCGCCGGGCCGATGATCGCGCCGACAATAGCGGTCGCAGACTGCCCACCGAACACCGACAGGTTGTCGGGGCTGACAAGTGTCCAAAGCGCACCGGCATTGACCAGCACGACAGGGACAATGATCAGCAGGCGCTTGTGCCGCGACGCATCCACCATGGCTCCGAATAATGGGGTCGCCACCATTCCGAGTATGCCGCCGAGCATCGCTATGAAGCCGAGCGTTACCGGCGTCCATCCGCGCGTTGCCAGAAACCCGTCGAGAAACGGACCAAGCCCATCGCGCGCATCAGCCAAGAAGAAATTCAGCATGGCGAGTGCAATGAGCGAACGGCTGGCTAGCGATGTCTTCAGTTCCGAATTCACGACCGGCTCCACGAGCGTCGGTCTCGCTGGACCTGCGGATGCCGACAGCGTTACTCGTTGCATGGACATACAACCGTTAAAAGCCCTACGAAAGTCTAATCGGGTTGTGCCCCTCCCGGAAAGGAAACGTGCCCGACATCGAACGTCTCGATCCCCTGACCTTGTCTGGCTGAATTTCTCTCGCCCCATAGCTGAAAGCGCACGCGCGTCCAGGTCGTCGGCTCGAAAGCAGAAATCGACGCCAGCGCGCCATTCTGCTCGACATCCTCTAACACGTCGGCGCTCTCGCGCCTGCGCAAATCCGCAAGCGGCGCATAGGCCGGCGTTTCGCGAAGTTGACGCGTTGCCGTGACTGCTTCCCGGATGTTACGCGCGATCTGCGCCTCCCAGACGAACCAGGTCCGGACCGTCGGCCAGCCGAACGAGTGCGTCAGGTTGGCGAAACCATCACCGCAGATAAAGTCCGCCAGGCCGGATTCATCGTCCCAGAGATAGAAGGGCGCGTAGAGATTTTCGGTATTTCTGCTGCCTTTGCGCGCTGTCAGGTAGGCTTTGAACTTAAGGCCGGGCAGGTTATCGAGAAGCGGCCCCTTTTCGGCGATCCTTCTGTCGATGATCGACATGTCGTAGTCCGCAGGCAGCGTGAAGCTATATTGCATGGCGATCATGTCCGGGCCTCCTCGACGGCAGCGCCATCCAGCATCTGGGTTTCGCCATTGCTGAACGACCACTCGTCCCGGCTCGATGTGCTGACGATGATCATGACGTCCTCGGGTCTCACTCCCGGGGACTCTGCGAGCAATGCCACGAGCCGCTTGTAGAACGCTCTCTTGGTCGCCGTGTCGCGTGGCTTGCCCGTGGTGATGGTAAAGACGACAAAATCGTCGGAGCGCGGCCCGCCGAAATAGCTGCGATCGAATATGAGTTCGCCGGGGCGCAACTGGTGGATCGCCAGGAATCGATCCGCCGCCGGCACGTCGAATGTTTCCACCATCGCCTGATGCAGGCTGTCGGACAGCCCCTTCAAATACTCCGGCGACTTTCCCTCCAGCAGTGTGATCCGAGTGAATGGCATCGTTATAGTCCTTTGATTGCTGCGTAACTTTGCTTGACGCAGCGACTATACGCGCTCATCATAATCCTTAAAATTGGAATAATTTAAACAATTGATCCTAAAATATAGGATAGTTAAAATGCGGCAGATCACATTGGATCTCGAGGTGCTGAGGACATTCGTCGCTGGCGTCGAGCTTGGCAGCTTCGCGAAGGCTGCTGACAAGCTTGGGCGCTCAACCTCTGCGGTCAGTTCGCAATTGAGAAAATTGGAGCAGCAGGCCGGCACGGATATCTTCATCAAGCAAGGTCGCGGCCTTGGGTTGACGGATGCCGGAGAAACCATGCTGGCTTATGCCCGCCGCCTGCTCGATCTCAATGACGAGGCTATTGTAGCGATCCACGGCAGCGAACTCGAAGGCTGGGTGCGGCTTGGCCTGCAGGAGGATTTCGGCGAGACCATTTTGCCACAGGTTTTGGGCCAGTTTGCACGCGCCCATCCAAAGGTTCGCATCGAAGCCCGTGTTGCGCGCAACGCCGAATTGATCGATCGCGTCACCTCCGGGAAACTGGATCTGGCCCTCGCCTGGAGCGACGGGGCGGTTACGCCCTATTGCGAGCGCATTGCCGAGGTGCCGATGTGCTGGGTAGGTCCGGCCAACGCGTCAATTGACCGGCTGGCGGCTGCTGGCGAGCCTCTGCCCTTGGCATGCCTCGAAGCGCCCTGCCTGCTGCGCACTGCCGCCACCAACGCCCTTGATCATGCCGGCATCGCCTGGCGCCTCGCCTTTACCAGCCCCAGCCTTGCCGGGCTGTGGGCGGCAACGGCGGCAGGATTGGGCGTAACTGTTCGAACACCGGTTGGACTGCCCGCCAGCGTCCAGCCTCTGGCGCCGGCCGAAAGCCGCCTTCCTGGGCTTCCGTCCCTCAGTCTCCTCCTGCATCGCTCGCAAGCACATGCCGAACCGGCAACCCTTCGCCTCGCCTCGATCATGACCGAGGCGGTGCGCAGCGCTGTATCTGTCGAACGATAGGAGCAAACCCCAGGATGAGAATATCGTCCCAGCGGCCGTGCTAGTGTTAGTCCGCCGTCCGACGACCGAATCCGATGAGCGTTTGAAACCCTGTTTCTACGTGGCGACGCCGGCGCAGCCAGTTTCAATTTATCGGACTACAGGACCCAGGGTGCGAATACCGGCGCGTTGACCGCGACAAGCGTCGCCCCGCGCGATTGGCTGCGCTTTCCGGCCATTTCCACGATCTCGAAAGCCGAATGATCCGACAGAAGCGCGCGCAGCATAGCCGCATTGAGCCGGTGTCCGCCCCGATAGGAACGGAAACAACCGATAAACGGCGCACCCGCAAGCGCAAGGTCGCCGATGGCATCGAGCGTCTTGTGACGCACGAATTCATCCTTGTAGCGCAGGCCGCCCGGATTGATCACCGAATTGTCGTCGCCGATGACGAGCGAATTGTCGAGCGAGGAACCGAGCGCCAGGCCGGCGGCCCAGAGCTTTTCGACATCGCGCATGAACCCGAAGGTGCGCGCCCGTGCGATCTCCTTGCGGAAGGTCTTCTCGTCCATGTCGGCGGCAAATTTCTGACGGCCGATAACCGGCGTCTCGAAATCGATCTCAACCTCGTAGCGCGTGCCGTCATGGGGCCGAAACTCGGCCCAGGAAGCGCCCGACTCGATCCGCGTCGGCTTGAGAATGCGGATGAAACGGCGCTTGGCCGCCTGGCGCACAAATCCGGCTTCTTCGAAGGCATCGAGAAAGGCGAGCGACGTCCCGTCGAGGATCGGCACTTCCGGCCCATCGATTTCGATGGTCATGTTGTCGATGCCAGCGCCGGCAATCGCAGCCGTGACATGCTCGACAGTGCTGATCGTGAGACCGGCACCATTCGTCAGTGTCGTCGAAAGATCGGTCGTCCCGACTTGCGACACCAGCGCCTTGATCGGGTGCGTATCGCCCTTGCCGTCCACCCGGTGGAATACGATGCCGGTATCTGGATCGGCGGGCAGGAAGGTCAGGCTGACGGGGGCGCCGCTATGAACGCCCGCTCCGGAAAGCGTGATGCGTCCTGCAATCGTCGTCTGGAAATCGCGCATTGAACCCCTTGCCTGTGAACTTGCCGGATCGATATCCGGTCTGGACATCTGACTGACGCGCGGCGTTGCCGCGGAATCAACCACCCTGTCATATTGCAGCGCAAGATACAGATGGCGCCTTGCGAAGCAAAATCACGGTTTCGGGACATTTGTAACGAAACCGCCATGCGTGCAGCTAAGTCGTTTTCATGCCAATTCAATGGTTTTAAAGAGAAATTCCGCCACGATTTGAGTGGCGGAATTCATAATCGTTAACAATCCGTGATCAGATCAGTTGGCCTGCCGGCGCAGGAAGGCCGGGATTTCCAACTGGTCGTCTTCGGAAGCCTGACGCGACTGCGGCTGCACGCGGCCCTGATCGTCGAGCTGTCCACGGCGTGGCGCGTAGATCGACGCATCCTGCGACAGCGGGCGGCGCGGCTCGGCCGGGCGCATTGCCGGTTCGCGCGGCTGCGCCGGCTCGAGGCGTGCGGTCTCGTCTTCGCGGCGGGTCAGGCCAGCGGTCAGGCGCTTGAGGAGGCCCATCGGTCCGCGGTCTTCCTGCGGCTCGTAAGCGGCCTGCTCGCGGCCATGATCGCGCGACGCCATATCCCGTGCGCTGAGTTCCGCCTGAACGACAGGCGGGAAATCGGCGACGTTGGGCATGCGTGGCGCAGCAGGCTGCAAGGGAGCGGCCTGCATTTGCGGCTGCGGTGCAGGCTGATGCACGGGCTGAACCGGTGCGGCAGCGATCGGTGCATCGAAGACTTCCGGTGCAGGAGCCTGGAAGATCCGGCTTTGCGGACGGAACTCCTGCTCGATTGGCTGCGGTGCGCGCTGCGGAACGTCGTATTCGGCGGCGCGGATCACATCGGCGACCGGATCGGCGGTGCGGACGGCCGGCTGCTGTACAACCGGGCGGGCTACTGTCTCGATCCGTGCTGCCGGCTGCGGCGCGGGCTTCGCCACAGGCTTCATCGGCTGGCGAAATTCGATCGGCGCAGGCGCCGATTCCCCAACCTGCTTGTCGATGCCGGTAGCGACGACCGAAACGCGGATGATGCCTTCGAGGCTTTCATCGAATGTGGCGCCGAGGATGATGTTGGCATCCTGGTCGACTTCTTCGCGGATACGCGTTGCAGCCTCGTCCACCTCGAACAGCGTCATGTCGCGGCCGCCGGTGATCGAGATCAGGAGGCCCTTGGCGCCGCGCATCGAGGTTTCGTCGAGGAGCGGGTTGGCGATCGCAGCTTCCGCGGCAGCCATTGCGCGGCCATCGCCCGAGGCTTCGCCGGTGCCCATCATGGCCTTGCCCATCTCGCGCATCACCGAGCGAACGTCGGCGAAATCGAGGTTGATGAGGCCTTCCTTGACCATGAGGTCGGTAATGCAGGCAACGCCCGAATAGAGAACCTGGTCGGCCATCGCGAAGGCGTCGGCAAAGGTCGTCTTGTCATTGGCGATGCGGAAGAGGTTCTGGTTCGGAATGACGATGAGCGTATCGACATTCTTCTGCAGGTCGGCGATGCCCATGTCGGCGGTGCGCATGCGGCGCTGGCCTTCGAAATGGAATGGCTTGGTGACGACGCCGACGGTGAGGATGCCCTTTTCGCGCGCCGCACGGGCAACGACCGGTGCAGCGCCCGTACCCGTACCGCCGCCCATACCGGCGGTAACGAAGCACATATGGGTGCCCGACAGATGATCAATGATCTCGTCGATGCACTCTTCGGCGGCTGCGCGGCCGACTTCCGGCTGCGATCCAGCGCCGAGGCCTTCGGTAACGGCAGCGCCCAGCTGAATGAGGCGTTCCGCCTTCGATTGCGACAGCGCCTGTGCGTCGGTATTGGCCACAACAAACTCAACACCGCGCAAGCCGGCATTGATCATGTTATTGACCGCATTGCCACCGCCACCGCCAACACCGAACACGGTGATGCGGGGCTTAAGCTCGGTAATATCCGGCTTTTGCAGATTGATGCTCATGTGTCTCGTTCCTTTTCGTCCTTACCGCCTCGCCGCTGCGGCATTTTCTTTTGGGTTTCCCCGATTGATCAAAAACTCTCTCTCAGCCACTGGCCGATACGCTGAAAACGCCCACCTGTACCTGTCATCAGCGATGATGAACCGGCCTTTACAGAACGCTCTTCGATGCCTGCTACCTGCGGATAGATCAAAAGACCGACCGCTGCGGAGAAGGCCGGACCCTTGGCTGCTTCGGGAAGCCCCGTAACGCCGAGAGGACGACCTATGCGCACATTGCGAGCCAGGATGCGGCGGGCGACTTCCGGCAGCCCTGCCAACTGACTGGCTCCACCTGTAAGTACGACGCGCTTGCCGACGATCTGCCCATAACCGGACTGATTGAGACGGTCGCGCGCAAGCTCCAGCGTCTCCTCGACGCGGGCGCGGATGATGCGCGTGAGCACGGCACGCGGATATTGATTGGGGACATCCCGCGCATCGTTGCCGAGCGGCGACACGCTGATGAGATCGCGATCGTCGGCCGCGCTCGGCAGGGCCGAACCGTGCATCACCTTCAGCCGCTCGGCATCGTCCATATGCGCGGAGAGGCCGCGTGCGACGTCCATCGTCACGTGATTGCCGCCGATGGCGATGGCGTCGGCATGAATGAACTTGCCCTCGGAGAAGACGGAGATGGTGGTCGTGCCCCCGCCCATGTCGATGCAGGCGGCACCCATCTCGGCTTCGTCGTCGACGAGGGCCGAAAGGCCGCTGGCATAGGGTGTCGCGATCATCGCCTCGACCGAGAGATGGCAGCGATTGACACAAAGCTCAAGGTTGCGCAGCGGAGCGGCATCCGCCGTCAGCACGTGCATATCGACACCGAGCGTATCGCCGATCATGCCGAGCGGATCGCGGATGCCGCGCTCGCCATCGAGACCGTAGGCAACCGGCAGGGAGTGGACGAGATGCCGTTCGGTGGCAAGCGCCTGCTTGGCGCCGGCGGCAAGAACGCGGCGGATGTCGGCCTGGTCGACTTCATGGCCACCAAGATTGATGCTGGCGGAGAACGTCTCGCTCTTGAGCCGTCCGGATGAAATATTGACGATCATCGAGTCGACCGTGAGCCCTGCCATGCGCTCCGCCGCGTCGACGGCAAGGCGGATCGCCTGTTCGGCCGCATCGAGATTGACGATGACGCCGGACTTGATGCCACGCGACTTCTGGTGACCGATGCCGAGCACTTCTATGCGATGGGTACGGCCAGGCAGAAGCGCGCTTTCCTCGCGCGGACGCAACCGCGCAATGATGCAGCAAACCTTGCTCGAGCCGATGTCGAGAACCGTCAAGGAGCGCGTCCGCTTGGCGGATGGCGCTCCATTCGAGGTGCTCTTTCCGTTCAGAATACTCATACACGCTTCTCCGAACGCTTTGGCGCCTTGTCCCGCGCCTTCAAATACTCAACACGCTGCATCATCGCGTCGGGCGTCAGCCGCACGACCACGCGGTCTGTCAAACGCATGTCCACCGAGGCGATGTCGCGCGACAGGATGCCGGACTTGTTGTCCATTTCGACGATGTCGGCGAGAGCCTGCTTGATCTGCCCCTCGGGCAGCATCACCGTCACGCCATTCTTCAGGAACAGGTCCCAGCGACGATCGCCAACGCGCGCATAGGCTTTTGCCTCAGCTGCGATCTGCGGGAACGCCGCCATCTGCGCGAACAACAGCTTCGCCTGCTTTTCGGCGCCGGCACCGATAACCAGCGGCAGCGTGGCACTGCGTCCGCCCGTATAGGGGACGATCACGCGGCCATCCGCATCGATCACCGAAAGCTCGGAGCCGTTTTGCCAGACCGCCAGCGCGGTGCGCTCGTGGATCGAGATCTGGATGGTGTTGGGATAGACCTTGAAAACATCGACGGATTCGACCCAGGGCAGCGTCGCAACCGCCTTTTGCGCATCCGCTGCGCTCAGTCCGACCAGCGAGGTCTCACCGTCGAGCCCGAGCGCGCCGAGGACATCGATCTCCGAAGTTTCACTGTTGCCGACAACCTTCACGTCCTCGATGGCAAAGCCGAAGGTCGAAGTCGTTACTTTCACGACCTCCGGGGCATGTCCGCCGAGGATCGCACCATAGGCGCCGGTCAAGGCAAAGAAGGCAACCGCGCCGATGGTGCCAACATGATTGGGGATCGTGAGCTCGCCTTCGACGAGGCGCGAGAAGACGCGGACCGGCTTGCGCAGGAATTTCGGCAGGACGACGCGGAAGCGGCCAAAACCCGCCGTGCGGTCCGAACCGACCGTCACTGCAGCGCGCGGATGCGCATTTTTAGCCTTCAACGCAAACACGATGCGTCCTCCACCATCCAACTCAACAATTCACCGAAGGTATGCCCCGCAGCTTTGGCGATATCCGGTACAAGGGATGTTGGCGTCATGCCGGGCTGGGTATTCACTTCCAGCCAGATAAGCTCGCCATCTTCGGAAAAACGGTCGTCGTAACGGAAGTCCGACCGGCTAATTCCTTTACATCCAATTGCCTGATGCGCCTTGAGTGCCAGTGTTTGTACTTTTTGGTAAATTTTTAGTGAAATTTTAGCCGGCACCACATGATTTGATCCGCCGGCAACGTATTTTGAATCATAATCGTAGAACTGGTGGCCAACGGGGATGATTTCGCACACGCCGATGGCGACATCGCCCATGACAGCGCAGGTCAATTCGCGGCCGTGAATGTAGCGTTCGACCATGACCGTATCGCCATATTTCCAGTCGGGCGAAGTGATGACCTGGGGCGGATGCGACTGATCCTCCTTGACGATAACGACGCCAAAGCTCGAACCTTCATTGACCGGCTTAACGACATAGGGCGGCTTCATCGGATGCGCCGACGTGAAGTCGAACCGGTTCATTACCTTCGCTTCCGCGACAGGCACGCCGGCCGCCTTGGCAACGATTTTCGCCTGCTGCTTGTCCATGGCAAGCGCCGAGGCCAGCACGCCGGAATGGGTATAGGGAATTTCAAGAAATTCGAGGATACCCTGGATCGTACCGTCCTCGCCGAAGGGACCGTGAAGGGCATTGAAGGCGACGTCGGGCCGAAGGTCGTTCAGGACGCTGGCGATGTTGCGGTCGACGTCGACGCGGGTGACGGCATAGCCTTCGGCCTCCAAAGCATCGGCGCAGGAATTGCCGGAAGAAAGGCTCACCGGACGCTCCGATGAAAAGCCGCCCATCAGCACTGCAACATGCTTTTTCGCCATCAAGGCATCCCCTCGAATTTCCCCATCAACGCGAAAAAAGACATGAGTCCGGGCACGTCCGGCGGCCGGGACCGCAGACACCCAAGGCTGGCAAAAAAGCAGCCGACTCAAATCAGTTAACGCTTGTCCCTAAAGAATCAGAGAGTTGATTCGCTGACAAGCCCTCAATGATTCAACAATGAAATTCGCCGTAAAAAAATGCGGGTACTCAGGCAGCGCGTGCCGCGGCTTCAATGGCTTCCGCCACCCACTCATTAAGGCTCTTGTTTTCAGATGCCGCAGCCAAAACGGCAGCCTCGTGGATTTCCGCAGGGAGCCTGACATTGAAACGCCCCGAGTACTCACGGAACGGGGCAATACCCTTTTCCGCGCACATATCGAGGTAGACCTTTAGCGACCGGCGGCCTTCCTCCATCAGCCCTTCAACACTATCCGCGTAGAAATCGGCTCCTCCGGACAGACCGAGAAACTCGCCCCGGATCATCTCGATATCCGGGTCGTAGGAAACGACCGCCTTGTGGCCTTCAATCTGGATAACGTTCTTCATGGCCTTATACCGTGGCTCTCCAACCATTTTCGAATGCTTGCAATGGCGCCCTTATCGGTATCCGGTGAAGGATGCGGACGGTGAAACACCCTGATTTCACCGAACAAAAAGACGCCAAGACGCGACCCTTCGCGCTCCGTGAGTTCAGCGCCCAAACCAAGCAATAGAGCCTCGACATCCGACCAGCGAATGGAGCCGCTGGCCGGCCGCGCAAATATTTGCTGCAGGGTCACGCAATGGCGACGCTTTAGATTTAGTACCATATTTAAGTACCACTGAAAATTGATTTTTTGGCAAAGGATTGTAAAAGCTATTAAAAAAACGACGGTCCTACAACAACTGCCCCATGAATTCCTGCACATCCTGGCCGGTACGGAACCGCCCTAAGCGCTTTATCTCCCAATGGAGCCGGATGCCGGAGTTCTTCAGGACGTTGGCGCGGATCGTCTCGCCCAGGGTCTCGAGGTCGTGTCCGCTCGCCGTGCCGGTGTTGATCATGAAATTGCAGTGCATGGGCGACATCTGGGCGCCGCCGATCATCAATCCGCGCCCGCCGGCCTTGTCTATTTCCTTCCAGGCCGACGACCCTTCCGGATTCTTGAAGGTCGAGCCGCCGGTTTTTTCGCGTATCGGCTGAACGGTCTCGCGGTGGTGCTGAACCGCGTCCATCGCCGACTGAATTTCGGCCCTGTCGCCGGGTGTGCCTTCGAACAGGGCCGAGGTGAAGATAAGATCGCTCGCCGCACCCGAATGGCGGTAGGCGTAGCCCATGTCGGCATTGGAAAGCACATGACGCTCGCCCTTGCGGTCGAGCGCGCGCACCTCGACGACGCGTTCGCGCGTTTCGACGCCGTTCGCGCCCGCATTCATGCGCAAGGCTCCACCGATACCGCCGGGGATGCCGTGGTAGAAATGAAAGCCGGCGATTCCGGCTTCGAGCGCTGCGGCAGCAACGCGCTTGTCCGGCGTTGCTGCGCCTGCGCGCAGTTGCACGTCACCGGCCCGCTCGACTTCGCCAAACCCTTTGGCGGAGAGGCGAACGACGAATCCCGGAATACCGCCATCGCGCACCAGAAGGTTGGAACCGATGCCGACCGTGAGGATCGGATACTCAGCAGGTACTGCTTTGAGGAATTCGGCAAGGTCTTCTTCATCCGCTGGCTGGAACATGACTTCGGCCGGTCCCCCGGCGCGAAACCAGGTGACTTTCTCCATGCCCATATTGGGGGTCAAGCGGCCACGCAGCTTCGAAAATCGATCGCCCAGCTTCTTCAGCAGGGCCTCGCCGTCAACCAGTGAGTACATATTATCCTTCCAACGGTTCACAGCGCCGCACATCCCGCTGGCGGCGCAACCGCCAAATCTAGATCGCCGCCAGTTCCTTTGGCAAGGCATAGGCCCATTGCGTGATATTGCCGGCACCCAGAAAAATGACGAAATCGTCTGGCTTGGCAATCTGGGCAATCAGCGGCGCGATTTCCTGGGGCCCGCTGATATAGCGCGCGTCCCTGTGAGCGGCCGTGCGGATGCGCGAAACCAGAGCTTCCGAATTGACGCCCTCGATCGGATCCTCCCCTGCCGTATAGACCGGCGCCACGATAACCGTATCGGCATCGTTGAAGCAGGCGGCAAAGTCGTCGAAAAGGCTGGCGAGCCGGGTAAAGCGATGCGGCTGCATGACGGTTATCACCCTGCCCTTGGCGGAATCGCGCGCTGCCCGCAGCACCGCCTTGATCTCAACCGGGTGATGGCCGTAGTCGTCGAAAATCTCGACGCCCTGCCATGAACCCGTATGGGTGAACCGACGCTTGACGCCGCCGAACGATGCGAGCCCCTTCTTGATGTCCTCGGCCGAAATGCCGAGCTCATTGGCGACGGCGATTGCAGCCGTGGCGTTCGACACATTGTGCCGGCCGGGCATTGGCAGATGCAGACCTTCGATCACCATCGTATCGCCGGTCTTGCGCTTGGCGATCTGGACATCGAATGTCGAGCTTGCGCCATTGACGGCAAGGTTGACGAAACGCACATCGGCCTGCGGATTTTCACCATAGGTGATGACCCGGCGGTCCTCGATGCGCGAGACCAGCGACTGCACTTCCGGATGATCGAGGCACATGACGCCGAAGCCGTAGAACGGCACGTTCTCGACGAACTGGCGGAAAGCCTCCCGCACGCGGTCGAAGGTCCCGTAATGATCGAGATGCTCGGGATCGATATTGGTCACGACGGCAATGTCGGCGGGAAGCTTCAGAAACGTGCCGTCGCTTTCATCCGCCTCGACGACCATCCAGTCGCCCTCACCCATGCGTGCATTCGTACCATAGGCGTTGATGATGCCACCATTGATCACCGTCGGATCGAGATTGCCGGCGTCGAGCAATGTTGCCACCATAGAGGTCGTCGTGGTCTTGCCATGGGTGCCGCCAATGGCAACCGCCTGACGGAAACGCATCAGTTCGGCGAGCATTTCAGCGCGGCGAACGACGGGCAGCAGCTTTTCGCGCGCCGCGACGAGTTCCGGGTTGGATTTTCGGATCGCCGTCGAGACGACCACCACTTCCGCGTCGCCGAGATTGTCGGCCGCGTGACCGACGAAGACCTCGATGCCTTTCTCGCGCAGACGCTGCACATTGGCGCTGTCGGACTGGTCCGACCCCTGCACCTTGTAGCCGAGATTATGCAGAACCTCGGCAATGCCGCTCATGCCGATACCGCCGATACCGATGAAATGAACGAGACCTATGTTGAGCGGCATCTTCATGGACGCACTCCTTTTTTGAATTTTTCGACGCTTTGGCCGGTTGCAATAGCCTCTGCGAGGTCGGCAAGCAACCTTGTCGCCTCCGGCTGGCCGGTGCTTCGGGCTTTCTCGGCGGTCATGGCCAGCCGGTCGGGCTCGTTCATGGCATTGGCAAGGATCGAGGCGATGCGTTCCGGCGACAGTTCCGACTGCTTGATCACTTCCGCGCCGCCGGCCGCCGCGAGCGCCGCGGCATTGGCCGCCTGGTCATGGTCGAGCGCATGCGGAAACGGCACGAGCACGGCCGGTCGTCCAATGGCTGCGATCTCCGAAACCGTCGACGCCCCCGACCGGCAGAGGACGAAATGCGCCTCGGCGATGCGGCGCGGCATATCCTTGAAGAAGGGAGCGACCTCCGCCCTGATGCCGAGCGCATCATAGGCAGCGCGGACCTTGGCTTCGTCTTCGGGGCGGGCTTGCTGCGTCACCACCAGTCGCGCCCGGTTCTCGCGTGACAGCAATTCGATCGCCGCGGGGATCGCCGCCGAGAAATATTGCGCGCCCTGACTGCCGCCAAAGACGAGGAAACGGAACGGCCCCGATACCTGCGCTGGCTCATAGGTTTTTCCGACCTCGGCCAGAACCTCGGGCCGCACGGGATTGCCCGTCAACACCGTCTTCTGCGCGAATGGCCCGCCATTATCGGGCAGGAAGCCACCGGCAATTGCGGTCACGCGCGCCGCAAGCGCCTTGTTGGCGCGGCCCATGACCGCATTCTGCTCGTGAATGAGCGTCGGAATATGCAGCGATGTTGCCGCATAGAGCGGAGGCAGCGTCGGGTAGCCGCCAAAGCCGGCGACGAGCTTCGGCTTCATCGCCCGAAACAGCTTGCGTGAATCGAGATTGCCCTGCCACAGGGTCCAGAACGTCCTGGCGAGCGAAAAGGGATTGCGCCCGCCAATCGTAGCCGAGCGTACGACGTGAATTGCTTTTGCCGGAAATGCGCCGGTAAACCGCTCCGCCCGGTCGTCTGTGGCAAGATGAACTTCCCAATCGCGGGCGATCAACTCATGTGCGAGCGCCTGAGCCGGGAAAAGATGACCGCCGGTTCCGCCGGCGGCAAGAAAGATAATCCCCTTTGCCATGACCCCTCAGCGTGCGCCGGCCATGGAAGGCATGTTCGCGCTGCCGAGCGTGGCCGACCGCCGCGCTTCAGGCCTGCGCCGCGTCAGAGCAAGCAGCAGCCCGGTGGATATGGCGACCGAGATAAGCGACGAGCCGCCATAGGAAATGAATGGCAGGGTCATGCCTTTGGCCGGCATCAGGTGGAGATTGACCGATATATTGATGATCGACTGGAAGCCGAAGAGAATGACGAGACCCGACACTGCAAGGCGGGTGAAGTCGTCTCGCTCCTTGAGTGCGATCGTCAGCCCGCGAATGACGATGAAGGCGAAGATCGCCACAATGAGCAGGCACAGGGCAATGCCGTACTCTTCAGCCGTCACCGAGAAGATGAAGTCCGTATGGCTGTCGGGGATGATGCGCTTGATCGTGCCTTCACCTGGTCCCTGCCCGAACCAGCCGCCGCGTATGATCGCCTCGCGGCCGGCATCGACCTGGAACGTGTCGCCTTCACCGGTCAAAAATCGGTCGATACGACCAGCGACGTGCGGAAACACCGTATAGGCGCCGAAGAACCCGACCATGCCGAGCACGCCGAGGCTGATGATCCAAAGCCACGGAACCCCTGCCATGAAGAACATGGCGCCCCAGGTGCCTGCCGTAAGGATCGTTTGTCCAAGATCGGGCTGCGCCACCAGGAGCGCGGCCACCACGCCGAAGAGCATCATGGAGAAGAGATTGCCGGGAATATCCTTGTGGCGCTCGTTCTCGGCGAAGAGCCAGGCACAGACGATGACAAAGGCCGGCTTCATGAATTCCGACGGCTGGATCGAAACGCCGGCAAGCGAAACCCAGCGCCGCGCGCCCTTGACCTCGATGCCGAAGAACAGCGCCCCTACCATCGCGACGAGTGAAACGCCGAGCAGGATGATGGCGAAGCGGCGGATGGTGCGCGGCGCCATGAACGATACGGCGAACATCACGACAACTGCCGGCACCATGAACATCGACTGGTGCTTGACGAAGTAGAAGCTCTCGAGGCCGATGCGTTCGGCAACGGCGGGGCTTGCGGCAAAAGACAAAAGAATCCCGAGGCCCATCAGCGCCAGGCAGGCCGCCAGCAGAAATCGGTCTATTGTCCACCACCAGTCGGCGACGGGACCACGGTCAATACGACTAACCATCTATGCCTCCAATTGGTGATGCGCCCTCAAGCGCGAGGACGGCGGAACGAAATGCCTCGCCGCGTTTTTCAAAGTTCTGAAACTGGTCGAAGCTGGCGCAGGCAGGCGAAAGCAGCACGACAGGTTCGCCGGAACTGTCGCTTGCGGCATCGCGGGCCGCATGTTCGACGGCAGCGGCGATGGTGCCGGAAATCTCGAAGGGCGCTGCGTCGCCGAGCGTCGCGGCAAATTGCGGAGCGGCTTCTCCGATCAGATAGGCCTTGGCAATGCGCGGAAAGAAGCCCGCAAGCGAGGCAATGCCGCCCTCCTTGGGCAGGCCGCCGGCGATCCAGTAGATGCGTGGAAACGACGACAGCGCCGGCGCCGCCGCGTCGGCATTGGTGGCCTTGGAATCATTGACGAACAGAGTATTGCCGAGCTTCGCTACCTGCTCCATGCGGTGCGCAAGACCCGGGAAGGTGCGCAGGCCCGCATTGATCTCTTCCATCGACAGCCCGACTGAGAGGCAGGCAGCAAGCGCGGCAAGCGCATTCTGGGCATTGTGCTCGCCCCTGAGCGAACCGATGCCGGCAAGAGTGGCGACTACCGACGCATCGCCGTTCCTGGCGCGGACGAGATCGGAGCCCTTGGCGAAATAGCCGTTCTCGATGGGCATGCGCTTGGAGATGCGAATCACATGCTTGCCGGTCCGCTCCAGCCGCTCCGCTATCGCCGCGCAGTAGCTGTCATCGACACCGACAATCGCCGTTTCGCTTCCTGCCACCAGACGCTCCTTGATCTCGGCGTAGTGCTGCATCGTGCCGTGCCGGTCGAGGTGATCCGGGGTCAGATTGAGGAGTATGCCTGCCGTCGGATTGAGGGATGGCGCAAGGTCGATCTGGTAGGACGAGCATTCGACGACATAGAAGCGATTATCCGCCGGCGGCTCCAGCGTCATGACCGCCGTGCCGATGTTGCCGCCAAGTTGCACGTCCCTGCCCGAAGCCTTGATGATATGCGCGATGAGGGCAGTTGTCGTCGACTTGCCATTGGTGCCGGTAATGGCGATAAACGGGCTGTTCTTGCCGGCGCGATTGCGCTCGCGCACGAAAAGCTCGACGTCGCCGATGATCTCAACGCCTGCTGCTCTCGCAAGATCGACGCTCCAGTGCGGGCGCGGATGCGTCAGCGGTACGCCGGGCGACAGGACGAAGGAGGAAAACTGCTTCCAGTCGACGTTTCGAAGATCGCCGGTTTCGATGCCGGCGCCTTGCGCCTTCCTGACGCTTTCCGGGTTGTCGTCCCATGCAATAATTTTGGCCCCGCCCGCGGCGATCGCCTGCGCGGTCGCAATGCCCGATCCACCGAGCCCGAAGAGCGCGATGGTCTTGTCCTTCATGGAATGGGCGGGGATCATGCGGCCTACCGGAGCTTGAGCGTCGAAAGGCCGATCAGGGCGAGAATGACGGCGATGATCCAGAAGCGGATCACGACCTGGCTCTCGGTCCAGCCCTTCTTTTCGAAATGGTGGTGGATCGGCGCCATCAGGAACACGCGCTTGCCGGTCATCTTGAACGACGCCACCTGGATGATGACGGACATCGCTTCCATGACGAAGACGCCGCCGATGATGGCAAGGACGATCTCGTGCTTGGTTGCGACGGCAACAGCCCCGATGAGACCGCCAAGTGCCAGCGAGCCGGTGTCGCCCATGAAGATGGCAGCGGGAGGCGCGTTGAACCAGAGGAACCCAAGGCCCGCGCCGATGACGGACCCAAGGACGACGGCGAGCTCGCCGGTGCCGGGCACGAAGTGAATTTGCAGATAATCGGCGAAAATCGCGTTACCGGAAAGGTACGCGATAACCCCGAAGGAAGCTGCGGCGATCATCACCGGGACGGTGGCAAGACCATCGAGACCATCGGTGAAATTGACGGCGTTGCCCGCGCCGACCATCACGAAGGCAGCAAACGGGATGAAGAAGATGCCGAGATTGATGATGAACTGCTTGGCAAAGGGGAAGGTCAGCGACGACGAAAAAGGTTCCTGTCCCGCCCACATGATGCCGAGACCGGCCAGCCCCGCGATCAGGAACTCGATGCCGAGACGCCCGCGGGCCGAAAATCCCTTGAACGATTGTTTGCTGACCTTGAGGTAATCGTCGTAGAAGCCGATGGCGCCGAAGCACAGCGCGACGAGCAAAACAATCCACACATAGACATTCGACCAGTTGGCCCAGAGCAGCGACGACAGGAGAATCCCGGTCATGATCATGAGGCCGCCCATGGTTGGCGTGCCTGCCTTCTTGAAGTGCGTCTGCGGGCCGTCGGCGCGGATCGGCTGGCCGCGGCCCTGCCTGATGCGCAGCGAGTCGATGATGCGGGGTCCGAACAGAAAAACGATGAGCGCCGAGGTAATCAGCGCACCGCCGGTCCGAAACGTAATATAGCGGAACACGTTCAGCGCCTGGATATGTTCCGCCAGACCGGCGAGATAATAAAGCATGTGGCTAGAGCCCTTTCCCCATCCCCGCAGCTTACTCGGCTGGACCGGCAGGCTCGATGGAATTGTATTTCTGCAAGAGCGTTTTCACGATCTGGGAGAATCCAGTCCCCTTGGATGACTTGATCATGATCACGTCACCAGCCCGGATCGTCTTCAGCAATTGCGGTTGCAGTTCCTCTACGCTCTGCCTGTATTCGGCATGAAATTCAACCGGCATGGCCGCCTTGAGCGCCGCCATTTCAGGACCGCCGAGAAAAACCATGTTGATATGGTTGTCGGCAATCACTGAAGCGAGTTCCGCATGAAGTTTCGGCGCCTGCTTGCCAAGTTCGAGCATGTCGCCGAGCACGGCGATGCGCCGCCCGCGTCCGGTCGGGGTTGCCGCCGCAAGCAGTTCGATCGCGGCGCGCATGGAGGCCGGGTTGGCATTGTAGCTCTCGTCGATCAACGTGAACGTACCCTTTGCCACTTCCAGCGTATGGCGCGCCCCGCGCCCGCTTTCCGGGCGCAGCGAGGCGAGAGCAAGCGTCGCCTTGGCCATGTCTGCACCGGCCAGATGCGCCGTGCCGAGGACGCCAAGAACGTTCTGCACAATATGTCGGCCGGGCGCTCCGATCTTGACCACGGCTTCTTCGCCGGCGAGCCGCGCTGTCATGCAGGAACAATCGCCGAGGAGTTTCAATTTGATCAGTCTATAATCTGCCCGGGCGTTCTCACCAAAGGTCTTGATGTGCTCGACGCCCGCATCCTTCGCCATTTTCTCGAGCAGTTTGAAATGCTTGTCGTCTCGGTTGAGAAGCGCGTAGCCGCCGGGAACGACGCCTTCGAAAATCTCCGCCTTGGCGGTAGCAATTTCCTGAAGATTCTTGAAATGACCAAGATGCGCCGCCGCAATGAGCGTGATCAGCGCGACGTGCGGGCGCACCATCTTGACCAGGGGGCGGATTTCGTCGGGATGGTTCATGCCGATCTCGAACACACCGTAATCGGTATCGGCCGGCATGCGGGCAAGCGTCAGCGGTACACCCCAGTGGTTGTTGAAGGACGCCGCCGAGGCATGAACCTTCCCGCTGGTGGCAAGCACATGCCGCAACGCTTCCTTGGTCGTAGTCTTTCCGACCGATCCGGTCACCGCGATAATCTGCGCATTGGAGCGCGCCCGTGAAGCAATGCCGAGCCGCGTCATCGCCGCGAGCACGTCATCGACGACGATCATCGGCGCCTTCAACTTGCCGAGCGCCGGCAGTTTCGCTTCCGCAACGACAAGCAGCGCCGCGCCCGCGGCGACCGCCGCGGTGGCGAAATCGTGTCCGTCCAGCGCATCACCCTTGATGGCGAAGAATGCCTCGCCCTGCTTCAGGCTACGGGTATCGATGGAAATGCCGGTGATCCCCTCCGGCAACTTGCCGACGGGCCGCCCGTTCATCGCTTCGATCATGGCATCGGAGGTCCAGAGCAGGCTCATGCGCCGCTCTCCCGTGCCAGACGGTCGTTCAGCGCCGAGCCGACTTCTGCATGATCGGAGAACGGCAGAACGACATCGCCGACTGTCTGGCCTTCTTCATGGCCCTTGCCGGCCACGATCAGCGTGTCGCCGGATTTCATCATCGAAACCGCATGGCGGATCGCTTCGCGGCGGTCGGCGATTTCTATGGCGCCCGGCGCTGCCGCAAGGATTTCGGCGCGAATGGTGGCGGGCACTTCTGAACGGGGGTTGTCGTCGGTGACGATCACCACGTCGGCGAGACGCGTCGCGATCTCGCCCATCATCGGGCGCTTGCCTTTGTCGCGGTCGCCGCCGCAGCCAAAGACGACGATGACGCGGCCGGTCGTGAACGGACGCACCGACGCGAGGACGTTTTCCAGCGCGTCGGGCTTGTGGGCGTAATCGACATAGGCGGGCGCACCCTCCTCTGTCGCACCGACGAGGTCGAGCCGCCCCGGCGCGCCCTTCAGGCGTTCGAGGCCGCGCACGGCCGCTGCAGGCGGAACGCCGGTCGCGATAGCAAGTCCTGCCGCGACAAGGCCGTTCGCCACCTGGAAGTCGCCGGCGAGCGGCAGGGTAATCTCGAAGATTTCCCCGGCAATGTGCATCTCCACGTGCTGGCGGAAGCGCTCGTGCTCGACGCGTTTCAAGGTGATGAAATCGCCCTTGCGGCCGACGGTCAGGACTTTGCAGCCAGCGTCGGTGGCAGCAGCGATCGTCGGCTTGGAAAAGGCGTCATCGGCAAAAATGACCGCCGGCGCACCCTTCGGCAGCAGTTCCGTGAACAGCCGCAGCTTGGCGGCGTGATATTCCTCGACCGTCGCATGGTAGTCCATGTGGTCGCGGCCAAGATTGGTGAAGGCGCCGGCCGAGAGCCGCACGCCGTCGAGGCGGCGCTGGTCGAGACCATGCGAGGATGCCTCCATGGCGGCATGGGTAACGCCCTCGTCGACGAGCTCGCTGAGCAGCTTGTGGAGTTCGACCGGGTCGGGCGTCGTCAGCGAACCATAATCGTCGCGCTTGGGCGATACGACGCCGGTGGTGCCGATGCTGGCGGAGGCAAAGCCGGCCTGCGCCCAAATCTGGCGGGTGAAGGATGCGACCGACGTCTTGCCGCTCGTGCCGGTGATCGCCACCATCACATCCGGTTGAAGCTTGTAGAAGCTTGCCGCAGCAAGCGCGAGGGTACGGCGCGGATCGTCGACATAAACGATCGGAACGGCAATCTTGCCAAGCTTCGCACCCTTGGAGGTAACAATGATCGCGGCCCCGCGCGACGCCGCGTCCGCCGCATAGGTTGCGCCATCGGCCTTGGAGCCCTTCAGCGCGGCAAACAGGAAACCGCGTTCCACTTTGCGCGAATCCGACGTCAATCCCGTTATCGTCTTATCGCCGAGTTCGGAGATAGCGATTTCAGGAATTCCGTTCAGATCTTTAAGTTGCATGGCCGCAGTGGAACCCATTTTCAAAAACTTTTCATCTCATAAGGTCAAGAATCATCGATTCTGCTCGCAAAACGCATCGTTTTGAGTCGTTTCTGGGGCATTCGCGAGCGAAGCTGTGGCTATTCATCGAACGACACCATCGTTGGCGCTGCCATGTTCTCTTCCTTGAAATCCGGCTTGACGCCGAGGAACGATGCCGAACGGCGAATAATGTCCGCAACCATCGGCGCCGCGTTCAAGCCGGCAGTTGCCGCAACCTTGCCCTCTTCGGGCTTCGGCTCGTCGATGATGGTCAACACCACATATTCGGGCTTGTCGATCGGGAACGCCGCCACAAACGCATTGAACCTGACATCGCTCGAATAGCGGCCGTTGACGACTTTTTCCGCCGTTCCGGTTTTGCCGCCGACGCGATAGCCCGGAACATTCGCCCGCGCGCCTGAACCGCCGGAGCCCTTCTCGCTGTTCAGGCGATAGAGATAGCGCATGTCCTCGCTCGTCTTCTCGCTGACGACCTGCTTGGCAACCTTGGTGGCTTCCTCCTCCGTGCGCGGCAGGAATGTCGGCTCTATCAGTTTGCCGCCGTTCATCAGGGCGGCGGCGCCGACGGCCGTCTGCAACGGTGTTGTCGCCATGCCGTGACCGAACGCAATGGTGATCGAGTGAACCTTCTTCCAGACTTTCGGTTCCATCGGGCGCGCTACTTCCGGCAACTCCGTCTGCATGCGGTCGAGCAGACCGAGACGATGCAGAAACGCCCTGTGACCCTCGATGCCGACGACGTCGGCTTCCTTTGCCGAACCGATGTTCGACGAATAAATGAAGACTTCAGGCAGGGTCAGCACGCGGTGCTTGCCGTGAAAGTCGCGAATGGTCTGGTGGCCGATCGTGATCGGGCGGCTGGCGTCGAAGGTGCTGTTGATATTGACCTTGCCGGAATCGAGCGCCATCGCCGTCGTGAAGCTCTTGATGGTCGAGCCCATCTCGAAGGTGCCGGCGGACATGCGGTTGAGCCTGTCCTTGTCGAGCGCGTTGAACGGATTGTTCGGATCAAAATCCGGTGCCGAGGCCATCGCCAGGACTTCGCCCGTATGAACATTAAGGACGACGGCGCCCGCGGCAATGGCGCGGTAGCGCTGCATCGCATTGACGACGACATCGCGGACGACGTGCTGGACGCGAAGATCGATCGACAGCTTCACCGGCTCGAGCGAACGGCTGTCCGCGAGCCCGACATCGCGCAGGTCCGAAAGACCCTGCTCATCGATGTATTTCTCCATACCGGCAATGCCCTGATTGTCGATATTGACGAGGCCGAGAATATGCGAAGCGGTCGGCCCGCCCGGGTAGAAGCGTGATTTCTCGGTCCTGAAGCCAATGCCGGGGATGCCAAGCGCCATGATCTGGCTCTTCTGCTGGGGCGTCAAACCGCGCTTCAGCCAGGCGAAGCCCGCATTGCTCTTCAGACGGTTATAGGTCTGCTCGAAGTTCAAATCCGGCAGCACGGTCGATAGAAGTTCGATCGCCTCGTCGGGATCGATGATCTTGCGCGGCTCGGCGTAGAGGGACGCGGTCTTGATGTCGGTAGCCAGCACCTCGCCATTACGGTCGAGAATATCGGGACGCGAGGCAAGCACGGCGCCAGTCGGTCCATTATAACCGGTCGTATCTTCCTGCATGCCGTAATAGATCAGGCGGCCGCTGATAATGCCGTATATGCCCATGAAACCGGCAATGGCCATGACAACGCGATTGCGTGCACGATTGCCGGATTTCTTCTTCTTCGCGTCAAGCGCGAAGGCCGGCGCAACGCCTGCTTCGAGAAGGTTCTTTTTCCGTTTGATCCACAGCGCTGCCATCATCAATGCCCCTTCGGCTTTGCGCCTGGAACGGCTGCGCTGCTTTTCTTGACGCTGCCGGTCAGCGTCGCGTCCGTCTTTATCGTATTGCCCGCATTCGCCTCGGTGATGATGTTCGCGACATCATCAAGCCCGTCCGATGCCGGCTTTGGCTGCGGCAGTTCGTCGATGTTGACGATCTGCTGCGCTTCCATCTGCTGCAGGTCGAGCTGGCCCTGGAAGGTCTCCACCAGCTTCTGCAGGCGATTGGGCTGGGTGAGCAGGCTCCAGTCGGCCTTGAGCAGGTCGATCGTGTCGCGCTCATCGGCAATCATGCGTTCGAGCTTGCTGACCTGCGCCATCTGCTTTTCCGCATCGTGCTTTATCTTGTAGGTCACGGCGGCCGCCGCAATCATCAGTCCTATCAATATGATATCGAAGGTGCGCAGCACGGATCAGTTCCTCGCCTTATCTTGGAATGCGGGCAGGTTGGGCAGGCCGTAAATGGAATGGTCCTCGGCAAGCGGTGGATTGGTTGTGCGAACGCCGCCGCGCAGCTTTGCGGACCGGGCGCGCGGATTGCGCTCGGCCTCAGCCTCACTCGGCGCAACAATGCCCTTGCCGATCGGCGTGAAGCTTGCCAGCCGCTGTTCGACCTGCGGCAGATGCCTCGATCCGCCGCCACTTGCCGAACGATCGGCGAAGAATCGCTTGACGATACGGTCTTCCAGCGAATGAAACGTGACAACGACAAGACGCCCGCCCGGCTTCAGCACTCTTTCGGCCGCGTGGAGCGCGCGCACGAGCTCGCCCAGCTCGTCATTGACGAAGATGCGCAGCGCCTGGAACACGCGCGTCCCCGGATGGATCGGCACCTTCGGATTGCGCCCGACCAGCGCTTCGATCGCGTTGGCGAGATCGCGTGTGCGGATGAACGGCTCGCTCGCGCGGCGCTTTTCGATCATGCGCGCAATACGTCCGGCATGGCGCTCCTCGCCGAGGAAATTGAAGATGCGCGCAAGGTCGCCCGCTTTCAGGCGGTTGACGACATCGGCGGCGCTTGGTCCGGAACTTGACATGCGCATGTCGAGCGGCCCGTCCTTCTGGAAGGAAAAACCGCGCTCTGCTTCGTCGATCTGCATGGAGGAGACGCCGATATCGAGAACGACCCCATCGGGCGCGCCGCCCAGCAAGGCAACCTGATCGAGCGTCGAGAACGTGCCCTGGACAAGCGTGAGACGCCCGGAAAACTCCTTTTCCATGGCGCGGCCTGCCTCGATCGCGGAAGGGTCGCGATCGATCGCCGTAACCGACGCGCCTGTTTCGAGAACGCGGCGCGTATAGCCGCCCGCGCCGAACGTGCCGTCGATAATCAATTCGCCCGGCTGCGGCTGCAACGCCGTGATGACTTCGTCGAGCAGGACGGGAATGTGCCGGTCGTCGGATGCCGTCATCGAGTGCCCCCGTTCAGCGTCTCGAGTTGGCGCTTTTCCGCGAGGCGTTCCCGCACCGTTGTGCGATGCGCTTCGAAACGATCCGGATGCCACATCTGAAAGTGGGTGTTGGCGCCCGCAAAGGTCACATCCGACGAGACGCCCGTATGCTCCCGGATGAAATCCGTGATCGTAATCCGCCCCTCCCCGTCGAGCTTCAGAAAGCCGCCGTCGGCGTGCAGGTAGAAGGACATGTCGTCCGCCGTCTCCGCGAAAGGATCCTCGCTCTCCAGACGCTTGTCGAACCGGCTCAGAAGCTCCGGCCCGCCCACATCGAGGGCAGGCAGATGCAGAGAACGCAGCGCATAGAGCTCTGCGTGACCGGCCTTCTGGATAATCGAACGGAAGTGCGCCGGCACCGAGACCCGCCCCTTGGCGTCGATCCTGTTCGTTATATTTCCGAGGAACCGGTTCAAGACGTAACACCGCCGTTTCCGCCCCGTCCGCATTTTTCGGGGTACCAATGGTTCTAACTTCCGATGGTTCGGACAAGGCATCGGCATGGTCAGCCCATGGCCAGCCCTGGCATGCGTGTTCGTAATGCGGGGGACACCGTGTCGAATGAACGCTACTGATGAAGTCAATCGGTATCATGGGGCACTATGGGCGTCAATGGGACCAGCGGACACGGATAGGGAATGAGCCGTCAATTCGGCGCACGACCGGCGATTCTGAAATTTATCGCTCATTAAGCTTAATGAAGCGTTAGGAAAGGCCACATTTACGCGTTCGCACCACTGTGAAGTCGCTCGCCGAGCGGCTTCACAGTGATCGATCATCCCGTGGAAATTGAAGTGCCAGCTGGCCTGTAAGCCGGGTTCTGTATGGCCGGGCTCGCGCCCGACGCGGCAGCCATTCATCTTGGACGGACGTTGCCGCCCGCCTCCTGCAACCCACCCGGACGACTGACCCGGAAACTGATCGCCAGGCTTGCGCCCGGCACGCCGTCCCTATTCGGTTTTGCTCCCGGTGGGGTTTGCCATGCCGCCCCTGTTACCAGTTGCGCGGTGGGCTCTTACCCCACCCTTTCACCCTTACCCCGCCAGTATTTGGGCTCGGACCGCGTTGCGCGGTCGCAGCCGAAATACAGGCGGGGCGGTTTCCTTTCTGTGGCACTTTCCCTGGGGTCGCCCCCGCCGGACGTTATCCGGCACCGTGTTTCCCTGGAGCCCGGACTTTCCTCACATGCCGCCTTTCGGCTTTTGACATGCGCGGCTGCCCGGCCAGCTGGCGACGCGTATAAAGGCGTTTCGCGCGAAAAACGCAAACGAAAAAAGGCCGGGCGTCGGGCCCGGCCTTTCAAATCATGCGATGATTGCACCCAAAGCCTAGTTGGACGCCATCTCCAGCTTCACCTTGGCGCAGTAATTGGCCGAAACCGGGTTCATGCGCGTCGCGCCATGACCTGCATTGTAGCGCAGGATCGTCCCGCAGGTGGTGCCGTTGCCGAGCTTATGGGCACCGGCAAGATACTTCATCCCCCAGCGGATATTTTCCTCCGGGTTGTAGAGCGCCTGGCGCGTACCGGTATAGCCGAGGCCGCGGGCCGTCTCATACTTGATCTGCATCAGGCCGATTTCGCCGGCGCTGCCCGTCATGTTCGGCTGGTAATTGCTTTCAACGCGAATGACGGCATTGGCAAGGGCGACCGGTACGCCATAGGAGGCGGCGTAGGAATTGATGATCGTCGAATACTTGGTCCCGCCGATCGCCGAAGCGCCGGCAGAGGCGATGCTCCCCGTCGTCATCGTATCGACGCTGGCAATGGTCTCGTTGACGACAGTGGTCTTGATGCGGGCCTTGGCCTGAACGACCGGGCGCTTGTGCGAGGCGGATTTCTTGCTGACGCGCTGCTGCTTGGCAGCTGCCTTTTTCGTTGCCGGCGCCTTGGCGACGATGCGTTTACCCTTTTCCTTCGACTGGGTGATTTTTGCGGCCGGAGCTGCCTTGGCCTTTGCCTGGGCTTCCCGTTCACGCTTCAACTTGATGTAATCAGCGATACTGTTCGGCTCTGCCGGGCTGCTGAGTGCTGAATTTGAGCCATAGAGGGCCATCGCCCCGAAAAGGGCGAGAATCATACCAAATTTTTTGTTCATCGTTTTCCGTCTAGAAGCTTGGGCGACACGAATGTGCACACCGGGATCGTTCCGTGCCAAAAATCAAAAGGGCAGAGCCGGAACACTGGCCAAGGATTTGACGGTCCAATGCAGCCGAATATTGATCGGCCAAATAACAAAATGTAACCCATTGATATATATAGGTTGCATTGCACAAAACGAGCCGGAAAAGGTTTTTTGGTTCAAACGCTTACGCAGAGAGAGCAGGCAGCGAATAAAGTAGTCGATGCAGGGTCTCAATAGTTGACATGTCGGCGACTCCATCGACCTTTTCGGCGCGAAAATGGCGCTGGAACGCTAAAATGCCCAATTGTGTCGCGTTTCCGAAGACCCCGTCGATAGGGACGCCATAGCCGTAAAGTGCCAGCATCGACTGCAGCGCCTCGACCGGCTGGCCCTGATCGCCGCGCGTGAAGAACCGCCCGCCTCTGATCGGCGACGCTTTCACCCAGTGACCGACGCCGGCATCGTAAAGGACAGGCCAGGGAAACTTTTCGCCTGGATCGATCTTGCGCGCCGGAGCGATGTCGGAATGTGCAAGCACCGCCTCGGGCCGGATGCCATGGCGGGATACAATGCCCTTGCAAAGATCTATGACGGCATCGATCTGCACGGGTTCGAAATCGGGAAAACCGAGAAGCGGACCGCCGTTCACGATCTCGATACCCACCGAGCAGGAGTTGATGTCTGTCTCACCCTTCCAGAAGCTCTGGCCTGCATGCCACGCCCGTTCGCTCTCGGGCACCATCTGCACGATCCGCCCATCCTCATGGACGACGTAGTGCGCGGAGACTTCGCTTTGGGGATTGGAGAGCCAGTTCTGGGCAGCCTCGCCGGTCTCCATGCCGGTATAATGCAATATGAGATATGACGGTCGCTTGCCGTCCTTGCGCGGCCCGAAATTTGGCGAGGCATGGACGTCGGCGGAAAGGTGGTCCGGCTTAAACCCGCTCATACGCCTTCAGGTCTTTTTCAACCCGGTCCCAGGCGGCATTGATCGCTGCGATGCGCTGGTTGGCGATGGCAATGAATTCCTCCGGCACGCCCCGAGCGATCAAAACGTCCGGGTGGTTTTCACGCACCAGCGCGCGGTACTGCTTGCGGGCCTCTTCGAAACTGACGCCGTGCGAAAGGCCGAGGACCCTGTAGGGATCCGTCTGGCTTAGACCCACATGGCGCGCGAGTATCCGGTCGAACTGTTCCTCGTCGAGCTGAAAGATTTCGGCCACGGTTCCGAGGAAAACGAGTTCCTTGTCATGCAGGGCGCCGTCGGCCTTGGCGATGTGAAAGAGCCCATCGAGAATGTCTTCCAGCATCTTGCAATTGGGCTTGCCGGTGCCGCAAAGCCCGGACAATTGCGTCGCATAGGCCTCATAGCCGGCTACGTCCTGCTTGGCGAGATTGTAAAGGCTCGTAACCTGCTCCTGATACTGCGGCGGGACGTGGAATATTTCGTGAAAGGCATTCACCTCGGCCTGCGTCACGACGCCGTCAGCCTTTGCCATCTTCGCCGAAAGCGCAATCATCGCAATGGAGAAAGCCACGCGCCGGCGCGTCTCCGGATCGCCCTCAAACGTGGTTCGGACGGCTTCGATGATGCTCGAGAATGCATCGATCGCAGTGCTGGTAATGAAATCGCTGATGCGGCGCCAAATCGACATGACTTCGTTTTATTCAAATTCATTCGCAAATGCGAGAGCCATATCAATGTCGCGGCGGTGGACGCGTTGCCGCATGGCGCGCACCACCTTCGGCCGGACAGCGGAGCGCCCGGCCGAAAAGCAAGCGTTATTGCATGCCGAGGGCGTCCTTGATGGCCTTCTCCGCCTCGTCGGCAGCGACCTTGGCCTGGTCGTCGGTCTGACCAGCCGATTTAGCAGCGTCTTCAGCAGCCTTGCGCGCCGTCGCTACCGCTGACTGCTTCTGCTCGGGCGTCATGGTCGCTGCCTGCTCTTTCAGCTTGTTCAACGTGTCTTGAGCATTCATCGGCGTTGCGGGTGTCGCGGCAGGGGCAGCGGGAGCCGCAGGCGTCTCGGTTGCCGCCGGGGCAGCAGGCGCAGGCGCTGGTGCCGGGGCGGGAGCCGGAGCTGGCGCTTCGGTCTTTGCCGGAGCCTGTTCCGATTTCTGTTCGCTCTCGCCGCAACCGGCAAGCACGAGAAGTGAGGCTGTCGCCATCGCCACAAAAAGTCTGTTCTTCATCGTTTCCTCTCCATCGCTAAAACTGGCCCCTCGCCTTCACCTTAAAACGAATTGGCGGCTGGCGGCGGTTTGTTTGCGCTCTCAGTTAATTTTCCCGTGGATATCAACAGTTTCACGCGAATCTTAATGTAAAATCTTCCATGATTGCGCTTGCTGCCGTTTGGCTTATTCTCACTTGGGGCATGTGCGAGGTTTTTTCCGCGCCGCCGAATCACCTGAAGACGGAGGCTGCCCGTGAAGGACAGATGGGATTTCTGGATCGATCGCGGTGGCACGTTCACCGATGTGATTGCGCGCGATCCGGCTGGGCAGCTTCATGCCCATAAGCTCCTCTCCGAGAATCCCGAAGCCTATAAGGACGCGGCCATCCAGGGCATTCGCGAACTCCTCGGCGTCGAGCCGGGCGATCACATTCCGTCCAAGCGTATCGGCGAGGTGAAGATGGGGACGACTGTCGCAACCAATGCGCTGCTTGAGCGCATGGGCGACCGGACCTTGCTCGTCATAACACGCGGTTTCCGCGATGCCCTGAGGATTGCCTATCAGGCGCGGCCCGACATCTTTGCGAAGGAAATCATTCTTCCCGAACAGCTCTACGAGCGCGTCGTCGAGATCGATGAGCGGGTGCGAACGGACGGCACAGTGGAAGTTGCGCCGGATGCCGCGCAGATACGCGCCTTGTTGACCGGGGCCAAAGCGGATGGGATCGATACCGTCGCCATCGTTTTCATGCATGCCTGGAACTATCCGGCACACGAACAGCTTGCAGCCGGGGTGGCGCGGGACCTCGGGTTCGGACAGGTGTCGGTCAGCCATGAAGTTTCGCCGCTCGCCAAGCTCGTCGGGCGCGGCGACACCACCGTCGTCGACGCCTATCTGTCTCCAATCCTGCGGCGCTACGTTGATCGGGTTGCCGGCGAGCTTGGGGCGAGCGACGGGTCGGAACAGGGGCCGCGCCTTTCCTTCATGATGTCATCAGGCGGGCTGACGGCGTCCGATCTTTTCCAGGGCAAGGACGCCATTTTGTCCGGTCCTGCGGGCGGCGTCGTCGGCATGGTCGAGACGGCACGGCTTGCGGGGTTCGACCGGGTGATCGGCTTCGACATGGGTGGGACCAGCACCGATGTCGCCCACTACGATGGGGATTATGAGCGCGCCTTCGATACGGAAGTCGCCGGCGTGCGCATCCGCGCGCCGATGATGCGCATTCATACGGTCGCCGCAGGCGGCGGTTCCATTTTGCACTACAGCGCGGGGCGCTTCCAGGCCGGTCCCGATTCGGCCGGTGCCAATCCTGGCCCCGCCTGCTACCGGCGCGGCGGGCCGCTTGCGGTTACGGACGCCAATGTCATGCTCGGCAAGCTGCGGCCCGAATATTTTCCGGCGATCTTCGGTCCCGGGCAAGACAAGCGGCTCGATGCTGAGATCGTTGCGAGAAAGTTTGCGCAGCTTGCGGCAGAAATCGGCGACGGCAAGACGCCGGAAGAGGTTGCCGAAGGCTTCGTGACGATCGCAGTCGAGAATATGGCGAATGCGATCAAGAAGATATCGGTGCAGCGTGGCTACGACGTCACCGGCTATCTCCTGAATTGCTTCGGCGGCGCGGGCGGGCAACATGCGTGCCTTGTTGCCGATGCGCTCGGCATGGAAGCGGTGCTTATCCACCCCTTCTCCGGCCTGCTCTCAGCTTATGGTATCGGCCTTTCCTCGATATTCGCATCACGCCAACAGGCGCTCGTCAAACCGCTTTCTTCCGAAAACCTTGAGGAAATCCGCGAACTCGTTGCGCGCCTGTCGGCTGCCGTGACGACCGAACTTGCAGGCCAGAGTGTTCCGGCCGAGGCAATTGCGGCGCGTCCCATTGTGCATCTGCGCTATGACGGAACCGATACGACGATACCAATCGATTTCAGCGCCTTTGCGATTGATGGAGCGCGCGCTGCCTTCGAAGCTGCTCACAAGGCCCAGTTCGGCTTTATATACGACAATAAGGGCATCGTGGTCGAAGCAGTCGGCGTCGAGGGCATGGACTCCCGCGAGCGGACGCAAGTCGAAAAGAAGCAGGCTCCGGTTGCGGCAGAACCGCGGCACGAAAACACATGCCGGATTTTCTCAGGGGGTGCGTTTCACGACGCTCCGGCGTTCCGGCGCGAAAACCTCGCACCCGGGCATGAGATCAAGGGCCCGGCCCTGATCATCGAGCCGCATCAGACCATCGTCGTCGAGCCAGGCTGGCGCGCGCAGATCACCGACTTGAACCATGTCCTCATGCGCCGCGCCGAAAAGAAGCTTCGCACGGCCGCGCTCGGCACCGAAGCCGATCCGATCATGCTCGAGGTTTTCAATAATCTCTTCATGTCGATCGCCGAACAGATGGGCGTGACGCTGCAGAACACCGCCTATTCGGTCAACATCAAGGAACGTCTCGATTTTTCCTGCGCCGTGTTCGACGGCAGCGGCGCCCTCGTCGCCAACGCACCGCACATGCCCGTTCATCTCGGCTCCATGGACCGCTCGGTCGAGACGATCATCAAGCTCAATGCCGGCGATATCCATCCGGGCGATGTCTTTGCCCTGAATGCTCCGTATAATGGCGGCACGCACCTCCCGGATATTACTGTGGTGACGCCGGTCTTCGACGATGCGGGAAAAAACATTCTCTTCTACGCCGCCTCACGTGGCCATCATGCCGATATTGGCGGTTCCGCGCCGGGATCGATGACGCCGCTCGCGACGACCGTCGATGAAGAAGGTGTTCTCATCGACAATTTCCGTCTCGTCGAGCGTGGCCGCTTTCGTGAACGGGAATTGACTGCGCTTCTCACCGATCACCCTTTCCCTGTGCGCAATGTCCATCAGAACATCGCCGACCTGAAGGCGCAGATCGCCGCTAACGAAAAGGGCGTTGCTGAGCTTAAAAAGATGATCGGCCAGTTCGGGCTCGGCGTGGTCGAAGCCTATATGGGCCATGTCCAGGACAATGCGGCGGAGAGTGTGCGGGCCGTGCTCGACCGGCTGCCCGAGCAATCCGAATACAGCTACGAGACCGACACCGGCCAGACGATTGCGGTGAAGATTACCGTCGATCGCAACGAGCGCCGGGCAACGGTGGATTTTACCGGCACGTCACCGGTCATGAAAAACAACTTCAATGCGCCGGAGCCTGTGGCGCGCGCTGCGGTGCTCTACGTATTCCGTGTCATGGTCGAAGGCGCGATACCGATGAATGCCGGCTGTCTGCGCCCTATCGACATCATCATCCCAGATGGGTCGATGCTGAAGCCCACCTACCCGGCGGCCGTCGTTGCCGGCAATGTTGAAACATCGCAGCATGTCACCAACGCCCTGTTTGGCGCCTTGGGCGCGATGGCGAATTCGCAAGGAACGATGAACAATCTGACCTTCGGCAACGCGCGCTATCAATATTACGAGACGATCTGCTCGGGATCGCCCGCAGGCCATTTCAACGACGGCACCGGCTTTGCCGGAACCGCCGCCGTCCATACGCACATGACCAATTCACGCCTCACGGATCCCGAAATCCTCGAAATGCGCTTTCCGGTCCTGCTCGAGGATTTTCATATCCGCGACGGTTCGGGCGGCACCGGGACGTACCCGGGCGGCAACGGCACGCAGCGGACGATCCGTTTCCTCGAACGGATGGATTGCGCCATCCTGTCGTCGCATCGCAGCCGGCCGCCCCAAGGCCTCGACGGCGGCGGCAATGGCGAGACAGGCAAGACGCAAGTGCGTCGCAACGATGGAACGACCGAAATGCTCAAAGCCTGCGACCAGACCGTCCTCGACGCCGGTGAAGCCGTGATACTCACCACACCCACCCCCGGCGGTTATGGAAAGAATGATGGTTGAACCGGTGCAGATTGCGGTCAGGCGCCTCACCCGCGACGATGCAGAACGTTTCCAGGCCCTGCGGCTGCATTGCCTGCAGACTGCACCCGAAGCATTCGGTTCGAGCTATGAGGAAGAGTGCGGCCGCGACATCGCCGACGTACGCTCGATGCTGGAGGTGCAGCCAAACGCGGCGTTCGGCGCCTTCGCCGGTGACCTGCTCATTGGCCTTGCCGGCTTTGCCGTCAGTCCGAAGGTCAAGAAGCGCCACGTAGGTCTGCTATGGGGTGTCTTCGTCGATCCCGCCTGGCGAGGTCATGACTTGGGCAGACGATTGACTGCGGCCGTGATCGAACATGCGAGGCAGCATGTCGACGTTCTTCATGCGACGGTGATGGCAACCAACCTCGCCGCGCGCAATATCTATCTTGGTCTCGGATTTACCGTTTTTGGTTTTGAGAAGGATGCGTTGCGTTACGACGGCAAGTCCTATGACGACGAGCACCTGCGCCTGGATTTACGCTGAAACTGGCTTGGCGGAGTGGCGGCAACGAAACGTCGATAAAACACGAAACGAACGACACCTGCTAAATTGCCTTTGCACGGCCGTCACACTTCCTCGCCGTGCAAGCTCAATTACTTGCCCGCTTAAGTTGAATCAACTTGGCAAGCCGCTGCAATGGCGTGCGTCACCCATTTGTTACATGGGGATGCTAGGCGGGCAGGAATTTCCAATAAAGGGGATTCGATTAGATGCCGCTTGCTAGACAATCCAACGAACTGTCCCCGCGCAACGAGAAACTCAACAAGGCGGTCCGGCAAAACAGGCTCCTTTCGAAAGCCGGCCTTTCGGAACGCCTCTTCGCCCATGTCTTCAAGGGGCTGGTCTATCCGCAAATCTGGGAAGACCCGGAGGTGGACATGGAAGCACTGCAGATTCTGCCTGGCCACCGGATTGTCACCATCGCCTCTGGCGGCTGCAACGCCATGTCCTACCTGACGGCCGATCCGGCCAGCGTCGAAGCCGTCGACCTCAACACCGCGCATGTCGCCTTCAACCGCCTCAAGCTTGCAGCAGTTGCCCGCCTGCCCAATTACGACGCCTTCTACCGCTTCTATGGCACGGCCGACGACAGGGCCAATCTTGCTGCCTATGAACGTTTCATCCAGCCGCACCTCGACGCGACGAGCCGCGCCTATTGGGAAAAGCGCATGCTTTCGGGCCGGCGCCGGATCACCATCTTCTCACGGGACCTCTATCGGCACGGGCTGCTCGGGCTCTTCATCGGCATGGGGCATCGCATTGCCAGGCTGTATGGCATCGACCCGCGCGATCTGCTCAAGGCATCCACCATGGAGGAGCAGCGCGCCTATTTCGATACGGCCCTCGCCCCGCTCTTCGATAAGCGCATGATCCGCTGGGCGACGAAGCGGAAGTCGTCGCTGTTCGGACTAGGCATTCCTCCGCAGCAATATGATGCGCTCGCCACCGCCGGCGATGGCAATATGGCGCAGGTGCTGCGCGGCAGGCTGGAAAAGCTCGCCTGCGGCTTTCCGCTCTCGGAAAACTATTTTGCCTGGCAGGCTTTTGGCCGCGGCTACAGCGACAATGCCGAGACCGGCCCGCTGCCGCCCTACCTTTCCCGCAGCAATTTCGCCACCGTGCGCCACCGGGCCGGCCGGATGAGCGTCGTAAATGCCTCCTTCACCGAATTCCTCGCGGCAAAACCCGACGCCTCGGTCGATCGCTTCATTCTTCTGGATGCGCAGGACTGGATGAACGACACCCAGCTCAACGAACTATGGGCAGAGATTACCCGCACCGCCGCGCCGGGCGCACGCGTCATCTTCCGCACGGCGGCCGAACCTACGATCCTGCCTGGCCGCGTCGACGATACGTTGCTCGAGAGATGGGACTATCAGGAAGAACTTTCCCGCGCGCTGCACGAGCGCGATCGCTCGTCGATCTATGGCGGCTTTCACCTCTACCTTCGCAAGGACCGCGCCTGATGTTTGCCAAGATTGAACACGGCCCGCTGATGGACCGGGTGTACCGGCATCAGCGTCACTTCTATGACGCTACCCGCAAATACTACCTGCTTGGCCGCGACCCGATGCTTGCCGGGCTCACCCCGCCAACGAGTGGCAGTATCCTGGAGATCGGCTGCGGTACAGGCCGCAACCTGGTGCTTGCCGGGCGGGCTTATCCTGAGACTTCGCTCTACGGCATTGATATCTCCAATGAAATGCTGGCAACGGCACGCAAGAAGATAGCTGCGGCAGGAATTGGTGATCGCGCCACGCTCGCCTATGCCGACGCGGCAAAGTTCGAACCTGAAGCGATCCTCGGGCGACGCGAGTTCGACCGCATTTTCATCTCCTATGCCGTATCCATGATCCCGCAATGGCAGGCGGTGATGCGCGAAGCGATCAACCATCTCACGCCGGGTGGCGCGCTGCATGTTGTCGATTTTGGCGATCTGCGCGATCTGCCTGCCTTCGCGCGGCGTGGGCTTTACAAATGGCTCGAATGGTACCACGTGACGCCTCGCAACGACCTGTTCGATGTTGCAGGCAAGATCGCCCTGGCCGCCAATGCGCAGGCCGAAATCCATAGGCTATATCGCGGCTTTGCCTGGATTTCAGTAATCCGCCGTCACGCCTGACCTACTGGCAAAGGTCGGCTTTGGGGCCGGCCGAACCCGGGCCCGCGAGGCAAAAGAGCATTGACATTTCCGCAGCCGAACGCCCGCTTTGCGGGTTCTCTTCGCCGCTATCGCCGCTTGTCGGTCGCTTCAACTCGCAATCATCGCGCAGCAGGCACATGACCGGGATGCGTGCCATCGCAACGGCAGCCCTCTGCATGCCGGCGGGACCCGAGAAATCTCCGGCATTGCGCACGCGGTACCACTGGTGGACCCGCGAAATGCGAAAGAAGGCGCGCGGATTTGGCAGGACTGCGAGCCGCGAGCGCAAATCATTGTCGGCGAAGAGATCGACGACCTGGCCGTCATAGGGCTCGGCCAGGCGCCGATTGTTGGAAACGAAGGTGGAATCGAAGGTAACCGCCGCAGTACATGGAAACGCTGCCGCAAGGTGGCGCGCAAGTCCGCCGCCAAGCCCATGCCCGACGACGATATATTCGACCGGCAGGCCCGCCGATCCGCTTTGCGCCTCACGGCGGATACGCGAAAACTCCTTGCGCACAGTCCGGTATTGATCCCACGGATTGATCATCTGGGTAAACAAGGTGTTCTCGCTGATCAGATCCGGCAGGTTGAACGCGCTGTCCTTGCCTCTGATGACGAGCATTACCGAAAGCCGCACCGGGCTGCGCTTGTAGAAAAGCTCAGCGTAGAACCCACCCGGCCGGATGATCGGCCCGCCCTGCGGAGCCCAGCCGAATATTTCTGGTTTGAGATTGAAACGGTCTCGGTTCGATGGCGCGTAGACGTTGGAAGCGTAAGCGGCATAGATGCCGAAATAGTCGGAAATCAGCTCGTTGTCGTAATCGGGGTACCCTCTATAGTTGCGCCAGAAACTCGGTATTGCCGGGCGAACGCAACTGCCGGACTGGCTGACGGATATCGCCAGATCATCCCTGTTGATCGTAACCCACGATGCGAAAAAGGCATTGGCGAGCGCAACCAGCGCGACAAGAAAAACCAGCAAACCAAGTTTTCTCATCGTCCCGCCCCTCGCACCAAACGCTGTTTGCAACGAGTATCACGGCTTAAGATTCGATGCAGCATGCAAAAATATGCAATCAGAACAGCATCGACGAGGCGCGCTCACGCTCATCATCTGTTAAGCATAATCGCGCATCTCTAGTGGATGAGCACTGATCCCGCCACGATTCGATGATGGACCGTAAATATATGAAACGACTTGCAGCAGGTTTGCTGACTGTTCTTCTGACCGGCTGCACGACCGTCGACTATGATTTTTCCGATGCCAAACAGACAAGGCCTGTCCAGCAGATCGCCGCGCCGACAGGCAACGTAAAGGCGCCGCGCTTCGGCGACCGCGATCCGCACGACTGGACCGGGAAGACGCCCTGGCACTATCCAATCCACGGGACGGACATATCGAAATATCAATCTACGGTTGATTGGCAGACCGTCCGGGCCAATGGCATTTCCTTCGCCTTCATCAAGGCGACCGAAGGCGGCGACCGGGTGGATGACCGCTTCGCCCAGAATTGGGCCGCGACGCGCGCAGCCGGCGTTCCACGCGGCGCCTATCACTTCTATTATTTCTGCCGCACGGCAAAGGATCAGGCCAAGTGGTATATCCAGCACGTCCCGAAGGACCCAAGCGCCTTGCCGCCGGTCCTCGACATGGAGTGGAACGCCGCCTCGCCAACCTGCAAACTCCGGCCCAATGCCGCGATCGTGCGCAGCGAGATGAAGACCTTCATGGATATCGTCGAACGCTACTACGGCAAGCGTCCGATCATTTATACGACGGTCGATTTCTTTGACGACAATGACCTGCGCCAATTTGTCGGCTATCCCTTCTGGTTGCGCTCGGTAGCCGGGCATCCCGACGAGAAATACGGGTCGCACCCCTGGACCTTCTGGCAATATACCGGCACCGGCTCCATCCCCGGAATGCGCGGCGATGCGGACATCAATGTCTTTGCCGGAAGCGAAAAATCCTGGAAAGAGTGGCTGGTGCGCAACAAGGTGCAATAAAGGGCAAGGCCCCCGCCCTGTTTCGCGATTCTTTGACTTCACCTCAACTGCATATTCGTGCATTAGCAGGGCATCTGCGCGCTTGGGCGTGCCCGTTAGAACGAGATTTCCCTGATGAACAGACTTTCGACTGCCCTTGCCGCTGCCGGCCTTCTTCTGACATCGAGCGCGTCCTATGCGCTGGATCAGGTAGCGCCTGCGCAGACACCGGCTGAAAAGCCTGCTTGCGGCGGCGAACTCGAACCCTGGTTCAACGGCCTTATTGCCGAAGCCCGCAGTGCCGGCGTAGGGGAACGTGGGCTGAACGAGCTGTTGAAGGCTTCGCTCGACGACAAGGTCCTGGAGCGCGATCGCGCACAGGGTGTCTTCAGCCAGACATTCCTGACTTTCTCCTCGCGCATGGTCTCCGATTACCGGTTGAAGCAGGGCGCAGCCAACCTCAAGAAATATGCCTCGACTTTCGCCGAGGCCGAGCAGGAATACGGCGTGCCCGGTCCGGTCATCGCCGCATTCTGGGGTCTCGAGACCGATTTCGGGGCAGTCCAGGGCGATTTCGACACACTGAATGCACTGCTTACGCTCTCGTTCGATTGCCGCAGGCCCGAACTCTTCCGGCCGCAACTGATTGCGCTGTTGAAGCTCTTCGACAACGGCGTCGTCGATGCCAAGACGACCGGCGCCTGGGCCGGCGAAATCGGGCAGATGCAAATGCTCCCCACCGACTATCTGGAACGCGGCGTCGATGGCGACGACGACGGCAAGGTCGATCTGAAGCACAGTGCGCCGGACGCGATCATGACCGCGGCCCGCGTCCTGCGCGATCTCGGCTGGAAGCGCAGTGAACCTTGGCTCGAAGAGGTCAAGCTAACCAAGGATCTGCCTTGGGAAAACGCCATCCGCACCAACCGGCTGCCGCATTCCAAATGGTCGGAGTGGGGCGTGACCGGCATGAATGGTCCTCTCGGGCCGGATGATGGCGATGCTTCCCTTCTGCTGCCTATGGGCCGCAAGGGACCAGCCTTCCTTTCCTATGCCAATTTCGACGTGTTCGTCGAATGGAACAAATCCATCATCTACGCCACCACGGCGGCCTATTTCGCCACGCGCCTGGCGGGAGCCGGACCGCTGCAGGCGACGACACCTGAAGTCGGGCTCAACCCCGACCAGATGAAGGAACTGCAGAACAAGCTTGCGGCACGCGGCCACGACATGGGGCCGAAGATCGACGGCGTGTTCGGCATCCTGACGCGCGATGCCGTGAGAGATGAGCAGATCCGCCTCGGCATGCCCGCCGATTCCTGGCCGACGCCGGAATTGCTCGGCAAGCTCTAAAACGAAGCGCTATTGCGGCGGAGCCATCGTTTCGAGGGATGCGAAGCCTTCCGGCTCGCTGCCTTCATCGAAAGCCGTATCGACTTCGACAAACGTGTCCGGATAAAATCCGTTGAAGCGCGTGCGAAGCGATAGGGAATAAGCGCCGATATGGCCGATCTCGATCCAGTCGCCCGTTTCGACGGTCGCTGGCAACCAGAAAGGCCGCGACAGAATATCGACGGAATCGCACGTAGCGCCGCAGACGCGGAACGGTACGATCTCCTCCACATCCCCGTGCCGCAATTTCTTGGCAGGATCGGGGATGAAGCGCGCCGGCAGCGTGATCTTGCCCGTCCATGAATCCGATAGCGACGCCCAGATACCATCATTGATATAGAGCCGCCTGCCCTTGCGCAGGAGCACCCGCACGATGAGCGAGAAGGCACGAGCGACAATGACGCGGCCGGGTTCGGCCACAAGCGGGAGATCGCCGAAGCCGTATTCCTTGATATCGCCGCGCAGGCGCGACATCAGTTGCCCGAGCGAGGGCATTTCCACATGCTTGCGCTTCGGATCGTGGCCATATTCGGCCGGAAAGCCGCCGCCAATATCCAGCCCCGCGAGCGGGACGCCGGCGCGATTGCGCACCCAGTCAGCGGAGCGCAACGCATTCTCATAGGTATCGGGATCCTCGATCTGGCTGCCGACGTGAAAACACAAGCCGACCTTGTAGCCGATTTTGTCCGAGCGCTGCAGGAGCTCGATGGCATGTGCGGGCGCCGCGCCGAACTTCTTCGAGAGTTCATAGGCGGCATGGCCCTTGGTTTGCAGGCGAACATAAAGCGTAATACTGGCCGGATCGATATCGAGCGCGCGGACGATGCGCGTGATCTTGGCGATCTCGTCCTCATGATCGACGGCAAGGACGCGGATGCCATAGGTTTCCAGAGCAAGGCGAATGTCAGACTGCGCCTTGATCGGATGCATGTAGAGCATCTGCGCATTCGGGGCGACCTTGCGAACGGCCGCGAATTCGCCGGGGGAAGCCACATCGAATGTGCTGACGCCATTGCGCGCCAACGTATCGAGAACGAGATCTTCGCCATTTGTCTTGACCGCATAGGCTGTCTCGCCCGGGAACATTTTCATGAACCGGTCCGCATCCTTGATGAGGACATGGGGACGAAAGCAGTAGACGGGTTGATCGGGCCGTAAGGTAAGCGCTGCTTCACGGGCCGAGGCGAATCGTTGCATCTTGTCGTTCTGCGTCATACGAAACTCTTAGCAAGCGAACGTGACGGACGAAAGTCGCTTCTTGTCCGGCAGGAATCGGGTGGCCTTGATCCTGTTTTGCCGTGAATGTGGAACGCCGGGCAGGCTTCTGGAGGAATTGAAACCTTGTCATCCCAAACCATCGCACCAAGACCCCTTGCCATGACAGGCTTCGCCTGGGCGCAATTGTTTCTTCTCGGCGCTATCTGGGGCGGCTCGTTTTTCTTCGCCCGCATCGCAGTTCAGGTCGTCCCGCCGCTTACCCTTGTGCTCTTTCGCGTCGCCATAGCCGCCCTTGCTCTTCATCTCTATTTGCTTGCACGCGGCATCAATTTCTGGAGCTACCGGCAACACGCGCTCAAATTTGCCGGGCTCGGCCTGCTGATGAACGTCATACCGTTTTCATTGTTGTTCATCGGCCAGACGGCCCTTGGCGCTGGAGTGGAGGCCATCCTCAACGCAACGACTCCGATCTGGACTGTCGTTGTTGCCGCGTTTCTAACAGTCGATGAAAAGGTCACCGTCAACAAGATCGCCGGCATCCTGCTCGGCATTGCCGGCATCGTTACTCTCATTGGTCCAGGGGCGCTGACCGGGTTGGGCGGACCGCTATGGGCGGAAATGCTGGTGATCGCGGCAACGCTGTCCTACGCCTTTGCGGGCATTCTCGCCAAGCGCTTCAAAGGCGTTCCGCCAACCGTCACCTCCACTGGCCAGATGACCGCGGCGACGTTGATCATGATACCTATTGTCCTGTTCTGGGACGGCGTCCCGCAGGTCGCCACGATCGATGGCGGAGTTTGGGCCGCGATCCTCGGTCTTGGTCTCCTGTCCACTGCCTATGCCTATATCCTTTATTTTTCCATCGTGCAGACGGCAGGCGCGACCAACGCTTCGCTCGTGACGCTGATTGTCCCGGTCAGCGCCATCCTGCTTGGAACAATTTTTCTTGGCGAACGGCTCGCCGCGCATGATTTTCTTGGGATGGGGCTCATCGCGCTCGGACTGTTGACTATTGACGGCCGCCTGATAACCGCAATGCGAAAACGGTAAAAAACCTAAAGTTTTCAATAAAGCGACATATCCACGAACGGGCCAATTATGGCCCAATTGTGGCTGAAACGGGCCTCTGCGCCCTTTAGTGGCAAAAATGCTGCAGTGCAAAGATATGCCCCATATCGGAACATTTTATCGTGATCTCGAATTTTTTTGCCCTGTCAAATGTGTTTCATTTCAGAAACTTAGGTTTATCAGGCAAAAATTTTCTCACCCCGGCGTCATGAGACCGTAATATTTGGGCTTTTTCTGTGGCAAATTTGCGCTATGCTAAATCGGTTAACTGCAGGAGACAAACGATGGGACTAACTCGATCGATGAATGTCCTTATGATCTGTGCAGCGTTCGCATTTATCGGTGCAATGGTCGTAGGACTCATCCCCTGAGTAAATACAAGAGCGCTACGTAGATGGTCTCTGACCGTTAAGTAGGTGAAACATGGAGCGGCCCGATCATGGCAGTCGGGCCGTTTCCCATTTCAGAGCCGGGCATTATGCCGCGGCACCGGCCAAATTGGCCTCAACGACATTGCTGCCCGGCCGAATTCCGATGAGATGGCAGATGGCAAAAGCAAGGTCGGCCCGGTTCATCGTATAGAAGTGGAAATCCTGCGCACCCCTTTCGACGAGGTCGAGCACCTGTTCGGCGGCGACTGCAGAAGCGACAAGCTGGTGCGTCTGCGGGTCGTTCTCGAGACCCTCGAAGCGCTCGGCCAGCCAGTTGGGAATGTGCGTGCCCGCCTTCGAGCAGAAATTCGTCACCTGCGTGAAATTGTGGATGGGCAGGATGCCCGGAAGGATCGGAATATAGATACCGGCACGGCGAACCTTTTCGACATAGCGCTCGTAGAGATCGTTCTCGAAGAAGAACTGGGTGATCGCCCGTGTCGCGCCATTGTCGACCTTGCGCTTGAGCATGTCGATGTCTGTGGCGAAATCCGGGCTTTCCGGATGCTTTTCCGGATAGGCCGAAACCGAGATATCGAAATCGGCAAAGGCTTTCAGCCCGGCAACGAGATCAGCGCCGTTCTCATAGCCGCCGGGTGTCGGCTTGTAGTGCGAGCCTACGCCGCTTGCCGGATCGCCCCGCAATGCAACGAAGCGCTTGACGCCCATGGCGGCAAACTCGCGCACCACCGTATCGACTTCCTCCTTCGTCGCATCGACGCAGGTAAGATGCGCAGCGGCATTGACGTCTGTTTCCGTCAGGATGCGGTTGATCGTGCGGGCGGTGCGCCCGCGCGTCGAACCGCCGGCACCGTAGGTCACCGAGACGAATTCAGGGTTGAGCGGCGCAAGGCGCGTCACCGTCTCCCAAAGCCGTTCCTCCATGACTTCCGTCTTCGGCGGGAAGAACTCGAAGGACACACGGATATTGTGACCGATATCGGGGCGGCGCGATTGGCGAAAGAAACTCATCAGACACTCTCCGTGACGCGGGAGGTTAAATCGGGATCTGCAATCAGCAGGCGCGGGTCGCGTGCCAGCCACAGTTTGACGGTTAGTTTGTTCTTGTCTTTCGGTTCAAGTTCCGTGCTCTCTTCGAGCATCAAACCGGCTTCCGTAAGCCATTCGCGCATCTGCGCATCGCTGAAGCCGAGACGCATATGGGCATGGTTGTCGCGCAGGAACTCAAGTTCGTGCGGAGCAAAATCGACGATGAGCATGCGCCCGCCTGCCCGCAATGCACGTGCCGCTTCGCGGATTGCTTCGGCGGGGTTATCGAGGAAGTGCAGAACCTGGTGGACGGTAACAAGATCAAAGGATTCCCGGTCTACCGGCAGGGAATAGACATCGCCATGGCGCACCTGCGCATTGGTGATCCCGTCGCGATCGAGATTGGAGCGAGCAACCGTCAGCATATCGCGGTTTATGTCGATACCGACGCCGCGAATATAGAGCGGCGAGAAGAGTTCAAGCAGACGGCCCGTCCCCGTGCCGACATCGAGCATCGCCTGAAACGGCTTGCGGCCGACGATCTTGAGGAGCGCTGCTTCCACCGCGCCATCCGGCGCGTGCAACGACCGGATCATATCCCAGCTCGTTGCATTTGCGCTGAAATAGGCGGCTGCGCGTTCGCGCCGCTGCAACTTCACCGAGGAAAGTCGCTCGAGGTCGCGTTCGAGCAAAGGATCGGAAAAATCGAGGCGGTCGAGCAACGACCGGGCGATGTCACCGACGATCAGCGAGTCGGCCAGGCGGAAATAAGCCCAGGAACCTTCCTGGTATCGATTGATGAGGCTGGCCTCGAACAGCAGCTTCAAATGCCGCGACACGCGCGGCTGCGACTGGCCGAGGATGGAGGTAAGATCGGAAACGGTAAGGTCCCCGCGTGACAGCAGCGCGAGGATGCGCAGGCGGCTCGGCTCGGCTGCCGCTTTCAGCGTATCGACCATCAGGTCCAGGTTGAGATCACGCTTGTCCATGCTTCCAATCCTCAAAAGACATAAAGATATGTTTATGTGACAAACGCCGCATAAGCAAGTTGTTTTTGCCGTTGACGACATTTTTTGCCGCGCCTGAAATAGGACGAGAATCGGCTAGGATAGCGGCATGAGCATCGGAACGAACCGCCAGCGCGCCATCAATAAGGCTTTGACACTTCTGCTACCGGCCGTACCCTATTCGGATTCCGAGCCGATCCGCGCCGCCGCGAATGCCCCGCACATGAAGACGCTGCCGCCGCCGATTGCGGTGTGGCTGGCGACGGTCGCGCATGTCCGCCACCAGCATACGGATTACGATGTGCTTCGTGACGACGGTTACGACAAGGAGTCGGCGCGTTTCTTCGTGCTGGAAGCGATCAACCGGAAACTGACGGAGTGGCGGGCGACACGCCTGCTCGATCCGGATGAGGATGATCCGAGCTGAGCGTTTCTGGATCATCGCATCCACTCCAGCGGTCCCGAAATATGAGTTCATCGAGCGGCAGTCGCTTGCGCCATCCGCGCTGCTCAAGCTCCGGCGCCTGGTAGAGCTCATCCACGTAGCCGACGCAGAGATAGGCGACGATCTCGACATGCGCGGGGATGCCGAGGATTCGGCGCATGTCGGCATCATGGTAAATGCTGACCCAGCCGACGCCGATGCCCTCGGCGCGCGCTGCAAGCCAGAGATTCTGCACTGCGCAGACGGTACTGTAGAGGTCCATCTGACGGTTATGGGTGCGGCCAAGGACGACGCGCCCGCCACGGGTGCGATCGCAGGTGATGCAGATGTTGAGCGGCGCCTTGAGGATGCCTTCGAGTTTCAGCGCAGCATAAAGCGCCTGGCGATCGTCAGTGAACATTGCCCTCGCTTCCTCATTGGCGCGGGTGAAGGCCTGGTGCACCTCCTGCTTGCGCTCGGGATCGCTGATCAGGATGAAATTCCAGGGCTGCATGAAGCCGACCGAGGGCGCATGGTGGGCCGCATCGAGCAGGCGCATAAGCACATCGTCGGGTATGGCCTTGGGAAGAAACTGGTCGCGCACATCGCGGCGCGTATGGATGGCTTTGTAGACCGCCGCGCGTTCATCTTTGGAAAAATTGTCGGCGGCAGTCGGACCATGGCATTTATCGTGCATTGTTTGCTCCCAACAACGCTTGAAACTCTCGCCGCTGTCCACGCGGTTCGAGCTATGAGGTCCGGCCGGTCTTCTGACTGAGGTTCAACTGAGCCGCGCGCCTTCCGGAAAGTTCCGTGGCAAATGCGCGTCCATCCCCCTTACAGCGTTGGGCACGTGCCGGATTTTCACCGGCTTCCCGATTCTCCCGCAACGCTTGCCGCAGGCACCGGACCTGCCTGATCATTCGCCACAATTCCCGGGCGCGCGCAAGCCTCAGGGGCGATAAATCCATTGTTCGGGA
This sequence comes from Phyllobacterium sp. 01N428, assembly GCF_056399405.1. Lineage (NCBI taxonomy): Bacteria > Pseudomonadati > Pseudomonadota > Alphaproteobacteria > Hyphomicrobiales > Phyllobacteriaceae > Phyllobacterium > Phyllobacterium sp. 01N428. The sequence goes on from NZ_JBFTRH010000002.1 coordinate 286,832, forward strand.
ATGCGCACATCCACCTTTTCGCCATTACCGATCGTTCCGGGCTTTTCGACCCAGGCGACGATGCCGCGCATCCGCCGCGAGACCCGAACGAAATCGAGCGCAGTCGCGGTATGGTCGGCCGTTCCCGCATGTTCGCCGATCGAGCGCCCGGCAATCTTGCAGGGCGCGTTCTGGCCGTCGACCTTCAACGTGACACCACCCTCGAAAAATATCAGCGTCCGTGGCGGCAGCATCGAAAGCGACGGGATCCCGTCGATCAGCATGTTGCCGCCGATCCACTCGGCCCTGAGTTCGGCAAGCCCCATGCCGGCTGCAACTTGTACGAGTTCGTCCGGCGCAAGAATCGAGAGTTGCCGCTCGTTACGCATTTCGGTGCCGCGCGGATACCAAGGCTCGCGACCGCCGGATTTCCGCGTCGGACCGGCATGGAAATCACCGACAATTCCGTCGAAAGTAACCCTGAGTTCCGCCGACGGCGCCGTCACGAAATCGCCGGCGCGTGCCTCGAACAGGCCGCTGACACGCCCGCTGAGCTTGCGCGCGGGCAATATCTCGGGGCCGGTTGAAAAAAGGTCGTTCATAAACGCTCCTGAAAATATGCGCCGTGAAAGCCGCCGCATTTTATGAAAAACTGCGGGCAACACCAGCAAATATCCCTGATGAATCTGTCAAAAAGAGTCATGAGAATTCGGTGAACTATTGCGGCTCGGCAATACCTTGCGCCTATGGCATGCTACAACCCACTGGAAAGGCGAATCGTCTCCGATTGACAATCGTTATGTGTTCTGCTTTCGTTCTTTTCTCACCGGAGGTTTGTCGTGAACGCTGAAGTTATGGACGCAGCCATAGATTTGGCGAAACGAACCGCAGGAAAGCGTTATCACACCGTCCTTGCCGATCCGCCGTGGCGTTTCACCAATCGCACCGGAAAGGTCGCTCCGGAGCACAAGCGCCTGTCGCGCTACGGCACGATGACGACCGACGACATCTGCGCCTTGCCGATCGCCGACCTGACGGCGCAACCTGCGCATCTCTACCTGTGGGTGCCGAATGCGCTGCTGCCGGAAGGGCTGCGGGTCATGCAATCCTGGGGATTCGAGTACAAGTCGAACATCATCTGGCACAAGGTGCGCAAGGATGGCGGCTCTGACGGGCGCGGCGTCGGCTTCTATTTCCGCAACGTCACCGAAGTCTTGCTCTTCGGCGTTCGCGGCAAGAACGCCCGCACACTGGCGCCGGGCCGCAGCCAGGTGAACTATCTTTCGTCGCGCAAACGCGAACACTCGCGCAAGCCCGACGAGCAGTACGATCTGATCGAAAGCTGCTCGAAGGGTCCCTATCTCGAACTTTTTGCGCGCGGGACCCGGCCAAACTGGACCTATTGGGGCAATCAGGCCGACGAAGACTACAAGCCGACCTGGAAGACCTACGCCTATAATTCGGCGGCGGAGGCCGCGGAGTGATCGAACGTCACCACCGATGAAGGTATGCCGATAAGGACAAGCGGGCATGGGTTGCCGACGCCGCGCAAGACGCGGTCGCGCAGCTTGCGCCAATGGGTCGTCGCCTCGCCGAACTTGTCGCCGACGAATGCATCCACCCATGCTTGCCGGAAGTCGCCGGTCCGCTCGGCCCTTGTCAGGATCATTTCGCGCTGACGCCGCGTCGGAACGTAATTGAAGCTGTCGAGCTGGCCGAGTTCATCGACCGCCCTTTCATCTGCGAAGCGGCGCAGGATCGTCCGCATATCGTTCTGAAGGCTCTCGCCGCGGGTAATAAGCCCGCCGACGGAAACAGCGCCCTCGGCATGCAGCCGCTTGAAGCTTTCAAGGTCGCGGTCGAAGAAGGGGTCCTTGTTGTTCCACTCGATTTCGAGCGCGAACACCGAGCCTTGCGGCCCGAAGGCCTTCACATGATCGATTTCATGGGAGAGGGAGGCGACCTCCCTTTCCTCATCGAATTCGGACCAGCGCACGGTCTTGCGAACGCGGATATTGCGCTTGCTCCAGCCCCGTTCGGCGAGACCACGGCGCAGGCGCTGCGTCAGCCGCGCCTCGCCTCCCCCGCCCGCGACAATTTCGGTGACGGGGATCGTCAGATCGAGCAGCACCGTTTCGAGATCGTTCTCCGCGCCGGCCATGTCCATGGTGACGATGGCTTCGGCGTGGTGAAGCGCCAGTATATCAAAACCTCGTTCCTTTAGCCGCTCGAACATGCGGCCTTACCGCGTCAGGCGCTTGTAGGTGGGACGCTTCGGATTGACACTGTCCGGGCCGAGGCGGCGGATCTTGTCGTTCTCATATTCCTCGAAGTTTCCTTCGAACCATTCGACGTGGCTATCACCTTCAAAGGCAAGGATATGCGTCGCAAGACGGTCTAGGAACATGCGATCGTGGCTGATGATCACGGCGCAGCCCGCATACTTTTCGAGCGCATCCTCGAGCGCCGAAAGCGTTTCGGTGTCGAGATCATTGGTCGGCTCGTCGAGAAGCAGGACATTGCCGCCGGACTGCAGCATTTTGGCAAGGTGCACGCGATTGCGCTGACCGCCCGATAGATTGCCGACTTTCTGCTGCTGGTCGCCACCCTTGAAATTGAAGGCAGAGACATAGGCACGCGAATTCATCTCGTGCTTGCCAAGCTTGATGATGTCGTTGCCGCCCGAAATCTCTTCCCAGACGTTCTTGTCGCCCTTAAGGTGATCGCGGCTCTGATCGACATAGCCGAGATGGACAGTGTCACCGATGCGGATCGATCCGGAGTCCGGCTTCTCCTGGCCAGTGATCATCTTGAACAGCGTCGTCTTGCCGGCGCCGTTCGGACCTATGACGCCGACGATGCCACCCGGAGGCAGCTTGAAGGTGAGGTCCTCGATCAGGACCCGGTCGCCGAAAGACTTGGTGAGGTTCTCGGCTTCGATCACCACCTGCCCAAGGCGCTCGCCTGCTGGAATGATGATCTGGGCGTCGCCCGGACGCTGGTCATTGGCCGCATCGACCAGTTCGTCATAGGCCTTGATACGGGCCTTGGACTTGGCCTGGCGTGCTTTCGGGCTTGCGGCGATCCACTCGCGCTCGCGCTCAAGTGCCTTCTGGCGCGAAGCCTCTTCGCGGCCTTCCTGCTGCATGCGCTTCAATTTGGATTCGAGATAGGCCGAGTAGTTGCCCTCGTATGGGATGCCGCGGCCGCGATCGAGTTCGAGGATCCAGCCGGTCACATTGTCGAGGAAGTAGCGATCGTGGGTGATGAGGAGGACGGCGCCGGGATATTCGCGCAGGTGCTTTTCAAGCCATGCAGTCGTTTCGGCATCGAGATGGTTGGTCGGTTCGTCGAGAAGCAACAGGTCAGGTTGCGACAACAAAAGGCGGCACAGCGCGACGCGGCGGCGTTCACCGCCGGATAGCTTGCTGACATCGGCGTCGCCCGGCGGGCAGCGCAACGCCTCCATCGCCATCTCGACCTGCGATTCCAGATCCCAGAGGTTCTTGGCGTCGATGATGTCCTGGAGCTTGGCGCCTTCATCGGCGGTCTCGTCGGAATAGTTCATCATCAGTTCGTTATAGCGGTCGAGGATCGCCTTCTTGTCGGCGACACCCTCCATCACATTGCCCATGACGTCCTTGCTGGCGTCGAGGGCAGGCTCTTGCGCGAGATAGCCAACCGTTGCTCCATCAGCAAGCCAGGCCTCCCCGGTGAACTCCTTATCCGTTCCCGCCATGATCTTGAGGATCGTCGACTTACCGGCGCCGTTCGGGCCGAGAATGCCGATCTTGGCGTCGGGATAGAAGGAGAGATGAATATTCTCGAGAACTTTCTTGGTGCCATAGGCCTTATTGAGACCGGCCATATGATAAATGAATTGGCGTGCCATAACGCGCGTCACTCCGATGTTCGTATTCGTGTGAATGAAGTTGCGCCGTATTTAGGGGAAAGGCGCTCCGGTGGCAATGCGCGGGCGTTTTATTTCGCGGCCCGGCCCGCACCTCACGCTGGTTTCAGATAATACCTGTCCCAAAATGAGCGAAACCGGGCGCGGATATTTCCGTCACCCGGTTTCCCCTCTGGTGCCGCATTCGGGGAGCGTCCTCGTCTCCCTTGAACGGCCATGTAACTGGCAAGATGGGCAGCTCGATCATCTGCAAAAGCGACGAAAGGTCAGAACCCGTTTCTTTCGGAGTGAAGTTCTGCGGCATGTTTTTATCGATTGCAAGTGGTTTTGCAAAAGAAAGTTGCACAAAGTTTTATCTGTTTATTTAATAGGCAGCTCCGCGATAATTTGGGCGATATTGATATGGACTTATTCCGCATTGACTAATCGCGCGCCACCCTTTCAATTGCGGGCGGGAGGCTGCGAATGGCATTCAAAGATGTTGAGACAATACGCACTGCGACGGGGGCCGCGCTTGCCGTTCGGGTCTCCCAGGCAGAAGCGGAGCCATGCGGCATTGTCCAGATTTGCCACGGCGTCAGCGAGCACTCCTTGCGCTATGCCCGTTTTGCGCAGTTTCTGAGCGCAAGGGGCTTTCACGTTTATGCCCATGACCATCGCGGCCATGGTCTGACCAAAGCGCCGGGAGCCCCTGCAGGACGCTTTGCCGAACAAGCCGGGCGCCAGCATGTGCTCGACGATGTCGACGTCGTCAACCACCTCGCCCGCAACCGGAATCCCGGAATGCCGCTCATCCTCTTCGGCCATTCAATGGGCGGGCTGGTTGCGCTCAACTATATCCTGAAGCACCCCGAGAATGTCAGCGGGGCCGCAATCTGGAACGCCAACTTTTCAACGGCGTCCCTCAATCGCCTTGCGCTCGGTATTTTACGGGCAGAACGGATGCTCCTCGGTTCCGACGTCCCGAGCATGATCCTGCCAAAGCTTACCTTTCGCGACTGGGGCCGCAGGGTCAAGAATGCCCGCACGGCTTCCGACTGGCTATCGCGCGATCCTGACGAGGTGGATGCCTATCTCGCCGATCCGCTTTCGGGCTGGGACCCGACGGTCAGCATGTGGCGCGACATTTTCGACTTCATGAACGTCGGTACCAACGATGCTCTTCTCGCCACCTTGCGCCGCAACTTGCCATTCAATCTTGTCGGCGGCGCCGAGGATCCGGCAACAGCGAAAGGCAAGTCGATCAAGGACCTCGAAGAGCGTCTCCTGCGCCTCGGTTTCACCGACGTCGAAAGCCGGATCTATCAAGACACGCGCCATGAGGGCCTCAACGAAATCAACCGTGACGAGATCATGCAGGATTTTGCGTCCTGGGCGCTGCGCGTCGCCCAACATTCAACGAAAGAACTGGTACGAAACTGATCATGCCTGATGCACCCCTCAAAGGTATCCGTGTCGTTGAACTTGCCCGCGTACTGGCGGGACCCTGGGCCGGACAAATCGTCGCGGACCTCGGCGCCGATGTGATCAAGGTGGAAAACCCTGCCGGCGGCGATGAAACGCGCGGCTGGGGACCCCCTTTTATCACCAGCAGCGAGGGGGAGAACCTTTCCGCCGCCTATTTCCACGCCTGCAATCGCGGCAAGCGTTCGATTACTGCCGATTTCGCGACGCCCGAGGGACAGGAGACCGTGCGCGCGCTTTGCCGGACGGCAGATGTCGTTCTTGAGAACTTTAAAGTGGGCGGGCTACGCAAATACGGCCTCGACTATGAAACCCTCAGCGCCGACAACCCCAAGCTGGTCTACTGTTCGATCACCGGCTTTGGCCAGACTGGTCCCTACGCGGCGCAGGCGGGCTATGATTTCATCATCCAGGGCATGTCGGGGCTGATGTCCGTCACCGGCGAGCCGGACCGCGAACCGCAAAAAGTCGGCCTCGCCGTCGCCGACGTCTTCACGGGACTTTATTCGGTGATCGCCATTCAGGCCGCGCTGGCGCATGTCGCCAGGACCGGCGAAGGCCAGATGATCGACATGGCGCTGTTTGACGTCCAGTCGGCCGTCATGGCCAACCAGGCCATGAACTACCTTGCGACCGGCAAGAGCCCGCACCGGATGGGAAATGCCCATCCGAATATTTCGCCCTACGAGGTGGTGCCGACAGCGGATGGGCATATGATCCTTGCCGTTGGCAATGACGGTCAGTTTGCCCGCTTCTGTTCGATCGTCGGCCTCGATGCGCTGGCAAGCGATCCGCGATTTCTGACCAATCGTGCCCGCCTCGAACACCGCGCGGAGTTGACCGCATTGATCCGCGCCGAAACGGCAAAGCGGAGCCGGGCGGAATTGCTCGAGGCCTGCGCCGGCAATGCCGTCCCCGCCGGCCCCATCAACGGGATTGGCGAAATGTTCGACGACCCGCAGATCATCGCGCGCCAGTTGCGCCTTGACCTTGAAGATAGCCTCGGCAGCACTATCCCTTCCGTGCGCACGCCTATCGTCATGTCCAAGACCCCCCTGCAGTACGAGCGTCCCTCGCCCCGCCTCGGCGAACACAGCGCCGACATATTGAACGAATTGAAGGATATTACCGATGAAAACCGGCGGTGAACTGATCGTTGAAGCTCTGGTCGCCAATGGCGCCGAGCGGCTCTTCTGTGTTCCGGGCGAGAGCTATCTTGCGGTGCTGGACGCGCTCTACGACGCCAATATCGGCGTGACGGTGTGCCGGGCCGAGGGCGGGGCCGCGATGATGGCGGACGCCTGGGGCAAGCTCACGGGCAAGCCCGGTATCTGTTTCGTCACCCGGGGTCCAGGTGCAACCAACGCATCCCCCGGCATCCACATCGCCATGCAGGATTCGACGCCGCTAATCCTCTTCATCGGCCAGGTGCAGCGCGACGCCCGTGAACGCGAGGCCTTTCAGGAGGTCGAATACCGCCGCTTTTTTGCTGACACGGCAAAATGGGTTGCCGAGATCGACGATGCCCGCCGCATCCCCGAGTTTGTCACCCGCGCCTTTGCCGTTGCGACCTCCGGCCGTCCTGGGCCGGTCGTACTTGCGCTGCCCGAAGATATGCTCACCGACAAGGTGGAAGCCGTCGCGGCGCAAGGCTGGCAGCCGGTTGAAACCGGCCCCTCCGCTGCTGTTATCGAGAAACTCGCCGATCTTTTGCAAGGCGCCCGGAAGCCATTCATGATTCTTGGCGGCTCGCGCTGGAGCGAGCAAGCGGTTCATTCAATCACGCGCTTTGCCGAAAAATGGCAGCTTCCGGTTGGTTGCTCGTTTCGTCGCCAGATGCTGTTCGACCATCTCCACCCCAATTATGCCGGCGATGTCGGCATCGGCATCAATCCGGCGCTGGGCGCGCGGGTCAAGGAGGCCGACGTTCTGCTCCTCGTCGGCGGCCGTTTCGGTGAAATGCCGTCCTCAGGCTATACGCTGATGGACAGTCCCTACCCGAAACAGATGCTGATCCACGTTCATCCGGATGCGGAGGAACTCGGGCGGGTCTATCGCCCAAGCCTTGCCATAAATGCCGCGGCCGATGCCTTCGCGGCCGTGGTGGAACACCTTGCGCCACCATCGCATATCAACTGGCCGGGCGAAGCCGAAACGGCGCACCAATCCTATCTTGGCTGGTCGACGCCGCCGCAGACCGGCCCGGGCAAGGTTGCGATGGGGCCCATCATGACCTACCTCGAAAGCGTCCTTCCGGAAGATGCGATCATGACCAACGGTGCGGGCAACTACGCCACCTGGCTGCATCGTTTTCATCGTTTCCGCCGCTTCGGCACGCAAGCTGCCCCGACTTCCGGCTCGATGGGATACGGCTTGCCGGCCGCTGTCGCCGCCAAGCAGCTTCACCCGGACCGCATGGTGGTGTGTTTTGCCGGCGACGGATGTTTCCTGATGAACGGCCAGGATTTCGCAACCGCGGTGAAGTATGATCTGCCGATCATTGTCCTCGTCATCAACAACAGCATTTACGGCACGATCCGCATGCACCAGGAGCGCGAATATCCGGGGCGCGTCTCAGCCACCGAACTCACCAATCCCGATTTCGCGATGCTTGCCCGTGCCTTTGGCGGCCATGGCGAGACTGTCGAAACGACGGATGCTTTCGAAGCGGCATGGCAACGGGCAGTTGCCAGCGGCAAGCCCGCCATCATCGAAATCCGGCTCGATCCGGAAGCAATCACGCCGACAAGGACATTGTCAGACATTCGCGATAAGCGGTGATCAGCCCGGGCGATGCGTGAATTTGAGGTATGGCAAGCCGGTGCGTTCAATGTTATGGAGCGCGCCTGATGAGACAATACGAAAGCGTCTGACTTGAGCAATCCGGCAATCACCATCGTTATTCCCTGCCGCAACGAGGCCGCCAATCTAGCCTTTCTCCTCGATGAAGTGGATGCCGCCATGGATGGCCGCAGCTACGAGGTCATTGTCGTGGATGACGGCTCGACGGATACCACCGGCGACGTGCTCGCCGGCCGCATCATGGCAGGCAAGCCGCTGCGCCATGTGCGCCATGACAAATCCGCCGGCCAGAGCGCCGCGGTTCGTTCAGGCGTCTTCGCCGCCAAGGGCAACGTCGTCGTGACCATGGATGGCGACGGCCAGAACAACCCTGCCTATCTGCCGCAGCTTGCCGATGCCCTTCTTGAAGCCGGTCCAAGGACTGGCATCGCTGCGGGCCAGCGCCTGAAGCGCACCGACACCAAGCTCAAGCAGTTCGCCTCGAAATATGCCAATCGCCTGCGCGGTGCGATCCTCAAGGACAACACGCGCGATTCCGGTTGCGGCCTGAAAGCGCTGCACACGCAGATCTTTCGCGAACTGCCCTTCTTCGACGGCTGGCACCGCTATCTGCCCGCCCTCGTCATTCGCGAAGGCTATGGCGTCGTCCATGTCGACGTCGTCGATCGCGAACGGCGGCACGGCAAGTCCAACTACGGCATTCTCGACCGCGGCCTGCGCGGCATTCTCGATCTATATGGTGTCTGGTGGCTGAGAAAACGCCGCAAGACTGTCCCAACTATCACGGAGATCAGCCATGGCTGACGCTATAACCAATTGGCTGCACTCGGTATTCGTCGCGCAGTTCGATGCCTGGGTCGTGCTCGGCTTCTTTGCGCAGGCGTGCTTTACCATGCGCTTCGTCCTGCAATGGCTGGCATCGGAACGTGCAAAACGCAGCGTCGTGCCTGTCACGTTCTGGTTCTTCTCGCTGTTCGGCGGCGCGCTGCTGTTTGTCTATGCCATCGTGCGCAAGGACCCCGTCTTCATCGCCGGACAAGGCCTCGGACTTGTCGTTTACGTTCGCAATCTCTGGCTGATCGCCAATGAGAAGAAAGCGATGACGCAAGACTCGTGAGCGCATTGGCGAGCCACATAGAGACAACGCCTGCCGCCACAACGCCGCGGCGGTTACGCCTGAGCCACTATCTGCTGCTGGTCTTCATCTGCATCGTTTCGTTCGTGCCGGGCATCGCCTCGATCCCCCCGCTCGACCGCGACGAGTCGCGCTATATCCAGGCCACTCACCAGATGGCGGAAAGCGGCGACTATGTCGATATCCGCTTTCAGGACGCCTCGCGCTACAAGAAGCCGATCGGCATCTACTGGCTGCAAAGCGCTGCCTTGAAGCTGACCGGCTTTGACGACAAGGCGCCCGCCTGGGCCTACCGCCTCGTCTCGGTGGCTGGCGCGACCGTAGCCGTGCTGGCAACCGCAACGCTCGGCGCTTTCCTCTTCGGGCAGAGCGCCGGTCTTCTCGCCGGGATTGCCCTCGCCTCGATCGTCATGCTCGGCTTTGAAGCGCGCGTCGCCAAGACGGACGCCACGGTGCTTGCAACGGTCGTCATTGCACAGGCGGCGCTCGCCTTCATGTGGATGGCGAGCCGCAGGCAAGCGGCCGAGACCTGGGCGCCCGCGCTTACCTTCTGGGTGGCGACGGCTGTCGGCGTGTTGATCAAGGGACCCATTACGCCTTTCGTCAGCCTGCTCACGATGGCATCGCTCAGCCTCTACTACCGCGAATGGCGCTGGCTGAAGCGGCTGAAGCCCCTTGCCGGCATCCTCATCCTGCTTGCGATCGTCCTGCCTTGGCTGATCATGATCACCATGAAAAGCGGCGGCGCCTTCTTCAACGAATCGGTCAACAAGGATTTCCTTTCCAAGGTGGGTGACGCGCAGGAAAGCCATGGCGCACCGCCTGGCTATTTCGCCCTGATCTTCGTCTTCTTCATCTGGCCGTTCGGCGTGCTGGCAGTCCGCGGCGGCCTGCAGGCGCTGGGGCGCTTGCGCGAAGATCCGCGCCTTGCCTTTCTCGTCGCCTGGTACGTGCCGTTCTGGCTGGTGACGGAATTGATCCCCACCAAACTGCCGCACTATGTCCTGCCCGCCTATCCAGCGCTTCTCCTGATCATGGCCTGGGCTATCGACACCGGGGTAGCATCGGGGCCGTATCAGGGCAAATGGCAGATCTGGATCGAACGGCTGACCCTGCTCGGCCTTGCCGCCGCAACGCTCGCGCTTATGGGCGCAGGCCTCGTCCTGCCTTACGTGATGACAGGCTCCTTCTCGCTTCCCGGCATCATCGCCTTCTTCACAGCGTTCGCCGCGGGGCTCTTCGCCAGCGGGCTCATCCTGAATCACAACTTGAAGGGTGCACTGCAAGCTTCTGCAACCTTTGCTATAATTACCCTCGGATTGCTCACATGGGGCGTCGTTCCTGCCCTGACGCCAATGTGGCTTAGCCCGGCCATCGCCGATGCCTACAAGGCAGCAAAGCCCTGCCCGGACAGCGTTCTGGCCTCCGCCAGCTATGCCGAACCCAGCCTCGTCTTCCTTGCCGGCACGAATACAGTGCTGACCGACGGCGCCGGAGCCGCCCAGCATATTATGGCCGATCCGAAATGCGCGATTGCAGCAGTCGATGAAGGACAGCGCAACGGCTTCATCGCCAGCCTGCCGGAGGGCGAGAAATCCGTCGCCGCCATCGCCACCGTCTCCGGCATCAACTACAGCAAAGGTCGGCGCACGACGGTGACGTTGTATAGGGCTGCGCCCTAACCACAACCCTTTTGGGGAGCGGCTACGGTCAAAACGTACAAGATCGGCAAGTTCTGGGAGAGAACACCGTTTCCGCTAGAGCTTCAAGGCTGAACCTTAAGTGGCTCAATTTGCTCTGCCGATCAGCGGCCGCCCCACGGAATGGTACTCGAGGCCGGTGCCGTCGAGGTCCTGCCCGCTATAGACATTGCGCAGGTCAAACAGGATGTTCCCATCCATCAGGCTTGCGACTCGCTTCAGGTCGAGGGCCCGGTAGACGTTCCATTCGGTGAGAAGCAGCGTAATCCCCGCCCCTTCCACGGCCTCATAGGCCGACTTGCTCCAGTTGACGCCGCTCAGCACCTGTTCGGCGGCGGTGCGCGCCTCCGGATCATGCGCCCGAACTGTCAGCCCCGCTTTCTGCAATAGCGGAATGATATCGAGTGCCGGAGACTCGCGAATATCGTCGGTATTCGGCTTGAAGGCGATGCCGAGGACCGCGACGCTCTTCACGCCGTGCTTCTGCGCGGCCTCTATCACCCGCTCCGCCATGGAACGCTTGCGCTGCTCGTTGATCGAGACCACCTGCTCGATCAGCGTTTGTGGCGCGTCAAGCTTGCGGCCTGTGGCGGCATAGGCGCGCGTATCCTTCGGGAAGCAGGAACCGCCGAAGCCAGGCCCGGCATGCAGGAATTTCGAACCGATGCGATTGTCCATGCCGATTGCGCGGGCGACGTCCTGAACATTGCCGCCGGCCTTCTCGCAAAGGTCGGCGACCTCGTTGATGAAGGTCACCTTCATGGCAAGGAAAGCGTTCGCGGCATATTTGATGATCTCGGCGTTTTCGAGCGTCGTGACGATCATCGGCGTCTCACGTAGGTAAAGCGGGCGGTAGACCCGCCTCATCGCGATCGCACCCGCCTCATCATGCACGCCGACGACCACACGGTCCGGCCGGAGGAAATCTTCTACAGCAGAGCCTTCGCGCAGGAATTCAGGGTTCGATACCATCGAGAACGCAACGCCCGGCCTTGCCTTGGCGATGCGCGCCCGCACATCGGCATTGGTGCCGACGACGACGGTCGACTTGATGACGATGACGGCATCGGGTTTCATCGCCGCTGCGATCTCGTCTGCGGCTGCATGGATATATTGGAGGTCAGCCTCGCCATCACCGCGGCGCGACGGCGTGCCCACGGCGATGAAGATGACATCCGCATCGGCAACAGTCGTCGCAAGATCAGTGGTGAATACGAGACGTCCGTCCTTGGCATTACGGTCGAGCAGATCGTCGAGCCCCGGCTCGAAGATCGTGACTTCGCCGGCCTGCAGGCGCTCGATGATCGCGGGGTTCTTGTCGACGCAGGTGACTTGGAAGCCGAATTCGGCAAAGCAAACACCCGATACCAGACCGACATATCCGGTCCCGATCATCGCAATCTTCATTGAAAGGCTCCAATCAGCATAACTCTGGCGCAGACATTTCGCATATTAGCGCTGCGCTGCCAATCGCCTGTGACGCTGACGGCCCAGGCGATTGCAAATGGCGGGCATCAATCCATTTTCACGGGCTTGCGCTCAGGACCCTTGCGTTCGGCCGAAGCTGCCCAGAGATTGATATTGGCGTCGTTGGCGTAGCTGTCGATTTCCGCGAGCTCCGCATCGCTGAATTCGAGATTGTCCAGCGCCTTGACGCAATCGACGACCTGCTGCGGCTTGCTCGCCCCAATCAGCGCCGTGGTGATACGTCCCTTGCGCAGAACCCACGCCAGCGCCATCTGCGCCAGCGTTTGCCCGCGCTTTGAGGCAATGGCGTTGAGCGCGCTTATATTCTTGAGGTTGCGGTCACTCAAAAATTCCGGATTGAGGGATTTGCCCTGCGCAGCGCGGCTCTCTTCAGGAACGCCCTTCAGATATTTGTCAGTCAGCATGCCCTGCGCCAGCGGCGAAAAGACGATGGACCCGATGCCAAGTTCTTCAAGCGTGTCGATCAGGCCGTCATCTTCGATCCAGCGGTTGATCATCGAATAGCTCGGCTGGTGGATGAGGCACGGCGTGCCAAGCTCTTCGAGGATGGCCTCCGCCTCGCGCGTGCGCTTTGAATTATACGAGGAAAGACCGACATATTGCGCGCGCCCGGACCGGACAATGTGATCGAGCGCCATCATCGTTTCTTCCAGCGGCGTATCCGGATCGAAACGGTGCGAATAGAAGATGTCGACATAGTCGAGACCGAGGCGCTTGAGGCTCTGGTCGCAGCTCGCGATGATGTATTTGCGGCTGCCCCACTCGCCGTAGGGACCGGGCCACATATTGTAGCCGGCCTTCGAGGAAATGATCAGTTCGTCTCGGTATCCCTTGAAATCGGTTCGCAAGATTTCGCCGAACGCTTCCTCAGCCGAGCCCGGAGGCGGTCCGTAATTATTGGCGAGGTCGAAATGGGTGATGCCGAGATCGAAGGCTTGACGGCAGATCGCCTGCTTGAGCTGATGCGGGGTGTCGTTGCCGAAATTGTGCCACAGGCCGAGCGAAATGGCCGGCAGCCGCAGACCGCTCTTGCCGCAGCGATTATATTTCATCTTGTCGTAGCGCTTGGTATCCGGTGTCCAGCCCATCGTCGTCGTCCTGCCCTGAAGTATTGCAACTCGCGCGTGATTCCGCGCGAGCCGGACTATGGCGCAATACCCCATCGATGTCATGGGCGGATTTGGTGCCCCTATCGCCCACAGCGCGATTTTCGGGCTACGGCCCGGCTCGGCGTCTCAGCCCTTGATGGCCTGCCCGTCATTGTCGAAACGATAGGTGCGGCCCGGCATCGGCGTCGCAAACAACGTGCTGTCGACCTCATATTGGTGCTCGCCGAAGAGGCGTACCGTCAGCGGACCAAAATCGGTCTGAAGGTAGATGATCGTGTCGGCGCCGAGATGCTCGACATGGATGACAGAGCCTTTCCATTCGCCCGATGTCTTACTGACATCGATATGTTCCGGCCTAACGCCAATTGTCTTGGCGCCGCTCTGTCCGAGTTTCGTGGCATCGATAAGGTTCATCTGCGGCGAACCTATGAAGCCGGCAACGAAAATCGTCTGCGGCGCATTGTAGAGTTCCATCGGCGAGCCGACCTGCTCGATCCTGCCCTTATTGAGGACCACGATCTTGTCGGCGAGGGTCATTGCCTCAACCTGGTCATGCGTCACATAGATCATGGTCGCCTTGAGCTGGCGATGCAGGCGCGCAATTTCGAGGCGTGTGTTCACCCGGAGCGCTGCATCAAGGTTGGAAAGCGGCTCATCGAAGAGGAAGAGTTCCGGCTCGCGAACGATCGCACGGCCGATGGCTACACGCTGGCGCTGACCGCCCGAAAGCTCTGCCGGGCGCCGCTCTAGATAATCGTCGAGGGACAGCATTGATGACGCGATCTTGGTGCGTTCCTTGATCTCTTCGGCGGGCTTGCCTGCTTGCTTCAGCCCGAGACCCATATTGTCCCGTACCGAAAGGTGCGGATAGAGCGCGTAGGTCTGGAACACCATGGCGATGCCGCGCTTGGCGGGCGGCGTGTTGTTAACCTTCTTGCCGTCGATCAGAATATCGCCGGAGGTCGCGTCTTCGAGTCCGGCGATGACCCGCAGCAAGGTGGACTTGCCGCAGCCCGAGGGGCCGACAAATATGACGAACTCACCATCCGCAACCTCAAGGTCGATGCCCTTAAGAACGTCGACCTGGCCGAACGACTTGCGGATATTCTCAATCTTCAAAGAACCCAATGTCTTGTTCCCGTTCGTTGATTCTAAATTATAGCTTTACCGGCCTGCCGGTCCGCACGCTTTCATCCGCAGCAAGGCAGACGCTCAGCGAGCGCACGGCGTCACGCATGTGCCGGTCCAGGTCGAGATTCTCGCGGATTGCTTTCAGCACGAAGGCCTGCTCGAGATCGCAGAGTTCCTGGTGCCCGGGTTCCCCGGCCATGTTCAGAAGCTCATCGGGCGTCGCAAAGCGGCCGTCCTTGCCGGTCTTTGCCGAATGCAGCTTGATGGTCGAAGTCTTCGTATGCGAGTCGATATCGTCGGACTTCGCGTTCTGGTCCATGACGATCGAGACACAGCCATTCGGCGAGATCACATCCTTCACGAAGAAGGCCGTCTCAGACATCATCGGACCCCACCCGGCCTCGTACCAGCCCACCGACCTGTCATCAAACAGCACTTGCAGATGGCCGTAATTATACATGCCGGCATCGATCTCATCGCAGAGCCGCACGCCCATGCCGCGCACTTCCGTCGGCGTGGCATCGGTTATTTGCAGCATCACGTCGAGATAGTGCACGCCGCAATCGACGATGGGCGACGTCGTCTTCATCAGCGACTTATGGGTTTCCCACGTCGTGCCCGACGATTGCTGGTTGAGGTTCATGCGAAAAACGTAGGGACCGCCAAGCTTGCGTGCCTCGCTGATCAATCGCATCCATGACGGATGGTGGCGCAGGATATAACCGATCACCAGCTTGCGGCCGTATTGCTTAGCCGCGGCAACGACCCGTTCCGCATCAGCTACCGTCGTCGCGAGCGGCTTTTCGACGAAGACGTCGGCCCCTGCCGCCATGGCCGCAACCGCATAGTCGGCATGGCTGTCGGAATAGGTATTGATCGATACGAGATCCGGCTTGAGGTCGGCCAGCGCAGTCTCGAAGGACGGATGGATCGTGTAGGAAGCGAGTTCCTCCGGCAACGGGACGACAGACCGGTTTACCAGGCCGACGATCTCGAAGCCGGGATTGTTGTGATAAGCGAGCGCGTGGCTGCGGCCCATATTGCCGAGGCCGGCAACAAGCACACGGATAGGCTTTTCTGTCGTCATTTGACGGCTCCCGACGTGATGCCGCGGATCAGCTGCCGCGAGAAGATGAGATAGAGGACCAGCACCGGCACGATCGCCAGCGTAAGGGCGGCAAGAACGGCGTTCCAGTTGGTCACGAACTGGCCGATAAACACCTGCGATCCGAGCGTGACGGTCTTCGTCGCATCGCTTGGCGCCAGGATGAGCGGAAACCAGAGATCGTTCCAGATCGGGATCATCGTGAAGACGGCCACCGTTGCCATTGCGGGCTTAACCAGCGGCAACACCAGGCGAAAGAAGATCGAATACTCCGAAAGACCATCGATACGGCCGGCATTTTTCAGATCGTCGGAGACGGTCCGCATGAACTCGTTGAGGATGAACACTGCAAGCGGCAGGCCCTGGGCGGTATAGACAAGTATGAGCGCTGTCAGCGTGTTGACGAGGCCCGCCGCGACCATACCCTGCAGGATCGCGACCGTTCCAAGGCGGATCGGGATCATGATCCCGAGGGCAAGGTAGAGGCCCATAAGCGTATTGCCCTTGAAGCGATACTCGGAGAGGGCGAAAGCCGCCATCGCGCCAAAGAGCAGCACGAAGAAGATCGATACGGCGGTAACGATGAAACTGTTCTGGAAATAGAGGACGAAGTCGCCCTGGGTGAGCACCGTATTATAACCGATGAGACTGAACGTTGAGGGTGTCGGGATCGCAAGCGGGTCGCGGAAGATCGAGGCCCGGTCCTTGAACGAGTTGATGACGACAAGGAACACTGGAAACAGCGCGATGAGCGTATAGGCTCCGAGTGCGAGATGGACGAGGCCCGTGCGAAGCGGCGATGCGGTTGGTTTTGCCATTTTGGTGCCTCGCTTAAAACTGGTACCGGCGCATGCGCCGCTGGATGGCAAAGAGGTAGAGGCAAACGCCCGTGAGGATGATGAGGAACATCACTGTCGCAATCGTCGCGCCCATGGACTTGTCACCGATCTGCAGCTGGAAGCCGAAGAAAGTGCGGTAAAGCAGAGTGCCCAGAATATCCGTCGAACCGTCAGGACCCGCCAGCGCGCCCTGAACCGTGTAGACGAGATCGAAGGCATTGAAATTGCCGACAAAGGTCAGGATCGAAATGATGCCGATCGACGGCAGGATCAACGGCAGCTTGATCTTCCAGAACTGGCTCCAGCCGGTGACGCCATCGCATTCCGCAGCTTCGAGAACTTCATCGGGAATATTGAGCATCGCCGCATAGATCAGCATCATCGGTATGCCGACATATTGCCAGACGGAGATGAGCGAGACCGCAATAAGCGCCGTGCCGGGCTTGCCGAGCCAGGGCGAGAAGATCGACTTCAAACCGACGAGATCGAGGAGAAATGGCGATACGCCCCAGATCGGCGACAGGATTAGCTTCCAGATAAAACCGACGATGACGAAGGACAGAAGCGTCGGCAGGAACATTGCCGTTCGGTAGAAAGCGCCAAAACGCAGCTTCGGCACCGAGAGCAGTGCCGCAAGGGCGACGCCGATCGGATTTTGCACGATCATGTGTATGAGGAAGAAGATAAAATTGTTGCGCAGCGCGTTCCAGAAGCTCGCAGCCCAGCGCGGGTCGCCGAATAGCACATTGAAATTGCCGAGACCGACGAAAACGCTTTGACCGTCTTTCACATTGAAGAGGGACAGCCGCAGCGTCTCGATGAGCGGCAGGATCATGATGGCGGTATAGACGAGCACCGCCGGCGCCAGGAACACCAGAATGTGCCAACGCCGCGGCCGCCTGTCGGCGCCCCGATCAACGATTGCTTGTTCGACTGTGCTCATTAAATCAGAGTCCCCTGATATTCTTGGTCACGACTTTTGCGGCGCATGACGGCCGTTCACACGGATGATAGCGCAAGAAGCGCCCAATGTTCCGATAAAGAAATAGCCGGAGCCTCCCTCACGGACGCTCCGGCTATCGTTGTTTTACTTGGCCGGCTTGTACCAGCTGTCGAGACCGTCCTGCAGCTTCTTGGCGGCAACTTCCGGCGTATCGGTGCCGTTGATCACGTTGGCTGATTCAACCCAGGTTTCGTTTTCGAGGTTCGGCGTGCCGCGCGACAGGATCTGGTAGGTCGAGCGGATCGTCGGCTTGCACTTCTCGCGCCAGGAAACGAATTCCTGCGCCAGCGGGTCCTGCATCTTCACCGCTGTCGAGTTCAGGCTGAAGAAGCCCGGCAGCGCATTGGCGTAGATTTCAGCGAATTCCGGCGAAGCGACCCATTCGAGGAACTTCTTGGATTCTTCAGGATGCGCGCTTTTGGCGTTGAGGCCGACACCGATATCGTTGTGGTCGGAGATGTAGCAAGCATCGCCGGCGTTCTTAACCGGCGGCGGGAATGCCCCCATCTT
The DNA here is from genome assembly GCF_056399405.1 of Phyllobacterium sp. 01N428. NCBI lineage: Bacteria > Pseudomonadati > Pseudomonadota > Alphaproteobacteria > Hyphomicrobiales > Phyllobacteriaceae > Phyllobacterium > Phyllobacterium sp. 01N428. Next base: position 305,007 of record NZ_JBFTRH010000002.1, read on the forward strand.
GAACTGGGCCTGCGTGTTGAACAGGCCGATTTCCCACGAGCCGGCCGGATAGATCGCAGCTCGGCCGAGCGTGAAGAGGTTCTGGCTGTCCGGATAGGTCTGGGCTTCGAAACCGTCGCCGAGATAGTCCTTCCACTTGGCGAGCACCTTGTAGGGCTCGACCCAATCGGCATCGGTCAGCTTTTCCTCGCCCTTGATCAGCTTGGCGCGGCCTTCTTCACCCTTCCAGTAGGTCGGTCCGATGTTCTGGTAGCCCATGGTCGCAGCTTCCCAGAGGTCCTTGGTGCCCATGGCCATCGGGATATAGGTGCCGTCAGCCTTGATCTTGTCGAGCGCGGCGAAGAACTCTGCCTCGGTGGTCGGGATCGCAATGCCGAGCTTGTCGAATGCATCCTTGTTGTAGATGAAACCATGGATAACCGAAGCCATCGGCACGCAGAACGCGTCCTTGCCGTCATCAGTGGTCCATGCGGCCTTGGCGACGTCCGAGAAGTTCTTCATGCCCGAGAGGTCGTTGAGGCTGGCAAGGTTGCCGCGCTTGAACTGCTCGAGCGACTTGTCGAACGGACGGCAGGTGATGATGTCGCCGGCGCTGCCCGCATCGAAGCGTGCACCGAGAGCCGCGTCATATTCCGTCGGCGGCGTTGGCGCGAACTTGACCTTGATGCCGGGGTTCTTGGCTTCGAATGCCGGGATCAGTTTCTCCTGCCAGATGGCAAGATCGTCGGTGCGCCAGCTTTCGATCGTCAGCGTGGTGTCTGCGGCGTGGGCAAAACCGGCCGTAGCCAGGATGCTCGTCGCCATAAGCAGTGATTTTAAAGTCGTGCTTCCCATTTTAGTCTCCTGTTGCACCCCTTGCGAGCTGTGCCGTTAACGAGAGCCGAAGCTCTCCTTGAGGTCTTTACGACCAATTTCCGAAAGCGACGGGCGAAGCCTCTGTTGATTGCTTTCGAGAATTTCCAATGCCTTTTGCGGGCTTTCCGCACCGGCGGCGAGCAGAATTGCCGCCTTGACCGAGCCGCCGCTCGCTTCGAGCAGCCTGACCGCGTCGCCGCGTTCGCATCCTCCCACCGCAGCGACGATTGCGGCCGCGCGGTCGCGCAGCTTGAGGTTGTCGGCGGTAAGATTGACCATATAGCCGTCATGGACATGGCCGAGATGGATCGCCATCAGGGTCGACAGAAGGTTGAGCGCAATCTTCTGTGCCGTGCCTGCGCCCATGCGCGTCGATCCGGCAACCATTTCCGGCGGGGTCTCCAGCGTGATCGCAATATCGGCCTTGTCGAACAGCGGAACGGCCGGATTGTTGGCAATGGCAATGACCTTCATCCCACGCTGTTTGCCAGCTTCAATGGCGGCGAGCGCATAGGGCGTGGTACCGCTTGCCGAAACCGCAATCAGGCAGTCGCCGGCGCCAAGTCCGGCGGCCGCGATGTCCGCGGTCGCTTGGCTGGTATCGTCTTCATAGGAACCGGCAAGACGACCAAGGCTGGCAATGCCGCCGGCAATAAGGATGACGATGCGCTCAGGGGATATCCCATAGGTCCCGGGGATTTCAAGTGCATCCGCAAGCGCCATCAGGCCGGAACTGCCGGCGGCGGCATAAGCCAGACGACCACCCGATGCGAGCGTATGGGCGGCCAGAGTGGCGGCTTCGGCAATGGAGCCAAGCGCCTGCGATACCGAGGCGGCCGCCTCGATTTGCGCTTCATGCAGCAATTGCAGAACATCTTCCGGCGAACGTTCGTCCAGCCCGAATGCCCTCTCATTGCGCTCCTCTGTGCGGGAAACTGCCACCACTCTCTCCTCGTTGCGATAAATAATGCCAAAAAAATACCACTTGTCCAGCAAATCTTAAAAAATTTCTGTTCGGTCAAGTTTTCCGAGGTTTTTGTTTAATTTATTCAATGGTATATTGGAAATGTACAAAATGCACGAATTAACACTTGGCTATTGGTATTTTATTGGTATTCTACTCGTGGAGGACGGTGAAACGTGAATTATCTCGTGGGAATCGATGGTGGTGGAACGAGCTGCAGGGCGGCGCTGGCCGATGCGGGCGGCCGGATTCTGGCCACGGGCAAAAGCGGTTCCGCCAATATCATGACCGACATGAATACTGCGCGAATGAATATACTCGACGCAACCGAAGCTGCCTTCACGGCTGCCGGAGTGTCCACGTCGCTTGTCGCTTCTGCGTCTGCTGTCCTGGGGCTCGCCGGTGCCAATGTCGGCGGCAATGGCGCGCAGCTCCAGGCAATGCTCCCCTTCAAGAACGCGCTGGTCTATTCCGACGGTGTCATTGCCCTGCAGGGCGCGCTCGGCGATGCGGACGGAACGGTGGTCATTGTCGGCACCGGCTCGGTCTATGTCACCCGATCGGGAGAAGAGATACGTTTTGCCGGCGGATGGGGCTTCAAGGTCAGCGATCTTGGCGGTGGCGCGCGCCTCGGACGCGACCTGCTGGAAGAGACATTGCTTGCCTATGACGGGTTTCACCCCTCCTCGGCGTTGACCGACGCAGTCATGCGGCGCTTCGGCGGCAATCCGCACCAGATTGTCCAGTTCGCCCATTCCGCAAGCCCGGGCGATTTCGGTACATTTGCACCGATGCTGTTCGAATATGCTTCGCTGGAGGATCCGGTTGCCGTCGCGCTGATCGGGCGCTCAGTCCGGAACATCGAAGAAGGTCTTGATGCAGTGATGCCATCGGACGAGAGCCACCTTTCCCTCCTCGGCGGGCTTGGCTCGCTCTACGGCCCCCTGCTTTCACCACGTTACAAGGCCCGGCTGCAGGAGCCGCTCAACGATCCCCTGACGGGCGCGGTCCAACTCGCCGTGCATCACTTTTCCGGCGCAGGCGTGGAGCATATGCATGGCTGACGGTCTGATTGACATTCTTCCTTCGCTCAACGAGCAGGCAAGCGGCGGCCCACTTTATGTAAAGCTCCAGCGGCTTATCGAGAATGCGGTGCGCGACGGCATGCTGCGGCCCGGCGACGCCTTGCCGCCTGAGCGCGAACTTGCGGCGATGGCCGAGATTTCACGCGTCACGGTGCGCAAGGCCGTGCAGGGTCTCGTCAACAGCGGCCTGCTCGTGCAGCGGCATGGCTCGGGCACCTTCGTTGCACCGCGCTCGGCCCGTGTCGAGCAATCGCTGTCGCACCTTACCTCGTTCACAGAAGACATGGCCCGGCGCGGCATGGTGGTGCGCTCTACCTGGCTTGATCGCGGTATCTATGCGCCCTCACCCGAAGAGATGGTCACGCTCGGACTTTCCTCGGGGGAAAAGGTGGCGCGGATCAGCCGCCTGCGCGTTGCCAACGACACGCCCATGGCCATCGAACGCGCTGCGCTGTCCATCAACGTGCTGCCGAATCCCGAGTTGGTCACAGTCTCGCTCTATGCGGTGCTGGCCGAAGGGGGCAACCGCCCGGTGCGCGCCATCCAGCGCATTTCTGCGGCCATCTTGAAGGAAAATGATGCTACATTGCTCCAGGTTCCGGCCGGCTCCGCCAGCCTGAATATAGAGCGCATATCCTATCTGGAATCGGGCAAGGTCATCGAGTTCACCCGATCGATCTACCGTGCGGATGCCTATGAATTTGTGGCCGAGCTGAAGCTTGGCGACTCTTCCGAAATATCAGGAGCAGTGCTTTGACGACCAAAACGACCACCCTCATGCGGGAGGAAATCCTTTCCATTCCCGCGGTGACAGAACGGTTCCTCAAAAGTTCCCGCGAAACCCTTGCCGCTGCCGGCGCGAAGCTGCGCGAGAAGAACCCGCCATTCCTCGCCTCGATTGCTCGCGGCTCGTCGGACCATGTCTGTTCGTTTCTCAAATATTCGAGCGAGTTGACCGCCGGGGTTCCGGTCGCTTCGCTCGGGCCATCGGTCGCCTCGATCTATGGCGTGACGCTGAAGCTCGCCGAAGCAGCGACGCTCTCTATATCGCAATCGGGCAAGAGCCCGGACATCGTCAGCATGACTCGCGCGGCAAGCGAGAGCGGCGCGCTCACCATCGCAATCACCAACGTCATCAATTCCGACCTTGCCAATGCGAGCGATTTCCCCATCGATATTCTCGCTGGTCCCGAGCGCAGCGTGGCGGCGACCAAATCCTTCGTCAGTTCCGCCGTTGCCGGTCTGGCGCTCATCGGCCACTGGACCGAGGACAAAAAGCTGCTGACCGCTATCGATGCCCTACCCGACGCGCTGGCCAAAGCCGTCGAATGTGATTGGTCGCCCTTTGCCGGTGCACTCAAGGACGAAAACTCGCTGTTCGTGCTTGGTCGCGGGCCTTCCCTTGCTATCTCCAATGAGGTGGCATTGAAGTTCAAGGAGACGAGCGGCGTTCATGCCGAGTCTTATAGCGGCGCGGAAGTGATGCACGGGCCGAAGGCCATTGTCGGCAAGGGCTTCCCCGTGCTGGTTCTGGCGGCGCGCGACGCTGCCGAAGATTCGCTTGTTGAAGCGGCGGACCGCCTCGCCGAGCAGGGCGCGGCGGTGTTCCTCACCTCATCAAAGCCGTCGAAGGCAACTGCGCTGCCCTTCGTCGCCACATCGCACCCACTCACCGATCCGCTCGCCCTGCTTGTTTCGTTCTATGCCTTCGTGGAAGGATTTGCCCGCAGCCGCGGCCTCAATCCCGACGAACCACCGCATCTGCGCAAGGTGACGGAAACAATATGAGCACCGCCTACGCATTGACGGGCGCCGAGATCTTCGACGGCGCGAACTGGCATAGCGACGCGGCGCTCGTCATCGACAAGGGCGTTGTCTCGAGCATTTCCGGCGCCGCCCTGCCGGACGATATCCGCCGTGTCGAACTCGGCGGCGGCAAGCTGGTGCCCGGGTTTATCGATATCCAGGTCAATGGCGGCGGCGGCGTCCTTCTCAACGACGGTCCGAGTGTCGACGTCATCCGGACGATCTGCGATGCGCATTTCGCCTTCGGGACGACCGCCCTGCTGCCGACGCTGATTACCGACACGCCTGAAATCACCGCGGCGGCGCTGAATGCCGGCAAGGCTGCCGCGCTCGACAAGGTGACGGGCTTCATCGGACTTCATATCGAAGGGCCCCACCTTTCGGTATCCCACAAAGGGACGCACGACCCGAAGCTCATCCGGCCCATGGAGGATGCCGATCTTGTCGCGCTTATCGAGGCGGCACAACAATTGCCTGTGCTCCTGACCACGGTGGCGCCTGAGACGGTTCCCGCCGACAAGATCAAGGCTTTGACCGATGCCGGCGTCATTGTCAGCCTCGGTCATAGTGGCGCGTCCTACGAAGTCGCCCTCGCCGCAACGGAAGCCGGCGCGACCATGGCGACACATCTGTTCAACGCCATGAGCCAGCTTGGCCATCGCAGCCCCGGGGTCGTTGGTGCTGTGCTGCAGTCGGGCGAGCTTTCCGCCGGTCTTATCGCCGATGGGTTCCACGTCGACAAGGCATCGATGGCAATTGCCATCAGAGCCAAGCAAGGGCCGTCGCGCATTTTCCTCGTCACCGACGCCATGTCGACCATCGGCACCGACATCACCTCGTTCACGCTGAACGGGCGCCGGATAACCCGCGCCGGCGGACGCCTGACACTCGACGACGGAACGCTTGCGGGCGCCGACCTCGACATGATTTCAGCGGTGCGTTTCGTGCACAACGAGCTTGGTCTACCACTGGAAGAAGCCTTGCGGATGGCCTCGCTCTATCCGGCGGAGAGCCTGCGCATCGACCACCATTACGGTCGCCTTCTGCCCGGTTACGTCGCCAACATCGTGCATCTTGACGATCGGCTCGACGTCAATCAGGTATGGATCGACGGCGATCTGCATTACGCGCGTTGACGCGGCTCGCCGATTGGTCATACTTGAATTCTTCACGAGACATTGGAGATGGATATGGCCAAGGACGCGTTGATCGTCGTTGATGTTCAGAATGATTTTTGCCCGGGCGGCGCCCTCGCCGTTGAAGGTGGCCACGAGATCATTCCGATCATCAACAAGCTGATCATGCGCTTCGACCATGTCATCCTGACACAGGACTGGCATCCCGGCGGTCACTCGAGTTTCGCTTCTACCCATCCCGGTAAGGCACCTTTCGAGACTATTCCGATGTTCTACGGCAATCAGACGCTGTGGCCCGATCACTGCATCCAGGGCAGCGTCGGGGCCGAATTTCATGCCGAGCTGGAATGGACCAAGGCCGAACTCGTCATCCGCAAGGGTTTCCGCCATCACATCGACAGCTACTCGGCCTTTTACGAGAACGACCGCCAGACCCCAACTGGCCTCGCCGGCTATTTGCGTGACCGGGGGATTACCAATGTGACCTTTGCCGGACTTGCCACGGATTACTGCGTGGCCTATTCCGCGCTCGACGCCGTGGAGCACGGCTTTGCCGCCGATGTTCTTCTCGATGCCTGCCGCGGCATCAATCTCGGCGGTTCGCTGGCCGCCATGGTCGGCGAAATGCGCAAGGCCGGCGTCACCCTCGTCTGACCATAGCCGGCAAATAAATCATCGGCAGGTGCGCCGCGATCCCGGAACCGCCCCGCAGCCTCGGCCGTCGCCGGCGAATGAACAGCTGCGCATTTTTTCCACAGGCGGAACCGGACAAGGCACATTACTGTTGTCTGTTTGTCACATAATAGAGATACTGGCATCAAGCGCACTATAGATGACGCCTTCATCCATGGGAGATTGATATGACCTATCGTATTACCTCGTTGAGCCTTGCATTTGGCCTTGTCCTTGCCTCCTCCACCGCATCCTTCGCCGTCACCGAAATCAGCTGGTGGCATGCAATGACCGGCGCCAACAATGAAGTTGTCGAGACGCTGGCTAAGGAATTCAACGCGAGCCAGGGCGACTACAAGGTTGTTCCGGTTTTCAAGGGAACCTACCCGGAAGCATTGAATGCCGGCATCGCCGCATTCCGGGCCAAGCAGGCCCCGGACATTCTTCAAGTATTTGACGCCGGTACTGGCGTGATGATGGGCGCGGAAGGCGCGGTCAAGCCGGTTGCTGACATTCTTTCCATGGGCGGCTCGAAGTTCGACAAGAGCCTCTATCTGCCGGGCATCGTCGCCTATTATTCCAAGCCTGACGGCACCATGCTGTCCTTCCCCTACAACAGCTCCTCACCGATCCTGTACTACAACAAGGACGCCTTCAAGAAGGCTGGCCTCGATGAGAACAATCCGCCAAAAACCTGGACGGAAGTGTGGGACGCCGCCAAGAAGATCAAGTCCAGCGGTGCAGCGTCTTGCGGCTTCACCTCGACCTGGCTCACCTGGATCCAGACCGAAAATTACGCGGCCTGGAACAATCTGCCGTGGGGCACCAACGAGAACGGCATCGCTGCCACCGATGTCGAGTTGAAGATCAACGCGCCGACCTTCGTCAAGCACTTCCAGGAGATCGCCGACCTCGCCAAGGATGGCACCTTCCGTTACGGCGGTCGTACCTCCGAAGCAAAACAGCTGTTCACCTCAGGCGAATGCGCCATCTTCACTGAATCGTCAGGCGGCCTTGGCGACGTGGTAAAGTCGGGCCTCAATTTCGGCACCGGCCAGCTTCCCTACGAGGCAGGTGCGCAAGGAGCGCCGCAGAACACGATTCCGGGGGGCGCCTCGCTTTGGGTCTTCGCCGGCAAGTCGGACGAGCAGTACAAGGGTGTAGCCGCCTTCTTTAATTTCCTGTCGAAGACCGATATCCAGGCTCGCCTGCATCAGGTCTCGGGTTATCTGCCGGTGACGATGGCGGCCTATGAGGCAACCAAGAAATCCGGTTTCTACGACAAGAACCCGGCGCGCGAGATCCCGATCAAGCAGATGCTGGGCAAGGCTCCTACGGAAAATTCCAAGGGCGTGCGCCTCGTCAACCTGCCGCAGGTACGCGATATCGAGAATGAAGAGTTCGAGAACATGCTAGCCGGCAAACAGACGGCGCAGCAGGCGCTCGACAATGCCGTCAAGCGCGGCAATGCCGCGATCAAGCAGGCGCTCGGCCAATAAGCCCTTCCGTCTGAAACCCGGCCGCAAGCCCTTGCGGCCGGGATTTCCTTTAATGTGAGGCATTCATGGCATCGTCCAACAACGTGACGTTTCCCAACAAGCTGCTGCCCTATTTACTGCTGGCGCCCCAGCTTGCCATCACGCTCATCTTTTTCTACTGGCCGGCATCGCAGGCGATCTATCAGTCCGTCCTGCGCGAAGACCCCTTCGGCCTGTCGACACAATTTGTCGGCCTTGGCAATTTCAGGCGGGTCATCAGCGATCCCAACTATCTGAATTCGCTGCAGGCCACGATCGTCTTTTCGGTCGCCACGACGCTTATCGCCATGACGATCGCGTTGCTTCTCGCCGTCATGGCCGACAAGGTCATCCGCGGCAAAAACATCTACCGCACGCTGCTCATCTGGCCCTACGCCGTTGCGCCCGCCATCGCCGGCATGTTGTGGCTGTTCCTGTTTAATCCATCGATGGGGACGCTCGCCTATCTCGCCCGTTCCGCCGGCTATAACTGGGACCCGCTGCTCAACGGCAACCAGGCGATGGTTCTGGTTGTTTCCGCCGCGGCATGGAAGCAGATCAGCTACAATTTCCTGTTCTTCGTTGCCGGGCTGCAATCTATTCCAAAATCGCTGATTGAGGCTGCCGCCATCGACGGTGCCGGTGAGAACAAGCGGTTCTGGACCATCGTCTTTCCGCTCCTTGCCCCAACGACGTTCTTTCTTCTCGTCGTCAACACGGTCTACGCCTTCTTCGACACGTTCGGCATCATTCACGCCGTGACCGGCGGCGGTCCGGGTAAGGCAACCGAGACGCTCGTCTACAAGGTTTACAATGACGGCTTCGTCAATCTCATCCTCGGCGATTCGGCGGCGCAGTCGGTGATCCTCATGATCATCGTGATCGCCTTGACGGCGATCCAGTTCCGCTATGTCGAACGCAAAGTCCATTACGGCTGAGGTGACCATGATCCAGAACAACCCCATCGGCCGCCTGATTGCACACTTCGTTCTCATCCTTGGGATCGTCGTCGTCGCTTTCCCGATCTATTATACATTCGTCGCCTCGACGCAGACGCTGCAGGAAATTATCCGGCCGCCGCTTTCGCTGCTGCCGGGCCGCCATTTCTGGGAGAATTATTCTTCGGCGCTGTTCGGCGGTGTCGGGCGCATCGGCGGCGTCGGCGTTGATCGCCTCCTCTGGAACACGGTGGTCATGGCGCTTGGCATCGCCATCGGCAAGATCATCATCTCGCTGCTTTCGGCATATGCCATCGTGTTCTTCCGCTTTCCCGGCCGCATGTTCTTCTTCTGGCTGATCTTCATCACACTGATGCTGCCGGTCGAAGTGCGCATCCTGCCGACCTACAAGGTCATGGTCGATCTTGGCCTCATCGATACCTATACGGGCCTTACTTTGCCGCTCATGGCCTCGGCGACCGCGACGCTCCTGTTTCGCCAGTTCTTCATGACCATTCCGGGCGAACTCGTCGAGGCGGCACGCGTTGATGGCGCCGGCCCTTGGCGATTCTTCAAGGACATTCTGCTGCCGCTGTCGAAAACCAACATTGCGGCGCTGTTCGTCATTCTTTTCATCTACGGCTGGACGCAGTACCTCTGGCCGCTTCTCATGACAAATCGCAACGACATGTCGACCATCGTCGTCGGCCTGCGCAAGATGATCTCCTTCGCCGACGCCGACACCGAATGGCATCTGGTGATGGTTACCTGCATTCTCGCCATTCTCCCCCCGATCCTCGTCGTCGTCCTGATGCAACGCTGGTTCGTGCGCGGATTGGTCGAAACGGAGAAATGAAATGGCAAGCGTGGAATTGACCAACATCCGCAAGGTCTATGGCGGCGGCGTCGAGGCGGTGAAGGGCATTAATATCGCCATCGACGATGGCGCGCTCTGCGTGCTCGTCGGGCCGTCAGGCTGCGGGAAATCGACCTTGCTCCGGATGATCGCGGGTCTCGAAACGATCACCGAAGGCGTGCTCAAGATTGAAAATTCCGTGGTCAACGACCTTGGCCCGGCGGAACGCGACATCGCTATGGTGTTCCAGAACTACGCGCTTTATCCGCACATGAAGGTCTACGATAATATGGCCTACGGCCTGCGCAATCGCGGCATGCCGAAGGGTGAGATCGACAAGCGCGTGCGGGAAGCAGCGCAGACGCTCGAACTCGGGCACCTGCTTGAGCGCCGCCCGCGCGAACTTTCCGGTGGCCAGCGCCAGCGCGTCGCCATGGGCCGCGCGATTGTGCGCAATCCGAAAGTGTTCCTGTTCGACGAGCCGCTTTCCAACCTCGACGCGAAGCTGCGTGGCCAGATGCGCGTCGAGATCAAGAACCTGCAACGGCAACTCGGCGTGACCAGCGTTTATGTCACCCATGACCAGCTCGAAGCGATGACGCTCGCCGATATTCTCGTCGTGATGAATGGCGGTGTCGTCGAGCAGATCGGGGCGCCGCTCGACATCTATGAAAAGCCGGCCAGCACCTTCGTTGCGAGCTTCATCGGCGCGCCGCCGATGAACCTTGTTCATGTTACAGCAAACAGTGCCGGTCTTCTCCTGAAGGATGGCACGCATATCGGCGCTGAGGGCCTCGCAATTCCAGCAGAGGGAGCGCAGATCGGTTTTCGGCCGGAAGATCTCGAGGTTGCGGCTGGAAGCCAGCAACATATCGGCGGGTTGCTATTGGACCTGACCGTTCGCGGCGTCGAGCCGGTCGGTGCGGAGAGCTATGTCTACGGCAATATAGGCGGTGACAAAGTGGTCGTGCGGGTGGCCGGGCGATCCGTCGTCGAGCCAGGCGATCATTTGCGGGTGATCGTCCTAAAGGAAAAGCTCCACCTGTTCGACGCCAGGGGGAAGCGCATCTGAGGCGAGGCACCTCCTTTTGGGAGATGCCTCTATTTAGTAGATTACCAGCTGGGAACAGCTGCACCCTTGTATTTGTCGAGGATGAACTGCTTGACCGGATCGGAGTGGTAGGACTCGATCAGCGTCTTCACCCAGGGCTTGTCCTTGTCGGCCGTGCGAACCGCGATCAGGTTGACGTAAGGCGCCTTTTCACCTTCCTTGAGGATGGTGCCGTTCATCGGATCGAGGCCAGCCTCCAGCGCGTAATTGGTGTTGATCGCGGCAGCATCCACATCGTCGATCGACCGCGGCAATTGCGCGGCGTCGAGTTCGACGAACTTGAAGTTCTTCGGGTTCTCGGCGATGTCGTTGACGGTGACCTTCAGACCGGCGCCTTCCTTCAGCTTGATCGCGCCCTTGTCGGCAAGGATCAGCAGAGCACGGCCGCCATTGGTAGGATCGTTCGGAATGGCGATCGTCGCGCCTTCGGCAAGTTCATCGAAGCTTTTGACCTTCTTCGAATAGACGCCCATCGGGAAATTGACCGTGTAGGCGACATCGACAATGTCAAACTTGCGGTCGGCGATCTGGTTATCGAGATAGGGCTTATGCTGGAAGGAATTGGCATCGAGCTCGCCGTCGTTCAGCGCCTGGTTCGGCACGACATAGTCGGAAAACTCGAAGATTTCGATATCGAGACCCTTCGGCTTGGCGATCTCCTTGACCTTTTCCATGATCTGCGCGTGCTCGCCCGGCGTGACGCCGATCTTGATCGTTTCGGCCCAGGCGCTGGATGCACCCAGAACAGCCGCGAAAGCAGCGGTGGCAAGAAATCTCTTCAACATTTCTAACTCCTGTCTTTTGAAGAATAACAAGCTCAGCGCGGACGCGTACGCTTGTCGAACTGGCGCGCCAGCCTGTCGCCGGCGCTTTGGACGAGTTGCACGAGGACGATGAGAACCACGACGACAACGGCCATCACATCGGGCATGAAACGCTGGTAGCCATAGCGGATGCCGAGGTCGCCAAGTCCGCCGCCGCCCACGGCCCCGACCATGGCCGAATAGCCGATCAGGCTGACGACGCTGAGCGTCAAGGCCGAGGCGATACCGGGGCGCGCTTCTGCAAGCAAAACCTTGAATACGATCTGTATCGGGCTTGCGCCCATGGCGCGGGCAGCTTCCGTCAATCCGGGATCGACTTCGCGGATCGCCGTCTCGACGAGGCGGGCAATAAAGGGGATGGTCGCGATGGTCAGGGGAACGATCGCGGCGCTGGTGCCGATGGAAGTCCCCGCCACAAGGCGCGTGAACGGAATGATCGCGACGACGAGAATGATGAACGGCGTCGAGCGGGTCGCGTTGACGATCGCGCCCAGAACCTTGTTGACCGAGGGCGCAGGAAAGAGTTCGCCGCGCCCGCTCGTTGCCAGAAATACGCCGAGCGGAATGCCAAACAACGAGCCGACGAGACCGGCAACCGCAACCATGTAGAGCGTCTGGCCCGTCGCCTTGACGATAAGCGCGATGATATCAGGAGACATAGCCAACCACCTCCGAAGCCAGGCCATGTTGGGCAAGGAATTGCCGCGCCTCGGCGATCTTCGCCTCATCGGCACGCAGCGAAACGACGAGCATGCCGAACGGACGCCCGGCGATTTCGTCCACGGCGCCAGCCAGAATGTTGACTTCGATGCCAAGATCGCTGCCGAGCCGGGCCAACATCGGTTCGGTGGCATTTTCGCCCTTGAAGATAACGCGCAGTATCGTGCGCGAACCATCATGCGGTTCGCTCGACATCCGCTTGGTCAGAAATTCGGGCAAGCGCATGCCGGCAAGACCGCCAAGGAGCGCCCGGGTTGTTGCATGGGTATGGCCGGTGAAGACGTCGAATGTCGGCCCCGACTCGACGATACGGCCGCCGTCGATCACTGCGACATGGTCGGCAATCGTCTTCACGACTTCCATCTCATGCGTGATCAGCAGGACGGTCAGGCCGAGTTCCTTGTTGATCTTCCGCAGGAGGTCCAGAATCGAGCGCGTCGTTTCCGGATCGAGCGCCGAGGTCGCCTCGTCGGAGAGTAACAGCTTCGGCTCGGTCGCAAGCGCTCTGGCAATGCCGACGCGCTGCTTCTGTCCGCCCGAAAGTTCGGATGGATAACGGTCGCGCTTGTCGGAGAGTCCGACAAGCTCAAGGAGCGGCGTCACCCGCTTCTCGATGGCTTGCCTGTCCACACCCGCGATTTCGAGCGGCAAAGCGATGTTGTCGAAGGCAGTGCGCGACGACAGCAGATTGAAATGCTGAAAGACCATGCCGATGGCGCGGCGCACGGAGCGCAGGTCCTTCTCGCCTAACCCCGCAACATCAACGCCGTCGACAAGCACGCGGCCGGTGGTCGGCCTTTCCAGCCCATTGACGAGGCGGATCAAGGTTGACTTGCCAGCGCCGGAACGACCGATGATTCCGGTCACCGACCCCCGTGGCACGACAAGGTCAACATTGTCGAGCGCGACCACTTCGTTGCTGCTGCGGCCAGCCGCGAAGCGTTTGGAGACCTGCTCGAATGCGACCATCGGTTTGGTGGCTTGCGTGGCCGGCTCATCATTTGCCGCCACGGCAACCGGGCCCTTAGCCCTGTTTTTCACAATTGCCATGTTCATTTGCGGTGCTCGCACACCCGCCCTGTTGCCTGTTTGCGACCGTCTATACAGACCATCTGCAATTTTCGATAGAGGTTGGAGACGGGCATGAACATTTCAGGTTGAGCGACCAGGCAGGTTGGAATGGGATGGCGCGGCATTTGCCGGTGCCCGAACATAAGCAAAGGCCGCCTCAGACGACACGAAGCCTGTTTCATATTTTGGCAGGTTTCAGGATTCGCATTCTAAAACAACCGAAGAGCTTACGGCTTTCAATGCGCAAGCGCAGAGCCAGCCGCTGCGTCGGGAGATCGGCCTCCGACCGTGGCAACGGTCTTGCTCTCAAACCTGGGGGACATCGCTTCGGTTTCGCCGTTTGGCAAAACTCCAACCCGGACGGGCGGGCGAGGCACAGTCCGGGCTCGATTCAACCTCCAAGAAAGAGAGGGACGGGCGAAAGCTCGTTCCTCTCTCCGAAGCCTGGCTCATGACACTGCGTTTCCAAGCATCCCAGGATCTAGTTGCAGTGCGCGCAACGCGCCTATGCCGCCCGATAGCGATTGAGCCAATGCGCATAGGGCGCTGGCAGAATCCAGGCAGGCTTTTCCACGCCGAGTTCCGTCGCTGCCTTGTATGGCCAATGCGGATCGGCGAGCAATGGACGCGCCAGCATGACGAGATCGACCGAACCATCGCGCACAAGCCCCTCGGCCTGTTGCGGCGTGCTGATGTACCAGGAGGTCGAGGCCGGCAACGCCGTTTCGCGGCGCACGCGCGCTGCAATCGGACCGAGGAACGCCGGTCCCCAGGGAATATCCGCCTTGCCGAGGGAGAAGCCGATGCTGACATCGATGAAATCGAGCCCTTCCGCCTTCATCTGCTTGATCAGCTCAATTGCCGCGCCCAGGGTTTCCTCGTCATTGCCGTCAAACTCGATGACGCCGAGACGCGCAGCGAGCGGCAGGTTTTCCGGCCAGACGGCGCGCACTGCCTTCAGTGTCTCAAGCAGGAAGCGGCTGCGGTTTTCAAAACTGCCGCCATATTCGTCGGTGCGCTGGTTCGAGTGCCTGGAAAGGAAGCTCTGCGCCAGATAGCCGTGGGCGAAGTGCAGCACCAGCCATTGAAAGCCGCTCGCCAGCGCGCGCTTGGCGCTATCGACGAATGCCTGCTTGACGCGTTCAATATCGGCTTTGGTCATCTCATGCGGCACTTTGCTGAGGCCTCCGCCATAGGCGATCGGTGATGGCGCGATTGTTTCCCAGCCACGCGGATCGCCGGCCGGGATATGGTCGTCGCCTTCCCAGGGCCGGTTCGCACTGGCTTTGCGTCCGGCATGACCGATCTGGATTCCCGGAACGGCACCAGCATCCTTGATCAACTGCACATTCGGTGCAAGGGCAGCGGCTTGTTCGTCGTTCCACAGACCCACGCAATTCGGGGTGATCCGCCCTTCAGGCGAGACGCCGGTTGCCTCGACCACAACGAGACCTGCGCCACCGCGCGCGAGCGACCCGAGATGCACGCTGTGCCAATCGTTGACGAGACCGTCATTGGCGGAATACTGGCACATGGGCGATGCAGCGATGCGATTGCGCAGCGTGACGTCCTTGAGGGTGAACGGGTCAAAAAGCGATGCCATATATTATTCTCCAATCTGGCTTGCAGAATTTCTTTGATAGTTCGATAATATTCGAACAATAGCAATACACAAAATTTTGTGCTACTTTATCGGCCATGAGACAGTTCCGTCATCCATCCGTTTCCGAATTGCAGGTCGAGTCGGTTCTATATGCCCTGAGCGACCCGGTGCGCCTCTCCATAGTGCGGCAACTTGCGCGCGAGGGTGAGGCGACATGCGCTGCACTTGACGGCGGGCGCCCCAAATCCAGCATGTCGCACCATTTCCGGGTGCTGCGAGAGTCGGGCATCGTCCACACCCGCAACGATGGAACGTCACACATGAATACCCTGCGCCGAGACGATCTGGACAGCGCTTTTCCCGGACTGCTGGGGGCCATTCTCTCCGTCCCTCGCTGAACAAAATGATATTTCTGCGAACAAAGGTCTATAATTTATCAGACCTTGGGGCGGCCGAACTTCATCGGCGATCAAATGACCAATTATTAATGAAGTACACGCGAACGCTTACAGCTAGTTGTGTTATCTCATTATCGCGACGCCAGTCACCCATCGACGCGCTTCGAAAATACAAATCCAATCAAATGGAACATTCTACAATGTTATACTTATATAATTGATAGCTATACCAAATCAATATGAAATAGTACTCTTTATAATCGGAAACGCGTATTTAATCATACACGACTTGAAAAAATCATCTTAATGAAAATGTACTATGAGGCGATAAAGACATTGGTAACTATTAAAAAAAATGCTAAGTACATTAACGAATGCCGAACGTAAAAAATCTAACATGGGGAATTACGAACTCACGTATTTGAGGGCTTTGCGTGTCGTCCAAGTTCCACACAGTTGACGCGATCCGATCGATCTTCGGAATGCGCGGCGCCATAAATCCGGCGGTCAAACGCCGTGTTTATGCCGAACAGATGGACGTCGCCCTGCGACTGGCGCCATTCACGGTGCTTGTTGCGATGTGCGTGGTATTTGTCGTTGCCTATGTCTTCTGGAATCTCGGACCGCGCCCGTATCTCGCCGGTGTCGCGACGGTGGTGGCGCTGTTGACCGTTGGTTCGCTGTTCGCGTGCACGCAATGGTACAAGCTGCCGAAGGTGAAAGAGCTTGGCTTCGATGCCATCAAGTACCTTATTATCGTCTCTGCGCTCTACGGTATTTGCCTCGCCAGCATACCGCTTATGCTGTTCCTCGACGCCGACCCATATCACCGGTTGTTGATTGCCTGTACTGCGGCGGGTCTCATGGCCACGGGTATTGGTGTCGCGGTCGTGCCGCTTGCGGCAATCGCCTATTCCGGCACGATCATCACGGGATCCTTCTTCGCCCTCGCCTCTACCGGCGAAGATTTCTTTCTTTTCATTGCAATCCTGCTCGCGTTCTACGCGCTTTTTATCCTGTTCACGATCGTGCACATGAGCAACCTCATCGTCATGCGCACGCTGGATCAGATCAAGGTTGAACAGCAGAAGGAAGTGATCAGCCTCCTGCTCTACGATTTTGAAGAGAATGCCAGTGACTGGATCTGGGAAACGGATGCTGACCTCAAGCTGCAGCACACCTCCCCCCGCCTTGCCCAGATCGCCGCCAAGACGACGAAGGAATTGCAGGGCATGCCCTTCGCGCAACTTTTCAAGGTCGACCAGTCGCATGCGGAAGAAGCGACGCAGGTCGGGTCCATCTGGCAGGCCATCGAAAACCGCACCACATTCCGCAACCATATTCTCCCGGTCAATATTCGGGGCGAGACACGCTGGTGGTCGCTGACTGGCAAGGCCATATTCGACAATGCCGGCAAGTTTGTCGGCTACCGCGGCGTTGGCTCCGATGTAACGGCTGCCAAGCAGTCCGATGACCAGCTTTCCTATCTTGCGCGGTACGATGTGCTGACGGACCTGCCGAACCGCACGCTGTTTACCGACCAGCTCGGCCAAGCGACCAAGGACCTTGAGAAGGGCCTGCGCAGCTTTGCCGTATTCTGTATCGATCTCGACGAGTTCAAGACCGTCAATGACAGTTTCGGTCACGGCATTGGCGACCAATTGCTCAAGCAGGTGGCCGACCGGCTGCGAGGCACCTCGCCAGCCACCTACACGGTGGCACGCCTTTCCGGCGACGAGTTCGCGCTGCTTGCGCGCGGAGCGGATCAGGCAGCGGCGACTGAACTTGCCGAACAATTGGTGCAGAGCATCTCCCAGCCCTTCTGGATCGATGGTATCCAGATCAACATTCACATCAGCATCGGTATTGCCATAGCGCCGACCGACAGCGTCAACGACATCATGCGCTGTGCTGACCTTGCGCTCTATCGCACCAAGAACGAGGGCCGCAACAGCTACCGCTTCTACGAAGTCGAGATGGATGCGCGCATCGAGGCAAAACGCGCCCTGGCCATGGATTTGCGCGGGGCGCTGGCCCGGCAGGAGTTCATCCTGCATTTCCAGCCCATCGTTTCGGCACAAACGCTGAAGACAGTCGGCTTCGAGACGCTCTTGCGCTGGAAACACCCGGTTCATGGCTTCATCTCGCCAACGATCTTCATTCCGATCGCCGAAGAATCCGGCAATATCATCCCGCTTGGCGAATGGATCATCCAGGAAGCGTGCCGCATCGCCGCCGGTTGGCCGCAGGACATCCACGTGGCCGTCAATATTTCAGCGATTCAGTTTCGCCATTCCGATCTCGCCTCGATCGTTCGCGACGCGCTCAGCAAGAACAACCTCAAGCCGAACCGTCTTGAGCTCGAAATCACGGAATCGGTCTTTCTCGAAGCCAACGTCGCCGCGATCTCGCTGCTGCGCCAGTTCCGGGCCATGGGCGTCAGCATCGCGCTCGACGATTTCGGTACCGGCTATTCCAGCTTGAGCTATCTGCGCAAGATGCCGTTCGACAAGATCAAGATCGACCAGTCCTTCGTGCGCGATCTGCCGCACAATCGCGGAAGTCTCGCCATCATCCGCGCGGTAATGGGCCTTGGCGCCAGCATGGGCATGAAGATCACCGCCGAGGGGGTCGAAACCCGCGAGCAGCTCGCTTGCCTGCAAAAGGAAGGCTGCGATCAGGTACAGGGCTTCCTCTTCAGCCCCGCCGAGCCGGTGGAGAAGACCTTCGAGCTTCTGACGTTCGACAGCGAGCGCTATCAGGTCGCAAGCTGAGCATCCTTGACGGTTCAGCTGCCTGCCCTGTTCAAATAGAAACAATTCTGTCCAGGACGGCAAGACGCGGCAAAGCCGATGTCCCCGCATAGGACAAAGGCACCTTGGAAAGTTGCAGGACGCCAATCCGGATACCCGGAGGCCGAGACCGACCACTCCCCCGGTTGAATAGAGACAACCCCACTCGACGCCTCTGTGCGGACACTGAGCTCGTTACCTTTCGGAACTTACATTCTCAGTTTGAACGAACAAGCCGGCAATGGGACCCTTGGGGCAATCCCAATGATGATATCGTTAAGCCTGCCGCTTCGCCTTGACGTCCGCGATGTTCGGCCGGTGGTTGGGTGACAGGCGCGAGTCTTTGGGCCAATAGGCAAGGAAGCCCTTGATCACTTCGCCCGGAATATCCAGTGGGCTGTAGTTCTCCCGATCGACGAACATCAGCGATTGCTCGCCATGGCCGAGCAGGCCCTGTGTTGCGCTGTGGATCTCATGTTCGAGCGTGACGAACTTGCGATTGTGTCTGGCGATCTTGATGCGCACGCTGATCTGCTCGAACTCCTTCGATTCACGCCGGTAATCATGAGTGAACGAGCGCGTCAGGATATAGAAGCGTGTCGTCGCCAGGTCGAAATCCGGCATGCAAACATTGAAGAAAAGTTCGCGGGCCTTGCCAACCCAGCGCACATAGTTGGCGAAGTAGACGTTGCCGACCGAATTCGTATCGTCATAGGTGGGAATGAGCTGCATGACGAACCATTCGCCGTCGAACCCATGCGAAGGCGACATCTCATCGCCCTGGGCGACAGGCGTGCCAATCGGTGACGGTGACATCATGCGGATTGGCTGGTCGACAATCTCAACAGGTATGGCCTTCGAGGCCGGACCGAATATTTCGATGATGACGGGAAGCGCGCCGATCAAGCCGATCAACGGCGAAAGGGCCAGGAATTCCGGTATCGGCTGGACATAACCGATGACGAAGATAACCGCCGATCCGCAGCCGATCAGAAAGCTCAAGACCGGATCAAACTTCGGCTTCGCGCCCAATGACTCACAGGCGAGATTTGCCGCTGCGCTCACGAAAAGCGTCGCGAACGGCATCATGAAATACATGAGCGAGAAGTTCGCAGGTACGGCCGTAAAGGCAACCCAGACAGCACCGATCAGCAGCCAGAGCGGCGACGAAGCAATCCCATCGGGGATAAGGGCCAGCAACGGACTGTTGCTGCGCATGTTCTTTCCCTTCAAGAACCATGCCGTCGCGCAGTAGTAGCTGTCGACAGTCGATGCAAGAGCGATCGTCGTCCAGATGACAAAGGCGATGGCGAGATAGGACTGGCCGTTCTCGGCGGCGAGTACCGTCGCTGCCGATACGGCGCCCTGCGCGCTCGGCAAGCCGTCGATGGAAAGAATGCTGCCGATCGGACCGACCGCCGATGCCGTCAGGGCGTTCAGAAACAGAAAGCCGAAGAATATGAGGGCGCCGACGCCATAGGCGAGGCCGACATTCCCGCCTTCACGCTTGATTGTGACTGCACGCTGCCAATGCTGGATATCCAGCCAGGGCCCGAGCAGGAAGCCAATGATCGTGGGTAGGACCAGGCCGTAAAAGCGGCTATCGAACTGGGCAAGCGGCACGCCGGGATAGGTAGAGGCTTCACGCAGGCCAATAAGAAGAACGATCCCAGCGGAAACGCCGACGACCGTATAGACGATGTGCAAAAGTTTGATCTGCTGCAGCGTCAGTGCATGGCCGATGGCGCAGGCAAAGAGCAGCAGCATCGCAACACCGATCGATGAGCCTTCGCCGACGATCGGCTGCCAGAGATAGGCCACGAACCCGAAAATGGTGACCACCAGCGCCGCCATCTGGAAGAGGAGGAAAACGCCCGCGTAGCGGCCCTCTATATCCTTCATGATCTGGTCCGGCGAGCGCTTGGTGCGCCCCAGGATAAAGCCGAACAGCCAAAGGCCCGCGACATTGGAGATGGCAAAGCCGAAAAATCCGAGCCAGCCATAGGTGAGGGTCACGTGGATCGAATAAAAGAACCCCAGACCCCATAGCCAGGACAAGCCAATTGTTGGCGCCCACAAAAGATTCCGCACGACTGTCATGACTATCCAGCTTTAAAAACGCAACTCTACAGCTTCAAACTTTAGTCGATGTTATTCGCTCGGATAAGTCAATGATCGTGCTTGTTGTGGCAAGTGAAGAACCAGAATTTCTCGTCCTGTTCAGCGAAGCACCATCGACGACCCGGCGGTAATATCGACCGGGTGCAGCATAGGATCCATTAGTGTCAAAATCGTTGCAATCGATCTCGGCGGAATTCGCGTATGAGTTGCAGTGCCCCGCCGGATTTTGAGCAAGGGGCTAAAGCCCGGCGATTGCCCGCAGGTCGTCCACGGCACCTTCGGCGGCGGCAAGCACCGGCGATCCCTTGGTCAACGCTTCGCCTTGAACCGGGAACGGGTGATGCCAGCCCCCCGCCTCCTTGACGAGGCAATAACCCGCCATGCAATCCCACGCATGCATATAGGGCTCATAGTAGCCGACGAGGCGCCCGGCCGCGACATAGGCGAGCATCAGCGCGCCCGAACCGTTGCGGATGAAGTTTCCCCCGGCATCGAGCAGCCGCTCCACGATCCCCGCCAGCGCTGCTGGCGCAACGTGACTGTTGGCTCCGATGCCCGTCACCGCATTGCGGACGGTCCGGTCGGAGCCGAGTTTCAACGGCCGGCCGTTGAGGGTAGCGCCGAGCCCTTGAGCCGCAGCGTATAATTCGTCGTTGCACGGGACATGAATGACGCCTATCGCGATCTCTTCTCCTGCAAGGACGGCGATGGAGACGCACCAGGTCGGCATGCCGTTGACGAACGGGCTCGTTCCGTCGATCGGATCGACGACCCAGGTGAAACCGGAGGCTCCCGCGCTCAGGCCATGTTCCTCGCCGAGGATCGCATCTTGCGGAAATGCGGCGGCGATTTTTTGGCGGATGAGATCTTCAACCTCGCGATCGGCGATCGAAACAACGTCATGCGGATCGGCCTTGGTCTCGATCACGAGCCGTTCCCGCGCATTGAAGTAGCCGAGAGCCTTCGCTCCGGCCTCTGCGGCCATTGTCTTGGCAAGGGCAAAGCGAGCCTCAAGCTCCGCTTGGGTATGCGATATCATGTCTTTTCCTCGGTACGAGCGATCAGTTGTTGATAATGGCGATTCCGCGATGATGGAAGCCGATGCTCACATTGGTCGCCGGTGCAAGATTCCTGTCGATTGCCGGATCGACGACAAAAAGCGTTCCGGCTTCGGTTTCAACCTCATACTCGACGTGGTCGCCGAGATAGGCCGCATGTCGGATGCTGCCGGGAAATGCCGCCTCCTCCGCCGCTTCAAGGGTAATGGCATTCGGCCGAACGGCAATCCTGGCCGGCCCGGGACGCGCGCTGCGCGCCGGCACCCTGTGTTCCAGCCTGGCAACACGGATGATCGCCTCTGTCCCGTCATTGCCCAGCACCTCGCAAGGCACCACATTGGCCTCGCCGATGAAATCGGCAATGAACGACGACGCCGGCGCCTCGTAGAGTTCGCGTGGCGATCCCTGTTGCGCGATGACGCCATCCTGCATCACGATGATGCGATCGGAGACCGCGAGCGCTTCTTCCTGATCGTGCGTCACGTAGACGGCGGTAAACCCAAGCCTTTGTTGAAGTTCGCGGATCTCCGTCCGCACGCGTCGGCGAAGGCGCGCATCGAGGTTAGAGAGCGGTTCGTCAAGCAACAGGACCTGTGGCTCGAGCACCAGGGCGCGGGCAACGGCGACGCGCTGCTGCTGGCCGCCCGAAAGCTCTGCCGGCAGTCGCTGGCCGTAGCCGGCGAGGCCGACCTGCGTCAGCCCCTCTTCCGCCCGTTGCCGCGCTTCGCTCTTCTTCATCCCGGATGACTCGAGCCCGTAGGCGACGTTCTCGAGGACCGACATATGCGGGAACAAGGCATAGGATTGGAAGACCATGGAGACGTCGCGCTCATTGGCGGGGAGCATCGTTACGTCCTTGCCGCCGATGAGAATGCGCCCCGAGGTCGGGTGCTCGAGACCGGCCAGCATGCGAAGCGTCGTCGTCTTGCCACAACCTGACGGTCCCAGCAGCGTCACAAGGGTTCCCGGCTCGATATCGAGCGACAGGTCGTGAATGGCAGTGAAGCTGCCAAACTGCTTCTTGACGTTGGTAAAGACGACTGACCCGGTACGATTGTTCATGACGTGGCCTTTTCTTGCGGCACGGCGGCGGGAACGAAGGCGGTGGCGACACGATTCTCGCGCCGCAGCCGGCGTTCCCCGACGAGAAGTTGGAAACCGGTGATTATGATGATCATCACCACGATAAGCATCGACGAATAGGCGACGGCCACGCCGTACTCGCCGTTCTCCACGAGGCCGACGATGTAGGATGTAGCCATATTGTACTGTGCACTTACCAGGAAGATGACCGCGCTGATCGAGGTAATGGCCCTCACGAACGAATAGACGAGCGCTGCTACGATTGCCGGGCGCAGCAGCGGTAGGATGACCTTGCGGATGGTGCGGAAGCTCGTCGCCCGCAGGGTCAGGGACGCCTCGTCGAGGCTCTTGTCGAGCTGGCTCATCGCGGCAACCCCGCCACGCACGCCCACCGGCATGTTGCGGAAGACGAAACAGGCTACCAGGATCAGGGCGGTGCCCGTCATCTCAAGCGGCGGCAAATTATAGGCCATGACATAGCTGATGCCGATGACGGTGCCGGGGATGGCAAAGCTCATCATCAGTGCAAATTCAAAGACGCTGCGTCCGATAAAGCGCTGGCGAACGATGAGATAGGCCGTGAGCAAGCCGACAGCTGCCGTGAGCGGCGCGGAAATCAGCGCGATCTCCATCGTCGTCCAGAACGAATTCCAGGCAACGCCGGTCCAGGCGATGGCGCCATTCTCGAAAGCGAACGAAAAGGCACGCTGGTAATGTTCGAAGGTCAAGGTGTTGTCGAGACCCCAGGTCCGGACAAAGCCGCCGACGAGGATCATGCCGTAGACGACAAGGGTGAACAACGCCCATGGGATGACGATGGCGTGGACACCGATCGACAGGGAACGCGGCAAGGCGATATGCGCACCGGAGTCGGCCTTGCCGGTAACTGTGGCGAAACTCTTGCCCGCGAGCCAGAGACGCTGAGCGAGGAATGCCGACAGCGTAAAGACCAGCAAGATGATCGCGAGCACAGCGGCGCGGGAAGGATCGTTTTGAGAACCGACGACGGCGAAGAAGATTTCCGTCGAAAGCACGCCATGGCTCCCGCCGAGAACGAGCGGGTTGCCGAAATCCGCCATGCTCTCGATGAAGCCAATGAGGAAGGCATTGGCGAGGCCCGGCTTCATAAGCGGCAGCGAAATCCGCCAGAAGGTGCGCCAGCGGTCGGCACGCAACGTCTGCGACGCCTCTTCCATGGAAGGACTGACCCCTTCGACGACGCCGATGAGGACAAGGAACGAGATCGGCGTAAACGAAAGGACCTGCGCAATCCAGATGCCAGTCAGGCCATAGAGCCAGCGGCCAGGCTCAACACCGAAGATATGCGAGATCTGCTGGGTCACGACACCGGCACGGCCGAACAGAAGGATAAGCGCGAGGCCGATAACGAACGGCGGCGTAATAATCGGCAGGATCGTCAACAGGCGCAGGCCCTTCTTGAAGGGGAAGCGCGTGCGCGTTGCGACAAGTGCGAAGCACAGTCCGAGAATGGTGGATCCGGAGGCGGTGAGGACCGCCAGAAAAAAGGTGCGCCAGGCAATGCCGCACCGATTTCCGCCCACGACGCAATCGAGGCTCCATATTGATGGATCCTGAATGTTTCGGACAAAGCCCGAAGGATCGAACGACCCGTCGAAGCTCTGGAAAGCGCCGACAAACATGCTGCCGACAGGATAGAACACAAAAATCGCGACAAGGAACACGAGCAGCGTAATCGACGCGACCACGAAGGCATCGCCGCGAAGAACGCCGCGTTCGGCAAGGCCAAAGGCGAAAAAGAGAACGAGTGCCAAAGCCGTTAACCCAGCGCCGGCGCCCATGGATGGCTGACCATCCGCCAGCGGTCCGAACATCGTCTCGTTGATCGTCCACGACCAGCCCGTATATCCAATCGCAAGGCCTTGCCAGACAAGGAAAAGGATGCCGGCACCACCCGCTGCAATCAACAAGTTGGAACGAAGCGCCGAGACCTTCAAAAACCTTGCTGCAATGGCCACGGCAAAGATCAAGGCGATCAGCGCCAGGTTCCAACGACCGAATTCGAATGCCTGCAAGATGCCGGGTGCTTCGGCGGAACCTGTCGGAAAATTCTTGAGCCAACTTAGCCCATAGAATCCCGCCTCGATCCTGTACCAGGGCACGAGGACAAGCCCTGCGAGCCCGATGCCGAGCGCAATGTTCAGTCTCCGGTCGCTACGCTCCATCACGCCACCCGCTCATCCTAGACTCATGCTTTTATGGACCATATGTCCGGATAAGGCCGGACATATGGTTGACAAGGCGAAGGTAGATCAGTTCGCGCTCGCGCCGATCTCCTTATCCCAGCGATCCAGCAGTTCCTTGCGCTTGGCCGGGTCACCATAGGTCTTGAAGTCGTAATCGATGAGCTTGATGTCCTCGAATTTCGGTGCTTCGGGTGGGACCGTCGCCGACTTGTTGGAAGGCAACTGGAAGGACTTGGCATCCTTCATGTGCGACTGCACATCGGCGGTCAGCGCCCAGTCATACCACTTCTTGGCGGCATCGAGATTTCGTGCGCCCTTGATGATCGACATCGAGCCGATTTCGTAGCCCGTGCCCTCGCAGGGAGCCACGGCCTTCACCGGGAAGCCCTCGGCGATCTGCGCGACGGCATCGTGCATGAAGACCACGCCGAGCGCTGTCTCGCCGCGTGCCGCCGCTTTCACCGGAGCCGAACCCGACTTGGTATATTGGGAAACATTGGCGTTGAGTTTCTTCAGATAGTCGTATGCCTGGTCCTCGCCCATGATCTGCACGAGCGACGCAAGCGCGGTGTATGCCGTGCCTGACGAGTTGGGATTGGCGATCTGAATTTCGCCCTTGTAAGCAGGGTCGATCAGGTCGGACCAGCACTTTGCTTCCTTGAGGCCCTTCTTCTTGACGATATCGGTGTTGTAGCCCCAACCAAGCGCGCCGGCATAAACGCCGACTGTCCTGTATCCCGAGCTCTCCGCCTGTTTCTTAGCCCAATCCTGCAATTGATCGAGCATGGGCGACTTGTACTCCAGCGTCAGCCCTTCGGATGCAGCCTGCAAATGCGGATCGCCGGTTCCAGCCCACCATATGTCGGTCTTGGGATTGCGCGCTTCGGCACGAATTTTGGCATAGGTCTCGCCTGATGACAGGCGCACCATATTGACCTGGATACCGGTCTCTTTTTCGAACATGCCCTTCATCAATTCGCAGATGACGACGTCGGCAGAGCAGATCAGGTTGAGATTATCTGCGGCGCGCACTTCGGTTGGCATGACTTGCAGGCCCACGGCGAATGCAGCAGCAATGGCGAATACAGAACGCATATCTTTCCTCCCTAGAAAGCGGCACCTCCATGCCGCACGCCATTTTGCAAGCGTGTGCAAAACTTTCACGAGCGCGTCCAATCTGTCAAGCCGGCTCATCAACTATAACCTTTAAATGTTTTGAATGAGGGAGATTGCGAAGGCGCGCAATCGCGTGCAAACTGCGCCGCAGAACTGAAATATGGGTCCTTTGCTTGAACAAGACGTTCGTCAGCGCCGACGATGTGGCAAAACGCGCGGGCGTGTCCCGCTCGGCTGTATCACGCACCTTTACCCCTGGGGCAAGCGTCTCAGAAGAAACGCGTCAGCGTGTCATGCAAGCAGCCGAGGCGCTCGGTTACCACGTCAATCAGCTGGCGCGCGGCCTCATGCGCAGCGAGAGCGGCATCGTCTGCCTCGTCGTCTCCGAAATGGATACGCCCTATCGTGCCCGCCTCGTACGCGCCCTCACCCATGAATTGCAGTTGGCCGGCAAGATCTCGATGCTCATCAACACCGACCGGTCGGACGGAAGCGTCGATACCGCCCTGCGCCAAACACTTCATTATCGTGCGGATGCATCGATCCTGCTGTCTGGGCTGCCCGACAAGGCGATCACCAAACTCTGCCTCGATAGCGGCCAGCGCATCGTCCTGATAAACCGCGACGATGAGATCGAGGGGCCGTTTCGGATCAACCTCGATGATGGAGTGGCGGCGCGGGTCGCGGTCAGTGCCTTCCTGCGCGCGGGCTGCCGCCGATTGGCTTTTGCAAACTCGGCCGTGGGAACACCAAGCCTCATGGCGCGCGAACAGGGCTTCGTGGCAGCGGCGAGGGACTTTGGCCTTGATGTAACTGTCGTTCGTCACGGCAACACCGTCTATGAAAGCGGAAGGACGATCGGCAGGACGCTGTTTTCCGGCCTTGAGCCTCCCGATGCGGTGTTCTGCGTCAACGACCTCATGGCGTTTGGCTTGATGGACGCGGCGCGCCACGAATTTGGCCGGCGCATTCCTGACGATCTTTGCGTTGTCGGGTTTGACGATATCGAGCAGTCAGGATGGTCATCCTACGCCCTGACGACCTTCACCCAGCCCGTGGACGAGATCGTCAGAAACAGCATTGCCTGGCTGGTCAACGGCGACGGTGCCGCAAGCAGCCGCTCTGCTTCCCTGCATGCCCCGCTGATCTGGCGGAAAACCATCAGGGGCACGCACAGAAACCGATAGAGCCAACGCCGGACTAGCTGTCGGACATCCCTGCGATGGTCAATCGCGCGCGGCCACGATGTTTGGATTGGTAGAGCGCACCATCGGCAAGATTTAGCAACTCCTCCGGCCCCTGCGGCTTGAGGCCCATTCGGGGATCGAACATCGCCATGCCTATGCTGACGGAAATTGCGCCCTGAGGACTTGCGGCGTGTTCGAGCTTCATGGCCGCCACAGCGTCGAGCATGGCGCCGGCGATTTCGGCGGAAGGCTGAAGCGCCCGTCCGGGAATAAGCGTCGCAAACTCCTCGCCGCCGAAACGGGCGACCGAACCGCCGTTCTGCTTGGCGACCTTGTTCAAGGCGCGCCCCACCTGGATAAGGCATTTGTCACCGGCAAGATGCCCGTAGAAATCATTGTAGGCTTTGAAATGGTCGATATCGACCATGAGAACTGCCAATTGTTCCCCAGTCTCGCTGGCGCGCTGAAATGCACGCTTCAACACGTGGTTGAATTTGCGCCGATTCGGCAGATTGGTCAGATGATCGCGCTCGGACTGGTTACGGAGCTTGCGGTTTGCTTCGAGGAGTTTCTGCTCCAGCGCCATACGTTCGCGGACCATGGCCGAGAGTTCCGCCTCAACCCGCTTTTGCGCCGTAATATCGACGCTCGTTGCCAGCAGTCGCAGCGGGGAACCGTCGGGCGCATATTCGACGATCTTGCCGCGGCTCAATATCCAGATGTCACCGCCATCCGGACGCGATACCCGGTAGGTTGCTTCGAAGCGCGCCTTGCGCCCGCTGAGGACGTCTTCAAAAGCTTCGATCGCCCGCTCCTTGTCGTCGGGATGAACGATATCCCACGCCACGCTTTCGCTCTCATGTCCGGCAGGATCAAGGCCGAGCAGCGCCCGATACTGCGGCGAGCGCCACACCCGCATCGTCGCAATATTCAAATCCCATATCCATTGTCCCGCACTCTCAAGAGCGTAGGAGGTGCGCAGCTCCACCTGTTGCAGCCGTTCCGCAATATCCTTCAGGTGGGTGATGTTGGTGTAAGCGACCGAAATGCCGGCGAATTCGCCAAGATCATTGGTGACGGTCGCCGCAGCAACCATGAACGATTCGCCGGTGACTTCGATCTGTGCGTCGGACACCGAACCGCCGGAGAGCGCAGTGCTGATGGCTGCGCGCAGCAGTGATGCGTGGTCTGGAACGACGTCTTCCACGGACCGGCCCACGGCATTTTCGCCGGCAATGCCGAAGATACGGGAAAACCGGTCGTTGACCGTGACCAGAAAACCCTGATGATTGACATAGCAGAGCCCGACGGGAACCTTGTCATAGACCGCTTCGATCTGCAGAAGACGGTCGCTTCCGCGCTCATCGCCTCGGTCAAATGGTGCGTTTCGCGATTTGCTGATTGGCATCACTCAGGTATCCGACCACTACGAGATTGCCTCGCAGCACCCCTACCTTGGCGAGCGGAGGCCCAGACCGTCAAGGCAATTACTGCGATTTGCGGTTAATTAATTGTACCGAGCAACGGCTGGTGCGCCGCTGCCAAGATGATTAAACTTGCCCACGAGCGGAGAAGAGCCATGGCGACAGATCACACCCACGAACATGATCACCCCATCGATTGGCGCGAACACGGCGTCAAGGTTATCCCCGGGGATTCTCTCGACCCGAACACCGCGCAGACGCCTGGCATGAACCGCGCTGCAGCGATCGATCGGGCCCGGGCGGGGGCAGAGAAAATCTGGGCGGGTACCGTCACCATTCACGCCAATGCCAAGACCGGTGCACATCATCACGGCGACCTTGAAAGCATTATCTACGTGGTCAAAGGCCGTGCGCGCATGCGCTGGGGCGAGCGGCTGGAATATGTCGCCGAAGCCGGTCCGGGCGATTTCATTTTCGTGCCGCCTTACGTGCCGCATCAGGAAATCAATGCGAACGCGGACGAAACGCTGGAGTGCGTGGTGGTCCGCTCCGGTCAGGAGCCGATCGTGGTCAATCTCGACATCGATCCGGTCGAAAAACCGGAAGGGGTTGCATGGATCGATCCCATCCATCGCTGAGCGGCTGAATCAGCCAAGCCGCTGCAACTTCTCGAACCGCTTGACGAGCCGCTCGCGTTTCAATCGCGACAGGCGGAAAATCCAGAACATGCCGTCCAACTGATCGATCTCATGCTGCAGGCAAGTGGCAAGCAGACCACTCGCCTCTTCGCTCAACATGTTCCCGCCGAGATCCTGATAGCGCACGCGAATGGTGGCGGGTCGCTCGATCTCGTCGGAGACGCCCGGCATCGACACACTGCCCTCCTCCCGCCGCGCAAGATCGCCTGACGACCATTCGATTTCCGGATTGATGTAGAAGCGCGGCGCACCGGGCTCGATCTCGATCACGACGAGACGCAGTGGCACGCCGATATGCGGTGCCGTGATGCCAATTCCCGGGGCAGCGCGCATTGTGGCGAGAAGGTCCTGCGCCAATTCTTGCGTTGCCGCGCCGAAATCCGCAATGCGGTCGGCGGGCCTTCGCAAAGCTGGATCAGGGAATGTCAGGATTGGCCGAATCGCCATGAACATGCTCCAATGTGCGAACGCGACAGCGCGTCCATCCTGTTGCCTCAATTCCCGCCGAGGAAGCAAGCTTTACAAGCGTCGTCGCTACCGATAATCGACAAAGAAACCATGCGGCCATCCCTGCACTGTCGCGGAGAGCCCAACGAGGCGATTGAATGCCCGCCAGCAAGACGATAACCAAGCCGCAGGTGCTGCCGCGAGGAGCCGTGATCATGACGCTCCTCGTCCTTGCGACGATGATCGTCTCGTTCTTGGTCATGATGGGCATAACCAATATTTCGCCCACCAAACAGACGACCCAGCTGATCATTGCCGCCAATGCGGTGTCGATTCTTGTCCTGATCTATCTGTCCTACGCGACGCTGAAGAAGCTCTTTCTTTTCAAGAGCAAGGCAAAGCACAACGACCTTCACACCAATGTCGCGATGATCTTCGCCTTGATCGCCTCGATACCGTCGATCATCGTCGCCTGTTTCTCGCTTATCGTCCTCGACCAGCGAATGGATTCGTGGATCAACAATCAGAACAACCAGATCATCGACATGTCGATCAAGGCGGCGCAATCCTACACTGAGGACAACGCCCAAAGCCTGCTGACGACGACGCTGTCCATGGTAATCGATCTCGACCAGCGCCGCATGCTCTATAGCCTCGACCGCGGCGCCTTTTCGGACTGGCTCACCTACGACGCCGGCCGCAACAATCTACTCGGCGCATCCCTGGTCAAATCGGATGGGGAGGTTGTGGTCGCGGCCAACCTCATCAACGATCATTCGCTGCCGGACGCCCCGATCGAGGCCCTGCGAAGTGCCGCCGGCGACAAGCCGGTTCTGATACCGCCGGGCGACACCAATCTTGTCGGCGCGGTGATCAAGACGCAGGCCCTGCCCGATCTTTACCTCTACACCATTCGCTCGGTCGATCGCTCTGCGCTCGAAAATATGCGGGTGATGACAGACAATAATGCCGAATACCAGGCGCTGGCGAGCAACCGGTCCACTACCCAGATCGCCTATGCCTTGCTGTACATCGAACTCACCCTGCTCTTGCTGCTCACCGCCGTGTGGAGCGGCATTGCTGTTGCCAATCGCGTCGTCCTGCCGATCCGCCAGCTGATCGGCGCTGCCGAAGACGTCGCGACCGGCAATTTCGACGTTTCCGTCCCCGTACGCGGTTCGGATGGCGATATCGGCTCTCTGTCGCACACGTTCAACAAGATGGTCGAGCAGTTGAAAACGCAACACAGCGACCTGATTTCGGCCAAGGACGAGATTGACGAGCGGCGGCGCTTTACGGAAGCGGTCCTATCGGGCGTTACCGCAGGCGTCATCAGCGTCAACAGCGAGGGGATCATCGCGGGTCTTAACCGTCCGGCCGAACAGATGTTGGCGGTCGACGCATCGCAGGCCGTTGGCCAGAGCCTCGGCCTTATCCTGCCGGAAATCGGCGCCGTCTTCGACGTGGCGCGGGATAATGGACGTTCATCCAGCCGCAAGCAGATAAGCATCACCCGCAGCGGTGTCGCGCGTTCGTTGAACGTACAGATCACGCGCGAAGACGCCGACATCAAGAACACCTCGTACGTGGTGACGGTCGATGACATTACCGATCTCGTCGCCGCGCACCGCTCGTCCGCCTGGGCGGATGTAGCGCGCCGGATCGCCCACGAGATCAAGAATCCGCTGACGCCGATCCAGCTTTCGGCGGAACGCATCCGCCGTCGCTACGGCAAAGTCATTGTCGAGGATCGCGCGGTATTCGACCAATGCACCGAGACGATCATTCGCCAGGTCGGCGATATTGGTCGGATGGTCGATGAATTCTCCGAGTTTGCTCGTATGCCCAAGCCGCAGCTGGCGGCAACAGATATTCGCACTGTATTGCGCGATGCCTCGTTCCTCGTCGAGATCAGCAACAATCAGATCAAGTTCGAACATGAGATAGCCGACGAACCGCTGGTCGGCAATTTCGACAGCCGCCTGCTCGGCCAGGCATTTGGCAACATCATCAAGAATGCATCCGAGTCCATCGAGGCGGCGTTGCAGTCCGGCGCTGTCGAGACCGGCTATATTCTCGTTCGCGCAAAGAGCGCAGGCGCTTCCATCACCGTCGAGGTGCTCGACAATGGCAAGGGCCTTCCCAGCGAGAACCGCCACCAGCTTTTGGAACCCTATGTGACGACGCGCGAAAAAGGGACCGGCCTCGGGCTCGCCATCGTCAAGAAGATCGTCGAGGACCATGGCGGGCATCTCGAAATGCTCGATGCGCCGGCCAATTTCCACGGCGGTCGGGGCGCCCTCGTGCGCATGGTTTTTCCGCGCCTGGCCGAGGCAGCTGCCGCCTGAAAACCGCCAATATCGGAATCTTTTCATTCGCTATCAAAATGTGATTATCGCCTTTGCAACACAAATTGAACGCCTAGATTGAAAGCGCTATAATCCGAAACGTTGAGACCGGAATGACGGAATTAAGCCTTCTGCCACGCCGGTTTGAGCAATGATCATGACAATTTGAAATACAAGCTGGAAGCCAAAATCAGCGGTGGTTGTTCGTGGTTTTTTTGAGAACGGGCCGGTTTACCGGTTTTGCTCAGGAGGATACAGGGCGATGATGTTGCGGCATACAAAGGAAAACGGCGATATCGCCAATTGGATGACCTGCTCTATCTGCCTGTTCGGCGCTTTGGCAGTTGCAGCGATCATCCTGGCGATTTGATCCCCCGGATAACATCCGGTTGGCTTTCGTTTGCGGCGCAAGTCGATGGCGCCTATCATTTTGTGCGGGTCAGGTTTCCTTGGAGACCTGGCCCGTATGGCTTTGTTGGCCCCGGCGCATATGAATCTCGGCCGATTTCGCTGCCCTCCAGACGAGGGATAAACCATTTTGATCGGTACGATTGATGGAACCAATGCAACCATAAATAGTTTAATGTGCGCGATTGACCGGAAGTCTGCTCTCCAGCAGGCGCTTTCGCAACGAGACATAATGTTGAATTGGGGAAATCGTGGACATTCCACAAAGCAATTTTGCGGCTTCTCTCGAAGCACTGCACGGATTGGACAGCTACAGCCGGGACTCGATCATCATGGAGTTGCCGGTAGCCGTGTATACGACGGACAAGTCCGGCATCCTTACATTCTATAACAAGGCGGCGGCGGAACTTTGGGGCCGCATGCCTGAAATCGGCAAGGAACGCTGGTCTGGAGCGCTGCGCCTGTATTGGCCGGACGGAACGGCAATGCAGCACGATGAATGCCCCTTGGCGACGACCTTGCGCGAGGAGCGCGAGGTGCGCGACGTCGATGCCATCGCCGAGAGGCCCGATGGAAGCCGCATCGCTTTCATGCCGTTCCCTGTGCTGCTGCGCAACAAGCAAGGGGAGATTGTCGGCGCGCTCAATATGTTACGCGACATCACTGAACAGAGACGCGACGAAGCGATGGCTGAACGCCTCGCCGCTATTGTTGAATCGTCCGACGATGCGATTATCAGCAAGGATCTTTCGGGCATGGTCACGACGTGGAACAAGGCGGCCGAGAGGATATTCGGCTACACCGCCGAAGACATGATCGGCCGATCTATCACGACAGTCATCCCGCCCGATCGGCTATACGAAGAACCCGGCATCGTAGAGCGCGTACGCAACGGCCAGAGGATCGATCACTATGAGACAGTCCGGCAGCGCAAGGATGGAACGCGCATCCATGTCTCGCTCACTGTATCACCTGTAAAGAACGCTTCCGGACGCGTGGTCGGTGCATCGAAAATCGCCCGCGATATTACCGACAAGAAGGAGAGCGAAGAGCGGATTTTGATGTTGATGCGGGAGGTAAATCACCGCGTCAAGAACCAGTACGCCGTCATTCTGTCGATGATCCGCGAAACCAGCAGCCGTACAACGGATGTCGTCGAATTCGAACAGCAGATCCGCGAGCGGATCATGGCACTTGCCCGGTCTCACGATTTGCTGGTTCACGCGACGTGGCGCGGAGCGACGCTTTCCGATCTTTTGCTTGAGCAGATCAAGCCTTTCGGCGACGAAAACCGGCTTACCATGACCGGACCGTCCATGGTTCTGCAACCCAACGCCGTCCAGTATCTCGGGATTGCATTCCACGAACTGGCGACCAATTCTGCGAAATATGGCGTCTTCTCATCGGAAACCGGTGAGATCAATGTGGACTGGTTCGTTGGCGACGAGGGCAAGACCTTCTACCTCGCCTGGACCGAAACAGGTGGGCCACCGGTCAAGCTCGGCCGCACGCGCGGCTTTGGCAAGACCGTTCTCGAGCGGATAACGCCCTTGTCGCTGGGCGGCGAAGGCATGCTCGAACAGTCCGTCAATCGCATTGTCTGGACCGTGCGTGCGCCCATGGAGAATATCCGGGCAGCTTCCGTCTAACGACGCAAGTCCCACTCGTCTTCACCCCTTTTGATTAGGTCGGCACGCTGGAAAGAGGTTGTGGGCGCGTGTATCCTCCGCTGCACAAAAATGGGGGACTACAATGCCGAATATTTCTCAACTCTTCTTCAAGTCTGCCGTCATTTGGTTGCTGATTGGCATAGCCGCCGGCTTGCAGATGGGAATGTCGGGCAATCACACGGTGATCGCAGCCCACGCCCACATCAACCTGCTCGGATGGGTCACGAGCGCCATTTTCGGCGGTTACTACGCACTCAATCCGGCCAAGGCAGCCAAGCGATTGGCCTTCGTCCATTATGCCGTTTACATGCTAGGCCTTATCGTGATGCTGCCGTCCCTTTACTTCATGGAGCGTGGCAACATGCAGCTTGAGCCGTTGGTCGGGATAGGTTCGATGATTACTTTCCTCGGTGTACTGATCTTCGCGGTCGTGATGTTCTCGCGCGAGAGCGTGGCGGTCCGCCAGGCCCGCGCTTGAGAAAAGTCGGATCGGCTCAGGCCGGTCCGACGGATTTGCCGATCTCATCGACATGATGCTGGATGCTGAGCCGATCCAGTGACGCAAGCGGAAGATTGACGAATATCTTCAGGCGGCGGTCGAGCTCGCTCATCATACGGCTGAACGCCTGCTTGCGCTCCCAGGGTTCGCCCTCCGACAGCAGCGGGTCGGGACATTCCCAGTGCGCAGTCACCGGGACGCCCGGCCATTCGGGCATGGCTTCGCCATGGGCCCCATCATGCAGAGTGAAAACGAAATCGAGTTCACGGGCCCCTTCCAGCCCAAATTCGCTATAATGCTTGGGACGCAGGCCTTCGACCGAAAAGCCGGTCTGCTCGAGCAATTCGCGCGCTTCAGGGTTTATTTCTCCATCAGGGTCCGTTCCGGCGCTGTAGGCGACGAAATGCAGCTTGCCCAGCCGATTGAGCAGTGTCTCGGCAACGACGCCTCTGACCGAATCGCGATGCGAAAGAAACAAGACATGAAATACTTTATCGTCGCCCATCGCTCACTCTCTCCAAATAAAATGCACGTAGTACGCATAATGCTGCAGTAATGTGACAGCCGTTCAACAACGGCCAGCGCTGCGATCGCACGTCACCAGACCCATGTTTGCAGCCCTCCAAACCGCCTGATCGGATCTGACAACGGTTTAACGCCGCGGTTTTTTAATTGCTGCGTTCAGGTTGGTGTCAGGAAACCAGTGAATGCCCCTCCTTTCGAAGAGCCTGGACAGAACCGGCTTGCGCATCAACCAGGAGTGCGGGGTAGTTCACCTTGTCAGTTACAACGCGTCAATTCGACAGACGTCTTGCACGTCCGAAAATCGGAAGCGTTCCGCTCACTATCATAACCGCAGTGTTTATTCTCGCGTCCGCGAACTGGACGTTCTGGGAGAAATCGGCTGCCTATTTGCACGGTCAGCCGGCCGCCCTCGCATTTCTGGTCGTTGGCATCGCTTGTGGATATGTAGCGCTCTTTCTCGCTTTCTCGGTCAAGTTCGTCATCAAGCCTGCCCTGATCTTTTTCGTGGTCGTCAGCGCGCTTGGCGCGTGGTTCATGGATCACTACGGCGTCATAATCGACGTCGAAATGCTGCAAAGCGCCGTGGATACCACCAATGCGGAGGCCGGCCATTTTCTGAACGTTCCGTTTGTCGGTCATATGATCACATACGCGTTGATCCCCTCGGCAATCATCGCATGGCCGCGTATTGTGCATCGACCCTACCTGCAGAAATTGAAGTGGAACCTTGCGGTCATCGTGCCTGCGCTGCTTGTTCTGGGCCTCGCAGCCCTGATCAATGCCAGCACCTACATGTCGCTGATCCGTGAACACCGGGATTGGTTCGGAACGCTCAATCCGCTCGCCCCGATCGTGAACACCGTGAAGCTTGCGATCCGGGAAACCAAGGACAACAACATCATCGTCAAGCCGCTGGGCCAGGACGCGCATGTGGTTGGGCCGGCCGCCGGCACGCGCAAGCCGCGCGTCACCATTGTCATTGCCGGCGAAACCGCGCGTGCCGAGAGCTTTTCGCTTGGCGGCTATGGTCACGATACCAATCCGGAACTCGCCAGACAGGACATCACTTATTTCAGCGATACGTCGAGTTGCGGCACGATCACGTCGGTTTCGCTGCCCTGCATGTTCTCGCAATTTACTCGCAAGGAATATACGCATCAGAAGGGCCTCGAGAACGAGAACCTTGTCGACGTACTGACGCATGCGGGCATCAATGTCGAATGGTGGGACAATAATACGGGCGACAAGGGCGTGGCGGCCCGCATCAAATCCCAACAATTGTTCAAGTCGGATGATCCGAAATTCTGCAAGGGCGGCGAATGCCTCGACGCGATCTTCCTCGACCGCCTCGATGCATGGCTCGACAGCGTCAAGACCGACTCGGTGCTTGTCATGCACCAGTTGGGCAGCCACGGCCCCGCCTACTATCTCCGCTATCCCGATGAGTTCCGGCGCTTCACGCCGGACTGCAGGACCGCCGAATTTGCCAAATGCTCGCGCGAAGAAATCATCAATGCCTATGACAACTCCATCCTCTACACCGATCATTTGCTGTCCACAGTGATCGACCGGCTCAAGGCGCGGGAGACACAAATGTCGCCGTCCATGATCTACATGTCCGACCATGGCGAATCGACCGGCGAGTTCGGCCTCTATTTGCACGGCGCACCCTATATCGTCGCGCCATCACAGCAGACCCATGTTCCCTACGTATTGTGGCTTGGCAAGGACGAGGAGGCGCAGATCGACGGGACCTGCTTGCAGAGCGAGGCAATGAAGAAGCAATCGCACGACAACCTCTTCCACACGGTGCTCGGGATGATGCATGTCGAGACGTCGGTCCATGACAACAACCTCGATACGCTCTCCCCCTGTCGCAGCGGAACGAGTTGACCCGAGGACAGCAGCCCAAAACTTGACTTGAAAAGGTCTCCCGCGCGGTCGATCCTGTGACCAGGAAAAATCGCAGAAGGGAATGAGGCATTTGCGGGTCCTTCTTGTTGAAGACGACGCGACTCTCGGGGCGGCCGTGCGCGACCACGTGATGCACGGCACTCACGCCGTCGACTGGATGCAGCATCTGGAAGATGCAAAGGTGTCGATGCGCGTGACGAACTATGATCTCGTGCTCCTGGACATCAGACTACCGGACGGGAACGGGGTCGATTTCCTGACAGAGCTCAGGGCCAGCGGCGACGCGACGCCGGTGATAATCCTTACGGCGCACGACCAGATTTCCGAGCGTATCCGCGGACTCAACGCCGGGGCAGACGACTATCTCGTCAAACCCTTCGATCTCGATGAATTGACGGCGCGCATGCATGCCGTGGCGCGGCGCCATTCCGGACGCCCCGACGAGGTCATACGGCTCGGCTCGCTGCACATTCACATCGCCGACCGCAGGGTGACCTCGGCCAACCAGGAGATTACGCTTTCAGGGCGGGAATGGGCGGTGCTCGAACGGCTGCTTGCCCGCATTGGCGCCATCGTTTCGAAAGCACAGATCGAAGAAACGCTCTATGCGTTCGGCTGGGAAATCGAAAGCAATACCGTCGAAGTCTATATCAGCCGCCTGCGCAAGAAGCTTGGGCGGCAATATGTGGCAACGGTGCGGGGCGTCGGCTACCGGATTGAAGGTCGTACATGAAACCCTATGGCATGACGCGCCGCCTGATCTTGTCCCTTACGGCTACGCTCATCGCGTTCTGGCTCATTGCGGTAACGGCCGGCGTCCTCGTCATGCAGGATGAATTCGGTGAAATATTCGACAGTTCCTTGAAGGAAACCGCGGAAAGACTGACGCCGCTCGTCGTCGACGATATCCTGCAGAGCGATACTACCGCGGTGCCGAGGCGTTTGCAGAATCTGACGGCATCTCCAGAATCGAGCTATCTTACCTACCAGGTCAGGGACGCGAAGGGGGGCGTCATTCTGCACTCGGAAGACATTCCACCCACGCCATTTGCCGCCCCGCTCAAGCGGGGATTCTGGGAAAATGACGCGGCCCGCTTCTATACGGTACCGGCAGTCAACGATACGATTTTCGTTCAAGTCGCGGATGACAACGCGCATCGCGAGGAAGCAGCGCTCGAGGGCGGGCTTGCCCTGTTGCTTCCCCTCCTCGTGCTTATTCCGGTCGGCATATTCGTCGTCTGGTTCGTCGTTCGCCTGTCGTTGCGGCCAGTCAACGAGTTGCGCCAGGCAATTGCCAGCAAGGATGGCGGCAATCTTGCTCCGATTGCCCCGATCGCCCTTCCCCGCGAACTGCAACCGATCATCCATTCCGTTAACCGGCTGCTGGCGCGATTGCGTTCGACACTCGCGGCCGAACGAGAATTTACCGCCAATAGCGCGCATGAACTGCGAACCCCCCTCGCCGGCGCCCTCGCGCAGACGCAGCTCTTGAAGAAACATGTGCGCGGCGAAGAAGCCAAATCACGCACGGTGCACATCGAACAGTCGCTCCAGAAATTGAGCGGACTTGTCGAAAGGCTCATGCAGCTCGCCCGGGCCGAGGCCGGGCTTGGCTCCGCGGACGAGGTCGTCGATCTCGCAAAGGTCCTTGACGTGGTGGTCGGTGATTTCCAGCGCGCAAGCATAGCGCCAGATCGCATCAACTATGTGCGCGACGCGGGCGCCGAGCTCAAGCACCGGATAAACGAGGATATCTTTGCCATCGCGCTGCGCAACTTGATCGAAAACGCGCTTCATCATGGAAGCCAGAACGAGCCTGTGCTTGTGCATCTCGAAAGGGGCGGCAAGATTCGCATTGCCAATGGCAGCCCCATATTGGGCAAGGAAGAGATTGTGCGAATCCAGAAGCGCTTCAGTCGCGGCGAAACCTCCCGCGGTTCAGGGCTTGGCCTCGCTATCGTTATCGCTCTCGCAGCACAGATGAACGCGACCTTGAACCTGTTGTCGCCGGCAACGGGGCGCAGCGACGGGTTTGAAGCGGTTCTGACCTTCAACGGCGACAGGGCGGAAGTTGGCTAGACCTGTTGATTCTCGGCATCAGGAGCCGGCTATTCTTATCAGCCACAACCAAGGTGACTTTGCCGCCCGTTTCTGGAATGCTAGGTTGCAGAAGTGGCGTCGACTCCTTTCGAAGCAGGTGGACATGAACGATGTGAAGATTGCTCGCCGGGGACTGTTAATGTCCGGCCTGGCACTGATGGCTGCGGGTTGCACACCCATTTCCTTTGCCTACCCGGTCGGCGGAGGCGGCTCCTACTATCTCGAGCCCCGTCTCCGGCGCCAGCGCGTTGCTTATACGGGAGGCGAAGCGCCAGGTTCGCTGGTCATCAATACGGATGAGCGCTACCTCTATGCTGTCGAGGGCGACGGGTCTGCAATGCGCTACGGCATTGCCGTCGGCCAGGAAGGGCTCACCCTCAAGGGACGGGCAGAGGTGGGCCGCAAGCAGGAGTGGCCTTCATGGACGCCGACGGCCAGCATGATCCAGCGCAAGCCGCGCCTCGCCCAATATGCTGGCGGTGTTCCCGGCGGCCCCGAAAACCCGCTTGGCTCGCGCGCCCTCTATCTCTACCAGAACGGCAAGGACACGCTCTTCCGCGTGCACGGGACCAACGAGCCGTGGTTGATCGGACAGGCCGTTTCGAACGGCTGCATAAGGTTGACCAACGAGGACGTTGAGTATCTCTACGACGCCACGCCCGTTGGTACGCCGGTACTGATCATCTAGCGGCTTCCACCAGGGTTTTGACATGGACAGCATATGTTTGGGACTGCATGCTTTGCGGTCCCAAATGCTGCGGAATGTCGACAATCGGCAAATTAACCCTGATGTGGCAAATCGGACACTATGCCAGTGATTCCGGCACCTTACCCTAGCGTTCATTACTATTTATGGTAGCATGACATTGTTGGCCTACTCGCCTTTGAGGAGAAAGGATTGTCACATGAAGAGAATTCTGATCACTGCAGTTGCCGTGATGACGGTCGCCAGTTTGAGTGCCTGCGGGTCAATCGGTAAGGGCAAAGCCCCGCCGCCTGAGCCAGCTCCGGCTGTAATTACCAAGTAATTGATTCGCTCGTCCGCATGGGGGAAGTTTCACGCGATTCTTTCCCCATCGGCACGTGATTCGGGCTGAACGCGTCTCACGGTACCAGGCGGTCATACATAGAATTATAGCAGGCATGTTTTGCCTTCATGCCTACGCTCTTCGGAGTTCAGGAAAGATATGACGCTGTACAGTGGTCGTCTGTCGGTTGCGGTTCTGTTTGCTATCGCAGTAGCAGGATGTGCGCCGGATGCTGCAATTAAGCCGAATGTCGTGTCCTATAATAATACGGGTTCCGTGGGTGCTCCGCCTTCCACGTCGGCCCAGGGCACTACAACACGAACGTTACCGCAGGCCCAAGGGCCTTATTACATCGAGTTCCGTTCTCGTTACGCACTTAGCTACGGTCACACCTACGTTATCTTCGGGCGGCTCGACAAGTCGGGACGCGTGCTTGATCGCGAGGTTGCGGGCCTTCATCCGGCCTCCAACAGTGCTGTTCCCTACGTGCTTGGCCACTATATTCCCGTGCCGGCGGAAACCGGGGCGAGCGATGGCGACCTTGACGACAGATATAGGTCCGCAAGCTGGCGTGTCACGCTGAGCGAGGCCGAATACACCAAGGTGGTTGCGTTTATTCACGACCTTCAGAAGCGCTCCCATTACTGGCAAGCGACAGTGTATAACTGCAACGCATTCGTTGGTGAAATCGCCCGGTCAATGGGTTACAAGACGCCCGGCATCTGGCTACGCCCCCAACAGTTCGTGACGCGGCTGCGCGAGATGAACGGCGGACCGAATGCCGTCGGATATACAGGACCAGCAGGTTAGATTTTGAGAGGAGCGCATTGTTCCAGGGTCTCGCGGCCAACAAAAGTCGTGGCTGTTGCCATTCGTGCGGCTTATGTTGGCCGGGATCGCAGAAAAGGCGCCAGTGACCTAGCGTGAACATGTCCATTGCCTCAATCGGCGAGATCACATGGGTGCTCGGCATCGTTGCCTGGTACGTGATTCGCTATCCGTTCGAGCGCCGTGCGCGGCGGGTTCAAGTCACGCGCAATGCGCGCACACTCACCGACAGGATGGGGCTTGGCATCGCATTTTTTGGCCTTGCCATCGTCCCCGGCTTCTACGTAGCGACCGGCATTCCCAAATCCGCCGATTATATCCCCTACGCCTTCTCGATCGTCATTGGAGCGATCACAATGCTGCTTGCATTGTGGGTGTTCCGCAGGTCGCACAAGGAACTCGGCCGCAACTGGTCGATCACGCTGGAGATACGCGAAAAGCACAAGCTCGTCTCATCGGGGCCCTATGCTTTCGTCCGCCACCCCATGTACACGTCGTTCCTTCTGATAGCGCTTGGTCAGGCGTTCCTGCTGGCAAACTGGGTTGCGGGCCTTGCCGGCCTCGTTGGCTTTTCGATCCTGTTTTTTCTGAGGGTAACCAAGGAAGAGCGTATGATGCTGGAGAATTTCGGCCCAGAATACCGCGACTATATGGAAAGGACGAAGCGACTTATCCCTTATCTCTATTAGAGGTCA
The DNA here is from genome assembly GCF_056399405.1 of Phyllobacterium sp. 01N428. NCBI lineage: Bacteria > Pseudomonadati > Pseudomonadota > Alphaproteobacteria > Hyphomicrobiales > Phyllobacteriaceae > Phyllobacterium > Phyllobacterium sp. 01N428. The sequence goes on from NZ_JBFTRH010000002.1 coordinate 346,729, forward strand.
CAATATGCGAGGCCGAGCCCTCAAGCTTTCAGCGCCCCGGCGCCTGGTCAACGACCTCATGCGGTTCTCGATCGCTGTACCAAGGGTGACCGTACAGCGACAGATGAACCTTGGTCCGCTGCTGCGGGCAAGGATGTCGCAAAGCGTCAAGCCTTCCTGGACCGTTCTTTTCCTGAAAGGTTATGCGCTTCTGTCGCAGGAAACGCCGGATCTGCGCCGTGCCTATGTCAAATTGCCATGGCCGCAACTTTATGAATATCCAGTCAGCGTCGCATCCATTGCGCATGAGCGCGACTATAATGGCGAACAGGCGGTCCTGCTCAGCCGGATCAAGGACCCGGAGCACCGCTCGATCCCCGAGCTCGACGCCTCGATCAGGGACGTGCGCTCGCGGCCGGTACTTGAAGTCAAGGAGTTTCGGCGTGCCTTGAAGATTGCACGTCTGCCGGGCCTCATCCGCTGGCCGATGATGTGGCTCGGCCTCAATATCGGCCGGCAGCGGCCGAATTACTTTGGCACGTTTCAACTCTCCGTATATTCCGGCCTCGGCGCAGAATCGCTCAATCCGCTGACCCCCCTGACGACGATCTTCAACTACGGCCTGATCGGCGAGGATGGATCGGTGACCGTGCGTATTCATTACGACCACCGTGTCATGGACGGAGCCAACGTCGCCCGCGCGCTGGAGCGGTTCGAAGCCATCCTCAACGGGGCTGTGGCTGACGAGGTAAAGCAGCTTGCGCAGGGTGGCGTCGTTAAAGTACTGCGGGAGGACCGAAGCCAGTGACATCGACGCACTGGCTTCTCGATGAAGCGATGAAAAGAATGAGTTGGGAAGGTGCCGAAGCTGCCCCAAGGGTGGTTTCGCGGGCAATGAGATGAATTCACAGGCAGATTTTAGACCCGGCGTTGTCGTCATCGGGGCGTCTGGCGGCATAGGTCGCGCCATAGCGCGCGTGGCTGCCCGCGATGGCGGACCGGTTGTCCTCACTGCGCGTTCGATCGAGGGATTGAACGCCGCCGCGGCAGAGGTGCGCGCTGCGGGCGGCGAACCGTTCACGCTGGCGTTGGACGTTCTCGCCATCGACTCGACCACGCAGGTTGCGGAATTCCTGGTGAGCAACGGGCTTTATTGCGATGTGCTCGTCAACAGCGCCGGTTATGGCCTGCGCGGCGCAGCGATTGGTCTTCCCATGGACGATCAACTCGGTATCGTCGACCTGAACATTCGTGCCCTTACCGAGCTTACCCTGTACTTCCTGCCGCAGATGGTGGCCCGCAAGCGTGGCGGCGTGATCAATCTGAGTTCTGTGGCAAGCTTCACGGCCGGGCCCTACATGGCGCTGTATTATGCCAGCAAGGGTTTCGTGCGATCGTTTTCTCAGGCGGTGCATCAGGAAGTGCGCCGATCCGGCGTTACCGTCATGTGCCTTGCGCCCGGACCGGTATCGACGGAGTTTTACGCAACGGCAGGGGCGAGACATGCCTCGATCTTCACGCTCCTGCCCATGCTCGACGCCCAATACGTCGCCGAACAGGCGTGGCGCGGCTTCAGGTCGGGTCGTCGGATCGTCATTCCAGGGCTGTCGGCCAAGCTTGCCGTCTATGCGGCGAGGCTATTGCCTGCAAGCTTGCTCTTGCCGCTGATTGCCCGCCTGCAGCGCAGCGGCAATGATCCCTGCCCCTGCGGGTCTGGCAAGAAATACAAGAAATGCCACGGCGCACGCCATAAATAGCGGCCGAAACGCGCGACCAAGGCTGCATTTCCCTGCGACAATAAAGTTAGCCCGCGAATAGATTTTCGCGTTGCCGTGCCCATTCTTGCCGAAATTCTAGTGTAACGGCTGACTCAACACGAAAACAGAGTGCGCGTCATTCAACGCGCTTCACATGACAATTTTTGGACTGGAGAGACCCTTGTTGAACGCAAGACAAGCCCTTTGCACCCTTCTCCTGGCCGGTGCGCTGACGACTGCAGCGATGGCCGAAGCACAGGAGATCGCAGGGACCTATGTGAATGAAACCGGCCGCACGAAAGTGAAGATCAGCGACTGCAACAGCGGCGTTTGCGGGACGATCGTGTGGATGAACCAGCCGGTCAACGACATCAATAACCCTGACGCGTCCAAGCGTGACCGCCCGGTTGTCGGCCTGCAGGCCGTGTCGATGAAAGCCACCGGCCCCGGAACCTATGCCGGAACGCTCTACGATCCGGAAACCGGCAAGACCTATTCAGGCAAGGCAAGGGTTGCCGGCAACGCTGTGGAACTTTCCGGCTGCGTTCTGGGTGGCCTCATCTGCAAGTCAGCTACCTGGCGTCGCGACTAGCACTTCAGCCGCCGTTACGGGCAACCGGCACCAGAGTGCGCTTTTCCAGGCGGCCAGCGACGGTAAAGATCAGCACCTCGGTCTCTCTGCCGATCGTCTCGCCATGCATCAGGCGGACGATGTCATCGACGCCGCCGACAGGCTTGCCGTCGATCGCGAGAACGAAATCGCCTTCCTTGAGCCCGCCGAGTTCGGCGGGCCCTGCGGGCTCGATGCGCCGGATGCGCACCGACGTTGCGAGGCTCGTCCCCGCCTCAAGCGCAATCCTTCGCGGCAGTTCGATCGTATCGCCGGCTATGCCGATATAGGCGCGCCTGACGCGTCCATAGCGAAGTATCTCCGACACCACGAAGTTTGCGGTATTCGAGGCGACGGCAAAGGCAATGCTCTGTGCGCCCTGAATAACCGCCGTATTCACCCCGATTACCTCACCCTGTGACGAAACCAGCGGCCCACCGGAATTGCCGGGATTGAGCGCAGCATCCGTCTGGATGACGTCATCCATCAGCCTTCCGCTTGCAGCTCGCATCGACCGGCCCAGCGCCGATACAATGCCGGCCGTCACCGTCCATTCAAAGCCGAGCGGATTGCCGATGGCAATCGCAATATGGCCCCGGCGCAGCAGCTTCGAATTGCCAAGGCGCGCCCAGGCTTCGCCGCTCGTATTGGCCCGAATCAGCGCGATATCCGTGTCGACGTCGCTGCCGAGCACGGTGCCCTCGGTGACGAACCCGTCCGGCCGCGTGATACGCACGTGCCCGCTATCGCCGACGACGTGATTATTGGTGATGATCAGCCCGTCAGGCGAAATGGCAAAGCCCGAACCATGGCCGGCGCGGCCGCCGATACGCTCGATGCGATTGACCGCAGGCCCGACAATATCGACCGCCCGCGCTATCGATTGTGAATATGCATCCGTCAGCGCGCCGTCATCGACGGGCGCAATGTCCTTGTCTATGTAACCCATTATTGGATCCTCGCGCAGCGGCGACCATCGCCCCTGCCGCCAGCGGATCCATCGCATCGGATGGACCCGTCAAGGCATCGTTGTAATCCAATAAATGGAGAGGCCGCACGGAACGTTCAAGGTTTGGATATCCGCGCGGCTCGCCCGCCTTACAACGGAACCAGATCGTCAGGCTTCCACGTCTGGTCGTAGAACGTCTGGTCCGTCCCGTAGAGCCGCACGGCGACAAGAAACGCACGCTTTTCCAGGGTCTGGATCCAGTTGCGTTCCGGCGCCTGCGCCGGTTTCGTCGGTCCAAGATAGAGTTCGACCGACCCATCGGGATTGGTCTCCACCTTGTCGAACTGGTTGCGCGACGGAAAGGCCTGGCTCGTTTCTGGCATGGTACCATCGTGCGGGTTATAGACTGTCACCGCCCAATAGAGATGCGCCGGGATCTTCGGTGGCAGCCGCAGGCGATAACTGCGGCTACCCTCCAAAAGCTCGCCCTTCTCGTCGCGGAACGCGATCGGATATTTCGAGCCGAGCCCGACAATATCCGCCACCATGGCCGGCGCCGAGGAATAGGCCGCCTGGAAATAGGCGGCGCGGCTATCGAGCGATTGATAGCTTGAGCCGAAGAAGGCGTCATCGACGCCGCCCCAGCCATTCACATAATGCCGGTCCGAGTAGTAGGGCGCATTGGGGAGCCCTTCAGGCGTGATGCGCAGCGCGAAAATCGTGCGGGCGGCGGTCTCGACCGCATTGGTCAATATTTCCTTGCGCCTTGCATCCGGCGCGAAGGGCTGGCCCTTGATGATGCCGATGCTTGCGAGCATACCGCGCGTGACCGGATCGAGGCTTTCGGCCGGCTCGTAATCGATAAAGGCCTTCAGTTTTTCCCAATAGGCGAAATCGGTCGGATACATCATGTTGACGCGTACCGGCGACGCATTCGGAAACTCCATGCGCGGACGGTTGCGCTCGAGACTGTAGAGCGGGTAGACCCGGGTTCTCTCGGCCGTCGCCACCGCGACGGTCGTGTCCGGACCATCAGGGCCAGGCGCAAGCACCGTGCGGAAGAACAGGAACACATTGTACGTGCGCGAGCGGAAGGCGAAATAGCCTCCCGGAACCTGGTCATTGTAATCTGGCGGCAGGAGCAGATAGAGGCCGCCCCCGGCCTTGTCCGGTCCCGCCGCACCGACATCGGTCAGAGTGCGCTGGAAGAAATCCGTGAACATGCCGATGACGTTCGGTGGCGCATAGACGACGAGCGGACCCGTCTCCTTCAGGTTGAGATAGCTCATCGAATAGACGACATCGCAGTTCGGCGTCGGCACCAGCGTCTTGGCGTTCATGCGATCCTTCCAGATCGGCAGCACGTTATAACCCTTGCCGAAGGTCGCCTCCGAACCATCGCGCATGCCGATGACATTGAGTGTCGGCAAAGTGAGCATGTAGGACTGGATGGCGCGCTGCGTGAGCAGATCCTCGTAGAGCTTCTTGACCGTTGCGTCACTCGGCCAGGCGCCGTGATCCAGCTGTTCGACGAGGGGGGAAACAACCTCTGCTTCTGCCGATTGCGGCAGCGCCTGCAGCGCCGCGAGCGCGCCGCCGCCGAGCATGAGGTTGCGGCGGGATATCCAATGTAGGCCCTGTTTTGAAACCATGGTCGTACCTCAAATTATGCCGTTCAATAAGTTCTTGTCCGGCGATGTTGTAATCATAGTCCTGTCTTCAAATTCATTTTGCCTTGAGCACCGGTGGCGGCGACCAGCTATTGTCCATGATTTCGGCCTTCGGCGAATAGGCGCGGATAAAGAGTTCGAAATCGCCCTTCGGCGCCGGCAACCAATTGGCAGCCTTGTCGCCTGCGGGCTTGCCATGCTGGACATAGATCGTCAGCGAACCGTCTTCGCCATAGACGAGATCCTTGTTCTTGGTGCCGAGCGAGAAACGGTTGATCTCGTTGGGTGCGAAGAAGTGCTCGGCATCGTACAGCGTCAGTGACCAGAACCCGTCAACGGGCGGGAGCTGACCCTTGGGGAAGGTCACGGCGTAGGCATGCTCGCCGTTGAGACGCTTCTTCTGCGAATCGTATTCCTGACCGAAATAGGCGGATTCTCGCCGGGGATTAACGAAGATATTGGCCTTGGCGGCCGCAGCGCGGCTGAAATAGTCGGTGCCGAACTCGGCTCCGTTCATCGGCGCGACCCAGTCATTGCCAACCGGCACGCCGGCATAGGAATAGCTGTGGATCTGCTTCATCAATTCCTTTTCGGTCTCGATCGCGGTTTCCTTCAGCGTGGCTGCCACCTCCGGATTCTTCGACGCGGCCTCGAGTAGCGAACCGAACCAGGCGTAAAGCGCCTCTTCGCCGGGCTGCGGGGGCACTTCCTTGAGGATCAGCGGCAATTCCTCGAAGAAGAGCTCGGGCTTGACCCACTGCGTCTCGCCGCCGGCTCCCGCCTTGCCGCCGGCAGGATCGGCAAGCACCGGTATCTTGCTCCAGTCCTTGGTCTTCATCTTGCCGTCGAATTCGCTCAGCGGATAGGTCATGATCTGGCTGATGAGGGGCTGGATCGCGGCACGATCTTCCTTGGTGTCGTCGAGAAACGCGCGCGGAATGATGTAGGCGAGATTCGTCGGCGAGCGGAAGACGCCGGAAATTCCTGAAGGCACGTCGCCTTTCCATTCCGGCCCAACGATCATGTAGAAGCCGGGCTTGCTGCCATAGAGCTTGCCCATGCCGCCGATCGTGTCAGTGCGTTGGTTTCCGAGCTGGTAGACCCAGAAGCGGTCGCCGAAATCCGGCACCTGAAAGACGATCGGTTCCTTTTCAAGCGCAAAGATACCGAAGCCGTAGACGACGTCCTGGTTGGGCGTGGCGACGCCGCGTTCCTCGGGCTTGATGTAATCGGTCAGCATGGTCACGCGGCCGATCGGTCCGACAGGCAGGATGCCATCGCCCAGGCCATTCTCCGGCACCTTGGAAAATACCATCTGGCGATTGTGCATGTTGACCATCGGCCAGCCCCATAGATAAGCGATGCGCGCCATGTCTCGCACATAGGCTTTCGGAAGGGTCGTGCCGGATATCGGGCCCTTGGGGATTTCCTTGCTGATCTCCGGAACAGCCGGCGACTGGGCGAAGGAGGAGACCGGAAAGACTGCAATCGATGAAGCTAAAATCAAAGTGCGTAATGAAATAGACCTGGTTGAAACCTGCATCTTGCTACCCTTTTTCCAACGTTTCCTGTCCGCGCCGAAACCGGCGCAGATAACATGCCGAACCTAACGATCCGCGACGATAACCAAAGTACGTAACAGTAACAAAATGCTGCACAAGCGCATTTGCGCCCCGCATGCACGCTCCGGCAGACAGCCTCATCGGACCGTGAACTTCGGTCATATTCTGCTCAAGAGAAGTTGAACAACATTACACGTAATTCATTGTTTTCATGACGTTTTAGGGCGTAACGTCCTTTTACCGGCACGGTGGGTGCCGGTATGGGGACGGGACGAAACGGGTCCTTGTCTTGAACAATTGGCAAAGGCTCTTCTCGGTCTCGTCCGGCATAGATCAGGAGGAGATAAATGATGAAGAAATTGCTTCTGGTAATCTCTGCGCTGGCATTGACGACAGGCCTAGCCTCAGCCCAGGGACAACGCACCTACACCTCCACGGTGAAATCGGTTAGGGCCATGCACAGCCCCGATATGTTCAGCACGACAGGGACGATCGAATGGGTCAGTCCGCAATCAAGGACGGTGCAGCTGACGACGGGTACGAAGTACCAGTTGCCGGCAAATGCCGATTTCCGCGGCATCGCCGCCGGCGAGAAGGTGCGCATCACCTGGAAGGGCCAGGACCCCTACAATACGTCCTTCGGCAACGGCGAATCCGATGAATTCCACGCCGCGAAGATGGTGGTGGTTCACTGATCAATGGACAAGGGTTGAGCGGTGGTCGGAGGCCAAGAGGCCAACGGCCACCGGTCGATCTGGGAGTTTTAGCGGGGAGGAGAATGGTGAGCCCGGAGGGACTTGTGATGAACCCTGTATTTGCTGGCGTTTTGTTTGGCTAACCTTGCACCTGCGTCGACGGCAACATCAATGTTGCGCGCATCTACCGCAAAAAGGACGCGGACAACCGTGATGCTGGTCAATCAATATGCAATCAGCAACAAGTGCCGACATTTGCTTGACCCGGCGGGTAGCAATTGATTTGGTCGAACGCCAGATGGCCCAACGAAGGCATCGTGTTCGCTCCCCGTTGAACAACGATTGATAAGACGACAGCCTAGGTTACCGCTCAATGTTAAGTGCGGGCCATGCGGGCGGGGGTAACCGGGGCGAGTGCCGGAACGGGAGTCACCTTACTCTTATAGTCCTCTATAACCTCAGAGATAGCCGTCAGCAACGGCTCGAAACCATCAAACCTGATCGTACCTTTGTTTGCTGCGATCACCTTTGTCGCAAAGGCCTTCTTTCCGTAGAACTTGCTCCCGTCTGTTTCGGAGTTTGTCATATCGAACTTCTTGCCGTCATAGATCGTATTCAGCACCACTTGCTCGAAAAGCCGTTCAATCGGGGTGTCGGCGGCGCCAACCATAGGAATGGGCACGACATAGAGATTGGTCATAATGTGGTACCATGCACGCTTGCCATCGACTTGGTGGCCGGTCCTTTTCGTCACCTCTTTGAAAAGCTCCTTGGAGCCTTCGTCAGAGTCGGCGACCAGGATCAAGGGGTGCTTCGCACCGCTCTTGAATTTCGCCGTTCTCTTTCCATATTCTCGCAGTAGTTTAACCAGCTCACCACTACCGCCGCCGAGTTGTTGGATTGTTGCTGACGTTTTCGTGTACTTGAAAAATTTGACCTTTAGCTCGTTAGCCGGGGTTATCATCGTTGGGTATTTGCCTGCCAATGCGTGGAGAGCCGACCTGATATAGATGTTGTCGGTGACCCCCTCACAGAGAAGCACAGGGCGCTCAGCGCCATAAAGGTCTGCGTAGTTCAGAAAGCGTTCGAACAGGTGGGTGCTGGCCCAGAGCTTCGCGCCGCCCTTGGGCCCGCCATCCTCATCGACCTTCTTTGGCTTTGGTCCTTTACCGCGAACCTGATAGATGTAGGCGAGACGTCCCCTCAGCCTTTTCAACAAAAAAGGCTGTTTCATGCCGCCAACCTTGGTAAAGCACGCGCCGTCCATGAAAAGGTGATGGCACATAGCGGCTACAGTCTCGTAGTAGTCGACGGGGATATTGACCTTTTGGTTGACTACGACTCCGGTCACATCCTGTCTGGAGTAACTAAGCAACATACGCGTTTTAGTGGCGTTCAGCTCGAACCCGGCTCGCTTGATGATTTTCAGGAGCTTGGGACCCGCTTCCCATAGTTTGATACTGCCGGGAATTCGTCGCCCTATTGCACTCGGGAAGTTTTGTTCACTCGTGGAAAAGGTGATGTCGTCGGCGTAACGGGTGTAGCTACAATTGTATTGCTGGGCCAACTCGTTGAGCCGCATGTCGAGAACGCCTGCAATGAGGTTGGAAATGACCGGAGAACATGGGCTGCCTTGTGGCAGCTGGTTCTCAAAGCAGGCCAATTGGGCAATGGCGGCAGCCACCTTGGGCTTTAGGTTGAATGACTGGTTTCTTTGAAAGAAACCGTAGACTCGTCCGAAGTTGATCGACGGAAAGAAGTCCTTCAGATCCACGTTGAAAACGTAGCGGCGGTGCCGATGGTTCTCTCCGTTGGTCATGATGGATAGTTTCTTCTTGAAGCCATGCGCCAGAATACAGTCGCGCCTCTTCACGCGCTTGGCCTCTAGGTGTGCCTCAATACCCATCAGGTCTTGAGCGAGACGCTTCTGGATCGCCTTCAGTGTTTTGTGTGGCGCCTTGATCGTCCGGACGCCACCAGCCTTCTTCGGGACCGTAAATACCTTATATTTGTCGGCGTTCGGCATCTTGTACAGCGCGTACGAGATGTGTGCGGGCGCCAGACCAAGGATCGCGCCCAAGTCAGTGATATTTTCAGCTTTGCGATACTGGTTCAGCTTTAATGCGGCGGCTGTCATGGTGGAGGCGGCTTGCGGATACTCTTTAGCGACTTCGCGGAATATCGCTCAATGTCATGCTCCTGCAGGTTCTCTTCGGGAAGCATCAAAGCCGTATTGGTTTCACCTGTGAGGAACCCCCACAGAAAAATCTATCCGCAAGCCGCATTCTAAAGAGCAGAGGAACTGCCATTTCGCAAGGGGCCATGTACAGCTTTCCACTAATACATTCCCGCGACGAATTGCACCCTTCGTGTTCGCCTAGTGGTGAGGTGGCGGACGCAACGAGTTTGATTGATTCGATATCCGGGCAAGTCCCCTACATTGAGGGCGTGTGTGAGGATTATCGAACATTCAAGATGGTGCGCGTGCTCGGCCGACAGCCGGGGCAACTCGTCAGCGTCACTTCCGCGTACGACGCTGCCGTGTTCCTGCTGCAATCTCCCTGCGCGGCCGGCTACACCTAGGAAGAAATGGTGGGCCCGGAGGGAAACCCACCGCACCGATAATTATATAATAAGAACAACAACATACAGAGCCGGCATTGGAACGAATGTTGGAACCCAAGGCCCGCGCCTTGGGAGCGCCTTTGCAACCGGTTTCAAAAAATCTGCCGATTACCGCTCCTGGCGCAAAGCGGGCTTCAGTCTGGAGTGTTTTCGCCCGCGCATTGAGAGTTTCATATGTCCCCAGGGACTTTCCTCAAAAAAGCCTCACCTCTGCGGACCCGTCTGCGGTAGCATCACGAAAGCTTGATGCAGAGCTCTGGTTCCCAACCAGATACGCGATGACGGCGGAGACAATCCTCGGACAATGCACTTCAGGCTCTGTAGCAACTATTGGCTGATCGAGTGATTGCGGTCGATCCGCAACTCGAATTGCTTGCCTTCGTAAGCAGTAGGAATGCGCGCGCGTTGATGCGCTTTGGCAAGCCTATCGAGCCAATCTGAAATGTCGCCGGGTACCGGGGCTTTGCCCATCGCCCAAGCATTCACAAGGTACACATCGCACTTGAGAGTGGCAGCAAGATCAAACTGGGACCATCGCAAGAGGACCAGACAATTTTGAAAGCGTTGAGGCGTCACATCATACCCTCGTGTTGCGTGGAAGCATCCGACGGATCGGATTGAAGCGCAATCTGACTCAAGGGATTAGTATCAGTAAGGGTGGGACGCGCCGGCTTATTAGAATTTCGGGCCCTTTAAGCAGACTCAGCTATGCTCCTCAACGCATTCGTTGTCGCAATATAAAGAATAACCAGATGACGACGATCAATGCCATGACCGCGAAGCCATACAAAATCCAGTTACCTGAAAACATGTCAGCTGCAATGGCCATGGGTTTGACAATCAGTTGACGGATCGATCTCATTCAACGCTGCGGACGAATTGCGGTTCCTCGCCTTCCGATGAACTCAGACTTTTCGCCATTTCAAACCCGCTTGACTCATTTCTCCGAACAGAACATTCATAGAACACGTTCGGCAGCGACGACCGTTCCAACACAATCTGAACTCTTAAATCCCTGTTCGGAATGGGCGAGCACGGGCATGTGAAAGGACGCCTCAATGAGCCGAAGTCGTGGCGCGCTGACCAAGACAATGGTCGATCGCTACTATCCGCACCAGGTCATGCTGAAGAACGATGCGAAGATGCGAAAGCATCTCTGGGCCATTAGTGGCCAAGCCTCCCAGCTGGGCGCATCCCCCCTCGGCCATCATTTTCATTTCGATGAAGAAACCGCCCACTACAGCGTCTATTGTTTTTCGAACTGCGAGAATGCCGAGGTATTTCAGGCTGCCTGGTGCGCGGAATGGCTCACGCCCGAGGACCGCAAATGGCGCGAGGAAAATCATGAGAGCATCCAGCATGGAAGCTGGAAAGAAACTGGCGTAATATTCAAGCGACAGTAAAAGCAGCGCTTACAGCGCAAATCGGCAGACGAGCCAGCATGCATCACGACCTCATCGATCAAGAACTTGGGCAGAAGTTAAAAGCTCTGCGCTTGGCCGGTGGTATGAGCCAACAGCGCCTTGGCGATGCCATCGGCGTTTCAGCTACGCAAATTCAAAAGTACGAGCGGGGCGCAAACCGCATAAGCGTTTCGACCCTGATAACGCTTTGCCACGCGCTCAAGCGCGACCCGATGGCACTGTTGGGGCAGTATTTCGACGATAATGCCCATACAATCGAAGGGCCAGAGCGACAGGGGGAATCGCCTTTTAATGGGCCCACGCTCAGAAAATGAGCTGCAACTATCGGTAGCGATAAGCTCTTAGCTGATGATAGCAGGTCGGGGGAAAGTCGTTTGACGGATGAGAAAGAGATGAGTAGCAGCGTCGCCGGACACGATCCACGCAAAGCCAAAAATGCCGAGAGGATGAGGCAGTGGTGGACAAAGAACGCATCCGCAGCACGTCGGGCCCAGAAAGCCGAATACATGCGCAGGTGGCGCGCCAAGAATGCACTCTCCGCTAAGGAAAAGATCAAATCCCCGGAGCGCAAAGCCAAGGATATAATTAAAGCCCGAAAATGGCGGGAGAAAAATCCGCTCTCGCCCGAGCAACGCGCTAGGGCCACCGAGCGAGCAAAACAATGGCGCAAAACTAATCCAGAGAAATACAGGGAACAGCAAAACGCGTGGTATGCTAAAAATCGCCAGGCGGTAAATATGAAAAGGCGTAAGAAACGCTCTACCGTACCTGATGGGAGCACTTCAAATGGCGATCGAAAGACCACGCAAGCCCTCCGGCCACAAGGATCGATTGAGCGACTGCCAGAGAGCGATCCAGGATAGGTTGCTTGAACTCTTCGGAGAGGCCGTGGCTGCCGGATGGGCCGAAGATGAGGTCTTTGCCGCAATCGTCGCAGTTGCTGACACCACCCAACTAGCGATGCATCGCGAGCAATTACGTTCGGTCGAGACACTTTTGCAAAAAGCGATAAAGCGAGGCACATGATATGAAGAAATCGGGCCAAAACCAATATACTATCCATATCTGATAATGCGGGCTGTTGGGGCGCGTCATCATGAAACATATTCTCGTAGCAATGGATGTCAGCGGGGCGGATCGTGCCTTTGAAAGAGCAATGCAATTGGCGCAGTCGCATGATGCCAAGCTGACCGTCATGCACGTCATAGAAGATAAGCATTTAGACGATAACGATCCCGACATAGATGATCGTTTGATCCAACAGGCCACGATGGAGCTGGAGCGGCACTGGGCAGACCTTTCTACGCCAACGGCAGAGCGAATTAGCGTTATCGTCACGACCGGCTCAGTCTGGCGGGATATTCTGGCCGAGGTTGAAACCGGAAAAGTTGATCTTATCGTCCTCGGCATGCACCACGCGACCGTAAAGGATCGCTTCATAGGGACCAAGGCCGGAAATATTGTCCGTAATAGCCACGTGCCGGTCCTGGTTGTGAAGGACAAACCCGCTGGCCCTTACCGCAATGTCGTTGCCGCCTCGGACTTCTCTCCTTCTTCAGAGCATGCGCTGAGCGCAGGACTTGAACTTGCACCTCAAGCGGCTGTTTGTCTGCTGCATGTTTTTGAAACACCGTTCTCGAGCCGTATTAAGGTTAATGCGGAAGAGCTGGCGGCATATGAGCAACGTTTGATTAGTCAATCCGAGCGCGAATCCAATGCGGCCACCGCTGCATTTGCGAAAAGAAACGGAACCTTCACAGGGTCGATCACGCCAAGGCTCGAGCGCGGTGAAATTATCCCAGGCATTGACAAGGTTGTGGGTGAACAGGACGCCGATTTACTGGTCATGGGCACCCACAGTCACAGCGGCATCGTTGGCAGGATGATTGGAAGCTATGCAATCGGATTTCTTAATGCCCCGCCTTGCGACATCTTGGTAACGCGATAGCCTCTGCGAAAGCACTATGCCAAACGATTTGAATGAGCATGGCGATTACCCGCCCCCGAACGAACCATCCTACGTGATGCTGGGGGTGGGGATGGTCTTGGGCATTGTGATAATCATGGGGATCGGCTGGTATTTGCGATGACTAAGAAATCTATTGATTTGGAATCCCGAAATGCGGGTTGACGGCCGGCCCCCTGACCATACCTTCACCAGACAATCTAGGGAAAACCCTAATTGCTGGGAGCCACTTTTTGCCTCATGATAAGGTGCCAATCGTGTCCATACCCGTCCCGATTGGTAAACCCCTACCCGTCGTTGTGCTGAAACCCCAGCGGCGGGGTTTTTTCGACTCAATATTTGATGGCTCGACCCGTCTGCCGTGCGTCCTGCTTAGTGGAGCGCTTGTCCTGGCGGCAGGCCGCATTGCTTTTCTGGTCGGCGGCGCGACAATCCTGTTTGGCTTGCCGTGCAGCCGGACGGGCTTGCTGTTTGGTGTCGCGGGCTTGCTGGCGTTGCTGCGATTGCTCGGTCGCCCACGACAATCCTGACGAACTCACGAGAGAGATCGCAATCATCGATGCGGTAAAAAGTGGTTTCAATCTAAGCATTTTAATATCCTTTCCCAAAAGGGTTCGGGAGCGAAGTAACGATCGAAATGCCCAGCCCTAGTGTGGCTGTCGGTTCATGCCAGCTGGACATCAGTCGTGATCACCACGACAGACGTCATACGCTCGGCAAAAAGATTTGTTTTTCCAGAAGCCCGCTGCCGCGAGGTCTGCACCAGCGGGCTTGCTTTGGGCAATATAGAAAAGGATCGGACGCCTTTTCTATCCACCATACTACGCCCTGTCTTTCGGATCACCAAGTGATAACAAGCATTGGTGCAAGCTTTTGACTTATCCAGAGAAGTAAGTGGCGCATAATTACCCCTGGGAGGCGGCGGTTGTCCCACGGAACTTCTTGCGTGTCAGGAATGGTATCTCATGATCAGAACTCTGCAGAGGCCGTCGCTTCATCACGCGCACTTTCTCTATTACCACTGGCTGACTTCACCAACGGATCGAGCCACACAGCAATCGGGTAGCTTTCAGCTCAGTTTCGGTCTCAGTGATGGCAAGCGCGAAAGTGGACCGTGGAAAGGATGAAAGAGTCAAGCTAACGAGCGGCCGGCGAATTTCATTATCCGATAAATCACTTGGTGTAACCACAATAGGCCAAAGAGCAGGTATAGGCTTGGATATCATCCGGAGGCCACGGTGCGAGGCCGCCCTGGTCGCTTTGAAAAATAACACCGTAGGGTTGCCCCAACGCCGTAGCCAGCGAACGAGCGATGTCCTCCTGAAGCTGAAACAAGCCATGGGGTCGGATATCGTTTTCGTAGCTTTTCGTCCAAAAAATGAAACCATCGGCACGGTTGACGAGACGCGTGCTTAGCCGGAGCCTCTCGTCCTCGATGCGGACAGCTGCTTCCAACACAACAGTTGGGTACGGATCGACGATCGCATTCGATGCGGCACCATCTACGACGACAATTTTCTTGAATTTTGTGAGTTGAGTGATGACTTCCTCAGTTAATCCCTTCGCCATATTTGCCGAGCGCAGTGTCCCCGAAAGGTCACTGAACGGTTTAACGAGTAATCGAGGAATATGAGGTCCTGATCCCCTGATCGCGACAGCGGTCCTGCCGGAAAAGCTGGCATGAGAGCGGATCAGGTAGCCGCTGGCGGACAGTGCTACACCGATGAAAGCGATGGCAGCAAGATTTCCCAACTTGCGAGGCGGTTCGTGCGTCAAAAGAAGCTCTTTGGATAGGCCCGCTAACGGGCGGACTTCGACGGCAGATGTTATTATACATCTTTGCGAGAAGATGGGCACGTAACCGCCCTTCGGCATGGTGATGATAATTGGATCATACTGACCCGCCACCAGGTAATAATATTCAAGGCCACGCCTGATGAGACTTGCCTGGATGCGGACCACGGGGTCCAAGTGCGCTTCAAACGATGAGTCGCGACCAAACACCTCTACAGCGATCGAATAGGCCTTGATCCGTTTGGCGCGTCCCGCGATAACCTCTTTAACGACATAGTTCAGGAATCTGCGCGCTCGCTCGGGCGCATGAAACTCCGGACTGGATTGAATGCGTTCAAGTTGTGCGAGAATCTCAGCTTCGTTGGGACGGGTTGCCTCCTCATTCACCGGCAAACGGATCATGGCAACGCTCATCTCTTGTCCTCCAACAAGTAATAGCCCGTTCACCGGCCTTATATCACAGTATCTTGTGCTAACGTAGAATTATTCGCCCGTCGGCGCCACATACGAACTGGGATGCTTGGCTATCTGTGGAACAGCCGCGAGACCCATTCCAACGAATTGGGGATCCTGACGCCGAGTGCGGTACCGGCGATTGTGTTCAGCGTGACAATAAAAAACCGCCAACCGGAAGCGGCCGCGAGACTTAATCATATTAAAACTGAACCCGTTCAACAATTAAAACTTTAAGTGTTTGGCGGCGATTTGCCTTTTTGTAACTGTTACGTACTGTACTGGAAGCCAATCTAATAATAAATTTGAGATCGCAGGCATACCCGCGAAGCGAATACTTCAGTCGGCGCATAAATGGACAGCGCCTCGCGGCCGCGATTTGCGTATACCATCGCACACTCAATCAGCATTGCTTTCATCATCGTTTTTTTCGAGCCCGTGAGGGACAGATGAGCCACCGACGCGGTGGTTGTTTGACAACGTATAAGTGCTTAACGGAGGAGCCGAAAATGACAGGAAAAACCCTAAAGTTTGGTCTTCGCGCGTTGGTCGCTGGGACGATTCTATGCGGCGCACTTGCGCCCGCCCAAGCGCAGGACGCGCAATCCAAACCCAATATTCTGTTTATCATGGGCGACGATATCGGCTGGATGCAGCCGGGCATTTACCATCGTGGATTGATGGTGGGGGAAACGCCCAACATTGACCGTATCGGCAACGAAGGTGCGATGTTTACTACCTACTATGCCGAGCAGAGTTGCACAGCAGGGAGGAACGCATTCTTTACTGGAATGCATCCCCTTCGAACCGGCATGATCCCACCACAACTGCCGGGCAGCCCATCTTATCTCAAGCCCGGTACACCCTCGCTGGCGTGGTTCCTGCGCGATCTCGGCTATAACACTGGCGAGTTCGGCAAGAACCACCTTGGCGACCATACGGACGCACTGCCGACCGCTCACGGTTTTCACGAGTTCTGGGGGTATCTCTATCATCTCGATGCTATGCAGGGCGTAAGCTTCCCCGACATCAACAAGACACCGACAGAACAGACCGTCGCCCCACCGTGCAAGAATACGCCGATCCCCGGGCTTGCCGAGGATCCAGCAGCTGTTGATCCAGCCAAGACCACCTGCTTGACGCCACCGCGTCCGGTGCTCTTCTGCAAATCCTCTGATGGGACAGCCGCCAACCAAACCTGCAAGGACGAGGGACCGCTTACACTTGAGCGTTCGAAGACGGTGGATGAGGAAATCTCCAGCCACGTCATCGATTTCCTCGACCGCAATGACCCGAAGAAGACCAACAAGCCGTTCTTCGTCTGGTACAATCCGGCACGCATGCACATCACGACCGTCTTGCCGGACAAGTACTTGAACATGATTGGCGAACCGGGTGGCAAGGACTGGGGTCTCAACGAAGCTGGCATGAAGCAAATGGACGACAACATCGGCTACGTGCTGAAGAAGCTCGATGAGATGGGTCAACTCGACAATACCATCATTGCCTTTACGACGGACAACGGTGCTGAAACCATCACCTTCCCCGACGGCGGCACCACCCCGTTCAAGGGAGGCAAGCTGACCACCTGGGAAGGTGGCATGCGCGCCCCGCTCGTCGTGCGTTGGCCCGGTCATATCCAACCCGGAACCGTGAAGAACGACATTTTCGCTTCGCTCGATTGGCTGCCGACGCTGGTCGACATAGCCGGCGGCCCCAAGGGTAACGAACTGAAGGCGGAAATCGAGAAAGGTTCCTATCCGGGGATCGTCAAGACCACCCTCGATGGTGTCAATCAGCGCGACTATCTTGAAGGAAAATCGGAGAAATCCGCGCGCGATACGTTCTTCTACTATTCGGGCAAGGACCCATCGGCCGTGCGCTACAAGAACTGGAAGATGTACTTCGCGATGGTGTCCGATTCTCCGGAAGGCTTTCTCAATGGAGTGGTGCCGTATCACTGGACGCAGGTTGTCAACATCAAGCGCGACCCGTTCGAAACTTCGGTCGGATCGCAGATCAAGACGCTCATGGGCCAAGGCGGAACGATTGGCTCTCCGTCAACAGCCTATATCTACGACTGGAACATGCTGCCAATCGGCCAAGTGCTTTGGCTCAAGGAACTGCAGAGCTATGTGGACTTTCCCCCGATGCAGGATCCAGCCAGCTACAATCTGGAACAGGTCGTCCAACAGGTTAAGCAAATGCGATCGGAGCGCCGAGCCGGCGAGTAACGAGGCTTGCGGCGGGCGCCCTCGGGCGCCCGTTTCATCATCACAGTCTTAAAGGAGAAGCTCTCATGCTATCGCCAATCGTTCTCCTCAAACACATCATTGCAGGTGGGCTCCTTTTGCTTGCAGTCGCGACGGCGGGGGCCCAAACCGATCCCCTGCCGTCATGGAACGGCACGGTGACCAAGCAGGCAATCATTGCGTTCGTGCAGTCAACGACCAAGGAAGGCGGCCCGACCTTTGTGCCGCCAGCCGAGCGGATCGCAACCTTCGACCAGGACGGAACGCTCTGGGTCGAGCATCCAATGTACGGCCAGGTCATCTACTGCCTTGATCGGGTTCCCGCGCTGGTCGCGGAGAAGCCCGAACTAAAAGAAGTCGAGCCGTTCAAGACGGTTCTGAGTGGCGACCGCGAGGCGGTCGCGAAGCTGCCGATGAGCGAGCTTGAAAAGCTGCTCGCTGCCACGCTGACAGGCATGACTATCGACCAGTTCCAAGGAGAGGTTCAAAAGTGGCTCGCATCGGCGAAGGACCCGCGCTGGAAGCGTCCCTATACCGAACTGACCTATCAGCCAATGAAGGAAGTGCTCGGCTATTTGCGCGACAATGGCTACAAGACCTATATTGTGACCGGCGGCGGTCAGGACTTTGTTAGGGTCTATTCCGAGGCAACGTATGGCATTCCGCCGGAACAGGTCGTCGGAACCGCTGGAGGCACTGCCTACAGCTACAGCAACGCCGGAAAGCCGATCCTGACCAAAGAGCCCAAGCTTCTCCTCAACGACAACGATGCCGGCAAACCGGAAGGTATCCATCTTATGATTGGCCGCCGGCCGGTGTTTGCGGCGGGCAATTCCACGGGTGACCAGCAGATGCTGGAATACACCGAGGCTGGCGACGGTCCGCGGTTCGCGATGCTGTTGCTGCACGACGATGCCAAGAGGGAATACGCCTATGGTCCGGCTACGGGCTTGCCGGACACCAAGGTCGGCGCATTCACACAGGAACTGTACGACCAAGCCATCAAGGATGGCTGGATCATCATCAGCATGAAGAAGGACTGGAAGCGAATTTTTGCGGAATAGTGGTTGCTGGCTGGTATTTGCAAACCGGTAACCAACGCACCGCTTAACAACTACTGACGCTGGAGGTTTTTAACATGTTCACCAAGAAACTCGCAGTTCTTGCCCTGATTGGTGGTGTATGCCCGGTTGGGGGTGGTGCATTGGCGCAGGATGCGGATGTCAAACCGCATGTTCCGCTGCAGAAAACCATTGGAGTGGTCACGGCGACGGGGCCGGTCCCCTCCCTCTTTGTCGTCAACTCGGCCGGGGCCAAACTGGAAGGCGGTAAGCTGACCATGACCG
Source organism: Phyllobacterium sp. 01N428 (assembly GCF_056399405.1). Classification (NCBI taxonomy): domain Bacteria; kingdom Pseudomonadati; phylum Pseudomonadota; class Alphaproteobacteria; order Hyphomicrobiales; family Phyllobacteriaceae; genus Phyllobacterium; species Phyllobacterium sp. 01N428. Next base: position 365,811 of record NZ_JBFTRH010000002.1, read on the forward strand.
GCGTGGCCATGAGCTCCATCGTCTTTGCCGATCGTCCAGTGCGGGCCGCAGGCCACGTCACTACCGAGCAGTTCGTCATGCAATGGTCTGAGGGCGCTGACAATTTTATCAAGGACCCGCCCAACGGCACCATTTCCGTTCTGGGTGGCGATGGTTCAAAGGTCGAGGACGCCGTGGTGACGTTAAGGGCGCCGAAGATTGAAGCCGGCAACCTGACATTCGACGTTTCGGTACTCGAAGGAAGTCTTAGCGGCTCGAGTGGGCCTGCGGCTCTATTCATCGATCGTGGCGGTGGCGGTGGCGGTCGTGGTGGTGGCTTCGGCGGAGGTGGTGGCTTCGGTGGAGGCGGCGGCTTTGGTGGAGGCGGCGGTGGGTACCACGGAGGGTTCGCCGGAGGCGATCGCATGGACGATGTCCATATCAACGACGTTCATGCCAACTATTGGCACGCACCCGACTATCATGGCGCATGGTATGCCGGCGCGACTGGGGTCGCACTTGGCGTCGCTGCGACACGGCCATACCGCTACGGGTATGACTACGGCTACGGTGCCCCCTATTATAACGGCTATGGCCCATGCGGATATTACCCCCACCCGCCTTGCGACTAGTTCGGGACCCGGGGTGGGCGCGGCGCCGACCAAGGTTCGCATTGAGCCGCGCACGGCATCGGTGCGCGGTTCGGGCTAAATCGAGCCATCGCTGTTAGAATTGCATAACCCTAGTTATTATCTGGTCCATCTAAGACTGGGAGTGTCATATGGAAAAGTTTAAAGGGAAATCACAACTGGGTAGTCTTGATGAGGCACTCGCAGACGCTATTAGAACAGCCAAGGAAACGACGCAGACTGATTACGTGGAGTGGTAGCTACTCAGCGTTTCTGGCGCGGACGGCGGATATGTAGCCGTTCAAGATCTGGTTGCCGAGATTGAGATTACATCGCAAATTCCCGCTTAATGCTTCTAAAAGAGTCTGAAGTTGATAGCGATCCCACCGCACGGACACGACCAGCATCGGGACTTACCGTCGCGCGTTTGCAGCGCAACAATTTTTTCAGCTAACCAACGAATGCGGCGGGAACATAATGGTCTGCGTCTTTTGATCGCTCTATAACGAAATTTGCGCCGTGGGCTGTGCCAGCGATGTTGTGAAAGCGACGCCGGGGGTAATAATCAGAACTTAAACTTGGCGCCAATGATTGGACCTTGCATGGATACGTCCCACACAAATCCATCATCATCGTAGTCTACATCAAGATAGCGGTAACCCGCCTCCAGCGTGAACGAGTTGTTGAACTGGTATTGAAGCGTGGCCTGCACCTGCCAATCGATGTCGGCGCCGGCGCCGAAGCCACCGACATCGGCCTCGCCGTGAAGCCCGAATCCCCTGCGGAGACCAACGGTGCCGCTCACGCCGATCAACGGATCGACCCAGGTTTTGCTGCCACTCGCCTCCCTTACCTCGCGAGGGCCCGTAAGGGTCAGGTCCGAGTTCAAATACCAGAGCCGTCCGCCGGCCAGAATGTCGAAGTTCGAGGTGCCATTATCGAGTAGCCTATAGGAGCCGCCGAAGGTCCACAGCACGAGGTCCAAATCTTCTTTTGCCGAAATGTGAAACGGGCCGGGCGCTGTTCCTTCGGCCTCGAGTCCCAGGTAGATGAATTCGGTGAAAAGGCCATAACGGCCATTGCGCGCCTCGGCGTTAATCATGACGGGCGGCGGTGACCAATCGATGTGGTCGAATATCTGATCAAAATTGAGATTGACATTCGCGGGACCAAGGCCGCGGACGCCGACCCTGCCGTCGAGGCCCGCTGCCCAGAAAAAGGGCTCTACCGTGAAGCTCCACCCGGGCGCGGTTTCTGTAGGCGGCGGCGTCTGAGCATCCGCCGCAATCGTCGGGGTCGCCACCAGCATTGCTGCCAGTCCTGCCCAGGCTGGCAACATCACTCGGATTATCATCATCAAGTCCCTCGAATCGAGTCCCTCGAAATCCTGCTTTGATGTGTACACCCGTCCGTGAAACTTCGCTAATGAACGTGCAAGTTCCGGGGCGTTTTTCACGGACTGTTGCCACACGGCCACCACTCCCACCGGGAAGAGCTAGTATCCCTTCACCTCGTGCGGCATATGCCACGTGGGCCAAATGGGAAGGTGCGATCGAGCCCGACCGCATAATAGATAATTTTATTGAATCGGAATCCGCAATTCTGTCCCTATATTCCGGCCATGGTTTACGAGGATTACAAGACATTCCGGCGAGTGCAGGTGTTCGGGCGGCCGCCGGGCCAGTTGGTCAGCGTGACGTCCGCCTATGATGCTGCACGGTTCCTGCTCGAACAGTGGCCAGATCAGGCTGGCCCGAAACACCTCATGGCTCGGGAGATATTGTTGAAGTGCCTTGAAGGCAATTGCTCGGCTGCCGTGGCGCGTGTCGCCTTTATCGAGGCAGCGAGAGAAGCCGGCATTTATATGGAAGCCGAGCCACTACGGACCGCTTATACGGGCAAGCCCGACCCGAAGTGGGGCAAAAGGAAGGCGTTGCGGCGCGCCTAATAAAGATCGGGAGCGTACCGTCTATGAGGTGGCATCGCGTCAATCTTTAAAGTCGGCTTTTTTGCATACTAACTCCCCCTGGAGCGCGAACATCCGGCAATACTGTACCTCGCCGGTAACCTGGTCCACTTGCCATATCGCACCAGCGCCAGAGGGGAAATAAAATCCAGCGGTATAGGTCGCTATGTTTGATCCATCAGGGATTTTGGTGTCGAACAGCGCGTATCTATCGCACCCCACTTGCAAATTTGCCGAGGCCTGCTGCCACAGGGCTGAACAGTTGTAGACCTTCTTCGTCTTGTGATTCAAAAAGTAGGCTTGCGACTGGTACTCGCCAGAGCCGCCACCGGCCTGATGCACTATGAGTTCGAAGTCTGCTGCTGCTGCGGGTAAAAGAGACGAGCTCAGGAAGGTTGCTATTAGTAGTGCGCGCATGGGGCCTCTCCAATTGTCCTAGGATGCTGATTAACGTAACGTATTTCCCTCATCCTATTTCACCTATAGCCTGTCGGCATCGTTTCCGCTTGCCTTTCCCGGAGGAGATACGCGAATGGTAGATGAAAAGAAGACCGCATCTTTTGAAACTCCGCAAGGTTTAAGCCGACGCGCTCTGCTGGTGGCCGGTACTGCTCTTGCGGCAACTGCAGTGTCAGTATCGACGCCAGGCCCTGCGGTTGCGCAGCAGGCCGCTTCGTCAGGACCTACAGAGCGCAAGCCGAACATTCTAATGATCATGGCGGACGACATCGGCTGGTTCAACGCAAGCATCTACAATCACGGCATGATGGGCTACCGCACGCCGAACATCGACCGCATAGGAACCGAAGGCGCAATGTTCACCGACTGGTATGGCGAACAAAGCTGCACTGCTGGTCGCGCAGCATTCATTACTGGTCAATCTCCCATTCGGACGGGGCTCACGAAGGTTGGACTTCCCGGCGCAGATATTGGGCTGCGGGCCGAGGACCCGAGCGTCGCCGAATTCCTCAAGCCACTCGGGTATGCAACGGGGCAGTTCGGTAAGAACCATCTCGGAGACAAGGACGAGTTCCTTCCTACGGCCCACGGTTTCGACGAGTTCTTTGGCAACCTCTATCACTTGAACGCGGAAGAAGAGCCGGAGAACCCCGATTATCCAAAGAACCCTGAATTCGCTAAGCGCTTCGGTCCACGCGGGGTCATTAAAGCTTCGGCTGACGGCCGGATCGAAGATACAGGACCGCTTACCACCAAGAGAATGGAGACGGTGGATCAGGAGTTTTTAGGCGCTGCGCTCGATTTCATTGACCGGCAGCAAAAGGCCGACCAGCCATGGTTTTGCTACTTTAACCCAACGCGGATGCACGTGTTTACCCACTTGAAGCCAGAATCCAAGGGCAAGACGGGCTTGGGTATCTATCCGGACGGAATGGTCGAGCTGGATGGCTATGTCGGGCAGTTGCTGCAAAAACTCGAGGATCTTGGAGTTACCGATAATACCATTGTTGTCTTCACGACCGACAACGGTGCCGAGGTTATGTCATGGCCCGATGGCGGCAACACACCCTTTCGTGGGGAAAAGGCGACGAACTGGGAAGGCGGCTACCGAGTGCCGATGCTGATCCGCTGGCCGGGCACGATCAAGCCGGCGACCGTCTATAACCAGGCCTTCTCGCACTACGACCTCATTCCAACCTTCGCAGCGGCGGCTGGTGATCCCGATGTCGTCGAGAAGTGCCTGAAAGGCAGTGCGTTCGGCACCAAGACCTTCAAGGTTCACCTCGACGGCTACAATCTCATGCCTTTCTTCAAGGGCGAGGTAAAACAGTCACCGCGCAACGAATTCATTTATTGGAACGATGACGGCGAGCTGGTTGCCATTCGTTACGACAAATGGAAAGCGGTTTTTCGTGCCCAGAACAACCAGGGCATCGGCGTCTGGATGGGCGAGTTCACCAATTTGCGTATTCCGAAGCTGTTCAATCTTCGATCCGATCCGTTCGAGCGGGGTGATGAGTCGATCCTCTACGACAGATGGCTTGCAGAGCACGCTTTCGTTCAGGTCCCCTTGCAGACACTCGCTGCAAATTGGCTGAACACATTTAAGGAATTTCCGCCGCGACAGAAACCGGCAAGCTTCAATCTGGATAAGGTGGTGGAACAGTTGTCGTCGCCGATGACAAAATAGCCGACTGTCACGAAGGTGCCGGTTGCCAAGGGTACCGCGGCGCTTTTATCATCGTTGCAATGCACATCACCTGGAAACGCACTGTCATCGGCGGCGATGAGCTGCATCACGACTTTTGCGCCTACGTCCATGGCAACATCACCCTCGCCCGCATCTTCCGGACGAAGTTGAGCGAGGGTGAGGCGGTGTGATCGGTGGACATACAGATCGGGAATGCCGCCGCCGATACCTGCTCGAGCCGCCTGGAGGCTATACAGATGGTTGAGCATCGCCTGGCCCGCTTCTTGGCGACCGAGAGGGGCAGAACTGATCCACAGAATGGCCGCTAGATCATCGGCACATCTTTGGTTTGTCCGACACAACCGTCCGAAGGAATACGCTAGACTTGTCGGGGATCTTCGCAGTGGCAGGGTCGAGCGCATCGGAAGGAAGAGATGAGCAAGAGTGCCGAAGAAAAAGCTGCCCTACGCAAAGCGAAAAATGCCGAGAGGATGAGGCGGTGGCGTGCAAAGAACCCACTCTCCCCCGAGCAGAGAGCGAAGGAAGCCGAGCGATCAAGACAATGGCGGAAAGCAAACCGAGAGAAATATAGGGAGCAGCAAAACGCCTGGTATGCTAAAAATCGCGAGCGGATATTGGCCCAGGATCGTGCGAAAAAACGCCGTACCGTGCCGGATGATAGGAGTGCTTCACATGGCGATCGAAAGACCACGCAAGCCCTCCGGCCACAAGGATCGATTGAGCGACTGCCAGAGAGCGATCGAAGATAGATTACTTGAACTCTTCGGTGAAGCGGTTGCGGCCGGTTGGGCCGAAGATGAAGTCTTTGCTGCCATCGTTGGGGTTGCCGATACCACCCAACTTGCGATGCATCGCGAGCAATTACTGTTGGTCGAGACACTTTTGCAAAAAACGCTGAAGCGAGGCAGATGATATGAAGAAATCGGGCCAAAACCAATATACTATCCATATCTGATAATGCGGGCTGTTGGGGCGCGTCATCATGAAACATATTCTCGTAGCAATGGATGTCAGCGGGGCGGATCGTGCCTTTGAAAGAGCAATGCAATTGGCGCATGATGCCAAGCTGACCGTCATGCACGTCATAGATGATAAGCATTTAGACGATAACGATCCCGACGTAGATGATCGTTTGATCCAACAGGCCACGATGGAGCTGGAGCGGCACTGGGCAGACAAAACAGGCGAGTTCTTCATCCTCGGAGGTCAGATGGCGTTTGTCGCCGCTTTGGGAGATGAGTTCCGAACGGACTACGGCAGACCCGATCGGCGTCTGCGAGTTGTCTTCGACAACGGCACCGAAAGCGACCTATTGCTTCGATCCTTCCAGCGCGCGCTCTATAAGGACGACGCCGGGCGCCGAATTACAGACCCAAGCGCCGGACCACTCTTCGGCGGAGCCGCAGAGGACGAAGACCTCCAAAGCGGCACTATTTATGTCCTTCGGAGCAACTCAAATCATCCCGAAGTTGCGGCCCACCGCAACCTGATTCACAAGCTTGGCGTCACTGGTGGACGGTGGAGGCTAGAATCGCTCAGGCGGCACTTGACCCTACCTATCTTCTTGCGGGCGTCACCGTTGTTGCGACTTATAAGCTGTTCAATATCAATCGCAGCCGGCTGGAAAACGTATTGCATCGCGTGCTTTCTCCTGCCCGCCTCGACTTGATCATTCCTGACCGTTTCGGCAACCCGGTGAAGCCGAGGGAATGGTATTTGGTGCCACTGCACATCATCGACGAGGTGGTGGAGAAGGTGAAGAACGTATCAATTACCCATTATGAGTAATCCTGTTGAGGCGAGATTGAAGCACACTCCGCCATGAGGGCTCTGAAGCTATATCAATTAGCCTCCGTCGCGCTTAGTTAGTTTAGTCACAAGGAACCCCGATACAGGCGATATTTGCAACCGGTTTCAAAATTATGGCCACGCTTAAGTAGGCGCTCTCCGGCATGATCCGTTTCCACAAGTGGCATCACCACATGTTGCAGTCGCTGGTCACGAACGAAACGGGCGAGAGCAGCGATATGTTCTTGGAGGTGTACAGTCAGCCGCAGGAAACTTTTGCGTCTGCTCGTAGCCGATGTCACCTTTTATAGCACTGACGATCATGTCACCTTCGTTGTTAGCGGCACGCGATTCCGAAAGGATGGCACAGTCGGGAAACTCCACGATTCCTTCAGCCTGCAGTTTAAACGAGACAAGTTGGAAAAAGGCCGCTGATCATATCGCAGGACACTATCTTTGAGACTGGTTCCGGCGAGAGAATTTGCAACCGGTTTCAAAAATTTGGGTCTACGCCCCGATTCCCGGCACCCGATCGAAGACATTCCCTATCGCATCGCCATGCAGCGAACGAAGGTCTGCCGCCAAATCAATCCGCTCCGCCGCAAGCTTTGCGAACCACTCGTCACCGGTGAAAGCGTACTTCTGCACGATTGCTTGCCAGTCCTCTGGTCGAGAAAATCGTTTGTGGAGCGCAAGGTGAAGGGTCCGGCATATCGGATATGGATTCCAAGGCTCGTAATAGTTCTCGGAATGATACTGGACGTTTTGTGTTGACCCAGAGACGGAGCAAACCGACGGGGGAACCAGGTAACCACGCCGAGCAGCGCGGCGAGCTCCGCAGTCCAATCGCCTGTCGCCGCCACGGGTCGGAGCGCCGTTGAGGACGCTGGCCGGTTTTAATCGGCGATGCCGGTATTGGCCGGATCGATGAATGTCAAGCTGCCAATTACTTGCGATCAGACGCGTCTCGGTCCTGTGGGGTGGCGGATACTGACCTGCGATTCGGCAGGAGCCCTGAGTGGGCTTTTACCACGGGTGTGTGGATCTCAGGTGCTGAGAATCAATCACCGCACTGACGATCGCACGCGTAACCATCATTGTCCCGGTCAAGCTTTGACATGCCGTTTTTGAGATCGGATTGCGCCTGCTCGCAGGTGACGATATTGCCGTTGTCCGGTCCGACGTCATGCGTGCAGGTATAGGCGAAAGCCTGACCTGAGAGGAGGAATGCGACTGCGACGGACGTGATGAGAGTCTTCACTTTTTTGCCTTTCGTTTGGCTGTGAATGTTGCGCAAGTTGGCGCAAAGAGACAGCACCCGCTGAATCTGCGCCAAGACTAGATTTTCTTTTGCTTAGATAGTGGCGTGACGGACGCCGCGCTTGGTGCTACGTGCCAATCCCTTGCTGTTAACTGCCAAGGCGTGAAGTGGTGCGCCGCCCGCTCTGCCAGGACCTGAGCCGTCGTTGTTGAAGCGGGCAGATCGGGAGGGCCTAGGTAGGACATTTGTCCAGCTCGGACCCGGGGGATATTGCGAGCGAGTGGTAAGCCGAGATTGCCGATGCTATGAGGGCGGCGGGCTGGTTGGGTCGATCGCTTTAAAGACGAGCGCCGCTGCCGCCCCTCCGAGCAGTTCCGCAACGATGTAAAGCCAAAGGTTAGACCACGGCAGCATGCCTCGGATCGAGGCGCCGATCGCGACCGCCGGATTGAACGCCGCTCCGGATACTTGGCCGACGGCGAATGCGCCAGCCAGGACGGTGAAGCCGATAGCGAGGCCGAAGTAGGAATTCCCTTTTGTTGCGTCAACCGTAGCCACGTTCAACACGACGTACACCAGCGCAAATGTGAAAAGAAACTCGGCCAGAAACGCCCCAAGTACGGGAGCAACGAATGGACTAACCGCCGCGCCCTTAAGGGCGAAGCCGACGATCCACGCCGCAACGGCCGCGCCTAGCAACTGCGCGCCCCAGTATGGCAGTACGTCCGAGGCAGGACACCGCCCCCGCAGGAACACGCCTAGCGTGACTGCCGGGTTGTAGTGGGCACCCGAAATATGGGCCCCCGCATAGATCATCACCATCAGCACGCTGCCTATGGCCAACGGAGCAATTACGCCCTCAGCTGCCGCCATCCCGGTGCAGCCGATTGTCAAAACAAGAAAGAACGTCCCGATGAATTCTACGGCGTACCGGCGCATGGCGCGTCCTTTCGTCCTGATTGTCGAGCCAACTTCAAAGAATGACAAGGGTTGTCGTGGCGCGGCAGACGATTTCAAAGGTGTATTTAAAATACAACGCTTGCGTTAAGGGAACAAGCGCAGAAGGCGAGTTTTCGACTGACCAATCGTAAGGCGAACAACGCGAACATATATGTAGTGCGATCATCCTTTATGCTCTAAGGATTCGGCAGGACACATCTTTCGTAATGATGGGGTCAGGTGTTCGAGTCAGCTATGCGGCACCAATCAATTTCAAAGACTTAGCGTCTGTTTTCACTCTCAAGAGGCCAGCGATTTAGCGCTCGGGTAACGGCTCGGGTAACGGACATGCGGTTTCGTCGCCGACATCTAGTGGCAGCTGCGCGCAACTATTTGTCTGAGCAGCGTAAGCCTAACGCCTCGCAAATCTGTATGACCGGCGGCAGTACCTTATACTGCGGTGCTGCCCACCTTTGAGCGGTCGCACCTTTGATTTTTCAGTTTCGCACGCTCGAAGTGATAAGCCTGAGTTCGCAATGCGCCATATGATTAATTTAATCTTCAGGGCCTTTTTTAGAGGCCTGAACGGGCAGCCTTTCCGCCATTCGCCTCCTGTCAAATTTGTCGGCTACGGAAGCACAGAGACGGCGCTAGACGAGCAATCGCCCCGCCATTCGACTCCAGTCAAAGTCGTGGGGAACACAGATAAAAAGAAAGCGCTAAACGGCTATGCGGCAAGAGCGCTTATAGAAAGCTATCCAAAGGCTAAAGTTGTGTACGTCATCGATGGCGATACAGTCATCGTCACGAAGGGATGGGACAAAATAAAAATCCGGCTGGATTCGATCGATTGCCCGGAGGACGGCCAGCATTGGGGGGATACCGCTACATACGGTCTCAGAAAGCTGGTCGGTGGACGAAACGTGCATCTGGAAGCGCATGGGATAGACTGCTACGGGAGAACATTGGCTACAATCTATGTTAAATCCGCGAATGGCGAGGAGTGGATAAACGTCAATGAGCGGATGGTTACTCTTGGCCACGCATGGGTAATGCGCATGTTCTACGATCATTTGCCAAAAGACAGGCAAGGTAAGTTAAATCGCTTAGAGAACTGGGCCAGATCAAAGAAGGTTGGTCTATGGCGCACCCAAAACCCCATACCGCCATGGCAATGGCGCAACGGCAGTTGAGGTTTAGTCCAATCGCGTCCGACCGTCGCTTTGAGTTTTGGGCTGTAAACCGACAGGTTCCTCGCTTAGACCGGAAATTGTGGACCGCGACAGATGGAAGTGCATTTGAGTCAGTAATTTCAAACGCAGTTGACACGATTGGATGTTCAAACTGAACAAAACCAAATTTGCTTAGAGCTGCCAGCGGGCTTATTAGTAAATGCTGCTATCTGTGAGCGCTCCCATGAAGCACAATTACGGTAATACTGTTCAGACACTTGCCTTAGGTCCAACGGGTATGGGAGTGCCCGCTCGGTTGGCTTTGGACCATCTCGAACGAAAACACATCGATCCAGACCCGCTACTTAATCGGTGCGGATTGAAACGCGCTTCACTCGATGAACGCAAGCGCATCAACCTGGCCTCGCAGATCGCGTTTCTGAACGAAGTTGGCGGTGCCATCGGCAATGAGTGGTTGGGGCTGGATCTGGCCGATCAGGTTGATTTGCGCGAGATGGGGATGATCTACTACGTGGCATCGTCGTCGCATATTTTGGAAGACGCACTCCGCCGCCTGATACGATATGTGCGGTTGGGCAATGAGGCACTCGTGCTCCAGATGGACCAGGGAGCAATCTGCCGGATAACGCTTTCCTATTCAGGTGTTGCCCGCCACAGGGATCGCCATCAGACGGAGTTTCTGGCAATGGTGCTCCTGCGGCTGTGTCGCCAGCTTCTCGGCCAGCATATTGTTCCGGTGTCCGCGACTTTCGTCCATCACCGTATCGGCAATCTTGGTGCGATCCGGCAGAGATTTGGTTGTGATGTCGCGTTCGATGCCTATGCCGACCAACTGAGCTTCGATGGAGCCTTGCTGAAGAGACCGATCGTTGGAGACGACCCGCATCTCAACGAAATAATGGTCAAGCTCTGCGAGGATACGCTCGCTGCCCGGGCATCCAACGTCAGTCCGTTCCGCACCCTCGTCGAGAATACCATCGCCCCGCTTCTTCCTCACGCCGAGGCGAATGCGGCCATTGTGGCAAGGCGGCTAGGCTTAAGCGAACGGACGTTTGCCCGACGTCTGGCCGCGGACGGGGTTTCCTTCGGTGAGATCCTCGACGGCCTGCGCCATGAAATGGCGCTCAGCTATCTGCAAGATGGGCTTCAGGCCTCTCAGATCGCTTGGCTGCTCGGCTTTCATCAATTGAGTTCGTTCAGCCATGCCTGCCGTCGCTGGACAGGCAAATGCCCATCGGAACATCGGCGCGCCTACAAGCAAAGATTGGTCGCCTGAACTACGACCTTGCGGCGATGCAAATTGGTCTTTTGCCGGATAGAGGCAGCCAAAGTTTGTCTCTTTAAGCCAATGCTTTGCGCTTTGACGCCAACCCACTTGCAGATTTGACTGTGGCCACAATCTTTCCGTTCGAGTTGAGGAACGGGACAATCCTGAGCTTTGCTTCATTTCGAACACGCAATGCGAGCACGAAACCAGCATCACAGTGTTTGATAAGCAGTGGCCACAACTCGCGGCTATGCGCTGCTTGCACCGCAGCTGCCTCCCACGCGAAGACGGAAGCATCTCGCAATTTCGTTCGCGACGTCAATTACACGTAATCCGTTCAGGAACAGGGCTAAGAAAGCAAGTCGATGACAAATAAATTGGACGAGATAATGCAAATGATCCACGCCGCTGACAGGGCAGCGGAGTGGCGCTTCATGCAGGTTGGGCCGCTTGGCCGCTATCTGTCACTGGAGCATTCCATCACACCGACACTGCGCGGCGAAGAGGTCGGGATGCAGTGGGTGAAGAAACAGTGGGAGATCGCGGACGACTTTGACGCGGCCCATGCTGAAGAGCGTTACCGCAGGCCCATTAGGCGGCTGGCGGCGGCACCGTTTCCTGCCGCTGGATCCGGCTTCGATGCACTTGTTGCGCTGTTTCGTATTGCCCACGACAGCTCCTCCCATGAACCGCAAACGGATGAACTGGGAGAGTTCATCTGCATGCTCGGCATTGATGGTTATGAAGACGAAGAGCGCGCGGAAATCCTGCGCAATATCCCGTTGGAATTCGTCAATGGTTTTTGGACAGGCGTTAAGGAACGCTACGACGAATTCGCCGACGCTGGATAACTACTCGTCGCTGGGCAACACCAATCCGAACCCCGACAAGCTGGGTAAACAGAGACCGCGCGGATCACAGTTCGGCGTGAACTACGACTTCCTGCTCAACAACTAAAATAGGACAACGGGAGCAGCCTGGTGCCGATCCTTCCACCACACAAGGCACCGCAAAATGATAGCAATACTCTGGATCATGTTCGGCGTTCCTGCACAGGAAATCGGCGAGGTTTGCGGACTGGTTCATTCAGAGGTCGCTTACGGCATGAATTTGCTGAAGGATGTCGCCACGGCGTGGTGGGACACCTTCGGCGGAAGAGCGCAGAGCCTGCAGGGTGTCATGGCGGACAGTCGCAAGACCGCTGTGGCCGAAATGGAAGAACAGGCGCGCGCCATGGATGCCGATGCAATTGTTGGTCTGGCATTTCAGATCACCCAGATCAACACTACGAATGGAACCGGCATGGTGATCCTCGCTGCAACAGGTACCGGTGTTCGGTTTGCTGACAAAGAACACCCAAATTGCAAACGAGATCCTGAAGCTGCTCTGGGCGGATGCCGAAAAGCAGTGGTCGAACGCCAGGAGGCCGTCGTAGGGACAAAACTACAAACAAGAACAGTAGCCGACGGCGACTAGAGCAATCCGCGAAAGCATTGCACGAATCCACTATCCGGCCCTAACGGGTCGAGGTTTTGCGACACCTAGTGCGCTTGGTTTCGCCTGCAAGATCAGTAGCAGCTTCCTCCACCTGAGTATTATCGAACGTTTTGCTGATCAGCTCGGGGCGAAGCTCAGCATTTGAACTTCTCACTATTGCAGCACGACAACGGGAGTGCCGAGCCGCACCTCATTGTAGAGGTCGATGACGTCCTCGTTGAGCATCCGAATGCACCCTGACGACGCTTCCGTTCCGATCGTCCAGGGTTCCGATGTACCATGGATGCGGAAGAGCGTGTCGATGCCATTTTGATACAAATAAAGTGCCCGTGCTCCGAGCGGGTTTTGCGGTCCGGGTTCGATGCGACCGGGCAACTGCGGGGTTTGGCTGTGCATGTCGTCCGTCGGATACCAAGCTGGCCATTCGGATTTGCGGCCGATGGTTGCTTTCCCTGACCAGGCGTGGCCGCTGTCACCAACTGCGATTCCGTACCGGCGCGCCTTGCCGTCAGCGCTTATCAGAAAGAGAAGCTTTGCTTTGGTGTCGATCAAGACAGTACCCGCAGAATAGCCGGCAGGTGCCGCTACTGTCGCGGGCCTGAACTGCTGCGCAAACTTCCGCCTGTCGACTATTCTTACGGGATAGGGTTCGTTGGCATAAGTCTGGCTGTGCAACTCGACGTTCGACGCTCCCGGACTACCCGATGTGCACGCGATTAGAGCGGGCAGGATGATCACTGTCAGGGCAAGGTGAACGGCGAATTTCATCTTACCATTTAACCCGGAACCCCGCCGTGCCGTTGAGGGCGTAGCTGTCGCCAAAACCTTCGAGACTGGTGTTGGCCGAAAGCTCGCCATAGACGGAATACTTGTCGTCGTTCCAGTTGTAGCTGCCGCCGACGCCGACGCCGCCCCAGAACCTTTCTGGTCTGGTCTCGAACCTCGTGTCCGAGACATCGACATCTGTTTCGCCGAGGAACTCGTAATAGAGATTGGCGATGCCGTAGACATGGCTGCGTTTCGTCTTTCCCGATTCGTCCTGCCAGGTCTGATCGCGGTCCGCCGAGATGCCGATACGGCCTCTAAGGCTCTCTCCTTGGCCAAGCGAGACGTCCGCGCCGAATACATCGGTAAAGTCGTCGAAGTCGACATTGGCGTAGACGAGCTGCGCCTGCGGGGTGACCGTCCAGCTTTCGCTCACGTCGATCTTCTTGCCTGTCTCGACCGACAGCGCATAACCGAAGCCGTCGTTGCCGTCGGTGAGGCTGCGGTTTGCAGTATCGGAATCCAGATCGCTGCTGAACCACGTCAGCGAGGCTTGTCCGTCGACGTAGAAACCGTTCTGGGCAAGCCAAGTCAAAGTGCCGCCAAAACCATAGCCGTCAGTGTCGATAGTGCCCTCACCATAGATCGAGGTGACGTCGCTGTTGGCCTGTCCGTAATGGACCGTGATGCCGCCGATCAAACGGCCGCCGTCCTGGGCCTCGTAAAGGAGGCCGTCAAATCCGGCCTGCAGTTTCCACAGGTCGGTGTCGTAGTCGGTACCGCTGGTCGACTCGACCGGTTCGATGTTGAAGTGAGAACCCTCGATGCGGGTCCATATCCCGTTGTCGTCAAAGACCACCTGGCTGCCGTCGGCGTAGTAACTGGCCTGCTCGCTGGACACCCGGCATTTAAAGTTCTGCGCCGGATCCTTGCAGAATATCTCCTCCACCGGAGCCGGCTGTTGCCAGTAGCGGTTGCCGACGCGCTGCTGCATCGTCGGCACGCCGCCGAGCGCGAGGAGATTCTGCGCATAGACCTCGTAGAGCGGCACGCCCGCCTGATAGAGCGGAACGGGAGGGTCAGGATCGGGTCCGGGAGGCGTCGGACCCGGAGGCGTTGGTTCAAGCACGGAACGTAGATACCAGTTGTTGTCGGTGGCGTTCGCCCCGACACCGCCGTAATTGAGGGTGTAGGCAAAGGCACCGCCCACGACGGCCTGCTGGCCTTGTCTGGTGACATAGTCGCCAAGAAGGTTGAAAGCGGCCGGGTCCGAGGTTGCGCCGTTGATGGTGTCAACGACGAGGATGCCGTCGGCAACCGTGAGCGCTCCCGGTCCCGTGGTGTTCCTGACGATCACTCCGGTGCTGCCTGTCGCGGTGCCGCCGTCGATGATCAATCTGTCCGATGGAGAGCCATCAGCGCCGAGGTAGGTGTTGAAGGCGATCTGCCCGTCCTCGCCGACATAGTTGACCACTGTCAGCGTCTTGTAGCTCGACAAAAGTGTCGGGTCGCCGACAGGCGGCGAAAAGTCGATGAGGCTCGGATCATTCAGGAGATAAGTGAGATTGGAGTTGCCGGTCAGGTTCCAGACGCTGTTGTTTCGCATGATGACGTTGGAAACGCTGCCCGGTGCCGTGGATGCCGAGCCCGTCACCGTCGAACCGTCGAGGAGGATGTTGGCAAGACCCGGGGTGGCGGCAGGAGCTGCGGGAACAGGAAAAGCCGCTGGTGGCGATGGCAAGGGCGCGTCAGGATCAAGTGGGTCCGGTATCCCGCGTATCGGTGGCTGAGCCGCGCCGAGCAGGGGGAAATCGTCAATGGTGCCGACGCGCAGCCATTCTCCACTGCCGCCGGCAACCGAACCAGTGAGGGTGGCGTTTCCCGCGCCGGCTACGCCGACGGTGGGCGCACTGGCGTTGCGCAGTAGGCTGTCCGTAAAGATCGCGGTGGACACGGGGCCTCCTTCACCGACCAGGAAAAGGGCTGAAGCGTTGGCCCCGGTCGCGGTAACGCTTGCATTGTTGCCGACGATCAGTCCGCCGGCTTGCGCCACCGATCCGTGCGCGGCTGCACCCGTGGCGAGAACCGCGGTATCGTTCATGGTGACCGAAGTCGGATTGTCGCGGGACAACGCCCCATGTGCGCCTATGCCCTCGGTCGAGACGGTGCTTCGATTGGCGATCACGGCGGCTTCGCCGCGGCCAGAGATCGGGCGAGTACCATAGTCCCCGAGTGTTGCCCGCAAACCGACGGCTCCGGCACCATGGGTCGTAATCGCGCTGCCGTTGACAGTGAGCGTCGCCTTTTCCACGGGCACATCGTTGCGCGCCTGCGCTGCTGCGCCATGTGCGAATTCGCCGGACGTATCCACGGTCACGTCACTCGCGGTCAGGTTGGCCGGAAACTGCGCGCCAACCTGTTCAGTAATCGAGTACAGGCCAATGCTGCGGACCCCTAGCGTCGTGATAGAAATTCCCGTCAGAAACACTGAGCCTCCGTCGTCAGCGACCGCGCCCATCGAGGTAATGCCGGTGGTCAGGATCGTGGTGCCCGTCGAAGTGAGAAGGCCGCCCGGATTGCGTGCGCCGAGTGCATGCGGAAAAGAAGCCTGCCTGACCGCGTCCCCGGACGTCGTGACCGAGCCACCGTTGAGCGTGATCTGGCCGTTAAAATCGGCGAGCACCCCCATGGCGTTGTCTGGCCCAGAAGTCGAAATGACGACATTGTTGGCGACAATGGAACCACTGGCCGCGTACATGCCCGGAGCGTCCCGGCCTTCCGTCGTGGACGATCCGCCCGTCATGGTCGCCGCACCGGCTACAACGCGCAGTCCATAGCCAATTGCTCCGGTCGCCCTGATTGCCGTGTCCGTCAAATTGATCGATGAACCTGTGTCCTGTACTGAAACTGCGGAACTGAGCGAAGTGATTGTACTGTCCGAAATGTCAGCTTGGCCCCGGCCCGAAACGAATACCCCATTAGCGCGGGTCCCGCTGGCGGATATCGTTGTGTCGGATACTGTCGCTCGTGATCCGATGCCCTCGGCCGACAATCCGTGACCGCGCTGCCCGGTTGCCGTAATCGAGCTTCCGGACACCTCCAACAATCCACCTGAGAGCGCTCTTGCGGCCGAAGATGGATCGAAATCGCTACTTGCTGTACTGCTCGTGCTGATCGTGCTGCCGACAAGGGAAATGTGACCGCCGTCTTCTGCACGCGCACCACTTGCCAGCAGACCTGAAGTGCTCAAGAAGATGTCGTCGCCTTCGATGAAGCTTCCACTTCCGATCGCCAGCAGAGCATGACTTCCAAGTCCGGGCGCAACGATCTGCGCGCCTGTCGTAGTGACGCTAGTCCCGGTGCCGAGTGCGACGCGGCCGCTGTCCTGTGCAAGAACACCGTACGAGCCTCGTGACTGGGTTGTAATCGACGCTCCGGAGAAGTTGGCGACGCTTCCCGCCCCAGTTGCAACGAGGCCGTGGTTCCGATTGCCGTTGCCCCCGCTCAGCATGGTAATCGGCGTATTGGTGAGGGATAACGTTCCACCACCTTGGGCAATTGCACCGATCATGTCGTTGGCGGTAACGGTCCCTGATGGCGGACCCATTGTAACAGACGATCCAGTTGCGTTGATTGCACTCGCGACACCAACTGCGCGTAAACCTATCTGGGTCGCCGTGGTCGCCGTCGTCGTGGCGGTCGTCTGCAGCGTGCTCCCGTTGAAATTGATGGCGCTTCCGCTCTGGGCCAGCGCCCCGGTTGTCCCGGCAGCCCCAAGGTTGATAGTGACGCCATTGCTGGTGATCATCCCTAAGGGGCCGGACGCGTTTTCTCCATTGGTGTTTGCCGTCGTGACCGTAATGGTTGTTCCGGAAGGGACGGTGCAAGCGCTGTCGGCCGCGACTGCCGGACTGGGGCATGTTTGCGCGAGCGAAGTCGACGTAAAGGATGCTGCTGCGAGGATCGTCAAGGCAAAAAGGAAGAGGCTTTTCCGCGAACTCGCTTGTACTGCCTTCAGGAAGGCGTTCACGATCTGCCGTTGGAGTGAGTTCATTGCTTCCCCCCAAGAGATGCCAATGCACGAATCCACTTAGAGTAAAATGCTCTCTTTTTTAGGATCAGTCAAAATTGTTACGGTTACAGTCCTTTTGATTTACATCGGAAGTTTGCCTGCCCCGAGGGCTTCAACCCCGAGGTGCCAACGCATACACCCGGCTGATACGGATTGGACGAGCTTCATTTTGGATCGGCCAACCATCTCATGGACCTAGTCGCAATGAGGCCGCTTCGGCGACGCACACCTCAGGGATGGGCATTGCGCCTTCGGCGCGTACGATCGCAACTTCAGCCTTGGCGGCTTCCAAATCGGTTTCAAACGCCGGAACGGCGTGGAGCCTTGCAATTGTTGCGCCAGCCATTACGCGTCCCGCGTCGACATCGCTTTGCCAGTGAACGTTGCAAATGACCCTGCTTTCGCCAAAAGCCCATCCTCGTTGCAGGATGGCGTCGGCGCGATCAGGAAGGACCTCGGTCAAGATTAGTGCCCATCCCCAACCTACCGCGCTGTGCCCGGATGGATAAGAGCCGTCTTTGCGCAACATCGCCTCATCGTCTGGGGTACAGGCGGAGCCGTTGTGCATGGCAAATGGCCTGACGCGCTCATAGTGGGTCTTTGCCCGATAGGTCGAAAGACCGACATCAACGAAGGCCTTGTCGAGCAGCCCGTATAGGTGCGGCGTACGCTCTTTCGATATCGGCAGGTTTGCCGCACAGGTGGACGTTTCCGCAGCATGCGGAAAGTGGAGATCGGCATCGCTGACCGCCCGCGACCAGCGCGGCGTATCGCGAAGCTTGGCGGCAGCGTCACCTGCGGCCTCGTCACCCGCGAAGGCAGGCGAGCCAGGCGCTGGCGGTGGAGGCAGGAGAGCAAGACTGTCTGGTAGTCCCGTCGGGTCGAGGTATCCTCGCGGAGTACCGGGCGGGAACTCCAGACTGCCGACAGCAGCGGCACCAGACTGATCTGCGGACTGCGCAGCCAGCTCAGAAGGTATCACTGCGCCAGCCGCCAACAGTGCCCCTGCCATAAGGCATGAATGACGCCACCACATTAGCCGCTCCTCCCACCGTAGTGGTCCCTATTCCGCCCGATTACTCTACTGCCTTGATGTCCTCCAGTTTCCATGTCTTGTCGAAGTATGGCTCACTGGGACCATAGAACCGGAAGATAGGGAACCAGCCCTTGCCGGGAACGGTTTTAATCCAGTTGCCTTTTTCCTTTGGCTCATCAGGTCCAAAGGCTATGTCGACGGACCCATCCGAATTGATTTGTGGTTTTACGTAACTGCTGACGGATGGAAACGGCTGGCCGTTCTGCAACTCCGAACGGCTGAGTGCATCGTAGACAACGACCGACCAGAAATTGTTCGCTGGTATCTTGGAAAGGATGTGCAGCTTGTAGCTCTTTGCGCCGTCGAGGAAGTTGCCTTCGGCATCGCGGTAGGTCCACAGGTATTGCGAACCCTGACCGACGTTCTTGGCCATCATCGCCGGTGAGTTGCCGGCGGCCATGTAGTAGACATTGTTACGCGCATCGATTTGCGGCGCGCCGTCCTTGCTGAACGTGTAGGTCATGCCCTCCTGTATCCCCTGCCACTTGCGGTCGGGGTAATAGAACACGCCGGGGGAAGAAGACGCGTAGGTGTTGGCCCGGGCCATGGCTCCACCAAGACGCGCTGCTTCACTGAGAAGCGCCTTCATCTTTTCATCGGGATTGAACGGTTTGCCCTTCTCGATGCCGATGGCCATCATCATCGACCGCTCCAGCGGGCCGAAATTTTCGGCAGGTTCCTCCTCGACAAGCTGTGCCAGAAGTTCGAAGAAATGCAAGTTGTCGGGAAATACCGTGTTGATGTCCTTGTTTGACCCGTTGAGGAACTCCATTTTCGGCGGCGAGGATGCCTTGGCGAGCGGATAGACTTTGATCTTTTTCATTAGTCCGACAGCCTGATCGGTCTTGCCATCGACCTGAAAGCCGCGCAGTCCCAACGTCACCGAATATGTCGGAGATCGTTTGACGAAATACCCCTTCGGGACCTTGCCTTTGAAACCGGGCGGCAGCACAAGAAACTTGCCGCCTTTGCCCTTGTCGTCCCCAAGCGGGCCGACATCCGCGACATAACGCTGGAGCCCGTCCTGAAGGAAACCGAGCATCTTGGCCGGAGCTTCGACGACCGTCGGCCCATCCGCCTTCAAATCGAGGTGGGACAACGCGTAAACCGTTTCAGTATTTGCTGTCAGAAGCACCGTCTTGGCGTCCATCAAATTTTCCCAGACCACAACCTGCGTCGGTTTTCTGGCTCCGAACGCACGCAGACCCTCACGAAGTCCGATCTCGCTGACTGGCATTAACTGAGTAAGATAGACCTCTATCGCCTGATTGAGCTTGCGAAGATCGAGCAGACGCTGGGCGGCGTCGCCGACCGGGTAACCACCCTTGAACTCGAAATCGCCGGAACGTGTCTTCAACGTCTCGGCCCCGAGCCAACCGTAAGGGTTTTGTTCCTGTGCCTGCGTGGGCAGGCTTAAGCAAATCGTGCCCGCAATGACAACAGCCGCACCGAGTGGATACAATCGCATCACCAAACCCCTCCATGTCCTTGCAGCACCATGTGACTGCAAATGCAGATAGGACGACAGTACGTTACGGTTACATTCATCGACGTTTCGAGTGTCTCCTTTGGCAAAGAGCGGTCAACCCATGTGCCGCCGCAACTGAAGCTACGTCAGCCGTCGTCTATGGTCATTACCAGTTTATTTAGTCGACCGAAATCCATATTCGGACGCTCGTTTTGCTTGCGGTTGACGAAGCGCCTATTGCTGGTTGACCCTGTTTCGGACAGCGTCGTCGTCAGTCACCGCGACGTCACGGAAATAATGGCATCTGCCAAGAAAAAGAAAAATAAAAGGGGCGCCAAAAAAATGAAACGCATTGTAGCGGCCTTCGCCGCCGCAGCATTGGCCAGCACCAGCCATGCTGCAACCTTCACTTCTATTTCAGATGAAATACTGCTCATGGATGGCGAGATCGTCGAAGGCGATAACGTGCGACTGATTGCAGCTGTTACCGCTGCCAATGAGGCGGGCAACGCCATTCAGTCGCTGCCGCTCAACTCGCCTGGTGGCAATGTCGGCGCTGGGGTCAAGCTGGCCTATGCAGTGCATCTGCTCGGTCTTAAAACTGCCGTAACGAGTGGTGATCGCTGCAACTCAATGTGCCCGCTGGTGTGGGCCGCAGGAGCGAAGCGCTACCATATGGCAGGGGCGCGTATCGGCGTACACTCGGCCTCCAGCTACGGTGCAGCCTCGGACGGCAGTGGAGTCATGGCCTACGAGGGTGAATCCGCCAAGGCAACAACACTTGAAATGGCGCGGCTTGCCAAACTCTATGGCATGCCTGACAGCGTCATTGCCAAGATGGTCACTACTCCCGGCGATCAGATGGCGTGGCTTAACAGCGATGAAGTGGCAGGTTTCTCCGAGTTCATCAGCGATACGCGGAAAGAGGAGGCAATGCGCCCGCCGACTACCACAGCAGCCATTGTACCTGTACTGCCTAAGCCCTCCTACGCGCCTGATCGCAGCGACTGGACGATGACCTGCCAGTCTGTCACCTCTGGCAAGACCTACGAAGTATCGTTGTTCAACAACGGCAAAATCGTCGTTGGCCCCAACACCTACAGCTATGACGGCAATTGGGCGAAGAACGGTGCTGGCTCGTATCTGGCCAAGGGCAAGACGCGCTATGGCCACTTCGTCGCCGTGTTCCATTCGACCAGTCCGCAGCCCTACGTCGCCTTCGTCAACAACAAGGGCGAGCGGGTCAAGGACTGGTGTCGCTGACGCATGGCCTGCTCGGCATAACCAGCTTCCTCTGTCTCGTGGGAGGGTGATCCGGCGTTTGGGGGTTACCGCCCAAATGACCGTGCGGGTCCTAGCCGCGACCGTGCTCTCGGCCTAGCCCGCGTTATCGACGGCGGAAACCGCGCTTTTCAGCACGTTCTGAACCGTCGCCACGCTGAAACCGACGCTCTTCGCGATCGAGCGAAAGGTTTCGCCGGCAGACCGGCGCGCTTGGATGTCGCTGGCAATCGTTTCCGTAACCGCCTTGGGTCGACCGCCGGTTCGCCCTTCGGCCTTGGCCCGTGCAATGCCTTCCATCTGTCGCTCGCGCCGGATGGCCGTCTCAAACTCAGCAACAGCCGCGAGCACCTGAAGCTGCAGTTTGCCGGCCGGCGTCGTCATGTCGAGGCTTTGGTCCAAAGCCTTGAAGGCGACGCCCTTGTCCCGCATTTCCCGAACGATGTTGAGGAGATCAATGGCCGAGCGCGCCAGGCGATCAAGCTTCGTTACCAAAAGCGTGTCACCCTCCCGCACATAGTCCAGGCATTTTTTCAGCTCGTCCCGCTCGCGATCGACGCCCGAGCGCTTCTCCTGGAAAATTTTGGTCGCACCGGCCGCTTTCAGCCGGTCCACCTGTCCCCCATGATCCTGCCCGACGCTGGACACGCGCGCATAACCGATGATCTGCATTGTTGTACACTTCCCTCTAAAAGATGACTGAACATATGATTAGTGTACGCAAAGAGTACACGCAAGGGGTTATGTGCTAAAAAGTGTACTTTAGTGTACGTGTTAATCGTGCTTAAATGTCCGGCGCATTTAGCTGAGCAGATCAGGCTTCGAAAACCTTTTCTGTACTAAATGGGACCCTCGCGCCTTTCAGTTCTCGCGCCAGCAGGCCCTTCCATGCCCCAGCCGCAACTCCCATTATCCTACCTAAAGTCGTAGGCCAATTTTTTTCTAAAGAGCGCAACCCAATGGCTGACGCTACTACCAACCGTTGATGCGACCGAGCGGTTCGACACCGTCCAGCGTGCGTAGGATGGGCTGGCATACGGCGCCATCAAAGGTCAGTCGGAGGTGGTGAACGACGAGTCGCTACCCGGCATTGCTGGTCAACATCGCCATCCACTTTGACGAAGAAGCTAAAGAGCTGAAGCGGAAGCCAGGGCTGTCGGCCGCGCAGGAGCCCTTAGCAGCCAAGCCGCACAGCTCGGCGCATCTGCCCTCGGCCATCACTTCTATTTCGATGAAGAAACCGCGCACTACAGCGTCTATTGTTTTTCGAGCCGCGAGAATGCTGAGGTGTTTCAGGCGGCCTGGTGCGCGGAATGGCTCACTCCCGAGGACAGGAAGAGGAGCCGTTGGCGTCCACGAAGTCCAATAACCCGTTCGATATGATCAAGGATATCGAGGCTTATCGTCGCTATTGAATCTTTGCCCGACAACATCCATTCGATGTAGAATGGGAATCCCCAGCCAATTTGTTGACACGTTCGCAACGAGGCATTGCAAATGAAACGCTTTCCTGTCGTAGCTATCGCCGTTGCTGTCAGCACCATATGGGCCATGCCCACCTGGGCGAAGGACACTTCGTTCGCATTAAAAGGGAAGTATCAAGGTAAAGAGTTTTTTATAGATAACCTATCATTTGACGAATGTGCGAAGATGCTCGCCCTGCCTATCGTGGAACTAAAACGCGCGGACGGTGCCCGACAGATCGTGCCCAGCAATGATGTCGAAAATCGTCAGTGCATCGCAACAACTACAAGTGAAGAACCGGATAGCATTAAGCGTTTCATCGGTTTTCCACCCGTTAAAGTATACAACGAAGGAGGTGCTTATGGCGGACGCATTCAGGTTGGCGACGGGCCAAAGGTTGACCTGAACATGGCGGCTGACTCCTGGTCCTGGGAAGACGAAGGACACTCATACTATTTGGTCGATAATCTCTCTGTTACCGACAAAAAAACCGGTAAGGATACCTGCTATCAGGAAGACCCGCCGCAATTTCCCTGCGATGTGAATCCGGTCGAGAAGCTCTCAAAGGAAGAAGAGGCCAAGATGGATAACGCGACTTGGTGCTCGCCTGGTATTGAGAACGCTTATTTCCTCAATTCGCCTAATACGAAAGACATCAATTCCGATTGGGCGAATGGTGCACCGGGTATGGCTTCCGTGCGACTTGACGAAACAAAGAAGACCAAGCAGGGCACTTTCTTCGCGGGCCCAGCGTATAAGAATGGGCGGATGTACGACAAGATTTGGATTTTCGCAAAAGACTGGCACTGCACCCCACCAGCTAAGAATAAGGCGTCCTCCAAATGAGGCTGTCATGAAATACGCTACGAGAGCCTGTGCCGTCCTTGCGAGTGTAGCTGCAAGCACTGCTGTTCTTGCTCAAGAGCCGGCTAGGCTTGCGACTCCCGAAGAGATCGCCGAAATGCCTTATATCAAGGCGTTCGCGTACATGACGGCAATCAATGAATATTGCTTTCAAGATAAGCCGTTGAAGCCGACAGACGTGGGTTGGGCTGCGGGAATGCAGGCAAAACTAGACCCTGCTTCGAAGGACGATCCAATTGCCGCTGTTACGGCGGCGATAACAAGGGCGACCGCGCAAGTTTCTGGTGACTATGCCGCTTGTGCGCCAGCCATCGCCTTTGTCGGCCGTGTAGAAGCGAAATTGAAGGCAGGTGGCGCGGAAGAACTGCGGGGATTTATCACCGCAAAGGCGGACAACCAAGTAGCGAACGAGGAAAAGAAGAAAGCCGACGAAGCCCGCGCAGACCGGTTGAGAGCATGCCGCATGGCAGAAAACGACGCCGCAGTCGCCAATGTAGTCGTCATTCACGACATCCGCCCACGTGTCGCCGCCTGCGTTGACATTCTCGGCCCGGACGCCCTTACCAAAGTTGATGCACGCATCGAACGCCTCAATGTTGAGAAGTTGGAAGCGGACAAGCAGGCGGAGCAGTTGCGCCTCGATAGTTGTAGGATCACCACAGAGAACGCCAAGGCGGCGTTGGCGCAAAAGGGCTACGATAAACCGTGGGACTCTTTCAAAGTGATGCTGCAAAATTGTAACGCGGACGATGTCGTTAAACAGATTGAAGCACGTATGAAGGCCCCCAAAAAATCGAAATAAACCGCGCCCGCCGCCTCAACAAGTCGGACACTTACAGTAACGAATTTGATTGCTTCGAAATTTAGAGACAGCTCCCTTACATTGCGGCCATGTATGAGGATTATCACCCATTCAAGAACGTCCAGGTATTCGGTCGCAAGCCAGGCCAGCTTGTCAACGTCACGTCTGCCTATGACGCGGCTGTAAAACGAGGAATATTTCGATGAGATGGCGAAGGCAGCGCGCGCTATCGACAAGTCTTTTGAACGTGCACGCGGCGTGCACTAATTGGTGGCCAAAGCCGGTACACTTGTCATTTTATCAGGCCGAATGCGGGGCAAAAACACCTTCACGTTGTGTGCACTGATCCGTGCGATCAGGGTAAACAGGTGGTAGTTTCGATAACTACATAGACCAATAATCTTTGCGAAGCGACTTGCATCCTAGACGTTCTTGATCCCCCATTCGTAAAGCTTCAATCTTGGGTCATGTACCGAAAGGCGCATATCGAAGAGGCAGCTGATCTCGACAACGGTGTAAAAATTGGCGAGTTCATCCCCAAAGAGGATGTGAGCGCTGCTGTGCTAGACCGTGTCGTTGCTGGCCTGTGCTTGAGCCCTCATACCAAGCGGTATGTGAAAAAATACATAGGGTGTTGATCCGGCTTAGGGCGTTTTTCGACGGGGTCTTGACGCAGCAGACGCCCGAGTGAGACGAGGACGTAAACCTATAAATCCGTACTCAAAAGAGACGTTCCCAATCCCATTGCAACAGCCGCCAAGCCGATGAGGTCAAACGTAAGGCCGCGAATTGCGATCGAGAAAAGGCCGATGGCCAGCAAAATGCCGCACCAGAATGTGAGAGTTGCGTAGCGCACGGTATCAAGCTTGCACGTCTTAAAAAGATACTGTGTTGCTGCAATCGCGACGGCTCCGCACACAATTCCACGCAACAATTCCGGGAACCAAAGGTTCACAAAACTATCGAAAAACGGGACCCAGGAACCTCCGGTGTAGGATGCTAAGAAGTACTTATAAATAACAACAACGATCCCTGCGGGAATTGTCCCTACCAATACCATCACAATCGCAAACGGTATCGCGAAAGCCGTCCGGTCTTTTGATTCAATAACGTTATTGTTATGCATTCTTGCCCCCGAAACTAAACTCCCGAAAGCATTCATCGCACGACTAGCACTCGTATGAAATTCAGCAATTCGGCTAATCACCAGCTACTTAGCCGCCGTCCCGCAGGTGGCACGCCCGCTTGATCTATTCAAGCGGGTCACCTTGTCCCAACTGATGAGGCGGGTAACCCTCTCACAGGGTCGAAATGGTGCTACCATTTTTTGGAAGGTGTTGCATTGGGGGTAGCGTTGAAGATCAATCTAAAATCAATAACCTTTTTGAGCGCTGTTGTTACACTCATGACTTCAACGGCCTATTCTCAAACCCAAGGCAGCGTCGAGCAAGCTCTCGGTGCATTGGTCGGCACCCTCGACGTTCATATGGAGCCTCTTATGAGCGGGGGTAAATTGAGCGGATGCCAACTGGTGTATAACGCAATCGCGCAAGACTTTACCTATGGGCAAGGCACATTCATGCGAATTGCCGGGAATGTCGTCATCGTAAAGATCAAAGACGCGTTTGGCAGCAATCTTAAGGTGGTGGTACTGGATATCGATCCAACAAACTTATCTACTAGTCCGTCTCCTCCTAGCAGTGCATATACTGTCGATGATGAATATCAGACCAAACTCGCCAGTATGGTTTCCAGAGCACCTTCCGATACTCCAGGAGCCCTGTTCTCTATTTTCCACCTTTGGCCAACGATGGAAATGGTTGTGATGCACGTGCGAAGGGCAAATTGACTATTGCCTTCAATCGCGCTGGTGGTGACACTGACATTCAAATTCCAATTGAGTGAATGTTAAAAGCATGTCCGACACCGGCGAGCGTCAGAGATCAAACGAAGCCGTCGATAATTTTACGGCCTGCTTACAGGCATTGGGCCGGTGAGACTGAAAGCGAGAGATAAATTTGACCACAATCCGTGATCCAAAAGACGGCAAATTGCTGTTTATAGCCGACAATCTGCCTCGAATAGACGAGGAAGACCAACGAAAGCTTGGATTGTTTGAACGGCTCTGGGAGCGCTGGAGAAATCGCCATCTCTATCGTGCAGTGGCAAAAGTCGGAAAAGCAGACAATCAAAAGCGGAATTGATTGAATTCCTAGGGGTAGGTCGAGAACGGGGGAGGCAGGCAGCAAGGAAGATGGCTGGATGCCATGCCCTAATGCGTCGAAATGCTTGTTCGGGCGTAGGCGCGATAAGCAAAGAGCGCGGATGCCACCAAATCTAATGGAAACCAAATCTCTCGCGACAGGTAAACCGGCAGGAATGGGTTGAAGACTAGTGCGATAAAAAATAGACCGTAGGTCAACTTTTCATCGCATCGCGCCTTTGACTGGACCCCACAATACACGCCTGCTGCAAATACCCCCAGACGCAAAGCTTGGTAATATGCATATGGCCAGGGCAGGACAGCTGCAGCAAGTCCCACAGCGGCGCATGTGGCTACGATACGCATCATCCTCGCACCTTCTCGATTGTTGCACTCGCAGCCGTAACCAGCAGTCCTGCGATTATGAACGCCAATAACGGGAAGAACACCGGAACCACGGCCCAGAGTGGCCAATCCCAAGCATAATAAGCACCATAGCCGCCGACGATCATGCCTGCAGAAATTAAAAAGCCGGATCGAAAGACTAGCGCAGCAGCAAAAAACAGTGCCGATACCCACCAGCCCCGCCACCCAAACCACTCATAGGCACCCACCTTAAAGGCGGCTGCGTAAAACCCCAACGCGGCGATAGCGATGACAATTACGCCGAGCACCCCAACAACGCCCAAAATGGAAGTGACGAGATTTTTCATGATTGTCCCCCTAAGCCCCGTAAGAAGCTCGCGTAAGTTCAGGACGTTATCAAGGGGTGCTCGGTCTTATTCGCAAAGATTTTTTCGCTGCCTCCACAACGTCACAAAGCCTAAGATAGAGCCTCGGAGTGCCCCGGGGGTGCCCCATGAACAAACTATCATTTTCACTAACACATTGAAGTCATTATGTAAATTTGGTGGAGCCAAGCGGGGACTAATCTGCAATCTAAAATACCAATAAAATCAATGATCTTATTAGCCATAAGTTTGATTTTGTGTACCAGAACTATGTACCAGTTTTGTTGTCTTGCCGGTCAAGACAGCCGGTGAGCCAATTAGGTTGGGCAACGAGCTTGCTTCCAAGCAATTGATTTAAAAGGGTAGATGGCAGCTGAAGTTGGCGTTGCCTAGAATCACCAAAGTGGACATTATGGACACAGTATGAGCGGGGATGATGCCTGTGAAAACCATGTCAGCGAGAGATGCGAAAAACGCCTTCGGTCTCCTCCTAGATACGGCTCGCGCTGAACCCGTGAAAGTCGAAAAGCACGGTCGGCCGGTTGTTGTCGTCCTGAGCGTTGAGGAATTGAACGGATGAAGTGGCGTGGCCTGCGGACATCCGGCGGCAAGATTGGCGGTGGCATAAATGGCCAGGCAGGGGAACCATGATTCATGAGACTGAGGACGGACCGGCGATATTAAGCGAGCGATGGTCACTGTCAGCTGGCCGCCTCACCGTTGCCCGGTCGGCAGGGGTCTGAATTGCCGCGTCGCCGTCAACCATATCCCGTTGTCGATGTTTTCGCCGGCCCTGGTGGTCTCGGGGAGGGATTCGCATCATTGCTGGGGGAGCGCGATGAGGCCGTTTTCAACGGTACTGTGGCGATAGAGCGCGATGAGTTCTCGCATCGGACGCTCTTTCTGCGCCACTTCCTAAGATGCTTCCCGGATGGAGAGTTCCCTGACGAGTACTACAGTTATCTGAAGGGTGATCTCGCGATCGACGATCTCTATCGCGCACACAAATCCGAGTTCGCGGAGGCAGGAAGAAGCGCGCTCCGTATATCCCTTGGCCCAGACTCCCATAAAGGGGTGCGCCGGATAATCAACAAGCGGCTCTCCGACAGGAAAAGGTGGGTGCTTGTCGGCGGACCGCCCTGCCAGGCTTACTCTCTTGTAGGGCGTTCCCGAATGATGGGCCAGCCTGGTTTCGAGCAGGACGAGCGGCATTTTCTCTATAAGGAATACCTGAAGATAATCGCCGACCATGAACCGCCAGTCTTCGTAATGGAGAATGTCAAAGGTCTGCTGTCGGCAACCGTGAATGGTGTACCCGTCATCGACCGGATTCTGACAGACCTCGCGCATCCGCGCGCGGTGCTCCAAGGGGGCGGCAATGGTTTACACTACAGGCTGTACTCTTTATCCGAACCGGAGGTGCCCGGTGCCGGGGTGGACCCTCGGCTGTTCCTCGTTAGAGCCGAGGATTTCGGAGTGCCTCAGGCCCGTCACCGGATGTTTATAGTCGGCATCAGGAGCGACCTGAAAGTCCGACCAGGACTTCTGCGGACGCATATGGGTCCGACGGTCAGAGAAACGATCGGCAACCTGCCGGCCATACGCAGTGGACTTTCAAAAGGCGAGGACTCGGCCGCGCGCTGGTACAAAGAGGTTGAAAGTCTTTCTGCTATTGATATCGCCGGGCAGCTGAATGGTGCGTCCTACAGCCGTGCGATTACGGGCAACATCAAACTTCGCCTCGGGTCAGGCGACAATCCGCCGGAAGAACGCTCATCAAAGGCATATCCCGGACGGATCGCTGGCACGCACCGTTCACTGGGCGGCCTTCATGACCCCCGTCTTAAGGTGCTGACAGGCCATGAGTCACGCGGCCACATGGCATCCGATCTTCGCCGATATATGTACGCGGCAGTTTTCGCCCACGTGACGGGGCGAAGCCCGAAGCTTTCAGATTTTCCGCGCTCACTTCTGCCCGCACATCAGAACGTCGAGCTGGGGCGTACCGGCAAGATGTTCTCTGATCGCTTCCGCGTTCAGTTAGCGGATGACGTATCGACCACCATCACGTCTCATATCTCTAAGGATGGTCATTACTTCATTCACTATGACCCTGCTCAATGCCGGAGCCTGACAGTCAGAGAAGCGGCTCGCCTGCAGACCTTTCCGGACAACTACAGTTTCGAGGGACCGCGCACCGCGCAGTATCACCAGGTGGGCAATGCGGTTCCGCCCTATCTCGCGCGCCAGATCGCTCAACTTGTGGCGGAAGTGCTGGACTCGATGAAGGGAGAGTCGTGATGGCGGATACAATCACGGCTGAAAGACGAAGCTGGAATATGTCGCGTATTAAGGGGGTCGACACCGCACCGGAACGTCAGCTGCGCTCACTGCTCCACAGAGCAGGATTTCGCTTCCGCCTTTATGAACGGCATCTTCCCGGACGACCGGATATTGTTCTTCCCCGCTATCGGGCGGTGGTTTTCGTCCATGGATGCTTCTGGCATCGCCATGCCGGTTGCCGCTATGCGACCACGCCCTCTACCCGCCCGGATTTCTGGAATGGCAAGTTTGCAGCAACGGTTGCACGCGATGCCCGCAAGGCGGACGAACTGGCAGCTGCCGGCTGGCGGGTTATCACTGTCTGGGAATGCGAACTTTCGAAAGACCCCCAGGGCACCCTTGATCATGTTATCGAACAGTTGAAAGGAACGCGGTGATGGCAAGACCGCATCCGCTTCCCCCGAGCGCGTCATCGCTCTCCGCTTCCATGCGCGACCTGGGCTATTCTCTTGAAACAGCGGTAGCAGATATCGTCGACAATAGCATCTCGGCAGAAGCTACCGAGATTGCTGTTTTCTGCAATTTGAGCCTCCGGGCACCAACGCTGGTCATCATTGATAACGGCCGTGGCATGGACAGCGAAACCATCATCACGGCCATGCGGCACGGCGCTGCGAACCCGCAGCTTGCGCGATCCCCGCGCGATCTCGGACGTTTTGGTCTTGGTTTGAAAACCGCCTCGTTTTCACAGTGCCGACGCCTGACCGTTGTCAGCTCGCAGAATGGAAAAAGGTGCGGAGCGGAGTGGGACCTCGACCTCATCGACAAGGAGGACGATTGGATTCTGTCGATCCTAGATGACGAGGATATTGAGGTTCTACCATTCATCGAACAGCTGGGCTCAAACGGGACTATCGTCATATGGCGCCAGCTCGACCGGCTGTTTGAAGACGAGACGAGCCAGAAACGCGATGAGATCGTCAACGAAAAGCTCGATATCCTTGAAAAGCATCTGTCGCTTGTATTCCATCGCTTCCTTTCGGGAGAACTGAAAGGTCGCAAGAAGATCGCGATCGGCGTCAATGGCCATCCGGTCGAACCTTTCGATCCGTTCTGCCGCAAGAGTGGAGCTGAAATACTGCCGGAGGAAATTGTCCGGATCGGGTCCGATTCGGTGCATATGCAACCATTCATTCTGCCGCATCACAGCCGCCTGTCAGCCAAGGACTACGACTACTATCAGAGCCGCAGCGATTTTATCTCAAACCAGGGCGCTTACATTTACCGCAACGGACGACTTATGACCTGGGGGGACTGGTTCCGCCTTATCCCCAAAGGGGAGGCAACGAAGCTGGCGCGGGTGCAGATTGATTTTCCAAGCAAGCTGGATGAGATGTGGACCATCGATATCAAGAAGTCCCGCGCTCGACCGCCCCGCGCGGTCCGCGAGCGTCTGCGCCAGATCATCCCGCGCATAACCGGGCGCAGCACTACGGTTCACAGAGGGCGCGGCCAGAAACTGTTTGAGGATGTCCGGGCCCCCGTGTGGGAGCGTTACGCTGATCAGTCAGGCATCCGTTACAGCATCAATCTCAACCACGCTCTCGTGCGCGCAGTATCCGGCCGGCTTGATGAGGCTGGTTCCAGAGCGCTGAGACTTATGGTGGATTCCATCGGGCACGCTCTGCCGGTGGAAATGATCTACTCCGATTATTCGACCCAGCCCAAGGACGTTCGCAATGCGCCGGTCGGAAATGAGGAGGTCATCGCCCGCCTTCGTGAGCTTAGATTAATACTGTTCGGAGAAAGTATTCCCCAGCCCGGGGAATTTATGAATATCATTCGCTCTACGCGAATGTTCGAAGACAAATTAGAGCTGGTGCAACAGTTCATCGGGGAGGAATTTGCATGACGGACGCAGGGCCTGACAGCGAAAAGCGACTTGTCAGCGCGCTCATATCGGTTCTGGCCAGTCGCGATCCGCCGCCTACCAAGGCAGAAGTTGAGCTCACGGCGAAGACCCTTGCGCCCATGATCCCGTTCACCGGTGACCTGGGCAATGCCATTCTGCAGACCTCCATCGCAATCGATACCCGCATGGGTCGCGGAGTATCGATCGTAAACCACGAAGCGCCGCACGACGATCAGTGGCTGTACCGGCGGGAGATCAAGTGGACCTATACCGACGCATACGAAGCTTTCCTCAAGCAGGAGGGATGGGCGGCTCCTGTCGTACAGTCTCTCAGTGATACCGGCGGCCGAATACTCGGACACCTGCAGGACCCCTTGAGCGAGGGTTCCTGGGACCGGCGCGGCCTAGTGATTGGGCATGTCCAATCAGGCAAGACCGCGAACTACATGGGCGTCGTTGCAAAGGCCGCTGACGCCGGCTACAAATTCATCATCGTCATCGCAGGCATTCACAACAATCTGCGAAAGCAGACCCAGGAGCGCATTGACGAGGGCTTCATCGGACGTTCCAGCGACCCGGATAACCGCGTCAGCATAGGCGTTGGGACCTTCACGCAGCAATACCCACACCCTGCAACTCTTACAAACGTCAACGAGGACTTCAACAAGATCACAGCCGCCAGGAGCGGCTGGAAGCTGAACGATTTCAGCAAGCCCATCATACTCGTGATCAAGAAGAACGTTTCCACGCTGAAAGAGCTGCATAAGTGGCTCAGCGACCTAAATTCTCAGAACGGCCTGATCGCAGATGTCCCGATGCTGATGATTGACGACGAGGCAGACAACGCCTCAATCAACACGAACAAGCCGGACCTTAATCCAACACAGACCAACGCATGGATAAGACAGATTTTGAGCCTGTTCGCGAAATCCTGCTACGTGGGCTACACGGCCACACCATTTGCGAACATCTTCATCAACCCCGATGCGTACGATGATAAGGCTCGGGATGAGCTGTTCCCCAGAGATTTCATCTATTCGCTCGATGCACCCAATACCTATTTTGGACCGGATAAGGTGTTCCTGAATGAGGAGACCAGTACTCGAATCACAAAGCCGATTACCGACTGCGAAAATTACATACCTGAATCCCATAAGAACGGGGCTGCAATCCCCGATCTGCCGCCCAGCCTTTACGGTGCGATCAACCAGTTCATTGTCGCGCGTGCCATCCGCAATTATCGCGGTCAGGAGAACAAGCACTGCTCGATGATGATCAATGTGTCACGCTTTGTGAGCGTGCAGAAAACGGTTCGTGACATTATCAGCGTCTACGAGAAGAAAGTGCGTGAGGCGGTCAAGGCGAACTACGCCATGCCCGAAGACGTATCATCAAAGAACACCCATATGGCGGCACTGCGCAGCGCTTTCGACGCTGAGTTCAGTGACTGCAGAATCACTTGGGCTGAGGCGAAATCAAAGCTCAATTCTGTGTTCGACAATCTTCGTCTGTTTGTCATTAACAGCAAATCTGACGAGGCTCTCGACTACAAAAAGTATGAGCGTGACGGGCACGGCCTGACTGCCATTGCAGTCGGTGGCCTCAGCCTGTCGCGTGGTCTGACCATCGAGGGACTCTGCGTCAGCTATATGTATCGCAACACCAAAATGTACGACACGCTGATGCAGATGGGTCGATGGTTCGGCTACCGGCCAGGTTATGAGGATTTATGTCGCGTTTATCTCTCTCCGGATTCCATCGATTGGTACGGGCATATTGCCGAAAAGTCGGAAGAACTCCGGCAGCAGATCAGGCGGATGCGTCAGGACAATCTCACGCCCCGTCAGTTCGGCCTTTATGTGGAAGCGCATCCGGACCGGCTGCTGATCACAGCTGCAAACAAGATGCGCAGTGGCACGAGCGTCGCTTTCCAGCAAAGCTACAGCGGCAGACTTCTGGAAACCTATGTCGTGCCTGTTGATAGCAACATCAACGCTGCCAACGAGAAGCTTATCGAGGAGTTCTGGAGGAGCGGATTTGGTAAGACCGTGAAGGCCACTTCCAAGGGCTGGTGGGTTGAGGATGCCGATATCCGGGTTATCGACAGTTTCCTGGCGCGCTTCAAAACGGTTGGCGTATCAACCGATATCAAAGCGGGGGCCTTGGCCTACCTGCGCGAAACGGCTGACAAACATCCCCACGGAGATGTTCTTCTGATCTCTGTGAAAGGCGCGGGCGACAATGAGGCGGAACATCGCCTTGGTTCGCAGGATCGCTCCAGCGCGAAGGAGACAAAATTCGACGCGGAAACATGGAGTTTGAGCAAAAACCGCGTCTCGAGCAGGGGCGATGAGAAGATCGGTCTTACCGACACGCAGCTTGCTGATGCCCGCAGGCTTGCGGAGGAATATCACAACAAAGACGCCAAAAAGAGCAGCGAACCTTCTGATACCCATTATCGTGAACTCCGAAACAAACCGCTCCTGATGGTACATCTTCTGGGGCCAGTGGGATCGGATAAGCCGTCTGACCGCGTGCCGGCGTTCGGTATCAGTTTCCCGTTCGGTGATTACCTGCGGACAGTCGAAGTCGTCGCCAACAAGGTCTGGATTGACCAGATGCAGAGCCCGATCTCCGACAGCCCGGATGACGAGGACGACTTCGATGAGTAGGCCTCTCCCTTGGGACGACATTAAGACCCCCGATGTCGACTACAACGTCCGGCTCGTTCCTAATGGAGGTGCTATCCCCACATTCTGGGGGCGTGATTCCGAAGGACACTGCCTGTTCGTACTGAGTCTCGAAGGTGATCACAGCAGGCTGTTCGCCGAGGGAAGAACATCTGTTCACGGCATTGAGGTGGACCTTCAGAGAGACCCGGCTTCCGACCGCCAGAACCTAGTGCTGACGCTTGAGCGACAGGTGGACGGAGACTTGTTCTGTGCCCTGTGTGAGAGCCTATTTGAAGGCCTTCGTCCTGTGACGCGGCCCGAGGCCGCATTGCATGTCGCGCTGACCCATATCAAGCGCTGGAAAGCATTTATGGCAGGCAGGAATGCGCGTCTCCTCTCGGCGGAGGAAATTCGCGGGCTGTTTGCCGAACTGACTTTCCTAACCAGCCTGTATCAAGAGAAGTTGAGCCACGCCGATGCGGTATCGGCATGGACGGGTGCTGACCGTGTTCATCAGGATTTTGTCTTCGCTGACCGTGCGGTGGAAATAAAGTCGCTGTCCGGAACGGACCGGAGCACGGTCAGAATTTCCTCTGAGGATCAGCTTGAGTCGATCCAGGATTTGTTGTTCCTCATGACATACCGCCTCCGTGAGACACCTGACTCCGAACAGGCGCGCTCGCTGAATGAGCTGGTATTCGCTATAGAAGGCGAGTTGCAGGATGCGGACGCAATAGAAGAGTTCGGCCGCAAGCTGGCAGCCTACGGGTATGCGCCCCTTCAGGAATACGACAAGCCCGCGTTTCTGGTGTCCGGCGAGCAGGCTTATCACGTCGTCGAGGATTTTCCGAAAATCGTGCGCTCTGGTCTGCCGGCTGGCGTCACACGGGTAACATATCAGATAGACATCGAGCGAATGGCGCCTTTCGGCTGCCCGTTCGAAGACGTGTTGGAGGGGATTTAGTGGAACCGTCGGCACAGGAATTTTTTCACGATTTCCGTCAGGAGCTTCTGGCGGGCGCCGAAGCCAACAGCAGTTTCCAGCTTTCCGAGTTCATGGACGCAGTTGCCAGTGAGCTGGTAGAAACCGGCTTCGTCGAAGGCTTTGAATTCTGCCACTACCGCGCCGCTCAGGGAATGCGTGTGGACGGCTACTGGTTCAATGATGAAGGTGCACTTGACTTGTTCGTAGCCGACTTTGATTGCCGAAACGAACTCGGTTCACTTTCGCCATCCGAGGTGAACGCGAGCTTCGGAAGAGCCGAAAAATTCTTCGAGGCCTGCGCCACAAAATCCTTCTTTCAGAAGTTGGAGGTGACATCGCCGGAATACGGGCTGGCGCGTCAAATTGCGGATCGAAAGCCATTCACCCGGCAGGTGAACTTTCATCTACTATCCGAGCGGATGCTCAGTGACAGAATTCAATCGCTGGATGATGGTGTCACCGCGGGCATACCCACCACCTACAATATCTGGGACATCTCCCGCCTGCAGCGTCAGCGCAGCGCGAAGGGACACAAGGAACCGCTGGACATCAACTTCCGCGAGATGTTCGGAGCCGGGATTTCATGTCTGCCGGCACACCTTGGTTCGCAATCTTATCAATCATACCTGATTGTGATTCCCGCAGACGTTCTCGCAATGCTCTACGGAAAGTTCGGCGCGCGGCTGCTTGAGCAGAATGTGCGATCGTTCCTGCAGGCTAGGGGAAAGGTAAACCAGGGTATCCGTACCACCATTCTGACTGAGCCACAGATGTTCTTCGCCTATAACAACGGCATTACAGCTACGGCACAGGAGGTTGAGGTCGAAGTCGGGGATGGCGGCTTGCAGATCACGCGTATCCGCGATCTGCAGATTGTGAACGGCGGTCAGACCACAGCGTCGCTGTTTCATACCAAGCGCAAGGACAGGGTCGCTCTCAAGGATATCTTCGTGCAGATGAAGCTATCGGTCATCGACAGTGCCGAGAGCGAACTGGTGGTGCCGCGTATCTCTGAGTACGCGAACACGCAGAATCGCGTTAATGCGGCTGACTTCTTCTCGAACCATCCATTCCATATCCGCATGGAGACATTCTCCCGCCGGCTTTGGGCACCTGCGCAGCAGGGGGCTCAGCGCGAGAGCAGATGGTTTTATGAGCGCGCGCGCGGCCAGTACGCTGATGCGCAAGCAAAGCTTTCCCCGCCGGAACAGCGCCGCTTCAAGGCTGAGAATCCAAAGCTGCAGATGCTCACCAAGACGGATTTTGCGAAATTCGAGAACGTCTGGGATGACCATCCCAAATGGGTCAACCTTGGCGCGCAGAAGAACTTCGCGCGCTATGCCGGCCGGATCGGAAAGGAGTGGACGAAGTCGGCGGACGGGTTCAACGAGTTTTATTTCCGCCGCGCCATCGCGCGCGGGATCATATTCAGGGCGACCGAGAAGCTTGTTTCCGATCAGCCTTGGTACAATGGCGGCTATCGCGCAAATATCGTCGCATACGCCATTGCTTCGTTGAATGAGGTTTGCCGCCGCCTCGGCAAATCCATCGACCATTCGAGGGTCTGGAATATTCAGGCGCTTCCGCCAACGCTTCGTGAGGCGCTGACGATTGCTGCGAAGCACGTCAACGACGATATCGTGCATCCGCCCGCCGGCATCTCGAACATCTCGGAGTGGTGCAAGAAGGATCAGTGCTGGACACGTTTGCAGGGCACGCTGGACAAGCTTGAGGCCGCTTTACCTAGCGAGTTTTTCGAAGACCTCCTGTCGTTGGAAGAACAGGGCGAAGAACGCAAGGACGCCAAAGTCAACCAGAAAATTGACAACGGAATCGAGGCGCAGAAGCGCATTTTTGATATCCCTGCCCATCAGTGGGGAACGATCATGCAAGAACTGGGGCGCAAACGCGTGCTGACACCCAAAGAGACCGGCGTGCTTCAGATTGCTGTGCAGATGCCCGCGAAGATTCCGACTGAAAAGCAGTGCCTTGTTCTCATAGGGGTGCTGGAGAAGGCCAGGAATGAGGGGCTGGTGGCAGCGGAGGAGGAGGATGCCTGAGATTCACCGCCATAACCGGCCGAGGCCGCCGGCCTGCAGGACTTATGACCCGCATTGAGTTTGATCTCGCAACCCGGAACAGCATGAACACAGAGACGTATCTCGCGAAATCGCTCGAACTCCGCCGGAGCCAAGGCGTTGGAGCCTAGGAGCTACGGACGGCAAGATCGGGGTCCCATCTCAGAGGCGAAGGGTCTGCTTCGGCCGGTCCATGAACGTTTGAAGGAACGGTGGGACACCCCGCAATTCGCGCAGCCGCGGTTGCGCTTGGACTGTAACCCAGCGGCCTTGTTTTAGAATGTAGCCTATGGCAACAACCGTCAAAAGGTTGAGGCAGCACCTTGAAAGATGGGTGCGACGATCGAAACGCGGGGCTAACCCAGTCAACGCTTAAGCGAGACGACTTAGAAAAGAACGCTGACTGGCGCAGCACGCCACATTGCAACCGGTTTCAAAAATTGGAGCTTATGGCTCGGTTGCCGGCATCCGATCGAAAATATTGGCCACCACATCTCCGTGTCGCAAACGAAGCTGCGCCGCAAGATCGATCGGGTCCATCTTCAGTTTCGCAAACCATTCGTCACCGGTGACAGCATATTTCTTGACGATTGTTTTCCAATCGTCCGGTCGAGAAAATCGCTTGTGGAGCGCAAGGTGAAGGGTTCGGCATACGGGATAGGGGTTCCAAGGCTCGTAGTAGTTCTCGGAATGATACTGGACGCTTTCCGTTGTTCCCGAGACTGAGCAAATCGTTGGGAAAACCAAGTAGCCATTGTCGATCAGATACCAATGGAGTTGCCATCCCTTGACCCGCTCGTCATGCGTAAAACCGTTGTAGACGGGAAGACGCGGCCAGCGCCACTGGCGAAGAGCTCCCTCAATCTTCAACGATGCACTCCTTTCCGCGCGACGCGACCAAGACTCGATAGACCGAGGATCGCCCAATCTTCAGCCTTTTAGCAATTCGCGAAGGGCCTAGGCCCTAATTGTATAGGTCGACTATTGCTGCCGACTGCGTACGAGCAGTAGGCGCCCTCCCCCGATACTTCCCTTCAGCCTTAGCTTTCGCGATACCTTCCCGCTGCCGTTCCAACATCAATTCGCGTTCAAATTGAGCGATGCTACCGAGCAGATTAACCATCAGCTTTCCGGTCGGCGTGGTCGTATCGAGGCTTAGAGAGAG
The DNA here is from genome assembly GCF_056399405.1 of Phyllobacterium sp. 01N428. Classification (NCBI taxonomy): domain Bacteria; kingdom Pseudomonadati; phylum Pseudomonadota; class Alphaproteobacteria; order Hyphomicrobiales; family Phyllobacteriaceae; genus Phyllobacterium; species Phyllobacterium sp. 01N428. The sequence continues at coordinate 404,341 of NZ_JBFTRH010000002.1, forward strand.
GACGCGGAGCGAAGCGCCCTTTCCTTCTATCACCTTTTGGATAGCAATCAGGTCGCGAACCGAGCGCGCCAAACGATCGAGTTTGGTGACGACGAAAACGTCATTCTCACGAATGTAATCTAGCGCGCGGTGCAATTCATCGCGATGAGAAACAGATGAGGTTCGCTCCGAGTATAGCTTGGTCACGCCCGCTACTGTTAGATCGCGCTCTTGCGCTTCAAGACCGGCGATTTGATCTGACGTTGACGTCCTAGCGTAACCTACGATGGCGCCCATGCTTTTCTCCCGTGCCACAGCATCTTAGAGAGATTGAGACGGTGCGTTTCAAAACACAAAGGTTATCTCAGTGGTACAACTCCTTGCTGTGATTTTGGTGTGTCAATGAACCGAGGTTCAATGAGACAGGTTGATCAATTCCATTCCAAACCGGTCAGTTTTCAGAGTTGACATCAGCAGATTATCAAAAGTCAGGTCAGCAGCCTTTGTTGTGTCGAGCCAATGCTGATCCCTGAACATGGCGTTCCCAAGTTGTCGGATGCTGCTTGGGAGAAGGTGATGGCGAGCTGCGATTCCAAACCACTGCGAAGTGGTGCAGCACGACTTTATCTTTCCTGAAGTCGTGCAAGATCACCAATGCCGCCAAGACCTCCTATCGTTTGAAGCCCCACACTTCGAGTTTCTGCATGTCTCTTTCTACCTTTGGATAACCCTATTTGCCCCTTGTGAGAACCACAACTGCCAGAAAGTGTGCTGTCGCCGTGTGGGCATCGGTGCCAGAATTTGTGTATGAACATCTGGGGATTAAGGGGGATACTATGAAAAAATCGATGGGGGCGGCCGTCCTTGCCGGCATGTTCCTCTCCAGCGGGGCGAACGCTTACAATTACCCGTTCAGTTCGGTTGATAGCTGGCGGATCGTCATCGATCGCCAGGAAAAGAGCTGTGTCGCGAAAGGAATCTCCGGGAAATCGGATCCGGGCTTGTTGTTCAAGAAGGCGGGCGGCGACGTCGCATTTGTGCTCAACGACCCAAAGCTATCGAACCTTCGGGATCACGGGGAATACGACTCGTCCGTGTTGGTTGACGAAATGCCGTGGAACGGCAAAGTGGTGGCGGCAACGAGAAACACCGACATTGTCGGGGTGATCGTCCCGACCGCGACCGACGCGTTTCTTTCAGCCCTCAGGAAAGGTAATCAAATTCGCCTCAAGTTAGGTGGGAAGGAGTATGGTCCGTACAGTTTGAGCAGCACTGCAAAAGCACTAGATGCACTCAATGTCTGTTACAAAGTTGCTCTACTGGGAGAACAGGAGATTACCCGGGCAAAACCGGCCGCCAAGGCTGTTGTGCAACCGGCGCCACCCAAGGTGAGCGCTCTCGCACCTGCAAGCACGTTGGAAAAATGGACGAATGACGGCACCGATCAAATGTTCACTTCCGGGGATACGAGGGTCACGTTCACGCATCCAAAGGCGTCAACGACGCTTTTTGATACCTTGCTCGGGCCGACGATGAAGGTTGAAGTCACGAGAACAGGATTTGAGACAATATCGTTCGACATCAGAGATTCTTTGAGTATCACTGGCTCCATCGGTTTGATTAAGCTGGACCGTACCAGTGACCAGCCAGAGCTGTATTTCACGAACACACTTAAAGGAACCACCGAATTCAGGGCAGTGTCTTTTGCCGACGGCAAAACTGCCAAATTGATAGAGTTCGGTGAGTTCAAGACTGTTTTCGCCGATCCGTCCGATCTGGATGGTGACGGGTATGTCGAGATGGCAGTCCCCGATGATCGTTTCACCGCTTTTCAGGGTGCGGACGAATCCGCAGTATTTCCAGCGAATGTGTATGGCATGAAAAACGGTGCTGCTCTCAATTTGACGCAGAATCAGGGCATGGTCCCGTTCCACGAGCGGCTTTTTCAAAGGCAATCCGAATTGTGCGGGAACTCCCCGATTAGAAAGCCGGGACAATGCGCGGCGATGGTGGGAACAGCCGCCACTATGGGCATGAGCGATGCCGCGCTCGAACTTATTTTCAGGTTCAAGGGTAATGAGAGTGAAAGCCCGGCGAATGCGCCCTACACAATTTGCAGAGATGCCAAATGTGCCGACAAGAAGAAAATTGAGAGCTTCAAGGACGCAGTTCTTTATGCGCTAGACGCCTGGGAGTATGCGCAACCAGCAGAGGACAAGGCTGTCGACGATTTCATGACGCAGCTCGCAGGCAAATCCTTTGGAACCGAGACCGGCGAGCAGGCGTGCGGCGGTGAGTTGGAACGATATTTTCAAGAAGGCGTGTCAGCGCGGGGGAAACCCCTGTTTGCTGTCCAAGAGTTCGAAGACCTTTGCGTGATGGGGAAAAGCACCGCGGTGGGCCAATCATTGTTGTTTCATGGTGTCTGCCAGACGGAAGAGTTCGGTACGTTTCGGATTGTGAACAGGATGTACAATTGGGATGGAAAACGGTTGGCCAGCACGGAGTTTGAGCGGGGCACCTACGCAGGCAACCCCGTGGATGATCTCAAAGAGTGTTCCGCCTCGGATATGCAGACGAATCGTCCGGCAGCCGAGGAATGATGTCTCCTCATGAGAGTTCCGGACGGCTAGCCTTTTTCGGCTTTAAATGGGGGAAATTTGGAATGCTCAAAGGTGCGTTGACGACAACGGTGCTTCTTCTTGCTTATGCACAACCCGCGCTCACAGCCAGCCAGAAGGTTCAGCCGTGCTCCTGGAGCAAATCAGTGTGGATCAGCGAGAAGGACGACGAGCGCACGTTGTTCTACTTCGAGAAGCAAGACGGCGATACGGGGGATTCCGACAGTCAAGGCTATGACGTTGGCACCAGCCACGGAACTAAGATGGAGCGTTGGAAAGGAAAGACCATGATCTGGAGCATGGTCGGCAGCTACGGCTGCAGTAATGGCGTCTCCATCTGCACAGTAACCTTTCCAACTCTCGGAGGCGAGGACAGCCTTAGGGCAGCAAAGGAAGTTATGACTTACTTTGAGGCTGTCGACCTCAGGAGGGACGGCGTGCCGAACTGGGTGGTGTTGGCCGCGTTGACGCAGGAGATGTACATGGCGGGCGGGGCCGACGTCAAAATGGCAGCGCAGAGTTTCAACAAGACCGCCGCAGCCGAAACAAAGCCAGAAACGATCACCGTGCCCAGCATCTACAAATACTCGTTTTGCAGGAAGTGATGGGCACACCGACAGCGACAATGCCCTCTGTCCTATGTCAAAACTGATAGGCCTATTTGAAACCGGTTGGCTTGACGGGATATCAATCACCGGTGGTGCACAAACGTTCGTCCCCCAACCCCTGTCCTACTGGGACAGTTCAGTGAACTCGCGGAAGGTCAAACGGTCGCAACCATAATCGACCTGCTCGCTGTTGGAGACCATTTCCCTATTGCCGTTCGGCATGATGGTGATCCGGGTGTAAGCGCGCCCGGTGTACCCGCCAAAGCGGTTCTTGGAGTTGCCGAGGATGCAGATATGCGCCATGCCATTCTTGCCGGGGAAGACAGCGGAGATGGCCGCGTCCCGGATCGAATAGGGGTCGAGGAACCGGTTGTGAATGGTCTCGATGACGGTCTTAAACCTCGGCTGGAGTCGGCCACCGGGTCTGAACGTCCTCGGCGACGGCGAAGCCCACTGCCGTAATTGGGCTTAAGAGAAGCGACAAAACGGCCAAAGTTCGACGTAAATTCATTCAGTCCCCCCTCGGCAATCGCTCGCGGTCCGCCCCCGCAAACTCGTCTCCTGATCTTGGTGATCGGGGAGTTGGAAACCGAATGGTTACGGCCCTGCGGCCTTTAGTTCGGATAACCTGTTGCATACGCCGCAGGCTCCCCGACCATAAGGTCAAGGGGGTTGGCACCCATTCGGCTGGCACCGACCGAACCAATGGGGTTTCCACGCCCCAGCGCATCGCGTATTGCGCCCAATCTTTCGTCAACTAGTGGACCGGCACCTGTCAACAATGACGTTTGAGATTTGCAATCTTTGCGAAGTAACGGTCGACGGACCATGACAGGAAGACAGGTTAAGGAGTTTCACAAGATGACAGAATTATGGAATGGCACCAGCCTACTCAAGACTCACTGAACTCGACCCGCTATAAAGAGGAAGCATATTGCCTTTGGCGAACGAAACTGCGGATTTTTGCAACTGTTGCAAAATTTTATTCTTTAGAATCAATAGGTTATGTTTTTCAGGTCGCGGTGGGTGGATCTATTGCATTCTCGCAGTTTTTCCGGCTACTCTGTCGCTAACAGGCACCAATCACCGAACGCTAAGCGGTTCAACCAGAGCGATTTGCGGCACCAACCGCATTTCGCAAAGGGTTCCCATGCGCCATATTCCTGAGAGTTGATATGCAAGCGAAGCCAACCAACGTCAAGCGTAACGCGCCGTTCAGTAATCCCTATCCGCCGTTAATAGATGAGACTGTCATTCCTGGCACACGTTTCGGGCCATCTGAGCAAGAACTCTTGCTACAAGGATATCGGACCCCGCAAACAGCCTTTGTGCGACGAGCTCAGTCTGAAAACGAATTACAGATGCGAATTAAATGCCGAGCCACTTTGGCCCGAATGCAAAAAAAGATTCAAGATTACGCGGTCGCTGGTCGACTAGGTCTTGCAAACCACGAACGTCGTCGGCTGTTTGGCTCCCACGCAGCACGTGTCACGGCTGCGAGCAGAGAATTGCGGCATTATAGAAGCAAGCATCCAATTTCCGCATGTCCGACGCTTGATGAGCTCGTGGCATTAATGGATGACCGGGCAGCATGCTACCACGTATATGTGGAAATGAAGCTCAAGAGGGATGGGCGCCATCGTCCCATTTGTGCCTATTGTCTTGTGGACCGCGCCCTGCAGCGAACGCTCGAGTTGAGCTTCGGTGCCGGCATCACTTACTTGGAAAACCAGGCAGGCGTTAAACGCAAGGGTATGAAAAGCCTCCTCAGGCTAATTGATAGATCAATCCGCAGTGGCCAATACAAATACGCCGCCGAGGTGGACATCAACAGCTATTTCTCGAATCTGAACCCCGAGACTATAGGGGAGAGGTTCGGAATGAAGGCCGGCATAATCGACCGGGTTCTTACCAACAGGGATAAGGAAAGGAGCGACAAAATATCCCCTAGGAATAGAGACACATATAGAAAGTGGAATAGTGTAGAAGAGCATGTGGAACGTGGCCTGCCACAGGGTAGCGTGGCGTCACCGACCTTCGCATGGGCAATGCTTGTACCAATTCTTCAAGCATTCAAAACGCGCTATGGATCACGGGTTGTCATATTTAACTATTGCGATAACTTTTTGATCCTCGGGCCAAGCGAAGTCACGGTGCAACACGCAGTTGAATTCCTGTCTGAACAGCTAAAGCTGTTGGCAGAGCGCTTAACGTTGAAACATGTGACTGGCATACGCCAACTTGCGCACGGCATTGAATTTGCGGGCTACCGCTTCATACGTCGCAACGGAAGTCCAATCGTCAGTATTCCAATCGCCAAACAAAGGGCATTTTTAAATGAACTCGATCGCAGGCTCGCCGATGTTCAAGACGAAACAAACATTGACTCGTGCCTGGCCTGGATAATGGGCAAGCTCGCTTATTTCGAGCCCGATCCAGGAGCCGTGACGCGGCTCATTCGCAGCACATTCATCAAGACCAAGGCATTGCAGAAACGTCATCCTGCTTTGGCCCAGGCTTTGCTTCCCCTCTATTCGTTTATGCTCAGGAAGTTTCCGGAGGACGAGAAGGTTGAGCAAGCAATAATTGGCATAAAAAGACCGCGTGTTCGGAGAAGGACAACAAGGCGCCTGAACTTTGGGCCAACGATACCACGGAACTTCCGGATAAAAGAACCTGTGTTCGACGATCTGTTCAAGCAGAGAAACCGAGATTTCGTAGCACGGCACTTGACGAGCAGAGAGGCATTCGTCTCGGATTTCAATCGAGCCCCATTTTCGGCTCACATTGGCGATTACCTTCTTCAGCGTGAGCGACAGGGGCTTGCGCTCAGGTAGGATCGTACAGCGGCTCACACCAAAGGCAGTTGTTTTTGAAACCGGTTGCAAAAACTCAGTCAGTCATTAGTCGGTCGATTTGCAACCCAGGGAAACTGACTTCAAGTGTCATCCTTTTCATCCACATATCCAAAGTGGATGGACGGGCACCCTGGCCATATCGATCTTCGATATTGTTGCTTCTACCCCAGCCCCCTAAAGCCTTGATTGCGTCTGTGGGCAGTCCGGCATTCGTCATGGCATCACGAAATCCATGGCGGAACGAATGAAACGATAGCCCAGGTGTCAGCTTTACATTTTCACGCAGGAAATAGCTGAATCTCTTTTGAAACAAATCAACCCCATGGCGCTGATCTCTGCCCGGAAGATCGGGGAATAATCGACCTCCCCTTATCTTCCCTCGGGTAGCAAACTCCAAAAAACCCAAGCGTTGTAACTCTGGATGGACAGGAACTCGGCGCACTGATCCTGATGTCTTCAAACTTCTTTCTTGGTTTACTTCGAGTGAGAATACAGTAACTCCATCGACAGTTTTGATGTCATCAGCTGATAACCAAACTATCTCGCCCAACCGCATCCCGCTGAATAAGCCAATCAACGGAACCCAAAAACGCCCTGCCCGACGATGCTCGTCCCATCGAGGCAAATGAGTAATTATCTGATTTAGCTGCTCAATCGAGAACGGCTTCCTGCTTGAGAAACTCCTAGGGCGATTCGAAAGGAGGCCTTCTGCTGGATTGTTATCGATGTATCCCTTCGTTCGAGCATATTTGAAAAAGGCGGACAGGTGGTGGACGTACACCTCCACACTACCTGAAGAAAGCAGCCTTGCTTCTGCCGCTTGAGCGAGCAGCGCGATCTCCTTAAGTGATTTTTCCTTGTATTGGGGATACTTGTTATAGTTCGAAGGAAGGCTAGCAATAAGCTCGTGCACCTCCGAACAATCCCGACGTTTGATATCTCGGACTTTGCGATCTGGACCAACAACGGACTGAAGCGCAGCGAACGGAATGATGTATTTCTTGTTCGCACTAACGCTTAGATGGGCACGTGTCGGATCGTTCTTGAAGCGTTCGACGAGCTCGCTAACGGCTATAGCCTTCTCTGCCTCAAGCGCCGGAGCCGGGGCGCTATGATGGACACCTTCAAACAGCCGGTCATGGACCGTGCCATATCTTGCGCTTCCAATACGATCAATCTCGCGCTGACAGTGCTCGATTTCCGCCCGGCGTACCAACTCTACAAGCTCAAACCAGAGACTCTCACCTGGTCTCAGCGATAGGTCGTGCCGCTGAATCAAGCTAGAGACCGTCGCCTGGATCGAAGGAGCCCATTGCTCTTCATGTGTTGAGCTAAGGTACGCAAGACTCTCTTCCAGTGAGTCCAGCAATTCCGGAGTTGATTCGATGCTCGTGTTACTTATTTCAAGATCGTAGAGATGTAGCCGCGCAACCTGATATAGCTCGGGTCGATCCGTACCAGACCGCAACGAGGTTAATGAAGCAGGAGAGATACCAAGCTTGGCTTGACCAAACTGCCTAGAAATGCGTTCTCCCTCACTCCTCGCCCGCTCGGCAGCAATTCTGTAATCGGTTGTTCGAAGAGCTATGACGATTTGCTGCCTGCCTCCGAACAAATGTCGAATCTCATGAGGTATCCGCCTGACATAATAGTAGGCGCTCTTCTTGCGCACGAGACCACTGACTTTGCCCAATTCGGCGACCTATATGGCTTGAATGTTGGAACCAATGTTGGAACCAACGACTGAAATATAGCCTTATACTACAGAGTGTTAAAGCAATTTCAAGCGTCTAGCGAAGATGTGGTGGGCCCGGAGGGACTCGAACCCCCAACCAAGCGGTTATGAGCCGCCGGCTCTAACCAATTGAGCTACAGGCCCCACCTGAAAATACGAACGAGCCGGGCAATACCGGCGTTCGGTCCCGCGATCAATAACGGGAAAAATTGACAATGCAATCCCCGAAAGACCTTAAGTCCATGGCGCAACACAAAATTCCCCGGAAAATGCGACGGGTCCGCCGCTCAGCGCTTTTGCTGCTCCTGTTCGGCCAAAACCAGAAGCCGCCGCGCACTCTCTTCGTCGGTGATGAACACCGTCGGGCGGATGAGCGCCATCGCGCCATAAAGCGCCCTCACCTTCTCCTTGCCGCCGGAGGTCAGCACGCGCACCGGCACCCGCTGCACCGTATCGATGCCGACAGACATGACGAGATCATGGATCGGATGATCGACGAGCTTGCCTTCCTTGTTATAGAAATGAAACAGCAAGTCGCCCACCGCACCGCGCTCGGCGAGCGAGGCCTGGTGGCCGGCGTTGAGAAAGCCGATGTGATAGGGCGTGCTCGATGCTGTTTCGATGGCGCCGACGCTGAGGAGCACAAGGTCCACATCCTCGGCCATTTCGAACACGTTCCTTAGCCCGCAGCGCTCGATAAGGGCCGTCTTGGTTTCGATGCTGTCAACCATGGCGGGGGCCGGGATAAGATAGCCATCGCCTTGAAAAAGCTGGGCAAACTGCCAGGCGAATTCCGCCGGGTTAAAGCGGCGCGGCTGGCTGATGCCGCCGAGCAACGAGATCACGGTGAAATCTTCGAGTGCCTTGGCTTCGAGGTAGGACAGCGTGTTGAGGAGCGTGCGTCCCCAACCGACGCCGACCCGCATGCCATTGGCAACGACGCCCGACAAATAGTCGCCTGTGGCTGCTGCAATCGACGGGATCGGGTCATTGTCGGGATGGGACAGCGGCGCGATGATGACGCGTTCAAGGCCAAACTGCTTCTCGACCTGCCGCTCCAGCGAAATCAGATCGGAAAGATAGCCTTGAATGCCGATCTTGACTTCGTTGCGGGCACGCGCTTCGGCCAGCATGCGCACGATGGTAACGCGCCCAACGCCGAGAATTTCGGCAATCTCGTTTTGCGTCATCTGCTCGATATAGTACATCCAGGCGGCGCGCATGCGCATCCGGCTGATCTTGGTGTCGGGCTGCCCGAAGTCCACCGGCGCCTTCTGGGGGTTCGCAGGCGCACCATTTGTTCGTTTGCGTCGATCGGCCACTCGTCCCCCTATTTATCCTGCGATTGTCCCGCCGCTTCCGCAGCAGAAATCTGCCTTCTCTACATAAGCGCCCCGTTGCCGCTTTTTAAGCCGAAGCACGGCATAACACCTTGAATCTGCGCATAGTGCTTGCCAAAAATCGATACAGATTTTGGGGTTATGCGCTAGAATGTCATTTAGCAAGGCATCAAAAACGGATAGGAACTCTTATCCACGTGCGAGCAGAGGCTGCGATCATGATTCGTGATATCTCGAGCGACATCGTCGTCAACCTGAAAGACCGGTTGCGGGACGTACGCCACCTGATCCGGTCGAGCCGCCTCGATGCCAAGCCGCATGCGCAGGACCTGCCTGATATGTTGTTCGGCCAGGCGGCCCGCGTCATGGACAAGGCCTTCACCACGGCCGAAACGATATCCATTTCTCTGGTCTCGCAGGATCCCGCGGCGCACACGGCGACGATCGAAGCCCGCAGTCTTGATGCATATTTTCCGGCCGGAGCCGGCAAGGGCGAGGCGCTGTTCCGGCGCGATGTCTATTACCTCACCAAGCGTATCTTCAGCATATTGGGCTCGGACAATCCGCTTATTCACGAGGCGACGTTCGCCGCCGTCCACGCGGCGATGAGCCGCCGCCATGCGCATCTGCTGCTTGCCGCGCGCGAGGGCGGACTTGCCGAAATTGCCGCTGCCTGCGCCGTGATGACCGTCGAACTGCAGACGCAATACGACGCCGCTCCCACTGCCTTTCCGGCGCATGTTGCCGCCAAGCCCGACCGGCGCACGCAATATCTCTGCTTTGCCGCAATCGCGCTCGCCATAGGTGTCGCGACCTATGTCGAAGTGGAGCCCTGTGACGAAAAACTGGTCGAAAGCACCCTCCTTGCTTTGCAGGCGCGGCAGGAAAAGTTTGGCGCGGCCATTGCGACTGGCAACCCCGAACCGGCCCTGTCGAGCCTTTATGCGTTTCTCATGCCGCATCTTCCGTAAGCCTGTACTTACGGAAAACGCTGGTCAGGCCGCCGCTCCAAGATCGAGCACGCACTTCTTAGCACGCTGGATCGAAGAAGGGCTCATGCTGAGCTCGGTCAGGCCCATGTCGACGAAAGCCGGAATAAGATCGGCGCGCCCGGCCGCCTCGCCGCACATGCCGACCATGATCCCGGCCTCCACTGCCGCCTTGGCCGTAAGCGCGATCGCAGCCATGACCGCCGGGTGAGTGACGTCGTTGAGCTTGGCCACCGTCGGGTTAAGCCGGTCGGCGGCCATGATGTATTGCGTCAGATCATTGGTGCCGATGGAAAAGAATGCAACCTCGCTGGCCAGCATCGGCGCTACGAGGACTGCTGCAGGCGTCTCGACCATGATGCCGAGATCGAAAGCGGCATGGTCCCTGCCTTCGGCCTTGAGTTCTGCCGCGCACTCGTCAATCAGAAGGCGCGTCGCGCGCACCTCGTCGACACCCGAAACCATCGGCAGCATTACCTTGATATTGCCATGAACAGCCGCCCTGAGCAGCGCGCGCAGCTGCGGCTTGAACACGTCCGGGCGATCGAGGCACATGCGGATACCGCGCCAACCGAGGAAGGGATTCTCCTCGACAGGAAAATCGATCCCTGAAATGGGCTTGTCGCCGCCGATATCGAGCGTGCGCACGATCACAGGATAGGGCGCGAAGGCCTTGGCGAGCGTGGCATAGGTTTCGGCCTGGAGGTCTTCGGACGGCAGATGGATATGGCGCATGAACAGTAGCTCGGTGCGGAAGAGGCCGACGCCCATCGCTCCCGCTTCCTGCGCGGCCTCGATTTCCTCGAGCGAGCCGAGATTGGCCGCGATCTCGATGACAGTACCGTCGGCGCGCTTCGGTGTTATGTCCTTGTAGGCCTTCAATGATTGCTTCACGGCCTCAGCCTTGGCAATCTCGTCGTGGAACCGCTTGGCGGTCGCATCATCGGGGTTGGCAAACACCAGTCCACTATTGGCATCGAGGGCGACTGTGTTCACGGTTTCGAGCTCGTGCACGGCGTGGCCAAGGCCAAGAACGGCGGGAATGCCATGAGCGCGGGCAATGATCGCGACATGCGACGTCGCGCCGCCATGACCGCAGATCACGCCGGCAATGCGCTTGAGCGGGGCACGCGCAAGATCCCAGGCACCAATATCTTCGGCGATAAGAATGGCGCCCTCCGGAATTGCTTCGAGATTGGCGTCATCCTGGCCGAGAAGCGCCAGGCAGATTTGACGGCCAACCGCATTCACGTCGTCGGCGCGGGCGTTAAGATAGGGATCGTCCATGGCAGCAAAATCGTCGGCGATCTTCGACGTCGCGCCGATCGCAGCCGAGACGGCATCAATACCGCCAGCGACGAGGGCCGCGGCTGCCTCGGTCAATTCTTCATCGCTGGCAATGTCCTTGAGCGCGGCGATGATGCCGCGGTCGCTTTCCGCAAGACTGGATGCAGCGAGCGAGCGTTCCATACGCTCCTGAACCGTGGCAAAGGCCTGCCGCAGCCGCGCCGCCTCGGCGGGGATTTCGTCGTGGCCCAGCATCCGGTTTTCCTGCTTGATCTCCTGCGGGAAAAAGCCGAAGGCGGGACCGATGGCAAAGCCTTCGCTCGCAGCAACGCCGCGAATTCCGCCCTGGATGGAGACGGGAGCGGGAGCGGCAACCGGTTCCTTGCGCGGGGCAACGTCCACCGGCGTCGCCTCGGCAGGCGCTGCGCCCTCCTCTCCCGTACCCGATAAGGGGTTTTCGAGGTAGCCGATCAGCGCTTCGATCGCTTCGATCGCATCGGCACCGGTCGCACGAACGGTCACCTCCTCGTTTTCCTTGACGCCGAGCAGCATCAACTTGACCGAACTCTTGGCGCTGACCGATTTCTCCGCCTTGACGAGCTCTATGTCCGCCTCGAAACTCTTTGCAAGCTTGACAAAGCGGGTGGCTGGCCGTGCATGCAGTCCGTCATGCACTCTGACGATCGTCGAGCGTTCCATTCGTTCGTATCTCTCTGTTACTCGTTTGTGGTCGGGCCCTTGCAATTACCCGATGGTAATCGTCGTACCGACTGTCAGGGCCGACACCAGTTCTTCCGTATCGATTTCCGAAGCACAGATCTCGCCAGGTCGCTCGACCCGGTCCGATCCGTTGAATGTAATAACGACGTGCCCGATGTCCTTCACCTTCTGCCAGGCATAGTCGCCGATGCCGGTAATGGTGGCGGAGACATTGCCGATCCTGATGGGCGCACCTACGGGTGGCGTCTCTTCGGAGGGCGGCGTCTCGACACTGTGCAGGATCGAGACTTCGGCGAGTTCGGGCGGCGCGCCATCGGCAAACAGTATGACGACGCCTCCTTCCGCGAGGTCCGCCACCTCAGGCCCAACGGCTGTTACCCGTGTTTTCAATAGGACTGACATATGGCGAACCTCTTCTTCTGTTGGTCGATCTTAGAATACGATCAGGCTGACAACCCAGGCGATCAGCACCGAAACGGGACCCATGATCTGACGGCTGATCAAGACTGCGGGCACACCGATTTCGATGGTTTTAGGCTTGGCCTCACCAAGGGCAAGACCCACGGGAACGAAGTCGCAGCCCACCTGCGTATTATAGGCAAACAGCGCCGGCAGGGCCATGGCGGGTGAAATCGTGCCATTGGCGATCTGCGGACCGATGATCGCCACGCCGATCACCTGCGCAATGACCGCGCCCGGCCCGAGAATGGGCGAGAGGAACGGCAGGCCGCAGATGGCGGAGATGATCAGAAGACCGATGATGTTGTTGGCGAGCGGTCCCATGGGCTGGGCCAGAATGTCACCGATGCCCGTATAGAGAATGAGACCGATGAGCATGGTGACGAACGCCATGAACGGCAGGACGTTGCGAACGACCTGGTCGATGGTGCGGCGACCGGCATTGAAGAAAATGCCGACGACACGTCCCATGGCGCGGCCGATCGTGCTGATGAAGCCGATCAGGCCACCCTCGCTCGATTCGCTTGCACCGGTGCGGCTCGACATCGAAGCGGCGAGTTCCGCCGGTGTGGGCGGCGATGCCGGTCCCGATGTGGAGGCAGCACCGGCAACGGCGGCTGGCTGCGAACCATCGGCAAGCTCGATGTTGCCTTCCTTCACGCCGGACACATAGATGTCTTCCGTGATAAACTGGGCGAGCGGACCTGCCTGTCCGACCGGTGTCAGGTTGACGGTGGGTATTCGCTTGCGCGGATAGACGCCGCAGCGGGCGGTGCCGCCGCAATCGACCACGACCACGCCCATTTCGCCTTCAACCGGCGGCGCCTTGAAGCCGTCAACCGCTTCACCGCCGGTGAGTTCGGCAATGCGACGCGCAACGGGATGAATGCCGCCACCCGTGACCGAGACCACCTTGTTGCGTTGCGGCGTCAGCTGGATGACGAGCGGGCCACCCCAGCCGTTCGATCCCCTGGAAATCTTTACTGCCTTGTATGTCTTTGACATTTTCCTGCTCCCACCCCGAATTAAAGCTCGATGCCCTGGCGACGCGCCATAATGGCGGTGATGCGCTCAGTGAGCATGCCCTTGAGCAGGATGACGATCAGACCAACGAGCGCGTACCAGATAGCAACGTTGATGTGATAGCCCGTGGGAACCGCGCCCTTCTTCTCCAATTCGAGAAGCGCGACGAGAATGCCGCCCCAGACGAAATATTCGCCAGGATTGATATGCGGGAAGAGGCCCAGCGGCGGATGCACGTAAGAAACTGCGGCATCGTAGAATGCGGGCTTGTACTTTTCCTCGAGGAACGAGCCGAAGGTATAGGCCATCGGATTGGTGAGGAAGAAGACCGAAAGCACCGGAAGAACCGTATAGCGGGTCAGGGCAATCTTGCCCGCCCCGCGCGCGATGCCATGGACGCGTTCCTCGCCGACGAGTTCCGTCAGCGCGTAGAAGGCGGTCATTAGCACGACCAGGGTCGGAATGATGCCCGTAACGAAACCGGCAAAGACCTCGCCGCCCTTCTGGAAAATACCGATGAAGTACTTGCCGATATTGGCAAGCCAGCCAAGCTGCTCTTCCTGCTGGACGTTCTTCAGCCTGTCCTTGAACTGCTCGACCGAGATATCGCCTGTCGACTGCGCGAGAACGACGAGGTCGTTGCCCGCATGCTCGACGGCGTGCTTGCCGTGCAGCGCCGCGTCCGAGACCATCGTCCCCGCCACAGAAATGTGGTGCGCGGCGATGTCGGCATGTTGCGCCAACATTGTTAGAATTGACATGTTCCCTCTCCTCCTTACCGACCGCGACAAGCGGCCGTCCCTTAAGCGTTGACTGTCCTGATTCCCGATAGGCCCGGCTTGGGCGGATCCGCCCTCGCCCGATCTATTTGTTCAATTGCCCGCTCTGCCGCCTTGGCCAGAGCCGGATCACCCAGGCCGGACATTACCGGGTCTGTACGCAGCGCACTGAGCGAGATGCCCTCAAACTCTTCACGCCGCTTGAACTTCGCAAAAACCGAACGGCCGCTCATGACGAGAAAGCGCTGGATCGTCAGGTCGCGCGTGACAACGATGAGGACGATCACGCCCTTGCCAAGGCGGCCACGCACATTGCCGGCGCCAACGAATCCATCATTGTACTTGGAGGAGATACCCTTCATGACATCAGTGTAATGCCGCATCTGATACCAGACGCCTAACGACTGCAACGCCCACAAGAATCCGAGGGCCAGCAATCCCCATTGCCACATCGCCATGTATTCAACCTCCCTACGCCCGACCGCCAACATATGCCATGATCGAACGAAAAAATATAGAACATTTGTTTTTCGTAATGTCAATATGTATGATTTTCACACCCACCAAAATCTTGGCTGGGGATGCATGAAAACCTGCAACGTGGTAGCATCGCCGCGAAAGTGAGAGCACATGGATTTTCTGTTTCGGGATGAACTCGTCCACACACCGGATTTGCGGCATCGGCTGCGGCGGCTGCGGTGGTTTCGCATGGCTTTCCGCAAGAATGCCGCATTGATCGCCGACCACTACGGCTACCAGTTCAGCATCGACGAGACCAAGCTCACCCGCGCCTTCCTCAACTGGATCGAGACGGTCGAGCAGCAGAAGTCGTTTGCGCGTATCGACCGCAAGGATTTCATTATCTTCGCTGCGGGGCTTGTCCTCAAGGAACTGATCACCGAAGCGCCCGCATCAGTTTTGGCCAAGGCTTCAGTCGCCGCCGCGGCAAAAACCGAAATGCAGGATATCATCGCGTTCTGGCCCGAGGGTTTTCTCTATACCAACTTCTGCGTCGGTGCGATCGCGGCCATCCATGAGCAGGAATTTGGAACCGCTGCACGCATCGACGATTGTGCCGACGATCTGCGCACCTGGTGGTCTTATCGCGAGAACGTCGAGGAGATGCCGGGCTATGCCATCGCCTTCCTCGACAAGTTCCTTGGAGCCGAGCCCAACTGGGTGATGCCCAATCTCGCCTCCGCCCGCGGCGCTATCCGCCGCGCGATGGTCGCATCAAGAAACGATCGCCACGCGATCAGCGAGTGAGACCCGAAATCAGCCGGCTGACCGGCTGACTTCCGCGAGAATGCGCATGACCTTCTCGCGCTGTTCGAGCTGCGGCATGTGACCGGTGCCGGCAAAAACATGCACCGCAATCTCACCCGGCAGGCCCGCTGCATGGCTTGCCGGTATGATACGGTCGGCCGCGCCGAAGATCACACGCACCGGGATGAGCAGGCCGGCGAGGGTTTGCCTCGTGTCGATCACCTGCGTTCCGTCGGCAAAGAAGCGATCCGCCACCTGCTGCTGCGCCTCACGCAGCGCCGTGTCCTGCGACTGCGCCAGCGTGGCATTGACGAAAGGCTTGGTCAGCAGGCTTTCATCCTGGACAAGCTGCTTCATCCACGCGACAAGGCTCGCCTCGCTGCGCGCCCTGACGAAACCGGAAAGGAAGCCGCCGTTGATCTCCGGTCCGAGCCCCGCAGGCGAAATCAGTGTCAGTGCACGCACATCGAGATTGTTGCGTGCTGCGACCTCCGTTGCGACGGCGCTGCCGAACGAATGTGCCACGAGGATGACGGGGCCCGAATGATACGCAGCGACTGTCTGCTCGACGAGTTCGGCGATGCCGTCGAGATCGTCCGGTATGGCGCGGGCCGAACCGCCATGTCCCGGCAGATCGATGGCGAGGATCGGATTGTCGAGCGTGCCGCCGCCAAGCATCGGCCGCCAGCTATTCAGATCGGAGCCAAAGCCATGGATGAGAACCACGGGAGCCAGTCCAGCACCCTTGCCTTCGCGCAGCCAGACCGCGTTGAGCAGCGCTTCACCTGTTATCTGGGCAGTCCGCGCCGGTGCAGGCACTGGAGATGATGAAGGCGCCTTGGCCGACGCTCCATCCAACTTGAGCGTACTTGCCTCGACATCCTTCTTCTGGATACGGCCTTTGGGGCCCGATCCCTTGAGCGAGGCAAGGTCGATCCCGGCCTCGCGGGCAACACGGCGCGCCAGCGGCGTGGCGCGGACGCCATTGGTTTCGGCAACAGCGGGCGTCGCCGCAATGGGTGCAGCCTGAACCGGCGCGGTTTGGGCGGGTGCTGCAGCCGGCTTTTCAGACGTATCGGGCTTGCCTGCATCGGCTTTTGCCGGGGCAGCCGCGTAGACTTCACCCTCGCCATAGATCCAGGCGACTGCCTGCCCGACCGGCACGGTCGTGCCCTCCTCGGCCTTTACGTCACGCAGTATCCCGGTCGAGGGAGCGTCGACTTCCATGGCTGCCTTGTCAGTTTCGATCTCGAACAGAAGCTGGCCCTTGGAAACGTTGTCGCCTTCCTTGGCATACCAACGCGAAATCTGGCCGCTTTCCATATCCATGTCGACCTTGGGCAGGATCACTTCGACGGGCATGACTAGCGTACCCCTTTGGCGAGATCGCGGGCGCTCGCAATGATGCCGGGCACTTGCGGCACCGTCGCTTTTTCAAGGTCGGGATTGTACGGAATCGGCGTTTCGGCGCCACCGAGACGCACGATCGGCGCATCGAGATAATCGAAGGCTTCACTCTCGGCGATCATGGCGCTGATCTCGGCGCCGACGCCCAGCGTCTTGACGCCCTCGTAAACGCACATCAGCTTCGACGTCTTCTTGACGCTGGCGATGATCGTCGCCTTGTCCATTGGCCGCACGGTGCGCAGGTCGATTACTTCAATGTTGATGCCTTCCTTGGCCAGCACCTCGGCAGCTTCAAGTGCCTTGTGCACCATGATGGCCGTGGCAACGATGGTCAGGTCCGTCCCTTCGCGAACGATAGCGGCCTTGCCGATCGGTACGGTATAGTGACCCTCAGGAACCGGCCCCTTCATCTTGTAGAGGAGCTTGTGCTCGAAGATCATGACCGGATCCGGATCCTCGATCGCAGCGAGCAGCATGCCCTTTGCGTCGTAGGGTGTAGCCGGCTGGATCACTTTTAGGCCTGGAACGTGGCCAAGCCATGCCTCGAGGCTCTGGCTGTGCTGCGCGGCAGCGCCTGTGCCGGAACCCGCTGGAAACCGCATCACCAGCGGCACCGAAACCGCGCCGCCGAGCATGTACCTGATTTTTGCCGCCTGGTTGACGATCTGCTCCATGGCGAGCGCGGCAAAATCGGAAAACTGGAATTCGAAGATCGGGCGCATGCCGGTCAGAGCCGCACCGACCGCGACGCCGGCGCCGCCAAGCTCCGAGATCGGCGTATCCATGACCCGGTCTTCGCCAAACCGATGAACGAGATCGCCGGTCACCTGGAAGGCGCCGCCATAGACGCCGATATCCTCGCCCATGAGGAAAACACGCTCATCCGCCTCCATGGCAATCGCCATGGCTTCCTGGATGGCCTGCGAATAGCTGAGTTCGCGAATGATCTCGTTCATTGAATATCAACCGTATAAACGTCGCGGGTGAGATTGTTCAAATCGGGCGACGGACTGTTCTTGGCAAATTCGATGGCTTCGGCGATTTCCTTCTCGGCGTCGGCGCGGATTGCCTCGATTTCGCCGTCGGTAACGAAGCCGAACTCCTTCAACTGCTCCTGGAAGAGCAGGATCGGATCGCGGTTGGTGATCCAGTCCTCGATCTCCTCCTTGGTGCGGTAACGGTTGCGGTCGCTCTTGGAATGGCCGCGATGCCGGTAGGTCTTGCACTCGATCAGCGTCGGACCTTCGCCCCGGCGCGCCCGCTCGACAGCCTCATGCGAGGCCTCGGCAACCTCGGAAAGACTGTTGCCGTCGACAATGACGCCCGGCATGTTGTAGGCCACAGCCCGGTCAGCAACATTTGCAACCGCTGTTGAACGCTTGGTTGAAGTGGACATACCATAGCCGTTGTTTTCGCAGACGAAAACGACGGGCAGTTTCCAGACAGCAGCCATATTGAGTGCCTCGTGGAAGGCACCCTCATTGTTGGCGCCATCGCCGAAATAGGAGATGACGACCTTGCCGTTCTTCTGCTTCTTGGCGGAAAGAGCGGCGCCGACGGCGATCGGAATGCCGCCGCCGACGATCCCGTTGGCGCCGAGATTGCCCTTGGATACGTCGGCAATATGCATAGAGCCACCACGGCCCTTGCAATAGCCGGTTTCCTTGCCGAAGAACTCGGCGAACATTTTCGAGACTTCTGCGCCCTTGGCGATGCAGTGGCCGTGGCCGCGATGCGTCGAGGTGATCATGTCGTCATCGGAAAGCGGCAGCGAGATGCCGACGGCGCTTGCTTCCTGACCGATGGAAAGGTGCATCGTCCCGTGGATGAGGCCGCGCGTATAGGATTCCTCGGCCCCCTCCTCGAAACGGCGGATGAGGTACATCTTGCGCAGCGCCTCCTTCAGCTGTTCCGGCGGATAATGCCGGAACGCGAATGGAAGATTGCTGCCATCGTCCTTCAATTTGGCATTTGAACTTCTGGCGGAAGGCATTTCGGCGCTCCTTGTCTGATAGTGGCTGGCGTACGAATCTTGTTGCTTCTCGCTCACGCGCCGTAGACGAGCTTGTCCTGGCGGGCGCGCAGTTCGACGATCTTCGAGCCTGGCACCGGCGCGGCATTGGCGCTGGTGATGAGTTCGCCCTTGCGGATCGGTGCCGTGACGGTGCCGCCCTGCAGAAGCCCGCAGGGGATCGCCCCGGCCTCGCGCGCTTCCGGCGCGGTCATGATCCAGGCGCGGTAGCAATATTCGCCGATGGCATCGAGCTTCTCGCCGGGCTGCATGTCCTTCTTGGCGACGGCGCAGACCTCGGCCACGGGCTTGGCCAGCGGCACCATGTCGGGCTTGCCGTAAAGGACGACGCGGGCGCAGGTCAGCGGCACTTCGAGCGAGGTCAGGTGATAGGGCCGGTGGAAGGTGAAGTAGGGGCCCTTGCCCATCTTCAGATCCTCCATGCGCTCGGAAATGCGCGGATGCGACATGTCGGCGACGACGAAGACGCCGGGGGCAACGCCCTTGCCGATCGAATAGTCGACGACGCCGACCCGTGAGAGCACACCGCCATCCTTTTCCGGGATCAGGGTCTTCGACAGTTGGTCGAGCGTTGCCGCTGGACCGTGCATGCCGGGCTTGTCGGGCACGAGCCCGGTGGCATTGGCGATCGCCGCCATCTCCACCATGGTCTTCGAGCCGTCGACGAACTCGACCAGCATGCGCACGTTCATGTGCCGGCGTTCGGCTTCCTCGGCATAGTCGTCGGGAATGGCGTCGATGTTGAGCGGGTTGTTCTTGCCCTTACCGGCGGCGACGATCGGATGGCCCATGGCCGAGACGAATTCGATGAGTTCCATGCACGACGACGGCTCGTCGCCGGCGCCGAGCGAATAGGTGACGCCGAGCCGGTCGGCCTCGCTCTTCAGATAGGCGCCGATGGTCACGTCCGCCTCGACATTCATCATCACGAGGTGCTTGCCGTGCTCCATTGCCCGCAGGCCGATCTCGGCCCCGACCGCCGGAACCCCGGTCGCATCGATGACGACGTCGATGAGGTCGTTTTCAAGGATGAGATTGGCATCGTCGGTGACGGCGACCTTGCCGGCCTCCATCGCCGCCGTCAGCGCCGCGGCATTGGCGACCTCGCGGCCATGGCCGCTCTCCTGGTAGGCGATGTCGACGGCTTTGAGCGCATTCGGCAGCTTCAGTTCCGAGATCGCGCCGATCTCGATGCCCGG
>NZ_JBFTRH010000003.1:0-372159 GCF_056399405.1 Phyllobacterium sp. 01N428
GTGCTCGAAAAGAAGGTCACATCGCTGTCGGGCAATACGGTCGGCTCCACCATTGCCTATAGCTTCACCGTCAAGAACACCGGCAATGTGACGCTGAAGAACATCAGGCTCACCGACAAGCTTGCCGATGCCGTGGTCAGCGGCGATGTCATTGCCGAGCTCGCCCCCGGGGCTTTCGACGACACGACCTTTACCGCGCTCTATACGCTGAAGCAGGCCGACATCGATGCCGGCAAGGTCGACAATGCCGCCACCGTCACCGCAACGCTGCCGTCGGGCGACGACATCAGCAGCGACGGCGCGGTGACGACGCCGATCACGGCAGCGCCGGGGCTCAGCCTCGAAAAGAAGACCGGACCGCCATCGGGCACAACCGCCGGCTCGACCATTGCCTATAGCTTCACCGTCAAGAACACCGGCAATGTGACGCTGAAGAACATCAGGCTCACCGACAAGCTTGCCGATGCCGTGGTCAGCGGCGAGGTCATTGCCGAGCTTGCGCCGGGGGCATTCGACGACAAAACCTTCACCGCGCTCTATACGCTGAAACAGGCCGATATCGATGCCGGCAAGGTTGAAAACACGGCGACAGCTTCCGGAACGCTGCCAGACGGCAAGGTCACGACAAGCAATGCCAGTAAGGTCACAACCACCTTCAGCCAGGGCGCGACGCTCGAACTCTTAAAGACCGCAAGCCTGCCAACCGGCAACGTTGCCGGGGCAACAATTGCCTACAGCTTCACCGTCAAGAACACCGGCAACGTCACTCTCACTGACGTCAAGCTCACTGAAGCGCTGTCCGGCATCGTGGTCAGCGGAAATCCCATCGCTTCGCTCGCACCGGGAGCGACCGATTCGACAACATTTACGGCGATCTACACGCTTACTCAGGCCGATATCGATGCCGGCAAGGTTAAAAACACGGCGACAGCCACCGGCACCATGCCCGATGGCAAGTTCGCGACAAGCAACGCCAGCACGGTCACGACCAATCTCGGCCAGGGCGCGACGCTCGAACTCTTAAAGACCGCAAGCCCGCCATCCAAAAATGCCGCCGGCGCAACGATCACCTATTTCTTCACCGTCAGGAACACCGGCAACGTCACGCTCAACAATATTTCGATCAGCGACGATCTGCCGAATGTCGTAGTCAGTGGCGGACCCCTCGCCTTGCTGGCGCCGGGGGCGGAAGACACAAGCACTTTCACGGCGCGCTACACGCTGACGCAAGCCGATATCGATGCCGGCGGGGTTGCCAACACAGCGACCGCCACAGCGAGGGTTACAGGATCGCCAACGACGGCGACTGTAACCAGCACGGCCAGCGAAGTGCGGACGCCCATCGAGCAGAACGCGACGATTGCGTTGGTCAAAACTGCCAAGCTCAACGATATCGATGGCAGTGGCCTATACGAGGCGGGCGAAACGATCAGCTATCGTTTCGAAGTTACCAATACCGGAAATGTCGTCGTCAACGACGTCATTCCCACCGATCAGGGTCCGACGTTCAACAAGCAGCCTGCCACCAACAAACTCAGCGCGGTTACGCCGGGGCCGACCGCCCTTGCCCCGAAACAGACGCAAGTGTTCGAGGCGACCTACACGCTGGCGCAGTCCGATATCGATGTGGCTGCAGGTATCGCGAACGGGATTGTCAACAAGGCAAAAGCCGAAGGCACCTATACGCGGCAACAAGCTCCAGAAAGCAATGCCGGGCGCGGCTTTGCCTACACCAATCCGGGGCAAGGCAAGATCACCGTCGTCGATTCGGCCGAGGCGACTGCAGTTCTCGAATTGCCAGCGGCCCAAGCGTCTTCCGTAACGATCACCAAACAGGCCGGACTGCGGCAGATACGCCGCGGCGAGAAGGCGCCGTTCACGATCAAGGTTACCAACAAGAACAACAGCAACGTCGCAGGATTGATGGTTCTTGACCGTCTCCCCGCAGGCTTCCGCTATGTCGACGGATCGGCGACGCTCGATGGCAAAGCCGTCGAACCGCGCATTGACGGTTCCAACTTGCGTTTTGACAATCTGACGCTTGGTCCGAAAGGCGACGCAGTCATCCGCCTGCAAATGCTGGCGCTGAGCACGGCCGGACCGGGCAAGCACGTCAACAAGGCGCAAGCGCTTGGTGCAAGCGGCAAAAGGCTCGCCCCCGAGGCGAGCGCTGCCGTCGAGATCATGGTCGAACCGGTCTTCGATTGCGGCGATCTCGTCGGCCGCGTGTTCGATGACCTTAACAGCGATGGCTACCCGAACGACGGCGAACCGGGCCTGCCCGGGGTGCGTATTGCAACCGTGCGCGGCTTGCTGGTGACCACCGACGAATTTGGCCGCTTCCACGTTGCCTGCGCTGATCTTCCGGATGCGCGTATCGGCTCCAATTTCATCATGAAGCTGGATACGCGCACCCTGCCTGCCGGCTACCACCTGACCACCGAGAACCCGCGGGTGATCCGTCTCACCGCCGGCAAGATGTCGAAGCTCAACTTCGGCGCGGCGCAAGGCCGCGTGGTGCGGCTCGATCTCAAGGACGAAGCCTTCGAACCTTCTCTCACGACGCTGAAGCCGCGATGGGACAAGGGCCTGGATGCGTTGATCGAGATGCTGATGCAGCAGGAGGCAACGCTGCGGATCAGTTACCCCACGCGTTCCGGCGACCTCGCCACCAAACGCATGCAAGCGATTGAGGACGCCATCGCCAAGCGATGGCAGGCCGCCGGAGGCCGGTATGAGCTCAACATCGAAACGCGGGTGGAGGCGGGTCAATGAGCCAAGACCGCTTTGAAGTGTCCACCCGGCCTCAAAATCACGCGGTTGCATGGCGCAAAGCGCGGTTGCTTATGGCGGGTTGTACCGTTCTCTTGGTGCATCTCACGACGTCCAGAGCCACAGCGCAGGAAGGAGCGGCGGCAGCGAAGCCGAGCGCCTGCATAGAGACCGATTGCGCTGCCGGGACAGTGCAAACCGCTCCAGTAGCCAAAGGCTCCCGCGTCACGGTGCCTGATGCCCGGTCCGCATTCGATAGTGCTGGGGACATTCCCTTTGCGATCAGCGTCGAGGGTGAGACGGTCGTCAAAAGCAATGAACCGCAGCCCGGGATCGGGCCCAAGGAGAGCAACGCACGAACCCACTCTGCAGTGCAGGCTGGATCTGACAGAGCCACGCCAAAACAAGGGCTCAACGCGGTCGATATCCAGGTCAAGTTCGATGGGCTGGACGCGCGCCCGGTACTCAATGTTTCGACGTCGCCGGTGCGCACAGCATATCGGACGGGCGAGCCGATCCGCTTCCTTGCGACCAGCAACTACCCTGCCTTCATCCAGCGTTCCGAAATTCGCGTCTTCGAGGATGACGAGCAGCTCACGGACAAGCCGGTCGCAGTCATTGCGATTCCGGTCAACGGCGAAGCCGGCTGGACCATGCCGGCAACCGAGAATGACGACCAGCGCTTCAAATACGTGCTGCGGGTCTATGATGCCGACAACCGCTATGACGAGACGTTGCCGCGCCCGCTTCGCCGCATGGATCGCGACCTGCCACGGGAAGAGGAGAATGCGGTCGCGCCGGGCATGACCGAGGATAATACCGGATCACGCGACATCCCGGTTCGTGGCGGTGCTGTCACCGTCTACGGCCGCAACGTTCCGGAAGGCTACAGGGTGCAGGCGCTCGACGATACGATTCCCGTCGATCGCGAACGTTCCTTCGTCATGCAGCGCATTTTGCCGCCCGGCGATCATGATGTGGACGTGACTGTCGTCGGCGCGAAGGGCAGCGCCCTCGACTTTCGCCGCCAGATCAACATCCCCAATAATGACTGGTTCTATGTGGCGCTGGCTGACCTCACCATCGGCAAGAATAGCGGCAGCAATCATATTGAGACCGTGCGGCCGGGCGAATATGACGACATTTATACGAAGGGTCGCCTCGCCTTTTACGTGAAAGGCAAGATCAAGGGCAAATATCTGCTGACCGCCTCGGCCGACACAGGAGAAGACAGTCTCGATCATATGTTCCGCGGACTCGATGCCAAGGATCCGCGGCAATTGCTGCGGCGGCTCGACCCGAACGACTATTACCCGATCTATGGTGACGATTCCACGGCGATCGACGACGCTCCCACCAAGGGCAAATTCTACGTGCGGCTCGAGCGCGGCGACAGCCAGGTCCTGTGGGGGAGCTATAAGGCGATCATCCAGGGTACGGAGTTCATGCGCTCGGACCGTGCACTCTACGGCGCGAGCTCGGCCTATCGCTCGGAGAAGACGACGCCGTTCGGCGAGCGCAACACCGAGGTGACGATCTATGCCGCGCAACCGGATACGCTGCCGCAACGCGACGAATTCCTCGGGACCGGCGGATCCGCCTATTTCATGCGCCGGCAGGACATAACGATCGGCTCCGAAACCGTGACGGTGGAAGTCCGCGATTCGACAACCGGACAGATCATAGAGCGGCGCACCTTGCGCTACGGCGAAGACTATTCGTTCGATTACCTGCAGGGCATGCTGATCCTGAAGCGGCCGCTTTCCTCTTCGACCGGGACGACGGGCCCGGTGCGCGAAGGCGCGCTTGGCGGCAACAAGGTCTATCTCGTTTCCCAATACGAATACACGCCCATCGCTGGCGACCTTGACGGCTATGCCTATGGCGGACGGGCGCAGCAGTGGTTGGACGACAAGGTCCGGGTCGGCGTCACCGGCATGAACGAAAATACGGGCCTCGCCAACCAGAAGGCCTATGGCGCCGACATCAAGGTCCGCCATTCCGATACGACCTTCATCGAAGGCGAAATATCGCGGTCCGATGGACCGGGCTTCGGCACGTCCCGCTCCACCGATGGCGGGTTGACCTTGAGCGACGTGCAGACGACGGGCACGCGGGGCCGTCTGGCGACGGCGTGGCGCACACGGGCACAGCTCGACCTGGAGGATATCAGCAAGAGTGGTATCAAGGGCACGCTCGGCGGATATTTCCAGGAAAAGGATGCGGGCTTTTCCACCCTTTCGGAACAGGTCGCTGCGGATCAGCGGATCTGGGGACTTTCGGCAGATATCGATATCAAGAAAGATCTGAGCCTCGACCTCACCTATGACGATTTCAAGGAAGGTGAAGCGACCGATGATTTCTACGATCAGGCCGTCGGCGGCAGGTCGAAGCGCAAGGGCGCTGCCGCGATCAGCAAGCAGCTGAACGAATACTGGAAGGCCTCGTTCGGCGTCACCTATCTCGAACTCAGCAATCCGCTGGCAACCGCTTCGAACAAGTCCGGCTATGACGGGTCGCGGCTCGATGCCGGCGCTCGTCTGGAATATGCACCCGATGCCGACCATACCTATTACGGTTTCGGCCAGGGAACTTTGTCGCGATCCGGCGACATCGAACGCGGCGACCGTCTGGGCGTCGGCGCCGAATATCAGATCACCGAAAAGATCGGGCTGAGCGGCGAAGTCTCCTATGGCGCGACCGGGCTGGGCGCCCTCGCCGCCGTCACCTATGAGCCGACAGCGGAGGATAGTTACTATCTCGGCTACCGCCTCGACCCGGATCGCGCCTTCGACCTTGACCGTAGCTACGATCTTGATGGGACTGATTATGGCGCGATCGTCATCGGTGCGCGGCGCAAGCTTGACGATTATTGGTCGACCTATGCTGAAAACAATTACGACCTTTTCGGCAGGCGCAATTCGCTCGCCCAAACCTACGGTGTCGTCTATACGCCCGATGCCAAATGGACGGTCGATGGCGGGCTCGAGATCGGCACAGTCGAAGACGATACGATCGATCCCTCCACAAATCTCGAACGTTCCGATTTCGACCGCAAGGCGATCTCCCTGTCGGTCGGCTACAAGGATGAGGATCGCATTGCCGCGCGCATTCGCGGTGAGACTCGTTTCGAAGATTCCGACGATGATACCCGCGATCTCAACACCTACCTCTTCGCAACGGGCTTCAGCTGGAAAACGAACGACAACTGGCGGCTGCTCGTCAATATCGATTCAGTTCTCTCAGACTCGAACGGTGATGGTTCGTTCAGGGATGGCGACTATGTCGAAGCCTCGCTTGGATATGCCTATCGTCCGATCACGAATGACCGGCTGAACGCCCTTTTCAAATACACCTGGCTTTACGATCTTCCGGGCGAGGATCAGGTCAGCGCGGTAACTGGCGACGAATACGGGCCAGCACAGCGCAGCAACATTCTTTCCGCCGATTTCACCTACGATCTCGTTCCCTGGCTGTCCGTCGGCGCGAAATATGGCTTCCGCTACGGCGAAGTGCGCGAGCGGCTTCAGGACGATCTCGACGCATTCTCCGATTGGCAGACTTCGTCGGCGCATCTCGGCATTGTTCGAACCGATTTTCACATCGTCAAGAAATGGGACGCCTTGCTTGAAGGGCGCGTCATGTACATGGCCGAAGCGGATACGACGGACCTTGGTGTGCTCACCGCCGTCTATCGCCACGTCGGCGATAACTTCAAGGTCGGCGTCGGCTACAATTTCGGCAATTTCTCGGACGATCTGCGCGATCTGACGCTCAACGACCGTGGTGTTTTCTTCAACCTCGTCGGCAAGTACTGACACATCGTCATTATTTGCGTCGCTGTGGTACCGGCGCGGGGTCATTTCCGCGATTTTCGATATCGGCGCACTCCTTCTACACGACATATTAATACTTGTGGAACACAACTGGAACAGATAGTGTTTGTTCTGGTTTTGTTTTTCCGATTCCGTTTCGAAGGATCGCCGATGCTCACGCGTAAACAACACGAACTTCTGCTCTTCATCCATGAGCGCCTGAAGGAAACCGGCATCCCTCCATCCTTTGACGAGATGAAGGATGCATTGGACCTTGCGTCCAAATCAGGCATACATCGGCTGATAACGGCGCTCGAGGAACGTGGATTCATTCGCCGGCTTGCTAACCGCGCGCGGGCGCTGGAAGTTCTGCGCTTGCCGGATTCGATTGCGCCTGGCCTCAATGCGCAAAAGAAATTTTCGCCAAGTGTGATCGAGGGAAGCCTCGGCCGCAACGTGGCCCCGCCCCGCCCGCAGCCGCGCGCTTCGGATGATGAGGGTGCGCCGACGATCATCAACATACCCGTCATGGGCCGGATCGCGGCTGGTGTGCCGATATCCGCCATCCAGAACCAGACCCATATGATCGGCCTGCCGCCGGACATGATCGGCAGCGGCGAGCACTACGCGCTGGAGGTCAAGGGCGATTCCATGATCGAGGCGGGCATCTTCGACGGCGATACGGTCGTCATCCGGCGCGGCGACACGGCCAATCCCGGTGAAATCGTGGTAGCGCTGGTCGATGACGAAGAGGCAACCTTGAAGCGCTTTCGGCGCAAGGGAGCGTCGATTGCCCTCGAGGCCGCCAATCCGGCCTATGAGACACGCATATTCGGGCCGGATCGGGTGCGCGTGCAGGGCAAGCTGGTCGGTTTGATCCGCCGTTACTGACGTATCGGATTTTCCTGATCGTCTGCCGGTGGCTTGGTCTTTGCAGCACGCCGTTGCGGTTTTTGCTCCGCAAGATTACGGGCGGTGCGGGAAAAGACCCGATAGGCATTCCATGGGCGCTCCGGAGAGCTTACGGCGTAGGTGGTTTTCGCAGACTGGAGGCGTGCCTGCAGTTGTTTTAAAGTAATTGTAGCCGCATCAAGGCCGGCGGGTGAATCGACCTTGCTATCGCCGAGCCTTATTTCTGCGGAACCGCGTAACGCCAACTCCTGCGCCGTAATTACAAGAAGTTCCCCCGGGTCGCAGGTTGCAGCGGGACCGGTGAAGGCAAGGACAACGATATCGCCCTCGGCACAAGCCGTTGATTTTTTGGTCGCATCATCCGTATAGGCGACAATCAGGCCGCCGGTTTCCCTCGCTAGGCAAACGCCGTCCACGCACTCAAACTGCCCGTCGGTCGGCGGTGCACCATTCTTTGCCGGCGTGAGCACTTGATTTGCGCCGTACCCCTGCTGCCAGTTATCGAGGGTGAAACGGCTTGCCGTGCCGCGGTTCACCGTCAGCGCGTCGTCGGGGGCGCTCAAGGCGACAAGCCTGCCCTCTTCGGCAATCACTATATCCGGCGGACGTGCCGAGAGGAGCGGTACTATCGCTAGGGCCATCACCGCGAATCCGACGAGCCGCAGCCGTGTTGTCAGCAACATAAGCAGGACCAGTCCCGCGGTCATCAAAAGCAGGCTCGTTTGCGGCATTGATCCCAAACTGCCGCTTGGCGAATGCGCGCTGACGATCTTCGCGATCGCAATGACCCATTCGATGCCGTGTTCCATGACCGCAAACGGCAGCCAATCGAGATCAAATGGCATCGCAAGAACAGCAAGCACCGCAAACGGCATCACAAAGATCGAGACAACGGGCAGCGCCAGCGCGTTGCCCACAAGCCCGAGCGGCGCTGTGTTGTTGAAATGGTAGGCGGCGAAGATCGAGCTCGCCGTCCCGGCAACCAACGACGTCATGGCGATGGCGCCGACATGGCTTGCCGCCATCATCGGCAAACGCAGAAGAAGTCCCTCGCCTTTCGTCCGGTTGACCTGTCCTTCCGGCGCGATCTCCATCCGTAATATGCGATGAGCGCGCCTGTCGCCGAATATGACATCTGGAAACTCGGCCCCAGAATTTCATGCGGCAGCAGCGCTATCGTTATCAAAGCGCCGATGGCGAGATTGCGCATGGAGATTGCCGCGCGATCGGCCATCATGGCAATGAGCATCACCGCCAGCATCACGAAACTGCGCTGCGCCGCGACATCGGCGCCGGACAGTAGAAGATAGAAGCCGGAACCGGCAAGGGCGACGAATGCCGCCAGTTTTTTCATCGGATAGCGGGCGGCAAATCCGGGAAAGAGGGCCATGCTGGCGCGAAGCGAGCCGACGATGATACCGGCGACCAGCGCCATGTGAAAACCGGAAATCGAAAGAATATGCGAAAGGCCGCTCAGTCGCATTGCATCGTTCGTCGCCTCGCTAATGCCGTCGCGCTGGCCGGTAATCAGCGAAGCCGCAATATCGCCCGGCTCCCCCTTGATACGGGAAAGCACGCGCTGGGTAAGTTGTTGGCGGATATTGGCCACCGTCTGCCAGGCTTGAGACGCAAGCGCCTCATCGGCCGGCACTGCGGCGAGTTGAGGTTTTCCGAGGAAAAAACCGTTGGCGCCTATGCCCTTATAGTAATTATTGAATGCAAAATCGTAATTGCCGGGCCGTACCGGACCTCGCTGCGGCCGCAGGTGGACGAGGCCCTGCAGTCCCGCTCCGATCTTCGTTCCAGCAGGCACTGATCGCGCCGACACGACAACCCGTTGCGGCGAATAGCGGAGCGTCGGCCGCTCGGTTGCAACAATATCGAGGGTGACGCGCCACCCGCCTCTTGCGTCTCGGGCCATGGTCACGACGCGCCCGGTCAAACGGGTGGTAATCTCCGACCCCAGCATCCTCGTATCCGCACGCATGGTTTCGAGCTTGCCGGCGACCATTCCCGCGACAACGGCAACCGCAAAGGCGAGCGCCAGTCTGGTCCTCGGACGGGCGTGTGCGAGCTGCATCAGCCCGACAAGCAGGGTCAGCCCGAACAAAATGGCGCTCAGTCTCGGCTCCGCAGATACGCCGAAATAGATGATGGCGCCGATGCCGCAACACACCGGGAGAAACAAAAACAGCGTGCCGCACTCGATCTCCTGGCTAAAAAGCGTCGGCGCTTTGATGAAGGCGCGCCTCGTCGCCGCCATGGCAATCGCCATGGGTCGCCTACCCGCAGAGAGTTCGGTCCCTCGGCCCAGAACGCCCGTTGCTGTGCCTGGATAGGTCACAACGGCGTTCTCAGTGTCGTGAGCACTGAAAAAGAATAGCCGCTCATCGATTTTTGATCTGGTCTGCGGCTCCTCCATTTGCCCCCAAGCACCAATACCCTTGCACCTCAGCGGTGCTATGCTACATGAACGCCAGATCAATTCGATTGGACGTTCGTCTGATAGTGCGACGCGTCCCTGGAGCTCCCATGTCGTCCCCTGTCGTTACACGTTTTGCCCCATCCCCTACCGGCTACCTCCACATTGGCGGTGCCCGCACGGCACTGTTCAACTGGCTCTATGCAAAGCATACGGGTGGCAAGATGCTGCTGCGGATCGAGGATACGGATCGCGAACGTTCGTCGGAGGCGGCGGTAACCGCCATCCTCGACGGTTTGACGTGGCTCGGCCTCGATTGGGATGGCGAGGCAGTGTCCCAATACGCCCGCGCCGGTCGCCACCGCGAGGTCGCCGAGGATCTCGTTACCAAGGGCAAAGCCTATTATTGCTACGCATCGCCGGCCGAACTTGAAGAAATGCGCGAGAAAGCCCGCGCCGAAGGCCGGCCGCCGCGTTATGACGGACGCTGGCGCGACCGCGATCCCAAGGAAGCACCTGAGGGCATCAAGCCGGTCATTCGGGTCAAGGCGCCGCAGGAAGGCGAAACTGTCGTGCACGATCAGGTGCAGGGGGACGTACGTTTCCCTAACAAGGATCTCGACGATTTCATCATCTTGCGCTCAGATGGTACGCCTACCTATATGCATGCAGTGGTCGTTGACGACCACGACATGGGCGTTACGCATATCATTCGCGGTGACGACCACCTGACCAACGCAGCGCGTCAGACCGTTATTTATAACGCCATGGGTTGGGATGTACCGGTTATGGGCCATATTCCACTCATTCACGGCGCGGATGGCGCCAAGCTTTCGAAACGCCACGGTGCGCTCGGGGTTGAGGCGTATCGCGCAATGGGCTACCTGCCCGCCGCACTGCGCAATTATCTCGTCCGCCTGGGCTGGAGCCACGGCGACGACGAGATCATGTCGGACGCACAGATGATCGAGTGGTTCGAGATATCAGACATTAATCGCGGTGCCTCCCGCTTCGATTTCCAGAAGCTCGAGGCAATTAACGGCCATTATATGCGCATCACGGACGATGCCGCGTTGGTCGATGCCATGATCGCTATCCTGCCCGAGATCGAGGGCGGCGAAGCAATTCTCGCCCGGCTCAACGATACGACGAGGCAGCAACTCGTGGCGGCCATGCCCGGCCTCAAGGAGCGCGCAAAGACGCTTGTCGAACTTGCCGACAGCGCGAAATATCTTTTCGTTGATCGTCCGCTGACGCTCGACGACAAGGCAGCGGCACTGCTGAATGACGAAGGTTTGGGCGTGCTGGCCGGCGTGTTGCCCGAGCTTGCTGCGGTCGATGACTGGACGGCGTCCGCGCTCGATGCCGCAGTGCGGGTCTATGCCGAAAAAACCGGGCTCAAACTCGGCAAAGTGGCACAGCCGCTGCGTGCCGCATTGACAGGAAGAGCAACGTCTCCGGGTGTTTTTGACGTACTTGAGGTGCTGGGAAGGGACGAATCCCTCGGCCGGATCAAGGACCAGGTAAAAGGATGAGAAGTGCGTCCTTCAGGCGAATTTTGCATTGCAACATCGCGCCGTTTGAGTACGGTGTCGTGCCTGAGGAATTCACGATCTACGGCCTCGCTTGAGGCAAGTGCTTTTGCGCTGGATCAGCGCAAGCTGAAGCAAGAAAGGAACGGCAATGTCTGAAAACAACGTCAACATCGATCTAAATGGTCACCAGTTCTCAATGCCCGTGCGCAAGGGGACCATTGGACCGGATGTCGTGGACATTGGGACACTCTACAAGAACACGGGCGCGTTTACCTATGATCCCGGTTTCACGTCCACGGCGTCCTGCGAGTCGCAGATAACCTATATCGACGGCGATGAAGGCATCCTGCTGCACCGCGGCTATCCTATCGAGCAACTGGCCGAGCATGGCGATTTTCTCGAAGCCTGCTATCTGCTGCTCTACGGCGAACTGCCGACGAAGAGCCAGAAGGCCGATTTCGATTACCGCGTAACGCATCACACGATGGTGCACGAGCAGATGTCGCGTTTCTTCAGTGGTTTCCGCCGCGACGCGCATCCCATGGCGGTCATGGTCGGCTGCGTCGGCGCGCTGTCCGCGTTCTACCACGACTCGACCGATATTTCCGATCCGCATCAGCGCATGGTCGCCTCGATCCGCATGATCGCCAAGATCCCGACCCTCGCTGCCATGGCCTACAAGTACCACATCGGCCAGCCATTCGTTTATCCGCGCAACAACCTCGATTTCGCGACCAACTTCCTGCACATGTGCTTTGCCGTGCCCTGTGAAGACTATGTGCCAAATCCAGTGCTTGCACGCGCGATGGACCGGATCTTCATTCTTCATGCGGATCATGAGCAAAACGCGTCGACGTCAACCGTGCGCCTCGCAGGCTCTTCCGGCGCAAACCCGTTTGCGTGTATCGCAGCAGGCATCGCCTGCCTGTGGGGTCCTGCCCATGGCGGCGCCAACGAAGCCGCACTCAACATGCTCGGCGAAATCGGCTCGGTCGACCGCATTCCGGAGTTTATCGCCCGCGCCAAGGACAAGAACGATCCGTTCCGCCTTATGGGATTTGGCCACCGGGTCTACAAGAACTACGATCCGCGCGCGAAGATCATGCAGCAGACCACCAAGGAAGTCCTTGGCGAACTCGGCATCAAGGACGATCCGCTGCTCGACGTTGCCATGGAGCTCGAGAAAATCGCGCTAACAGATGAATATTTCATCGAAAAGAAGCTTTATCCGAATGTCGACTTCTATTCGGGTATTACATTGAAGGCTCTCGGCTTCCCCACCACCATGTTCACCGTGCTTTTCGCCGTGGCACGTACGGTTGGCTGGATCGCCCAGTGGAAGGAGATGATCGAGGACCCGCACCAGAAGATCGGTCGTCCGCGCCAGCTATACACCGGTGCGACACAGCGCGACTATGTCAGCGTCGAGAATCGCAAGTAAGCTGCCTGCAGCCGTAATGAATAAAGGGGCGCCGTTTGGCGCCCTTTTTTGCTCCAACTACATTTTTTCATTCGTGTTTTGCAAAAGCTATTAATAAAGGTGCGCAGCATGAAGCGCGTATTGGTTGTTGGTTGTTCCGGTGCCGGTAAATCAACGGTGGCGAAGCAACTTGCGGAGATTACCGGACTTCCGCTGATCCACCTCGACCGCCACTATTGGTTGCCCGGATGGGAAGAGCCCAGCAGAGATGCCTGGAGGGTCATCGTAGAATCTCTGTCGGCTCAGCCGGAATGGATCATGGATGGGACTTACAGCGGCACGCTTCAGCAAAGGCTCGCTCGTGCCGACGATTATTCACCTGGATTATCCTACTTGGTGTTGCCTTTGGCGCGTCATTCTAAGAACGGCCCGTGGCTTAGGAGAAATCCGGGGCAACGAACTTGGGCCTGGATGTCCTGAGCGCTTCGATTGGCAGTTTCTGCGCTATGTCATTAGGTACAGAAGAGATCATCGCGAACGCGATCTCGCGCGAATGAGTGGATTTTCAGGTAAAGTTTACCGGTTTACGACGCCGTCAGCCCTTGCATCATTCGTTAAGCTTCAACGTGAACGTCTTTGCAGCGGCAAGCGTTCAGCTTAGCTGCGCTTTGCCAGCTCCAGCACTTTCTGCGCTGCGATTTCGCCGGACGGGCGTTCGGTCTGCATCAGACTGGAAATCTTGTCGAAACTTTCGAGCTGAGCGCTGCGGCGATGGCCGGGAACCAGCAATTGTTCGAGCTGGCGGGCCAGAGATCCAGCGCGAACGAACACGTTAAAGTATTCCGGCACGACCGGTGCATCTGCGATGATGTTCGGCAGAGCCGCGCTCCAGATGGTAATGCGCGGTGCCAGAAAGGTGCGCGCGAGCCAGTCCGGCCGGTAAGAGAGAACGGTCGGGATGCGGGCGAGCGCAAGCTCAAGCGACACGGTGCCGGACGCCGCAAGCGCGGCATCGGCGGCCGCAAAAGCATGCAGACGCTGTGCCTCGCCGACGACTATGTCCGGCTGGATTTTCCAGCCCGCTGTAAGCTCCCTGACCAGTGGCTCGATCTTCGGCAAAGTGGGCAGCGTCACCTTGATCCGATTGCCGCGTTTGGCGAGAAGTTCGATGGCTTCTCCAAACGGCTCCGCAAGGCTCGTTACCTCGGACCGGCGCGATCCCGGCAAGACAACGAGATTCTTTTCGGTGCGTTCGCCAAGCTGCGCTTCGCGCGAGCGGTTCTGCCGGGCAGCTTCAAGAAGCGGCGCGTGCGAAACGAGCCGATGGCCGACATAGGTCGCAGGCGGACCGTCAAGATCCTTCAAGGCCTCCACTTCGAAAGGCAGGATTGCAAGCACATGGTCGATATAGGATCGCATCGCCTTGGCCCGCTCCGGCCGCCAGGCCCAGACCGAGGGGCTTATGTAGTCGACGATAGGGATCGAAGGGTCGGCCGCCCTCACCTTGCGCGCTACGCGATGCGTGAAGTCGGGGCTGTCGATGATCACCAGGCAATCGGGTTTGGCGGCGACAATCGCATTGGCAAGTTGAGATATGCGCCGGATGAGTTGCGGCAGCTTCTTGACGATGGCACTCAGGCCCACAAGGGCGATTTCATGCTGATCGAACAGGCTGTCGAGACCAAGTGCGGCAAGATGCTCGCCGCCAACGCCTGTCAGCGTCACGGCGCCGGGGAAGCTGCGACGCAGTGCCTCGACGAGATCGGCACCGAGCAGATCACCGGATTCCTCGCCCGTTACGATCGCGAGGCGCAGCGGTTTTTCAGCTGCCATCGGTGCGCGTCTCCTGGACAAAGGTCTCGACGAACAGGCCGGCCTCATTGGCGGCCTTTATCGTTTCCTCGTAGCCGAGGATCAATGTACGCCCGCTCTCGATGGCGATGCCTTTGAGGCCGGCCTTTGCGGCATTCTCAATGGTGCTGATGCCGATCGCCGGAAGATCCACCCGCACCTCCTGCTGCGGTTTGGCGCATTTGACGAGCACGCCGCCCGTGCTGTGTATGCGTTTCGCCAGACGCAACTCAGCGACGCGCTGCAGCATTGCGTCGGTTCCTTCGACCCCCTCGAGCGCAACTACGCGGCCACCCACCGCAACTGCCCCCTGGCCGATATCGAGCGCGCCGATGGCAGCAGCAGCCCGCCGAGCGGCCTGCATATTGGCGATGCTGTCCTGATCCGGCTGTTTGCGCGTAAGCGTCGATGGCTCAGGCGTTAGAATGTCAGGGACGATCTCATGGGCGCCCACAACCCGAAATCCATAGGATTCGATGGTTGCGATAACGGCGCGCAGAAGCCCGTCATCACCAAGCCGGAACGCGCGCAGGAAGCGGTAGAGGGCCACAAGATTGCCGTTGCCGGGGCGCAAGGCGTGGCGAAACTCCGGGCGGTGACGAACGCCGCCCGCCAGTACCACATTCGTGATGCCTTCGGCCTTCAGGATCCTGACGAGCCCACCGAGTTCGACGATTGAAATCTCGGCGTGTTTTCCCTGATAGATCGAAGGCTCCGCCTCGCCCTTGATGGCGATCATCAACGGATCGGCGCCCTGCTTTCGCAGGCTCTCGGCCACGGCCAGAGGGAGTTGGCCATTGCCAGCGACGATGGCTGTCCGGCCTGAAATCGCGGGAGGCGCTTTAGCTGTTGTCGTCACTGTCACTGATCTCGATAGCGGAATCGAGCGGCGGCGTGCAGTAAGCGCGCTTGGTATCAGTGGTGATGAAGTCGATCAGGTCCGCGACAGCCGGCGAATCCGGATAGGCAGCGCGAACGTCGTCTGCCCTCGCCCTGATCGACTTCGTACGATCGAATAGCATGCGCACGGCGTGACGGAGCTTGTGAATCTCCGGACGGGCCATGCCAGACCGCTTCATGCCAATGATGTTCAGTCCACCAAGATAGGCGTGGTTGCCTATTGCCATTCCATAGGGCACGAGATCGCTCGCCAGCGCCGCAAGCCCGCCGATGAAGGCATGGTGGCCAACGCGCACAAACTGATGAATCCCCGCGCCGCCGCCGATAATCACATTATTGCCGATGGTGACATGGCCGCCGATCATGACATTGTTGGAAAAAGTCACGTTGTCGCCGATGATGCAATCATGCGCGACATGTGCATAGGCCAGGAACATGCAGTCATCGCCGACCGTAGTTATGCCGCGGCTTCCGTCCGTGCCGCGGTGCATGGTGACGCCTTCGCGGATGACGCAGTTCCTGCCGATGACGAGGGTTGTGCGCCCACCCTTATGCTTGGTGTTCTGCGGCTCGCCGCCGAGTACGGCGTTCGGATAGACCTTCGCGCCATTCCCCAGCGTCGTCGGGCCCATGATGACCACGTGGCTCAGGAGTTCAACATCATCGCCGATAACGGCATCGGGACCCACATGGCAGAACGGGCCGATCGAAACCCTCTCACCAATGACTGCGCCCGGCTCGATGATCGAGGTCGGGTGAATAATGGACAAGGACATCAGGCGCCGGTCTCATCTTCATCAGGGAAACTGACCATGGCGGCGACTTCGGCTTCCGCCACCTTGAAACCGTCAACCTCGGCGATGCATCCATATTTATGGATGTTGCCCCGCTGCTTGAGCTTGGTGACGCGCAGTTTCAACTGGTCTCCCGGAACGACCGGTTTTCTGAACTTGGCATTGTCGATGGTCATGAAGAAGACCTTGCCTGGCTTGCCGCTGCCATTATGGAATAGCACGATTGCGCCGGCTGTCTGCGCCATGGCTTCGATGATCAAAACACCAGGCATGATCGGCAGTTCAGGAAAGTGTCCGGCAAAATGTGGTTCGTTGATCGACACATTCTTGATACCGGTGGCCGAAACGTCGCGATCGATATCTACAATGCGATCGATCAGCAGAAATGGATAACGATGCGGCAGGTTCGCAAGAACCTTCTGGATGTCGGCAATACCGAGACTGTCCACCTTCACATTGTCACTCATCTGAACCGCTCTCCTTCTTGGTCCTCGTCATCGCACGAACGCTGGCGATTTCACGAAACCACTGCTTGAATGGCTGGGCGGGCGCGCCGGCCCATCTCTCGCCATCCGGAATATCATTCATCACGCCGCTCGCCGCCGCAATCTCGACGCGCGATCCAATATTGACGTGATCAGCAATGCCGACGCTTCCTCCAAGCCTCGTCATATCGCCGAGTTCAACGCTGCCGGAAATGCCACACTGTGCGGCTATAACACAATGACGGCCGATGCGTACATTGTGGGCAATCTGCACCAGATTGTCGATTTTAGTGCCTTCGCCGATGACCGTATCCGCCAGTGCCCCCCGGTCGACCGTGGTATTCGCGCCAATCTCCACATTGTCCTGGATAATGACACGGCCAAGCTGCGGCATTTTTTCCAGCCCTGCCCTGCCAGCGACATAGCCGAAGCCATCCTGTCCGATACGCACGCCAGGATGCAGCAGCACGCGATTGCCAAGAAACGCATATTGTATGGAAGAATTTGGTGCCACGTAGCAATCGCGGCCGATCTTGCAGCCATTGCCGATAACCACGTTTGCCGCAATCACCGTGCCCGACCCGATCGATACATTACTGCCGATAATCGCGCCGGGCTCGATCGTTACATTGTCTTCGATTTCAGCGGACGGATCGACGATTGCATGCTCGGAGATACCTGTCTGGCCACTCCACAAATGCGCTGTGACGGCATTCGGGTACAGCGCACGGCCAATCGCAGCGAAATCCTGTTGGGGATGCCGCGTCACAATGACAGCCACGTTCTTCGGGACACTTGCCTTGATTTCATCGGTGCAGAGGATGCCCGCCGCCTTCAATCCCGCGAGATTGTGCGCATGTTTCTTACTTTCGACGAAAACAAGCGCATCAGGCCCCGATTCCGTGATGGAAGCCAAACGCTTCACAAGGCGATTGGCTAATGAGCCATCCACAAGTACGCCATTGGTCAGACCAGCGATCTGACCAATAGTCACATTCTTGAGTGGCTCATAAAAAATCGGATCGGCCATCGACTAACTTTCTCCCCCGGGGAAGTTTGTCCCCCGGGAGGTCAGCAATCTATCAGAATTTGCTCGACATGCCGAAGTTGAAGTTCTGCTCCTGATCGCCGTCAACCTTCTTGACCGGGACCGCATAGTCGAAGCGCAGCGGGCCGAAGGGCGAGGCCCACATGATGCTGGCGCCAAGCGATGCGCGCCATTCGGAACCAGTCGTGCCCTGCGCTTCCGGAAGGTCGTTACCATAGAGCGTTGCCGCATCCGCGAAGACCGCGCCACGGATGCCGAGGCTTTCCGGTATCACGGGCATCGGGAACTGAGCTTCCGCCGAGGCATTGAAGTAAGTTGTGCCGCCGAGGAAGCTGCCCTTAGAATCGGTAACGGTGGTATCGCGAGGACCGATACCGGCATATTTGAAGCCGCGGATCATTTCCGAATTGTTCTTGAACAAGTCGAACACGCGAAGATCTTCGTCGCCGAAGCCGGCAATATAGCCAGCACCGACACCGAGGAGACCGACAATGTCCATCTCGTCAGACAAGGTCTTGTAGTACTGGCCCTTGAAGGTCGACTTCAAGAAGTTCGCGTCGCCGCCGAGACCAGCATATTCCTGGTTGAACTTCGCATAGATACCGTCATGCGGGTTCTTGGTGTCGTCGATGGTGTTGTAAGTCAACGACCAGCTCACGGACGACTTGATCCACGGGCTCTCTTCAGCCGCATCGATGAACGCCTGCGAGATTTCGGTCGGATCCGGGATGTTCGTGCCCGGGATCATCGCTTCGTCGTCGATCGTGTATTCTTCGCGCGACAGGTTATAGGCAACGCCTGCAACCAGTGCCTCCGAGATCGGCAGACCAAAACGTATCGTGCCACCGGTCACATCGGTTTCATACTTGTCGCTGACGCCGGACTGGCGCTTGTAGATGTCGAAACCCGCTGCAATGCGCTGACCGAGGAAGTAGGGCTCGGTGAATGACAGCGAGTAGGAACGGTTGTTGTCGAGACCGGCACCTGCCGCAATGCGGATATACTGGCCGCGGCCAAGGAAGTTGCGCTCGGTGATCGAGCCTTCCACCGTCGGGCCAGGATTTTCGCCACCGGTCGTATAACCACCACCGATCGAGAATTCACCGGTTGATTTCTCGACGACGTCCACGACAAGGATCACCTGATCCGGCTGCGAACCGGGAGCGGTCGAAATGTTGACGGTGGTGAAGAAATCAAGGGCTTCGAGCCGGCGCTTGGCGCGCTGGATGAGAACCTGATTGAAGGCATCGCCTTCGCTGACATCGAATTCGCGGCGAATGACGAAGTCACGCGTCTTTTCGTTGCCGCGAATTTCGATGCGCTCGACATAGGCGCGCGGGCCCTGATCGATGGCATAGGTAACCGAAATCGTGTGATTCTCGAAGTTGCGGTCGCCG
This sequence comes from Phyllobacterium sp. 01N428, assembly GCF_056399405.1. Taxonomy (NCBI): domain Bacteria; kingdom Pseudomonadati; phylum Pseudomonadota; class Alphaproteobacteria; order Hyphomicrobiales; family Phyllobacteriaceae; genus Phyllobacterium; species Phyllobacterium sp. 01N428. The sequence goes on from NZ_JBFTRH010000003.1 coordinate 19,352, forward strand.
CGCGGCTCAACCTTGGCGAAGGCGTAGCCCTGACCGGCAACGCGCTCCGAAACCTTGATGATCGAATCTTCGACGTCCTTGGCGCTGTAGGTATCGCCTTCGCGCGTCTTTACGAGACCATTGAGCTGCGAGGTATCGACACCTTCAACGGAGCTTTCGATCTGGATCGGGCCGAATGTGTACTTCTCACCCTCTTCAACCGTGATGGTGATGGTATAATCGTTCGTCGCCGGATCAAGATCGGCAGTCGAGGAAACGACGCGGAAATCCGCATAGCCGCGGTTGTAGTAGAAGCGGCGCAGCGCTTCTTCGTCAGCGCGCAGGCGGTCTTCACTATAGACGTCGTTGCGGGTCAGCCAGGACAGCGGATTGGAACGCTTGGTCGAGATCACGTCGCTGAGGCGACGGTCGCCGAATGCCTGGTTACCGACAAAATTGATTGCAGTGATCTTGGTGCGATCGCCTTCGTTGATCTCGAAAACGACGTTAACACGTCCTTCGCCGAGATCCATCGTGCGGGCGTTGACGGTCGCGTCGCTGCGGCCGACATTGCGATAGGCAGCGCGTACGGCTTCCACATCAGCATCAAGCGTTGCCTGATCGAACGAAGCGCGCGGCTTCAACTGAACGGCATTCTGCAGCTGCGGGTCCTTGATCTTCTTATTGCCCTGGAAGATCACCTGGTTGACAACCTGATGCTCGGACACCTGAACGATAAGCGCGCCGCCTGCCTGGCTGATGCGCACATCGCTGAACAGGCCGGTCGCAAACAGACGCTTGGTGGCCTCATCGATATCGGCATTGGTGAAAGGCTTGCCTGGGGTAATGCCGAGATTGTCGCGCACCGTCTGGGCGTCGACACGAGCATTACCACGCACTTCAATGCGGCTAACTGTTGCTGCCTGCGCGACTGTTACGCCTGCAACCGTGGTCACGATTGCACCAGAACTTACCAGCGCCGCTGATATGGCGAGCGCCGACGCTGCACCAACAAATCTTGAACTTGCCGCCATAGGCCTTATGAACCTTCGTTTTCTCGTTGTCCCCGGGCGAGATCCCGGACTAAGCACTTACTCGCACACCGTCATAACCGGTTTTTACATACACGCAAGGCTTACGGTTAAAATCTGTTTACTTCACGCGAAAGCGTGGCATCCCTGCCACGCCAATAAGGGCTTATAGTAAACAGATCATGTCCATTTGCCAGCCCAAGCCTCTAATTTTCATCAATGTTTAATCTTTGTCACCGGCAGGCGAAGAGATCGTTGAAGATGACGAATCCCATGAAACCAAGCACGAGAAAGAAGCCAAAGCGGAAGAACAGCTCCTGCACGGCCGGTTTGACGGGCCTGCCGATGACTGCCTCGGCGGCGTAGAAGACGAGATGCCCGCCATCGAGCGGCGGCAACGGGAAAAGATTGAGGAGGCCAATTCCGATCGACAGCATCGCTGTCAGCTGTATAAGCCAGTCCACTCCCTGGCTTGCCGCCTGCCCCGCCATTGTCGCGATCTTCACGGGGCCACCGAGCTGGCATTTATCCTCGCGTCCGGCGAAGAATCGTCCGAAGAACTGCCCGGTGCGGGCCATGATGAAGCCGCTTTCCCGCACGGCCTGCACGACTGATTCGACCGGGCCGTACTCAATGCGCCGGAAGTTGCCGAGTTCCTGGTTGTTGACGACGCCGATCACTGCGATTTTGACAGTGTTCCCAAGCGGGTCCTTTTGTTCAGTCAATTCCGGCGTCGCCGTCAGCTTGACGTCCTGTCCGTTGCGTTCGACGACGAAGTTCAGCGAATCGCCGCCGCGCGAGGAAACGATGCGCTGAACATCGGCAAAGGTTTCAACCTTGTCGCCGTCGACGCTGACAAACCGGTCGCCAGGCTGAAATCCTGCAATGGCTGCCGGACCTCCCGGTCGCACTTCCGCAACCATCGGATCGGCTACCATCTTGCCGTAGAGGGCAAAGAAGACGGAGAAAATCGCAATGGTGAGCAGGATATTGAACGCCGGTCCGGCAAAGACAGTCGCAGCACGCTTCCATACGGGCTGCGTATGAAAGGAAACGGCGCGCTCCTCGGCGCTCATTGCAGCGGCAGGCGCAGCGAGCGAACTCGTTACTCCTTCGTCGCCGGCGAATTTCACATAACCGCCGAGAGGAATGGCGCAGAGTTTCCAGCGCGTTCCCTTGCGGTCGTTGAATCCGATGAGTTCCGGTCCGAAGCCGACAGAGAAAGCCTTGACGCCGATTCCGCACCAACGACCGACCAGATAGTGCCCCATTTCATGGACGAAGACGACGACAGTCAAAACTATCAGGAATGGCAGGATGGTGCCGATTAGTATGCTTTGTGTGCCAAAAAGGGTGTGCAGCATGTCCGTCTATGTATCCTCCGGGCTGCAACACATTGGCACGGCCCGTATCGGGCCTCAAAGCTCAGCCGTCTAGAAAAGTATGTCGTATGGCGTTTCCGGCGACACCAGAACTGCACCGATGACGTATAGTAATGCTGCCGCAGCGACAAGCCCGTCGACCCGGTCCATCACGCCACCGTGACCGGGTATGAGGCGGCTCGAATCCTTGACGCCGAACTTTCGCTTCATCCACGATTCCCCAAGATCGCCGATCTGGGCGACCACGGACAGGAGCAGTGCGATGAGCGGAATTGGCACGCCGCCGGCAGGACCGATGAATGCCGCGCAGGCAACGCCGGCGGCGACACCGGCAGCCGCACCGCCGATGGCACCCGCCCAGGTCTTGTTGGGTGAAAACCGCGGGGCAAGTTTGGGACCGCCGAGCGCCTTGCCGTTGAAATAGGCAAATATGTCGGTCGCCCAGACCACCGCAAACAGGAAAAGAATGGCGGCAAAGCCATCGCCCGTATCGCCGCGCAGCAAGGTAAGCGCAATGCAAGGCAGCCCCGCATAGAGGAGCCCCGCCGCCGGCCAGTAGCCGGTCTCCCGTCGACCGACCGCGGCGATGATGAAGGCACCGCCGAACAGGATGGCCATCATCACGAACGCATCCTGGGCAAAAAGCAGCACGACCACGAGCAGCAGGAGGCAACCCCATGCCAGCCCCCGCGTCAAAGGAGTGGAGCGGTTCGTGATGATGAGCTGCCATTCATAGAAAACGCTGATGCCGATTGCCGAGGCCAGGAGACCGAAGGCGAATCCGCCCATCCAGGTCATCGCCACGGCAATGACGATCAGGACAATCGCGCTTATGATGCGTTTTTGCAGATTGGAAAGGCCGCTTCCGAAGAAGGTCACAGAGCGATGTCCTGGGCTGTCACGCCGCCAAAGCGCCGTTCGCGCATCTGGAATGTCTCAATCGCCTCGGCGAGATTCGACGGGCGGAAATCCGGCCAATAGCAGGGAAGGAAGACGAACTCGGAATAAGCGGCCTGCCAGAGCAGAAAATTCGAAAGGCGCATTTCGCCGCTCGTGCGGATAATCACGTCGGGATCCGGGATGCCGGCCGTATCCAGGCGCGCTGTGATCGCCTCCGGCGTTACCGCATCGGCGGCAAGAACCCCGGCAGAGACGTCGGCAACCAACCGTTGAACCGCACGGGCAATCTCGTTGCGCGAACCATAATTAAAGGCGATGACGAGCGTGAGACCGGTATTTGCGTCAGTCAGCGTCTCGGCTTCCGTCAGGAGAGCGCGAATGTCTTTCCCCAGCCCTTCGCGTTCACCGATGATGCGCACCCGGACGTTCTCACGGTGCAGATCGGCCAGATCGCGCCTGATGAAGAGCTTCAGCAAGCCCATCAGGTCGGAAACCTCGGAACGCGGACGCGACCAATTTTCCGACGAGAAGGCAAACAGCGTCATGAACGGGATGCCCATCTTGCCGGCAGCCCGGATGGTTTCACGCAGCGTCTCGACGCCAGCCTTGTGGCCTGCCGTACGGGGCAGACCCCTCGCCTTTGCCCAACGGCCATTTCCATCCATGATGATGGCAATGTGGCGTGGGATGGACATAGGCATTGACCTCCAGTTAGCGGATCGAGCACATCTCTTGCGAGATATTAGACCTGCATGATTTCCGCTTCTTTGGCTGCAACGACCTTATCCATTTCTGCGATGGTCTCGTCGGTCAGCTTCTGGACTTTTTCGGACAGGACGCGATTGTCGTCCTGGCTGATCGCCCCATCCTTTTCGAGCTTCTTCAACTCGTCCATGCCGTCGCGGCGGACGTGGCGCGCTGCAACCTTGGAATGCTCGACATACTGATGGGCGATCTTGACCAGTTCCTTGCGGCGCTGCTCATTGAGCTCGGGCAGTGGAATACGAAGATTGTTGCCGTCGGTAATCGGATTGAGACCGAGCCCTGCATCGCGAATTGCGCGCTCCACCTTGCCGACCATGGATTTGTCCCACACCGACACCGACAACATGCGCGATTCCGGTACCGTGATGTTGGCGACCTGGTTCAGCGGCATCATCGAGCCATAGGCATCGACGGTGATCGGTTCGAGAAGACTTGCGGAGGCACGACCGGTGCGCAGACCGTTAAGATCATGCCTCAATGCCTGGATGGCTCCGTCCATGCGGCGTTTCAGGTCATTTAGATCGAGTGCGTCACTCATAGTCACTGCTCCTTATTCTCGGCGAAAGGCCCGGCAGATACGATCAACTAGTCCGATACGACGGTTGCGCGTCCTCTACCCTGCAGGATTTCCGCAAATCCACCCTTCTCGTGGATTGAATAGACGATTATTGGGATATTGTTCTCGCGTGCAAGAGCAACAGCAGTGGTATCCATCACTGCAAGGCCGCGATCAAGCACATCTTTGTGGGTAAGGTGGTCAAACCGAACCGCGTGCGGATCCTTCTTCGGATCGGCGGAGTAAATTCCATCGACTTGGGTGCCCTTGAACAAGGCATCGGCGCCGATTTCCGCTGCACGGAGCGCCGCGGCCGAATCCGTGGTGAAAAAGGGATTGCCCGTGCCGCCGGCAAAAATCACGACTTTCCCCATGTCCATATAGGCCGTGGCCTGACGTTGGGAAAAGGTCTCGCACAGTTCTGGCATTGCCACCGCCGATAGAACCACGGTATCGATCCCAAGCTTCGCCAGGGACGTGCGCAATGCGAGCGAGTTGATGACAGTTGCCAGCATGCCCATGTGGTCGCCAGTAACGCGGTCGCCTCCCTTTGAGGCAACAGCCACGCCGCGGAAGATATTGCCGCCGCCGATGACGACGCCGACCTGCACGCCGAGTGCGCGCGCTTCGGCAATGTCGCTGGCAATGCGATCGGCCACTGCCACATCAATTCCAAACCCCTGGTCCCCCATCAGAGCTTCCCCGGAGGCCTTCAGCAGAACGCGTTTGTAGACAGCCGTGCCAGCCATGGGACCTCCTTGGAGTTGTTGCAAGTTTTTAGCAGAGTTCGGATACACGAAGGGCATCGCGTTGTCACGCGATGCCCTTTGAATTCAGTTGCGTAAGATTACTTCTTCACAGCTGCGGCGACTTCTGCTGCGAAGTCGCTTTCTTCCTTCTCAATGCCTTCGCCAAGAGCGAAACGGACAAAGGCCGTGATCTTGGCCGGAGCGCCGATCGACTTCTCGGCTTCCTTGAGCGCCGCCTCGACCGTCAGGTCCGGATTGATGACGAAAGCCTGCGAGAGAAGCACGACTTCCTCGTAGAACTTGCGCATACGGCCGTCGACCATCTTCTCGACGATGTTTTCCGGCTTGCCCGACTGGCGGGCCTGATCGGCGAAGATCGCCTTTTCGCGTTCGACGGCAACCGGGTCGACTTCCGATGCGGTCAGGGCGAGCGGGTTGGTAGCGGCAACATGCATGGCGACCTGGCGGCCGAATGCCTGTGCTGCTTCCACATTGCCGGCCGTCTCGATGGCAACGAGAACGCCGAGCTTGCCCAGACCGTCGGAGACGGCGTTGTGAATGTAGGTCGCTACGACGCCCTGGCTGACGCTCAGAGCAGCGGAACGGCGGAACGAAAGGTTCTCGCCGATAGTGCCGACGGCGTCCTTGATCGAGTCGACGACCGACTTGCCGGTCGGGGGATAGGTCGCGGCGCCAACAGCGGCGGTCGTACCGTCGGTCGTCAGCGCTACGTTTGCGACGTTGCGGACGATATCCTGGAAAGCGTCGTTGCGGGCAACGAAGTCGGTTTCCGAATTGACTTCGACAACAACCGACTTGGCGCCGTTCGAAGCCACGCCAACGAGGCCTTCGGCGGCCGTGCGGCCGGCCTTCTTGTCGGCCTTCGAGATGCCCTTCTTGCGCAGCCAGTCAACGGCAGCTTCCATGTCGCCATTGGTTTCGGCAAGGGCTGCCTTGCAGTCCATCATGCCGGCGCCGGTGAGTTCGCGGAGTTCTTTTACCTGTGATGCAGAAATGCTCATTAGATCGCCTCTTCTCAAAGCGAAGGCACACTGGTGAAACCAGCATGCCAACTTTGCGGCGCGTCATGCGCCAATCGAATCATTTTTAATCACCCGATAAGACGGGTGTATGAAGCCTCAAGCGGAGGCTTCACCTTCCTGTACAGGAGCGGCCTCAAGAGCCGGTTCGGCCGGAGCCTCTTCCTGAGCGCCAAGATCGACACCGAGGGAACCCTGCTGACGGGCGATACCGTCGAGCGCAGCCTTGGCGATGAGGTCGCAATAAAGCGAGATCGCGCGGGATGCGTCGTCATTGCCCGGGATCGGGAAGTCGATCTGGTCCGGATCGCAATTGGAATCGATCACGGCAACGACTGGAATACCAAGACGCTTGGCTTCCTGGATCGCGATGGCTTCCTTGTTGGTATCGATGATGAAGATGAGGTCCGGGGTCGAACCCATGTTCTTGATACCGCCGAGGGCGCGGTTGAGCTTCTCGCGCTCGCGATCGAGGTTTAGGCGCTCCTTCTTGGTGAAGCCCTGGGCGTCGCCAGCGAGAAGTTCGTCGAGCTTGCGCAGACGCTGGATCGAGTTCGAGATCGTCTTCCAGTTGGTCATCATGCCGCCGAGCCAGCGTGCGTTGACGTAATACTGGGCCGAGCGGGTCGCGGCGTCGGCAATGATGTCCGAAGCCTGACGCTTGGTGCCTACGAAGAGAACGCGGCCGCCACGGGCTACCGTGTCGGAAACCTTCTTCAGGGCCGTATGCAGCAGCGGAACGGTCTGGGCGAGATCGAGAATGTGAATATTGTTGCGGTCACCATAAATGTATGGTGCCATTTTCGGGTTCCAGCGATGTGTCTGGTGGCCGAAGTGAACGCCAGCTTCAAGGAGCTGACGCATGCTGAAATCAGGCAATGCCATCTTTATTTTCCTTTTCCGGTTTAACCTCCACAGGAAAGAGGCGGGAGACCCGCCACCGGAGGCCATATCGGATTTCTCCCGATATCAACCCAAATCCCGTGTGTGGAATGCTGCGGCTGTTAGTCGATAATTGCGGCAAACGCAAGTGCGTCGGCGATAAAAGCCATCACATCAGGCGATCTTATGCGGCAAGCATGACTATTTCTTGCACTTTGGCGTGTCGAAAAGCTGCAGATTGACCAGCTTTCCGGTCATGGAGAAATCGCCATAATCCATTTTCAGATCACGGGTTACGCCGTTCCGGTACATCTTGAAGTTGATACGGTAGCTCGGCAGACCCTCAGCTTTTTCACTTTCGTCGAAATAGGCGATCGAGACCGGCCAGGTGTTTTCCTTGGCAAGAGGGCCCATGTGCTTGGTCTCGTCCTCGCCATCCGAGAGCGAGGATTTGCCGATCACGACCGTCGTTGCCATCACCTTGTTGGCATCCTCGGAACCGTCGAAGAGCTTCGTCTGGTAGAAGACTTCGCCGGCAAGCGCCTTTTCGATCAGTTCCTGCATGTGCCGGGTCGGGAACTGCGACAATTCCAGATCCTGCTTGAGCGCCTCGGGTTTGGTCAGCGAAATTTCCGTCTTGTCTTTCAGGAGAGCAGCGTTGCCGCGCACCTCCTTGGTCAGGCTCTGATCAACGAATGTCTTGTTGACGAAGCGGAACTTGCCGCCGTCGCCGGATTCGTAGGTCGTCGTCTGCTGGTCGGTAACGCGCTGCGGCTGCTCTTCCATGTCGACGCGGGTCACAAAACGAAAGTTCGTGGTATAGCCTTCGCAATCCGAACCGTTGAACTCATAGACCATACGGCCGGTCAGTCCGGTAATGCCGCTGCTATCCTGGGCACTGTCGAGTTTCAGGTCATAGATGGCGCGATGTGGAACAAGCGTCGCCGTTCCGGCAGCCAAAGCCATGGTTGAGTGGGTCAGACCAAGGGCACCGAGGCTGAAAACGAGAGCGGACAAGACGCGCATAGACAAGATTCTCCATATTAGAACGCGCATATTAAAAAAACTCTTGGCGGAAGCGAGGCAAAAATCGCACCTTGCGTCACATTCATTACGATTCCGCTTGATAAGGACGAAGATATCATGACCAGCACCATCGAATCCCGCCTGAAGGAACTCGGCATAGAATTGCCGGTCGCCGCGGCGCCCGCTGCAAACTACGTGCCCTTCGCACAGACAGGAAAACTGCTGCTGACCTCCGGACAATTGCCGCTCTCGGGCGGCAAACTCATCCACACCGGCCTTCTTGGCGCGCAGCTCGCCGTCGCCGAGGGCCAGGAAGCCGCAAGGGCTTGCGCCATCAATATTCTCGCGCAGGCCAAAGCCGCGCTGGGTGATCTCGATAAGATCGCGCGCATCGTGAAAATCACCGTGTTCGTGGCTTCGACGCCGAATTTCACCGAACAGCACCTCGTCGCCAACGGCGCCTCGGATCTGCTGGTTGCCGTCCTTGGCGATGCAGGCCGCCATGCCCGCTCGGCGGTGGGGACAGCCGCCCTGCCCTTGAACGCGCCCGTTGAAGTCGAAGCCATCATCGAGGTCCGCTGATCATGACATCGGCTGACTGGCTCAAGGATGTGCCGATCGCCCATCGCGGTTTGCATGATCTCAACAAAACCCGCTGGGAGAATACGCTCTCCGCATTCGAAGCGGCCGCGAGCGCGGGTTACGCCATCGAATGCGACGTGCACCTTTCGGCCGACGGCGAGGCCATCGTCTTTCACGACGGAACGCTGGATCGGCTCATCGGCCGACAAGGCAATATCGACGAAGTGACGGTCGAGGCGGCGAGGGCCATGCGGGTCGGCGGCACGGACGATCATGTTCCGACGCTCGTTGAAGCGCTGGAGTTGATCGACGGGCGGGTTCCGATCGTCATCGAACTCAAGGGCATTCCTGGCCGAGACGACGGCCTCGTCAAGGCGGTCGCAGGTGACCTTGCCGGCTATGCGGGAAAAGCGGCGATCATGTCGTTCGACCATCATCTGATCCGGCTTTTCGGCACGGATGCGCCCCGCATACCGGCCGGCCTGACTGCTGAAGGACTGCGCGAGGCCGATCTTGAGGCGCATTTTTCCATGCTCGCTCACGAAATCGATTTCGTGTCCTACAACGTCCACCATCTCGACAATCGCTTCGTCAAGTTCGTTCGCGGCAAGCTCGGACTGCCGGTGATTTCCTGGACGGCAAGGAGCCTCGCGGACAAGGCGACGAGCGATGCCTTTGTCGATCAGATCACCTTCGAGGGTTTCGACCCGCACGCCGCATAGGATGCGCCCTGCCCCTTGCATCGCAGGATGAAATGCCTAGCTTTAGCTTAAGCGGTTGCACGGGTCGGCGCGTCGCCGGCCCGTAAGCTTAGGCTAAGCCAGGAACCAATCCAACGATGCATGATTCTCATCGAGGCGATTTTACCTTGCGCGCTTGCGAGGGCGTTGGCGCATTTACGCGCGAAGAATGGGCAAAGCTGAGTGGCGCCGATCGGACCGCGCCCGAATACAACCCGTTTCTCTCGCATGCCTTCTTGTCGTCGCTCGAAGATTCGGGTTGCGTCGCCCGCCGGGCCGGCTGGCTGCCGCAATTCCTGCGCCTCGATGACGACAGCGGCAATCTGATCGGTGCAATCCCGTGCTATCTGAAGGGCCACAGTCAGGGTGAATATGTATTCGACCACGGCTGGGCCGACGCTTTTGAACGCGCCGGTGGTCGTTACTATCCGAAGCTGCAGGCGAGCGTCCCCTTCACGCCGGTGACCGGTCCTCGGCTACTGGTGAACCGGGACTGGGACCAGGCGGCGGTGCGAACTGCTCTCGCCAATGGCCTGCGCCAATTGGCCAACCAGATGGGTGTTTCGTCGGCTCACTCGACCTTCGTCAACGATGACGATCTCGGCGCTTTCACGGAAGCCGGTTTCCTGCATCGCACCGATCAGCAGTTCCATTTCTTCAACGAAGGTTATGAAAGCTACGACGCTTTTCTTGAAACGCTCGCCTCTCGCAAACGCAAGGCATTGAAACGGGAGCGCCGCGAGGCCGTTTCCGACGATATCACCATCGAGCGTTTGACGGGCGACGATATCACCGATGAGGTTTGGGACGATTTCTTTGCGTTCTATATGGATACTGGCAGCCGCAAATGGGGTCGCCCCTATCTCAACCGCGAATTCTACGCCTTGATCGGCGAGCGCATGCCGCAAGATATCATGCTGGTGATGGCAAAACGGGCGGGCAGATATATTGCCGGCGCTATCAACTTCATCGGGTCCGACCGGCTTTTCGGCCGGCATTGGGGCTGCATCGAGGACCATCGCTTCCTGCATTTCGAAGTCTGCTACCATCAGGCCATCGACTTCGCCATCGAACGCAAGCTCCGCGTCGTCGAGGCCGGCGCGCAGGGCGAGCACAAGCTTGCCCGGGGTTATCTGCCGGTTACCACCCACTCTGTCCATTACCTTGCCAATGAAGGGCTGCGGCGCGCGGTGAGCGATTTCCTTCGCCATGAGCGCAGTGAAGTCGCGCTCCTCAACGAGGCGCTGAGCGAGCACGCCCCCTTCAAGAACTCCGATCGCTGACCGGCGTTACTTGAACCGCTTGACTAGCGCGCCCGCCTTGGCAAACATCGCGGCCGGTTCCCCAATGGTACAGGTGCGTGATGACAGAGCCCTATGACGACAACAACGTGTTCGCCAAAATCCTGCGGGGTGAAATTCCATCGCATAAGTTGTACGAGGATGCGGACACCTACGCATTCATGGATGTCATGCCACAGGGCAAAGGCCATTGTCTGGCCATCACCAAGGCTCCGTGCCGTAACCTGCTCGACGTTGAATCCGAACCTTTGACTGCGGTGGTGGCGACCACCCAGAAACTGGTTCGGGCGGTGAAAAAGGCCTTCGACGCGGATGGCGTCACGGTTATGCAGTTCAATGAGCCGGCCTCCGGTCAAACGGTTTTCCACCTGCACTTCCACGTCATTCCGCGCTTTGAAGGCATTCCCCTGAAACCCCATACGGGGCAGATGGAGGATCAGGGCGTTCTCGCGGCAAACGCAGAGAAGATTCGGCAGGCGCTGGCGCAGGGCAGTTGACGCACCCGATTATGGAGCCGGTGGAATTCTAATGAGACTCCGCGGCGAGAGGTGCCTTCACTTCGGACCGACCAAGGCCAAGAATTGTGCGCGCCGCAAGGAGCGCAAGGGTGAAAACCGCGACGCCGCCAAACAGATCGACGATGTTGTGTCCGCCATGAACGATGATGGCAGGGACCATCAAAATATTGATGACCGCGATGACTGGAAATATTTTACGAAAGTCCATCGTGAAGTAAACGGAAAGACAGGCCATCACGGTATGGAATGATGGAAATGCGATAAGGCCGAGCGTGTCCTTCGGCGAGATATAGGCTGCGCCTTCCCGATATAGCCGCAGAAGTTCGAGACCATATGCGTGGTCGGCAATCGCCCCCAAGCGGTTAGCGACCTCCGACGGCAACGGATAATATGCGGCGGGTCCCGCACTTGGAATAATGCGCCACACCAGAATGGTCAAAAGTGCCGACAAGGTGGCGGTAAGCAGGAAGAGGTGCAGCGACCGCTTGGATCCAAAAAAGCCGACAAGGAGAATGACGCAAGTGATCTGGATGAGCGAACTGCCGTATATCACGCGCAATATAGTCGGAAGGTAGGGGACTTCCACGACGGCCTGGACGAAATCCGGCCAGTAAAATCCAAAAGCGCGATCCCACTCGATCAGCACCCGGTCGTAACTCTCGCCTACCGGCAGCAGCAGATAATTGAACACCGACCCGACGAGCGAGAAGAGCAGGTAGAAACCCGTTGCCGTGGTCGGAACGGCGATTTTCTCATCGTGGCGGTAGAGCCGATAAAATTGTCCGATCGCGATGGCGGCGAGCCCCATGCTGCCGCCAACGGCATAGCCAAGCCAATCGACGGTGACGCCCTTAGCGCTGGCAAGTGCAATGTTGATCATAAGCAGCACAGCAATAATGCCACCGACAATTTTCTCGGCCGGATAGAGAACCATCGCTCACCCCTGTCTTTTTTAGGGATCTTAATCCGGTCCAATTAAGGATCGCTGAATCAACGCTGCGCTTACGCGAGGACAAGTCCGGCAATCAGGATAATCTCGGCAACGATAACGCCGATGATCACACGCCGGCCAAGGCTGAGATAGGCAAAGAAACCTGCTGCCGCCGCGCCGATCCGCAAAAACACTGACGATTCAGCAAGCGAACCACTCGGGTAGAGGATCAGTTGAGCGATAACGCCTGCGACAAGGGCGGTTGCCACCGCCCGCACAATGACGAGGGCTTCGGAGTCCTCGCGAACCCTTCCGCCGATAAGTACGCCGATCCACCGCCATACGTCGGTTGGAAGCCAGCCGGCGAGCAGTATGAAGAGGTACGGCCACCACCAGGCGGAGATGCTGGTCATGACGCCCTGCCCCGCGCTTTTGTCCAGTGGAGGTAGGCCATCGTAGCCGCACCGCCGGCAAGACCCGTAAGAAGCAGGTCATAGGCGGGCGCGATATGGTGGATCAGCGGAAACAGCAGCAGACCCGAAACCATGGCGACATGCACCGTACGGTCACGCGCCGAACCCCAGAGCGAGGCCAGAAAATACATTGGCGTGAGGAAAAACAGCGCGGCGAATACGAGCGGAGGAAAATCGGTCGAAAGGTAGTAAACAAGACCGACAACGAGCGTATTGGCTGTGGTCAGCGTCATGCCAAGGCCGGCAAAATAGGTCGTGCGCATTTTGACGGGTACATTGCGCAGATGCTCCATTCCCAGCACCCAGGCGGTTACCGCGATGAAGTGGGAGAGAAAAAGAAGCACGATCTTGCGCGTTTTCGGCCCGCGCATTTCGGGAACGAACGCGGCGACCATGGGGACAAATCTGATCGAGGAGAGCGCGACCGCAACCGCAGCGCCGAGGATCGAGTAGCCCGCGCCGATTGCGCCGATGAGCACGATATTGGCGGGCAGCGCCCAGATCGCCGCAACCATGAACATGGCTTCCCCAACCGTCACCCCGCTCTGGCTGGCGAGGCCGGCAAATCCCACATGCGCCGTCATCAGGATCAGTGCAGGGATGGTGCGTATCATCGCCGCGCCGGAGAGAAACCACTTGAGGTGGCTCCCCGGATCTTCTTCTCGTTCCGGCAGATGGGAGGGCAATGCGGAATCAGCCATGGGTCCAGCGATAAAGGCAAGCAGCACAGCGGGCAAGAAAAAGGCCGCCCAAAGGCGGCCTTTTCATCATTTCTTGCGTGGCACTTTTGGCACCGACGCCTTGCGCACCACGTGCGGCTCGCTCGTTGCGAGACCGGCACCGGCCTTTTCGAGCGCTGGCTTCTTCGGGGCCGGCTTGCGCTTTGCAACAGGCTTCTTCTCGACCGGAATTTCCTTCTTCGGCTTCACCACGACTTCGTCGGCGACATAGTCGAGGACGAGCCCACGCGAACCATCGGGCTTCTCGGCAACCGAGACGCGAACCGTGCCACCCTTCTTCAGCTTACCGAACAGTACCTCGTCAGCGAGCGGCTTCTTGATGTGCTCCTGGATGACGCGCGCCAGCGGCCGCGCACCCATACGGTCATCGTAGCCCTTCTCGGCCAGCCAGGCGATTGCGTCCTGCTGCAGATCGAAGGTTACGCCGCGATCGGCAAGTTGCGCCTCAAGCTGGATGACGAACTTCTGCACGACCTGATGAATGACCGGAACCGGCAGCGGCCCAAACGGAATGATCGCATCGAGACGGTTGCGGAACTCCGGCGTAAACAGCCGATTGATCGCTTCCATGTCGTCGCCTTCACGCCGCGAAGACCCGAAACCAATCGCAGCCCGCGCCATATCCGAGGCACCGGCATTGGTGGTCATGATCAAAATCACATTGCGGAAGTCGATCTGCTTGCCGTTGTGGTCGGTCAGCTTGCCGTGATCCATGACCTGCAACAGGATGTTGAACAGATCAGGATGGGCCTTCTCGATTTCATCAAGCAGCAGCACGCAATGCGGATGCTGATCGACGCCATCGGTCAAAAGGCCGCCCTGGTCGAAGCCGACATAGCCGGGAGGTGCGCCGAGCAACCGGGATACGGTGTGGCGTTCCATATATTCCGACATGTCGAACCGCAGGAGCTCGACGCCGAGCGAATGCGCCAACTGCTTGGCAACTTCGGTCTTGCCGACGCCGGTCGGGCCGGAAAACAGGTAGGAGCCAATCGGCTTTTCCGGTTCGCGCAGGCCTGCCCTTGCAAGCTTGATCGACGATGACAGCGCTTCGATGGCCAGATCCTGGCCGTAGACGACACGCTTCAATTCAGCCTCGAGATTGGAGAGGACCGCTTCATCGTCCTTCGATACGGACTTCGGCGGAATGCGGGCCATCGTCGCGATAGTCGCTTCGATCTCCTTTACGCCGATTGACTTCTTGCGCTTCGATTCGGGCAGCAGCATCTGGCTTGCGCCCGTCTCATCGATCACGTCGATCGCCTTGTCCGGCAATTTACGGTCGTTGATATAGCGCGCGGAAAGTTCGACGGCGGACTTGATCGCCTCCACAGTGTACTTGACCTTGTGGAAATCCTCGAAATACGGCCGCAGACCTTTCATGATCTCGATCGCATCGGGGATCGAAGGTTCGTTGACGTCGATCTTCTGGAAGCGGCGAACGAGCGCCCTATCCTTTTCGAAGAACTGGCGGAACTCCTTGTAAGTGGTTGATCCTATGCAGCGAATCGCCCCCGAAGATAGCGCAGGCTTCAACAGGTTGGATGCATCCATTGCACCGCCCGACGTAGCGCCGGCGCCGATGATCGTGTGGATTTCGTCGATGAACAGGATGGCGCCCGGATACTCTTCGAGCTCCTTGATGACCTGCTTGAGGCGTTCCTCGAAATCACCGCGATAGCGGGTTCCGGCAAGCAAGGTGCCCATGTCGAGCGAAAAGACCGTCGCATCCTTGAGGACGGTCGGGACCTTACCTTCGACGATGCGCTTGGCAAGACCTTCGGCGATAGCCGTCTTGCCCACGCCCGGATCGCCCACATAGAGCGGGTTGTTCTTTGAGCGGCGGCACAAAATCTGGATCGTACGGCTGATTTCCTGGTCGCGGCCGATCAGCGGATCGATCTTTCCAGCTTTTGCCCGTTCGTTGAGATTGTTGCAGTAGGCCGTCAGGGCGTCCTGCTTCTTCTTGGTGCCCTCATCGGATTCCGAAGCGTGATGTTCTTCGTTGTTGCTTTCGGTCCCAAGGGGCGTGCGCGGCTCGGATGCGCCGGGGCGCTTCGAGATCCCGTGCGAAATATAGTTGACCGCGTCGTAGCGCGTCATCTGCTGTTCCTGCAGGAAAAACGCCGCATGGCTTTCGCGCTCAGCAAAGATCGCAACCAGGACGTTTGCCCCGGTCACTTCCTCGCGGTTAGAAGACTGAACATGGATGACAGCACGCTGGATGACGCGTTGAAAAGCAGCGGTTGGCTTGGAATCCTCGTCATAACCCGTCACGAGGTTGTCGAGCTCATGATCGACATAATCGGTCACCGTACGCGTCAGTTGAGCGAGGTCGACATTGCAGGCGCGCATGACACTACTCGCGTCCTGATCATCGATGAGCGCAAGGAGCAGATGCTCCAGCGTTGCATATTCATGATGATGCTCGTTCGCGATTGTCAGCGCCTGATGGAGGGCCCGCTCGAGACTAGGTGAGAAAGATGGCATGAAACCTCACTTTTTCTCCATCACGCATTGCAGCGGATGTTGGTTTTGCCGCGCATAGTCCATGACTTGGGTCATCTTGGACTCCGCGACCTCATAGGTAAAGACACCACATTCTCCGACTCCATGATTGTGCACATGGAGCATAATGCGTGTGGCATCCTCTCTGTTCTTCTGGAAAAAACGCTCCAGAACATGGATGACGAACTCCATTGGAGTGTAATCGTCATTGAGAAGCAACACGCGATAAAGGCTGGGTTTTTTCAGCTTTGGTTTAGTCCGGGTAATGACAGCCGTGCCACGTCCGGGACCATTGCCGCCACCCTTTTCTTCATCTTGCATAATGGGTGATAACCGCATCATCTCTTCAGACACCCGCATTCCTGATAGCTATTTGTCGCTTCATGCATTCTATGTAGGTCGCACCAAGCAGATTTTAAGCCCTCTCCTGAAGCTTGCAATATCAAGTTGCCGTTGCAAAGGGCCATTTGGCCCAGCGGAACAAAAAAAGTCCGGTTGCGTGGGCAACCGGACTTTTAAACAGTGTCAGCAGCAAGTTCAGGTTTATTTGCCGACCTTGGCGACAGCCAACTCGAAGGGGCGGTAAGCCTCTTTCGCGAGATCGGCATAAAGTTCACCGAACTTAGCAGCCTGCGAGACGAAGCCCTCATAGGCCTTCTTCGAAAACAGGCTCTGTGCAGCGAACGCCTGCTCTGCCGATTTCGTCGAGGCGAGCTTTTCGAGCAGGACCGAGCCGTCGTTGAACGAACGCTTCGAATAGTCTGCAGCTTCGGTTGCAATTGCCTGCAGACCCTGGCTGAGCGCGTTTACGCTCTTCATCGTGCTGTTGATGAATTCCTTGCTGGATTCATTCAGTGCTTCAAACGGGGTGGCCATGATGCATCCTTAAATGGGTTATTGTTGCGCTTCATTTAGTGTGCAAGGCACAAAAAGTCAATTTTTTGCTGCACTGCAGCATTCGAGTAAATTTTTCGATAAAGGCGGGGGAAATCGTCAACGCGGCGGTTACCATAAACATTTTAGTAACGCTGATGCGGATAAAGTTCACGAAATCAATCTGATGCGTCAGATCAAAGAGAACCCACCCGCATATCGAACAGGTGTTGATTGTGCTCCATCCGGCCCGCCAAACAAATAAACTAATCAAAAAAGTGGCTCATGCATTTCTGGCTCTCTCGATGATCTCCGGCATCAGCGCTGCCGGCACCTCGGCAGCGTCGGCTGAAACCAAGGCGGCAGCCATCGTTGTCGATGCCAACACCGGCAAGACGCTTTATTCGTCCAACCCTGACGCCCAGCGCTTCCCGGCCTCGCTGACGAAGATGATGACGCTCTACATGCTGTTCGATGCGATGGCGGCAGGCAAGGTCTCCAAATCGACACCCATCCCGGTTTCCGCTTACGCCGCCGGCCAGCCGCCAACGAAAGTCGGCTTTCGCCCCGGCCAGACAATCAGCGCCGAAGCCGCCATCCTGTCGCTGATCACCAAGTCTGCCAACGACTCGGCAACCGCCATCGGCGAGTATCTCGGCGGATCCGAGCAGCGGTTCGCTGTGATGATGACCAACAAGGCGCGCCAGCTCGGCATGCGCAACACGCAGTTCCGCAATGCGAACGGCCTGCCTGATCCACAGCAGCGCTCTTCCGCCCGCGACCTCGCCCTCCTCGGCATCGCGCTGCGCGAGCATTTCCCCCAATATTACGACTATTTCTCCACACGCAGCTTCACCTACAACGGGCGACGCATTGTTGGGCACAACCGCTTGCTCGGAAAAGTACGTGGTGTCGACGGAATCAAGACGGGCTACACGCGCGCTTCGGGTTTCAACCTCGTCAGTTCCGTCAATGTCGACGGCAAGAAGCTTGTCGCCGTCGTCATGGGCGGCACGAGCGGCGGCGCCCGCGACGCGCAGATGGCGCAGCTCATCGACAAGTATCTTCCGAGCGCTTCACGCCGAGACGGCGGCAACCTGATCGCCTCGCGTCGCAACAGCAAGGTCGAAGTCGCTGCTGTCGATCTGCCCGATACCGCGCCCGTCCCAGTGCCGGCACGGCGCGAAGAGGTGGCGACCACCCAAGCGGCTGAAGTCGTCACGGCCTATGCAGACCCGAAGCCGGTTCCATCGGTGGCAGCGCGCGTTCTCCAGGTTCCGGCGCCCCAGCCAAAGGCCGAGATCGGCGAAGGCGATGTTTCCGAAGTCGATCCAGTGACCACCGCTTCCGCGCCGTCGGCGGGCGGATGGATGGTGCAGATTGCTTCGGTCGGCAGCTCCGAGGAGGCCAAGGCAATGCTTGCCAAGGCCGCGGCCCAGGTTGGCGGTCCCATCGCCTCGCTCTCGCCCTATACGGAAAAATTCCAGAAGGGTGCGCAGACTTATCATCGTGCGCGCTTTGCCGGCATTACCAACGCCAAGGCGGCCAACAATGCCTGTGCCGCACTGAAGCGTCAGAATTTCAACTGCTTTGCAATTGCACCACAATCGTAAGGCATCAACCCGACAGACCCAGATTGTACAGTGTAGAGGGTTTTGCGAATGTCCAGCACCACGGAAATACATGACCCGGCGGGCCTGACTGCCAAGGAATCGAAATCATCACTGTTCGGCATGCACGCCTTGCAGCAGGCTGCCTTGCGGATCGCCGACCTTCGCCACGGCAATGCGGCATTCAAGACGATGGACCTCGTCAATGTGCTGCTTTGTCAGGCTGCGCGCACCCGCCGCGCGGCGATGCCGCCGGTGCGCCTGCGCATTCACTCGGACGGCCGTAACGGGGTCAGTCCGGTTCGGCTGCGTCTCTCCTGATCGAGAATAGAATTAGAGCAGGCCCAGCGAGGCGAGTTCGTTGCGCAGTTCCGGCGGGAGTTTCGCACGGCCGGATTTGCCATGTCCTTCATCCATGGGGACATCTTCGCTGGAGAGATACCGCCATCCCTGAAACGCACGGCGCGGCTGCCATTCAGTTGGGACGATGCGCGGTTCGAGGACCAGATGGCAACGCGAAATGCCTTGGTCGTCCGTGAATGTCCGAATGTCGGTTAGTCGCTGGCGGCACTGTATGTTGCCCTTGATCACCCAGTAGAGCGAGCCGCCGTCGAGAAGCTCGTCGATGCGCTTGGGCACCATCCGGGTTGTATGAAACTGCTCGATCGAGAGTCCCGCCTGCCGGCGCTCGTCAAGGCGGAAATCGATCCAGGCCGCGAGTTCTTCAATTGCACTGCAGCCGACGCAAAGTTTGACGAGATTGAGAGCCATGTGAGAAGCATTTACGCTTTCATCCGCCAAGGTCAACCATTGCCTCGGCTTCTCCACAGGGCCACGGTTCACAAGGCGGTGGCCGGGCATTGCGCCCGGCCCCTTTGAAATCAGTGACTACTTCCGGCTACGGCCGCAGGTGCCGGATCGAACTGCCGCTTCGACAGCGCCGAGTGATTATCCGGAGCCACGACCGGCACTTCCACGCCGTTGGCATCGTAAAGCTTGCCGTTGAGGAAGTAATCGCCGTCATGCAATTGCGCGATATCCTGGTAGCGCAATGTCCGCTCGGTTCCGGCGACGAATACGGACTGCTGGTCCGAATTACCCGCCGTGAGGTGATTGAAGACCAGGTTCAACACAATCGCCATCAGGGCGGCGGAACTGATCCCCGAGTGGAAGATTGTCGCGAACCAAGCCGGAAAGTGATCGTAGAAGTTCGGCGCTGCAATCGGAATCATGCCGAAGCCAATCGAGGTCGCTACGATGATGAGGTTCATATTGTTGGTGTAGTTGACCTTGGAAAGGGTACGGATGCCGCTTGCGGCAACAGTACCGAAGAGCACGATCCCCGCCCCGCCAAGAACCGCGCTCGGCACGGCGGCCACGACCCGGCCCATGATCGGCAGGAGACCGAGGGTTACGAGCACCAGACCGCCCGTCGCCACGACATAGCGGCTCTTGACGCCCGTAACTGCCACAAGCCCGACGTTCTGGGCAAAGGCACTCTGCGTGAACGAGCCAAAGATCGGCGCGATCAGGCTCGAGAGCATGTCCGCCCGCAGGCCATCACCGAGGCGCTTCGAGTCGACCTTGGTTTCGATGATCTCACCGACCGCCAGAATATCGGCCGAGGTTTCAACCAGCGTCACCATGATGACAATGAACATCGAGATAATCGCCGCCAGATGAAAGGTCGGAAAACCGAAATGGAAGGGGGTCGGTATCGCGACGATCGGGCCTTCAGCGACTTTGGAGAAATCGGTCATGCCCAGCGCGAGCGCTATGGCGGTGCCGATGATGATGGCAAGCAGGATCGAGAGGCGCGAGATCGTGGCGCTGCCGAGCTTGCTGAGCAGCAGAACCACGACGAGCGTTACCGCAGCAAGCTGAATATTGCCGACGCTGCCGAACTCGGGGGAATTGCTATTGCCGCCCATGGCCCAGCGCACGGCAACCGGCATCAGTGTGAGGCCGATCGTCGTGATGACGATACCCGTGACGAGCGGCGGAAAGAAGCGCGTGATGCGCGAGAATATGGGTGTGATCAGCAGGCCGACCAGCGATGCCGCCATGACGGCGCCGAGCACCGCGTCCATGCCGCCACCGCCGCTGACGATGGCGACCATGGTGGCAACGCCCGAAAACGAGACGCCCTGCACCAGCGGCAGCTGGCATCCGAAGAAGGGGATTCCCATCGTTTGCAGTATGGTTGCCAGGCCGCCGGCAAAGAGCGAGGCGGCAATCAGGAGACCGATCTGGTCAGGCGCAAGGCCTGCGGCCTGGCCGACGATCAGCGGCACGGCAATAATGCCGCCATACATCGTTAGAACATGTTGCAGGCCATAGGCGAGATTGGCGCCGAGTCCAAGGTTTCGATCCTCTGGCCGCTGATCCAGCGGCCGTCCGATTGTGTTTGCTTCCAAGGTAAAGTCCTCCCAATACCTTTGATGCCCGGCTTTTCCTCCTCGCCGGGCGGGACGAAGACTATGACAACCTTTTCAAGACCTGACTTTAGCCGATTTGATGAAACTGTTTTCAAGAAATCCGCACCTATTGCAGAGGGCGGACGATTTCAGCCGCGCTGCCAAGGCGCTGCGGACATAATATAGATATTCTGAAACTGGAGAGGCGTCAGCACTCGACGACGTTGACGGCAAGCCCGCCGAGGCTGGTTTCCTTGTAGCGCTCGTTCATGTCCATGCCCGTCTGGCGCATCGTCTCGATGCACGCGTCGAGCGGCACGAAATGCGTACCGTCGCCCTTGACGGCCAATGAAGCGGCGGTAACGGCCTTGACCGCGCCAAGCGCATTGCGCTCGATACAGGGCACCTGCACAAGCCCGGCCACGGGATCGCAGGTCATGCCAAGGTGATGCTCCAGCGCAATCTCCGCGGCGTTCTCGATCTGCTCCGGCGAGCCGCCGAGCACGGCGGCAAGGCCTGCGGCGGCCATGGCGGATGCCGAACCCACCTCGCCCTGGCAGCCGACTTCGGCGCCAGAGATCGAGGCGTTGTGCTTGATCACACCGCCAATGGCGGCAGAGGTCAGCAGGAAGTCGCGAATGCCATCGGCATCCGCATCCTCGTGGAAATGGAGATAATAGCGCAGTACGGCGGGCACCACCCCGGCGGCGCCGTTGGTCGGCGCGGTCACGACACGGCCGCCAGCCGCGTTTTCCTCATTTACCGCCATGGCGTAGACCGAGAGCCAGTCATTGGCGAGGAGCGGATTGATGCGGTTCTGCCGCCATTCCTCCTGCAACCGGTCGTGCAGATAGCGGGCCCGGCGCTTGACCTTCAGGCCGCCGGGCATGATGCCCTCCTGCGCGAGCCCGCGATCGATGCATGAGCGCATGGCCGACCAGACGCGGTCGAGACCTGCATCGAGTTCCTCGCGGCTCATGAAGGTTTCTTCGTTTTGCCGCTTCATTTCAGCGATCGAAAGTCCGCTCGCCTTGGCCATGCTCAGCATCTGCGCGGCATTGATAAACGGAAACGGGACGGCCGCTTCAGCCTTTGGCGCGGAGCGGGTCTTCGCGGCTTCCAGTTCTTCCTCGGTGACGACGAAACCGCCACCGATCGAATAAAAGATACGGCGCAGAAGCAGCCGCTCGTCGGCGTCATACGCCTCGAAGGCCATGCCGTTCGCGTGTCCGGGAAGCGGGGTGCGCCGGTCCATGATCAGGTCGGTCGCGGGGTCGAAGCGGTAGGAGGGATGCCCCTCGGGCGAGATGCGCTTTGTACGGCTCACCGTCTCAAGCACCGTATCCATTGCGTCCGGATCGACAGTGGCCGGAAGGTAGCCGCAGAGGCCGAGGATGACGGCGCGGTCGGTCGCGTGGCCGACGCCGGTAAACGCCAGCGAGCCATGCAGGTGAACGCGCAAATGATCGACCTTGACGCCGCTCGGCCGTGGCCACTGGCCGCTCTTGAGTTCTTCAAGAAACTGCCCGCCCGCGGTCATCGGACCCATCGTGTGGGAGCTCGAAGGACCAATGCCGATTTTATAAAGATCGAAAACCGACAGGAACATGCGGTTACTTACCCCGAGCTGGATCGCTTCCGTTGATAATGGCCGGTTGCCGGCAAACGTCAAAGCCAGCTTCCGACCTTGCGTTGTGTTTCTACGACATAGGCGCGCTGTTGCAAAAGTCAAAGAAAAACGCCGTATCGCCTGGTTTGCGACAGTTCCAAAAATACCGTCCGGCCGCTTTGCCAAGCGCTGGAATTTCCGTACATTCGCGATTGCCGCCGCGCGTCACAGAGGACCGAAATGGAACCTGCCCAAAACACATCCTATTGGCTCGACGCCGTGGCGCTCTTCTATTTCTTCGTTGTCTGGATGGTCTATTCCTATACGACCGCGAAGGGCTTTGGTGGCAGGAAATCCCTCACCTACGAAATGAACGAAGCGCGACGCCAGTGGATGGCGACAATGGCGACACGCGAGTTGCGCATGATCGACACCAGCATCATGATCGGCCTGCAGCAAGGCACGGGTTTTTTCGCCTCCACATCGATCCTTGCGATCGGCGGCTGCTTCGGGCTGCTAAATTCTTCAGGCCGCGTATTGACGCTGTTTCACGAGATTCCTTTTCTCAACGAGACGACCCAGCAATTGTTCGAGACCAAAATTCTCGGGCTTCTCGTCCTTTTCGCCTATGCGTTCTTCAAGTTCGCCTGGTCGTATCGCCTGTTCAACTACTGCTCGATACTCATCGGCGGCGTGCCCATGGCGCGTGACAAAGGCCCCGATGATCCGCTCGTCCTTGCCAGCATCAACCGCGCGGCGGGTATCAATATTCAGGCCGGCCAGCACTTCAACAGCGGCCTGCGCGGCATCTTCTTTTCGATCGGCTATCTCGGATGGTTCCTGCATCCGCTCTTGTTCATGGCGACCACGACATTCGTCGCCATCGTCCTGCTGCGGCGGCAATTCTTCTCGACGGCGCGCGACGTCTTGATGCGCAACAGCGTGAGCGAGCTATAGGCTTCGCGGCAGGTAGCGCCAAACGAAGAAGGATGTGAATACCATGAGCCCGGCGAGTGCGATGAAGATCGCGCCGAGGTGGAAGAACGTCAGGATGATCGAATAGGTGAAGGCCGGCAATATCTCGGAAAAATCGAGATAGGTCCGGTAGACCGCGGTCATCTGCGCGCGCTCATGCGGATGGACGGCGCGGATGAAGGTTGCTGAGCCGAGCGTATCGATGGCGACGCAGAAAAACGCGCCGACAAGCAGCATGATGGCGGCAATCATCGGGAATTTCTCACCGGCGAGGCCTGCCCCGATCAGGGAGACCGCGAGGAGCATGAAGACCGCGGAAATTGTCCGCATCAGGCCCTTGGACATGCCGACCTTGCCCCAGAGGATCGAGCCGAACAGGAAGAGGTTGCCGAGCGAGACGAGAAGACCGCCGGCCAGCGTTCCCTGCCCCGTCGCCACCATGAGGATCGGCCCGTAAACGAAGAACGTGCTCCAATAGCAGGAGCGGGAGAAGGCGATAAGCCACGCCAGACGCAGGCGCGGCTGCACGACGAAGCGGCGCACATTGGCAATGGGGTTTGCAGGACGGCTCGGCCCTCTTTGCAGCGCCGGGTTGTCGCTGAGCCGGAAGTACCAGAACAAGGCCAGCAGCACGAGTGAGAAGCCGATCGACAGCACGAACGGCGCAACCATGCCCACGTGGGTATAGAGGAACACACCGAGAAACGGTCCGCCAGTCCAGGCGATCGTCGCCGTCGCCATGCGCACCGACTCGGCGCGGACGAGTTCGCCCTTCTTGATATGGTCCATGATGTAGAGGCTGAGCGTGATCGACAGGGTTCCCGCGCCGAAGGTGCGCAGGAACAGGCCCGCCGC
The DNA here is from genome assembly GCF_056399405.1 of Phyllobacterium sp. 01N428. Taxonomy (NCBI): domain Bacteria; kingdom Pseudomonadati; phylum Pseudomonadota; class Alphaproteobacteria; order Hyphomicrobiales; family Phyllobacteriaceae; genus Phyllobacterium; species Phyllobacterium sp. 01N428. The sequence continues at coordinate 43,794 of NZ_JBFTRH010000003.1, forward strand.
CTGCCCCGGCAAGGTGTCGAAGGCAAAGGCCATGCAACCGATGATCAGTGATGTCACTCCGGCCGTATAGACCCAGCGGCGCGGGATACGGACGATCAGCAATGGGATCGACAGTGTCGAGATCAATCCGAACAGCGACATGCAGGTGTAAAGAATACTGACGCCGCGCTCGCTCTGCATCAGGTCATAGGTCTGGATCGGCACGACGCTGGTGATGATGGCACGCGCCATCGACTCAACGCCGAACAGGATCGCAAAGACCCGCGCCGTCGGAGGCTTGGCCGTGGTAATCCAGATAGGGTAGCGGACTTGGCTGATCACCGGAGGGACTTCGGAGGGATTGATTCGATTGTTGCAGCGAGTTTCAATCGTTGCGCCGTCATTGGCCGTCGATGGAGCGACATATTATGTCCGTTTCATGGAAACCGTTGAAACAAGTAATAAAAACCCCTGATTGATCAATGTGAAATGCAATGGATTTTGCCCGCCATGTCGCATAGCGTGCGCGGGATAGCACACCACATACGAGCATTCTCCGCATGACCGACAACCTCAGTTCGATTTCGCCCGCAAAGCCGCGTCTTGGCAGGCTCGACGTGCTGCGCGGCATCGCGCTTATCGCCATGGCCACTTACCACACGGGCTGGGATTTCGAATTCTTCGGTTATCTCGAACCGGGCACGACCGGCCAGGGAGCCTGGAAGCTCTACGCGCGTATTATTGCCTCGACTTTCCTGATGCTCGTCGGCTTCAGCCTCGTTCTTGCCCATGGGCGCGGTATAAGATGGCGGTCGTTCCTCATGCGGTTAGCGCAGGTCGCCGTGGCGGCAGCGGCGATCACCCTCGTCACCTGGTACATGACGCCCGAAAGCTTCGTATTCTTCGGGATCCTGCATGAAATAGCTGCAGCGAGCCTACTTGGACTGCTTTTCCTGAGGCTTCCAGCGATCATCGTCGCGCTTGCGGCGGTGGCAGTCGTGGCATTGCCATTCTACTTCGTTTCGCCGGCGTTCGATCCGCCCGTGTTCTGGCCGCTTGGGCTTTCGGAAGTATTGATCCGTTCCAATGACTATGTGCCGATTTTTCCGTGGTTCGGCGCGGTGCTCTTCGGGATGGCGCTTGCCAAGGTAATGCAGCAGACGGGCGCTATGAAACTGCTTGCCGGTGATATCGCGCCGGCCTGGCTGAACCGGGCGCTGCAATTTATTGGCCGTCATAGCCTTGCATTCTATCTGATCCATCAACCGGTTCTGATCAGCTGCGTGTTCCTGATCTCGCATGTGTTCCCGCCGGCGGTGGCAACGCCCGAGGAAATCTTCGGCAATGCCTGCGTGCAGAGTTGCTCGATCGACAACGACGCGGCGTTTTGCGAAAAGTTCTGCTCCTGCGTCATCAACGAAAGCAAGGCGCGCAATATTTTCGACGACGCGTTCGCCGGAAGGCGGGATCAGAACGATCCGGAGATGCAGGATATTGCCGGGCTGTGCACCCAGCTCAACATGCCGCAATGAGGTGGTTAAGTGTTGACACCGAGTTCAGCGAGACGCTCGATGCAGGCCTCCTCGACCTGGTCGAGCTCGGTTAGCGTCTCCTCGATATCGCGGCGCTTCTGGCGCAGATCCCCGCGCTTTTCCTCGACCCGCTTCATCAGCAGATGCAATTGCCCCATCTCTCCGGGGGGTTCGCGGTACATCTGGACGATTTCATGAATTTCCGCGATCGAGAAGCCGAGCCTTTTGCCGCGCAGGATCTGCTTAAGGAGATGCCGGTCCGACGGTCGAAAAAGCCGCGTGCGCCCGCGCCTGATCGGATGAATCAGTCCCTCGTCCTCGTAGAAGCGCAGCGTCCGTGTCGATACGCCGAACTCGCGTGTCAATTCGGTGATGGAGTAATATTCGCGCATACCCGACACTATTGCTAGTTCCCCACTATATCGATTGAATGTTTTGCCCACGCAATTACGTAAAAGTCAATTGGACGATTGTATAGGGTTGTGAACTTAAGTGCAAAAGCAGGTAAGTTGCTGTTACTTAAAGCCAAACCACCAGGTGGCGAGGCCAAGGAATGACGAAAATCCGACAACGTCGGTCACGGTCGTAACAAACACGGCAGAGGCAATGGCGGGGTCCGCGCCGAAACGGTGCAGGAGCAGCGGAATCAGTATTCCGCCAAGTGCCGCGGCGAGCATATTGATGATCATGGCAGCCGCAATAATGCCGCCGAGATTGGCGTGGCCGAACCAGAACCCCGCGACAAGTCCGATCAAAATGGCGAAGACCACGCCGTTGATGAGCCCGACCGACGCCTCGCGTCGGATGATACGCCCGGCATTATAGATATCCATATCGCGCGTCGCGAGAGCGCGCACGGTCACGGTCATCGTCTGCGTGCCGGCATTGCCGCCCATCGACGCGACGATCGGCATGAGCACGGCGAGCGCGACCATCTGCTGGATCGTGGCATCGAAGAGCCCGATGACGGAAGCCGACAGGATTGCTGTAAAAAGATTGACGACAAGCCAGGGCACGCGCGAACGCGATGTCGATACGACGGAATCCGAAAGCTCTTCATCGCCGACGCCGCCGAGGCGCAGGATATCCTCCTCCGCTTCCTCCTGGATAACGTCGACAATGTTCTCGATGGTGAGAACACCGACAAGGCGCTCATTCTCATCCACGACGGCCGCAGAAAGCAGGTCATATTGTTCGAAGATCTGCGCAGCCTCTTCCTGGTCCATCGTGGCCGGAATGGCATGGCGCGTCTCGTGCATGATCTCTTCGACCTTGACGTCGCGCCTTGTGCGCAGGATGCGGTCAAGATCGATGGCGCCGAGCAGCCGGAACATCGGATCTATGACGAAGACCTGCGAAAAGGATTCCGGCAAATCGTCATTGTCGCGCATGTAGTCGATCGTCTGCCCAACGGTCCAGAACGGCGGAACGGCGACGAACTCGGTCTGCATGCGGCGACCGGCCGTTTCCTCGGGATAGCCGAGCGAACGGCGCAGCCTGACGCGTTCCGTGAATGGAAGCTGCGCCAGAATCTCGTCGCGATCTTCCTGGTCGAGATCTTCGAGAATGTAGACGGCATCGTCGGAGTCGAGTTCCTGGACGGCCTCGGCGATCTGCTCGTTGGGCAGGGCATCGACGATCTCCATGCGGACCGCTTCGTCGACCTCGGTCAGCGAGGCGAAGTCGAATTCGTCACCGAGTAGTTCGACGAGTGCGGCGCGCTGCTCCGAATGCAGCGCTTCGAGAACGTGGCCGAGTTCGGATTGATGTAGCTTGCCGACATGCGAGCGCAGGAATAGGACGTCGCGATCGGCGATCGCAGCGCCGACACGGGCGAGATAGGATGTCTTTACCGCACCGTCATCGCCGTAGATGTCGGATTCATCATTGTCGGACGCGGCCTCCGGTAGGGTCTCTAGATCATCCATTCTGTCCGCACCCGTTTTCTGACAAGTCAAACGCGACGGGCGACCAACGCCGTCTATTGTCAGTTAGAGCAAAGCATGCCCAAAGGAAACTAGCGGGCATGCTTTGCGCTTATTTTCAGGCCGCGGTGTCTTCCCAGCCACTAATGGCCTTTACTTCGAGGAAGTCTTCAAGACCCCAATGGCCGCCCTCGCGCCCAATTCCCGACTGCTTGTAGCCGCCGAACGGTGCATCGGCCGCATGGGAAGCGCCGTTGATGCGGACCATGCCTGCCCGCAGCCGCTTCGACACGCGTTTGATTCGTTCCGGATCACCCGACTGGATATAAGCAGCGAGGCCATACGGCGTATCGTTGGCGATCTCGACGGCCTCCTCTTCCGTGTCGAACGGAATCATCGCGAGTACAGGTCCGAAAATCTCCTCACGCGCGATCGTCATGTCATTGTTGACGTCGGCAAAGACGGTCGGGCGCACGTAGTAGCCACGGTTGAAGCCCTCGGGACGCCCCGTACCGCCTGCAATCAGTCGCGCGCCTTCCTTGATGCCCTGTTCGATCAGGCCCTGCACCTTGTTGAACTGCATTTCGGAAACGAGCGGCCCCATGTGGTCGCCATTCTCTGACGGATCGCCAACCTTGGTGGCCTTGGCTGTCTCGGCGGCAACCTGTGTGGCCGTGTCGTAGACCGAACGCTCGACGAGCATGCGCGTCGGCGCATTGCAGGACTGCCCGGTATTGTTGAACACGTGCGCCACGCCACGCTTCACGGCGGCCTCGACGTCCGAATCGGCAAAGACGATGTTCGGAGATTTGCCGCCAAGTTCGAGCGAAACGCGCTTGACCGTATCAGCGGCCGCCTTGGTGACGGCGACACCAGCGCGCGTCGATCCGGTGAACGACATCATGTCGATGCCGGGATGGCGCGACATGGCCTCGCCGACGGTCGGGCCGTCGCCGTTGACGAGGTTGAATACACCGGCCGGAAGACCCGAAGCATCGATGATTTCCGCGAAGATGACCGAGGAAATCGGCGCGAGTTCGGACGGCTTGAGAATGACCGTGCAACCGGCAGCAAGCGCTGGAACAACCTTGAGCACAACCTGGTTCATCGGCCAGTTCCACGGCGTGATGAGGCCGCACACGCCGATCGGCTCGTAAACGATGCGCGACGACGGGTTGTGGGCGTCGAGCGGACGCTCGAATTCGAAGTTCTTCAAGGCACGGATGAAGGCCTTGATGTGCGCAGTGCCGGAAGCCGCCTGCTCGTCAAGCGCCATCTTGATCGGCGCGCCCATTTCGGCGGAAATGGCCTTGGCCATGTCGTCGATGCGTTCCTGATAGGCGCCAAGAAGACGCTGGAGCCATTCAAGGCGCTCTTCGCGGCTAGTCACGCTCCACTTGGCGAATGCCTTGCGCGCAGCGGTGACGGCCTTGTCGACATCGGCGGCCGAGCCGAGCGAAATCACGGCGAAAGCCTGTTCATCGGCCGGGTTGATAACCTCCAGCTCTTTGGCGACCGTCGGAGCTATCCATTTGCCATCTATATAGAAATCGGTCTTGCGCAGCATGGTCTGTCTCCTGCCTGTAAATGCGGATTGTCCGTTGAATGCGGTCGGCGATCGCCAACGCTTAATGATTGCAGTTGTAAAGGACGATTGCCGGTACGGCCAACAGGAATATCGAACAAAGAGGCGAAAATAGCGTCGCCCTCCGTGGCCTATGTCGTCCTGTCGTCTCTATTGAATGCGCGCACCAGCCGCAGGAAGTTTCCGAGCATGGCATGGCCATATTCCGTGAGTACCGACTCCGGATGAAATTGAACGCCGTATGTCGGGTGAGTGGCATGGGCAAGGCCCATGATTTCACCCGCCTCGGAGCGCGCCGTAATGCGAAGGTCGCCATTCGCCGGAAGGTCCTGAACGATCAGCGAATGATAACGCCCGGCGCGGAAGGGGCTTGGTAGCCCCTTGAACACGCCACGACCGTCATGGTTTATTGCCGAGGCGCGGCCGTGCATGGGCTCGCGCGCCCGCACCACATGGCCACCGAAGACCTCGCCCATGCATTGGTGGCCAAGGCAGATGCCGAGCATCGGCGTGGTACCGCTCAACGCCTCGATGATCGCCATGGATTGCCCCGCCTCCCGTGGGCCGCACGGGCCGGGCGACAGGACGATTGCCTCCGGGTCCATGCGCTTGACGTCGGCAACCGAAATCGCATCGTTGCGCACCACCTGCGTTTCGACGCCAAGCTCGGTGAAGTAGCGCGCGACGGTAAAGACGAAGGAGTCGTAATTGTCGATAATGAGGATCATTCCGGCCCGCCCTCATCGAACACGGTGAAGATGCGCGCTGCCTTGTCCAGCGTCTCCTGGTACTCGGATGCGGGGTCCGACAGGGCGGTGATCCCGCCACCCGCCTGAAATACCGCCATGCCGTTTTGGAACAAGACGGTACGGATGCCGATATTGGTGTCGAAATTGCCGTTGAAGCCAATGAAACCGATCGAGCCGCAATAGACACCGCGCGCTTCACCTTCGATCTCGGTGATAATCTCCATCGCCCTCAGCTTGGGAGCGCCGGTGATCGACCCGCCGGGAAAGGCGGCGCGAACAAGGTCTATAAGGCCCTTGTCCTCCTGCAACCGGCCGGTCACGACCGAGACGAGATGATGCACGCTGGCATAGGTTTCGAGGCCGCATAACACAGGCGTCAGCACCGAATGGGGCCGGCAAACGCGGGAAAGGTCGTTGCGCATCAAGTCGACAATCATCAAATTCTCGGCCCGGTCCTTCTCCGACTTCAGAAGAGTCTCCGCCAGTGCCTTGTCTTCATTCGGATCAGCCGAACGTGGCATTGTCCCTTTGATCGGCCTCGTCTCGACCTGGTCGCCACGCGCGACGAGGAAGCGCTCCGGCGAACTCGAGGCAATGACAATCTCGCCATGGTCGAGATAGGCGGCGAAGGTCGCGGCATTGCGCTTGCGCAGCGCCTTGTAAAAACGCCAACGATCGAAACCCTGCGGCAGCTCGGCGGTGAAGCGCTGGGCGATGTTGGCCTGGAAAATATCCCCGTCGAGTATGTACTCAACGACCCGGGCGACTGCCTGCATATAGGCGGCCCGTTCGAAATTGGACCGCCATGAGGTTCTTGCGATGCGCTGCGCCGTCATCTCGACGGAGGGCTGCGCAGCGGAACGACTGATCGCCTCGATAAAATGGTCCGAGCGCTCCTGGCTTCGCCGCTCCTGCGTCGGCCTGTCCATTTCGGGAAAACCCGAGGAAACAAGCCAGACCCGCTGTTGCGCATGATCGAAGGCAAGTACGGCATCGTAAAAGAGCCAGGCGGCGTCCGGCATCGCGCCTTGTGGTGGTGTTCCGGGCTGAGGCAAGCGTTCGAGCAGCCGGCCGAACTCGTAGGAGAAATAGCCGATCGCACCGCCTTGAAACGGCGGCAGCCCAGCCTGGTCCTCCATCCGGTATCGCCCGATGTAGTCTGCAATCGCCATGAGCGGCTCGCCCTCGACCGTTTCGCCGTTCCAGCTGACCTCGCCACCGGCAACGATCAATCTCGCGAACGGATCGGCAGCCACGTAGGAATAGCGGCCCAACTGGTCATGGCGCATGGCACTGTCGAGAAAGCTCAAGCCCCCCAACGGCCGCAGCCGTTCAGCGGCTTCGACAGGTTCGAGCCATGGAATCTCACGAACGTGCAAGCGCCGATCTCCCTTCAACCTTTGAGATTATCCGCTCTTGCGGGTCGATAAAAGAATACTTGTCTCTGTCGAGGTGATTCCGTCAATATGACGGATGTCGCGAAGCGTGCGGTCGAATGCCTCCAGCGTCTCCACCTCGATTTCAGCGACGATATCCCACCGGCCGTTCGTTGTGTGCAAGGCGCGAATCTCCGGGAAGCCCTGCAGGCGGCGGATCACCTTCTCGGCACCCTGTCCCGCTACCTCGATCATCGCCACGGCGCGCACCCCGTAAATGCCGGCGCCGGCCTTGAGCGTGACGGTGAAGCCCTGAATCGTTCCATCGGTGGTCAGCTTGTCGATGCGCGTGCGTACAGTAGCGCGCGATATGCCGAGCACGGTCGCCATCGACGAGACAGGCAAGCGGCAATCATCGCGCAGCAGCGACAGCAATTTGCGGTCTACGTCGTCCATTTAGCTCTCACTTTGCGTAACGGTCTTGAGCAAAATGCTCAATTCCTTGCGCATTTCTATCAAGATGCCGTCTATTTGTCACCGCGCCGAAATGCCAAAATCATTGCGGGACATAATATTCTCTTTCATTTCGGAACGAGACCATCCAAACGCGAAAGTGGCGGTTGTTTATGAACATGCACAGCAATTTTGAGGACACGCACAAGCAGAAGCTGACGATCATCGGTGCGCCAATCGAGGAAGGCGCGGGTCGCCTTGGCGCGCTCATGGGACCGGCGGCCTTGCGCACTGCCGGACTCGTCCGCACGCTTGAGGAATTCGGTCATCCTGTTGAGGATCGCGGCGATCTTCGACTGCCTCCGGTCTTGCCCGTGGTTCCAGCCGTGGATGGCCTCGCCCACCATATCGAGCGCATTGCCGCCTGGTCGCGCATGCTCAGCAGCGAAACCTATGACGCAATGACTAAGGGGACGTTCCCGATCACTCTCGGCGGCGATCACAGCCTTTCCATGGGCTCGGTGAGCGGCGTTGCCCGCTACTGCGAGGAACATGGCCGCGAACTCTTCGTGTTGTGGCTGGACGCCCATTCCGATTTCAATACGCCCGCCACCTCGCCTTCCGGCAACATGCACGGCATGTCGGCGGCACTCCTTTGCGGCGAACCTGGCCTCGAAGGCGTTTTCGGCGAAGAGCCGCGCGGTTTCGTCAAGCCAGAGAATTTGCACCTCTTCGGCATACGCTCGATTGATGCAACGGAGCGCGTCCTGTTGCGCGAACGCGGAATCGATGTCGTCGACATGCGCCGCATCGATGAATTCGGGGTTGCCAAGCTGATGCGCCGCATCATCGAGCGTGTGCAGAAGGCCAATGGTATCCTGCATGTCAGCTTCGACGTCGACTTCATTGACCCGACCCTTGCTCCGGGCGTCGGCACCACCGTGCCCGGCGGGGCCACGTTCCGCGAAGCGCATCTGGTCATGGAACTTCTGCACGATTCCGGCGTCGTCGGCTCTCTCGACGTGGTCGAACTCAACCCATTCCTCGACGAGCGCGGCCGAAGCGCGCTGCTGCTCGTCGATCTCGTTGCCAGCCTGTTCGGCCGGCAGATCTTTGACAAGCCAAACCTTGCTGACCAGAGCGCCGGCGCGCTCAGCATTTGATTTTGGCATTAGGAGGACATTTTGCTGCACACAGCCGCTGATCTGATTTCAACAGAATCCCGTCTCGGGGCCCATAACTACAAGCCGCTCGACGTGGTGCTGGAACGCGGTGAAGGCGTTCACGTCTGGGACATCGAGGGCAATCGCTATCTCGATTGCCTCTCCGCCTATTCCGCCGTCAACCAGGGCCATTGCCATCCGAAGATCCTCAAGGCGATGACCGAGCAGGCGTCGAAACTGACGCTGACGTCCCGCGCCTTCCGCAACGATCAGTTGGCATTGTTCTATGAAGAACTTGCTGCCCTTACCGGCTCGCACAAGATTCTGCCGATGAACAGTGGTGCCGAAGCCGTCGAAACCGCGATCAAGGCCGTGCGCAAGTGGGGCTACGAGGTCAAGGGCGTTCCGGAGAATGCCGCAGAGATCATCGTCTGCTCCGACAATTTCCACGGCCGTACCATGGGGATCGTCGGCTTCAGCACCGACCCTTCCGCCCGTGACAACTTCGGTCCCTTCGCCCCGGGCTTCAAGGTCGTACCCTTCGGCGATATCGACGCTTTCACTGCAGCGCTCAGCCCCAATACGGTCGGCTTCCTAGTCGAGCCGATCCAGGGCGAAGCCGGTGTCCTCATCCCGCCGAAAGGTTATTTCACCAAGGTGCGGGAATTGTGCACCGACAACAATGTCACGCTCATCCTCGACGAAATCCAGACAGGCCTCGGGCGCACCGGCGCGTTGCTGGCCGAGGAGCACGAGGGCATAGAGGCGGATGTGACGCTGATCGGCAAGGCGCTTTCCGGCGGCTTTTATCCGGTCTCGGCTGTCCTGTCGAACAGCGATGTGCTCGGCGTTCTCAAGCCGGGACAACATGGCAGCACGTTCGGCGGCAATCCGCTCGCCTGCGCCATTGCCCGTGCGGCGCTACGCGTTCTCACGGAAGAGAACATGATCGAAAACTCCCGCAAGGAGGGAGAATACTTCCTCGAACAGCTCAAGGGCATTCGCAGCAATATCGTGCGGGAAGTGCGCGGTCGTGGCCTGATGCTTGCGATCGAGCTCAATCCGGAAGCAGGCGGCGCCAATCGCTTTTGCTACGAACTCAAGGAACGCGGCATCCTCGCAAAGGATACGCACGGCCACACGATCCGCATCGCGCCGCCGCTCGTCATCAAGCGCGACCAGGTCGACTGGGCACTCGAACAGTTCGACGCCGTTCTCACCAGCATGAATTGATGGCTGCGAGGTGCGTGGTTGATGCAACCATGCGCCTCTCTTCTCAGCCTACATCCGGACGCGCTCAGCCTTCGGATCGTACATCGGCTTCAGCGAAGCCTCCGCCTTCACGCGCTCGCCGGCAATCTCGATCTCATATGCGGAAGCCAGGACCTCGTCCGGGCTCTCGCCTTCACTTGGAACGTAGCCAAGGCCGATCGCACCGCCGAGATGGTGGCCGTAATTGCCGGACGTTATGGTTCCGACAATGTTGCCGTCGCGAATAATGGCTTCGTTGTGGAACAGTAACGGTTCGGGATCGCTTAGCCTGAACTGCACCAAGCGGCGATTGAGGCCCTTGTCCTTCTTGCGAAGCACCGCTTCCCGGCCGATGAAATCGCCTTTGTCGGCCTTGACGGCAAAGCCCAGGCCCGCCTCGAGGACATGATCCTCGTCGGTGATGTCATGGCCGAAATGCCGGAACGCTTTCTCGATGCGGCAGGAATCGAGCGTGTGGAGGCCGCAGAGCTTCAGACCGAGATCTTGGCCGGCCTCTTCGATGGCTTCGAAGACATGCGCCGTCTGATCCGTCGAAACATAAAGTTCCCAACCGAGTTCACCGACGTAAGTCACGCGATGCGCCCGCGCCAACCCCATGCCGATCTCTATCTCGCGCGCCGTACCGAAAGGATTGGCCTCGTTGGAAAAGTCATTCGGGCTGATTTTCGTGATCAGTTCGCGCGCCTTTGGTCCCATGAGGCAAAGCACCGATTCCGCTGCCGTCACATCGGTTATGACGACAAACTCATCGTCAAGATGCTTGCGCATCCATGCGAGATCGCGCTGCAGGGTTGCGCCCGGCACAACCGCAAAGAACGCGGTCTCCGAAAGCCGAGTAATCGTAAGATCGCTCTCGATGCCACCGCGATTATTCAACATCTGCGTATAAACGATGCGGCCCGGCTCTACGTCGAGCTGGTTGGCACAGAGCCTTTGCAGGAAAGCCAGGGCATCGCGCCCCTCGATCCTGATCTTGCCGAACGACGTCATATCGAAGAGGCCGACGCCATTGCGCACGGCGAGATGCTCGTCACGCTGGTTGTCGAACCAGTTCTGCCGCTTCCAGGAATAGCGATATTCCGGTTCCTGGCCTTCGCGGGCAAACCAGTTGGCACGTTCCCAGCCGGCGACCTCGCCAAAGACCGCACCGCGCTGCTTCAAATGCTCATGGATCGGCGAGCGCCTAACATTGCGCGACGTTGCCATCTGCCGGTACGGAAAATGGTCGGCGTAGAGCAGCCCAAGCGTTTCGGAGACACGCTCCTTCAGGTATCGCCGGTTCTTCTGGAACGGCTGCGCCCGGCGGATATCGACCTCCCAGAGGTCGAACGGCGCCTCGCCGTCGTGGATCCACTGCGCCAGCGCCATGCCAGCCCCGCCCGATGACACGATGCCGATGGAATTATAGCCCGCGGCAACCCAATAGCCGCCAAGTTCCGGTGCTTCGCCGAGATAGTAACGATCGTCGGGAGTGAAACTTTCCGGACCATTGAAGAACGTATGAATGCCTGCCGTCCCGAGCATGGGCATGCGGTTGACGCCCATTTCGAGGATGGGTTCGAAGTGTTCGAAATCCTCCGGCAATTGATCGAAGCAGAAATCTTCGGAAATGCCGTTCATGCCCCACGGCTTGGCGACCGGCTCGAACGCGCCAAGCATCATCTTGCCGGCGTCTTCCTTGTAATAGGCGCATTCATCGGGGACGCGCAGCACCGGTAGCCGACCAAGCCCTTCGATCGCCTCCGTCACCAGGTAAAAGTGCTCGCAGGCGTGGAGCGGTACAGTCACACCCGACGTGGCGGCGAGATCGCGTGCCCACATGCCGGCGCAGTTGATCACGACATCGGTTTCAATCGTGCCTTGCTCATCCCCTTTCGACCAGGAAACACCAGCGACACGGCCATTCTTCTTCACAACGTTGGTCACCTTCACGTTCTCTACGATCCTCGCGCCGCGCTGGCGTGCACCCTTGGCAAGCGCCATGGCGATATTGGCCGGATCGCACTGACCGTCGAGCGGCAGGTGCACCGCTCCGACGACATCCTCGACATTAAGATGCGGATACATTTCCTTGACTTCTCTGGGAGAAATCTCCCGCACATCCACATCGAAGGCGCGGGCGAGCGATGCTTGCCGGTAGATCTCGTGCTTGCGCTCCTCGGTGAGCGCGACCGTGATCGAGCCGACCTGCCGCATACCGGTCGCGACTTCAGTTTCGGCTTCAAGCTTTACGTAGAGGTCGGCCGAGTACTTTGCGAGGCGTGTCATATTCTGCGATGCACGCAACTGACCGATCAGACCGGCGGCGTGCCATGTTGTGCCCGACGTCAGTTGCTTGCGTTCGAGGAGAACGATGTCGGTCCAGCCGAGTTTCGCCAGATGATAGGCAACGGAGCAGCCCGATACGCCGCCGCCGATGATGACGGCCCGTGCCTTGGTGGGAAGCGAACTCATGCGCGGATTCTTTCGTTCTTGGGATCCCAGAGGGGTTGGTCAGGATGCACAATAGCCTTGCGGCGCTCGCCGAAGATTTCGACTTCGATCTCGGTGCCGGGCTCGGTCAGTTCTGTCTTGAGCATGCCGAGCGCGATCGACTTGTCGATGCGGTGGCCCCAACCGCCGGACGTCGTCTCGCCGACAATATTTCCGTTGTGCCAGAGGGTCGACATATAGGGCGCATCGCAATCGCCGGCATCGACGGTCAACGTGACAAAGCGTTTGTCGACGCCGCGCTGCTTTTCGCTTTCAAGCGCAGCCTTGCCGAGGAAGTTGGGCTTTTCCCATTTGACAAATCGTTCGAGCCCGCTTTGCAGCGGCGTATAGTCCGTCGAAAGATCGCCTTTCCAGGCGCGATAACCTTTCTCGAGCCGCAGCGAGTCGAGCGCGAACATGCCGAAGGGCTTGATCCCATATTTCTGCCCGGCCTCCCAGATCGCGTCGAAGATCGCCGCGGTGTCAGCAACTTTCGTGTGCACCTCCCAGCCGAGTTCCCCAGCGAACGACACGCGCACCAGCTGGCAGTACCGTCCGGCAATCTGCGTCGACTGGTGCGACAGCCAGGGCCGGTCGAGTTCGGCGTCGCACACATCCTTGAAGAGGTCCCGCGCCTTCGGACCGGTGACGATCTGGCAGGAGAACTGCTCGGTCACATTGTCGATGCTGATTGCGTTTCCCGCGGGCAGGTGTTTGACGAGCCAGTCGCGATCATGCCACTCCGCAACAGCCGCCGTGATAAGGAAGAAGAGATTTTCGTCGATTGCCATGATCGACATTTCCGTGACGACGCGGCCCTTGTCGTCGGCGAAATAGGCAAGGCCGATCCGGCCGGGCTTGGGGACGATGCCGGTTATAAGCGTCGCGAGCCATTCGCGCGCGCCCTCGCCGCTCACGCGAAAACGCGTGAAACCAGGCAGATCGAGGATTCCGACTGCATCGCGAACCGCGTGGCATTCCTCGCGACTACGCTCGTGCCAAGGTCCATTGCGCGAGAAGGTCTGGGTCGCTTCCTCGGATGTGTCGTCACCGGGCCTCGCATACCAGTTCGCGCGTTCCCAGCCGTTGTAAGCCCCGAATTGACCGCCGAGCCTGGCGATACGGTCATGGAGCGGCGAGAGCTTCTTGTTGCGGCCCGCCGGCCAGGTGTGGCGCGGAAAATGGATCGCATATTCGTGGCCATAGACTTCGAGTCCCTTGGCAACGCAATAATCGGGATCGGTGAAACCGGTGAAGCGGCGCGGATCGCATGACCACATGTCCCACTCGGTGGCGCCTTCCGTCACCCATTCGGCAAGCACCTTACCGGCGCCGCCCGCCTGGGCGATGCCGAATGTAAAGACGCAAGCCTCGAAGGCATTGGGAACGCCCGGCATCGGCCCGATCAGCGGATTGCCATCCGGCGCATAGGGGATGGGGCCGTTGATGATCTTGGAAAGGCCGGCAGTGCCGAGGATCGGCACCCGGGCAATGGCATCGTTCAAATACCAGTCGAGACGTTCAAGATCGTCCGGAAAGAGCTGGAACGAGAAATCGTCAGGCATCGGATCATCCGGCGTCGCCCAATGCGCGCGGCAGTTTCGCTCATAGGGCCCGAGATTCATGCCGTTCTTTTCCTGGCGCAGATAATAGGACGAATCGACGTCGCGCAGCAGCGGCAGCTTGTGGCCATTCTCGCGCGTCCAGGCGGCGATCTCGGGAATTTCGTCGAATAGCAGATATTGATGGCTCATGACCATCATCGGCACGTCACGGCCAAACAGCTTGCCGATTTCCTGCGCGCGGTAGCCGGCGGCGTTGACGACATATTCGCAGCGGATCTCACCCTGCGGTGTCGCGATCACCCACTCGTCCTTGTCGCGGCGCGCACCCGTCACGGGGCAGAAGCGGATGATCTTCGCGCCCATGTCACGCGCGCCCTTTGCAAGCGCTTGCGTCAGCTGCGCCGGATCGATGTCACCGTCGTTCGGATCGTAGAGTGCGCCGGCAAGTTCATGCGTCGCGATGAACGGATAGCGACCGTTGATCTCATCGACGCCGAGCACATCGATATCCATGCCCTGATAACGGCCCATGCTCTTGACGCGTTCGAACTCGCGCATGCGCTCCTTGCTATGGGCAAGGCGCAGAGAGCCGGTCACATGATAGTTCATGGGATAATCGACTTCGGCGGCCAGATTGCGATAAAGCTGCGCCGAATAGCGCTGCATGTTCATGACCGACCACGAAGCCGAGAAGGTTGGAACGTTGCCGGCGGCATGCCATGTCGAACCCGAGGTCAATTCATTCTTTTCGAGCAGGACGCAATCGGTCCAGCCGGCCTTGGCGAGGTGATAAAGCGCGGAAACGCCGACCGCTCCGCCACCGATGATGACGACGCGCGCCGACGTTGGAAACTCAGACATGTAAATTCTCCCGTGGTCTCATGCCATTTTCGGGGCCGGGTTCAAGCCCGGCCGATTTCATCGAGGTACCACTGGATGTACCGCAACTCGTTATATTCCATTGGCGCGATCGGGCCCGACACGAAATAGTTCGACCGCACGCCCCGCGCCGTATGTTCGATGATGGTCTTGTCCTCGGCTGTCGTCACTTTCCACAGCCAGGTCAGCTTTTCGAGATCGTAGTCCTTGCCTTCCTCGGCGTCGCCGCGCACCAGCCAGATCAGTTCCATCTCGCAGGTATCGACCGTCTTCGGGATGAAGCGGTAAATCATTCCATGATCGGGATAGCAGACGAGGAAGCTGGTGCCGCCGAGGTGAATGGAGGTCACGCCGCCATCGAACTCGGTGAAGCGGCCCATGAGCGGCGCAACGGGTGATCCGTCTTCGCTGCCGCTCTTGACGCCGTCGTAGAGCGCATAGCGGAACGTGTGGATCGCTTCCTTGCCCTGCGCGGAATTCTGCCAGTTGTCACCGGTCGCAATGTCTATACCGAGCGCGCAGGTGCGCTGCTCCATCTTGGCATTGAGTTCGACGATCTTCTCCGCCGGCTGTTCGAGCGCATGGGTCTGCGAGTATTCCGGATGCGCCGGACCGCAGTGGTAGCATTCCACATAGTTCTCGACTGCAAGCTTCCAGTTGGCATCGACGGTATAGGTTTCGCGATACGCCACCTTGGCGTCGCCCCAGCCATATTGACCGCAGGTGGTGCGCAGCGACTGCTCGATGATCGAGAAGTCCAGAGGTTCGTCGGCAAAGCAGATGAAAATCAGGCCATCCGCAACGCGGACATGCAGCTTCTTGAGACCGTGCGCCGTCCGGTCGAAGTCGCGCGGCATCAGGCGCGCGGCGCGAAGGCTGCCGTCATTGGCATAGGTCCAGGCATGATAGGGGCAGACGAAGAATCGGGCGTTGCCCTTCTGCTTGGTGCAAACCTCCGCCCCGCGATGGCGGCAGACATTCAGGAACGCATGGATTGAACCATCTTCGGTGCGCGAAACGATGATCGCTTCGGCGTCGATCTTGAACAATTCGAAATCACCCGGGTTCGGAATGATGCTGGCATGGCCGATGCAATGCCAATGACGCCGAAAGACCCTCTCCATATCACGGACATAGACGTCCGGATCCATGTAGAAGGCGCGCACGAGGCCATGCCCTGGTCGATGATCGGCCACCAGACGATCAATCTTGTCCAGAGCCGGTGCAAGTTCTGCAAAAGCCTGTTCCGCCGCCATTTCATTCTCCGAAAAAGATTGTTTCTGGACGCTTATTGTTTCTCAGGTGCGTCGCAGTTTAGAATGATTCCGCATTGAGCGGCATTCAAGCGATGGTTGCTCATAAAGACATGAATTATTCTCACGCATCTGAGTTCGACAAGGTTTCTCCGCCATGATGTCCAAACCCCGGATACCCCCGCTCGGCTCCTTGCGGGCATTCGAGGCATCGGCGCGGCTGCTGAGCTTCCGTCTGGCAGGCGATGAACTTGGGGTCACGCAGTCGGCGATAAGCCACCGCATCTCGGAACTCGAGACGATCCTCGGGGTCAAGCTTTTCGAGCGGCTGCCGCGGGGCGTTTCGCTTACCGACGCCGGTACGCTCTACTACCCCTACATGCGCGATGCCTTCGAGAAGATCGCGCGTGGCAGCGCGCTGATCAATCGGCTCGGCACGACGGACGATCTTGCGATCGAAACCTACTCGACCTTCGCCATACGCTGGCTCATCCCGCGCCTTTCCGATTTCCGCAAGGTCAATTCCAATCTGGCCATCCGCATCGGCACCAGCCAGCTCGATTGGGAGCTCAACATCGACAGTTCCGATATCGGCATCATCCATACGACGCGGCCGGAGCGGCTCAATCTGCACTACCGGTTGCTGGCCAAGGCGGAGATGTTTCCGGTCTGCAATCCGCAGGTGGCGGCGCGCATGGGTGGAGGAGACGCCAAGGCATTGAGCAATGTACCGCGCCTTGCACTCTATACCTCGCCGGAAGATTGGGGGACATGGCTCGAGGCTGCGAACATCGCCGATACGGGCCGCGCTGTCACATTGAAATTCGACACCTACCTCGCCGCCTTGCAATCGGCCCTAGACGGCCAGGGCGTGTGCGTTGCACCGGATTTCCTGGTCGCTGACGACCTCAAGGCCGGGCGCCTCGTCGCGCCGTTCGCGCTGAGGGTGCCGCAGCCCGGCGCATGGTACATGATCTGCCGCAAGGAGCGGGTCGGCGAGGCCAGAATCCGACAATTCGAACGCTGGCTCGTCGAACAATTCGGCGGCGAACCTATTTCTTCTTGATGC
Source organism: Phyllobacterium sp. 01N428 (assembly GCF_056399405.1). Classification (NCBI taxonomy): domain Bacteria; kingdom Pseudomonadati; phylum Pseudomonadota; class Alphaproteobacteria; order Hyphomicrobiales; family Phyllobacteriaceae; genus Phyllobacterium; species Phyllobacterium sp. 01N428. The sequence continues at coordinate 61,066 of NZ_JBFTRH010000003.1, forward strand.
CGATCGCCCGGCCGACGCGATCCGGCACCGGCAGCTGGGCGTGTTCCTTCATATAAAACTCAAGCTTGGGCAGCACGTCTTCCGGAAACGGCGTCACTTTCGGTCCGCTCATGTCGACATGCAGCGAGAGCACCTCGCACGTTGCCGCAACCCAGCCATCCTTATGGATGATTTCGAGATAAGTGTGCAGTCGCTTGCTGTCATAATCGATAAGCTGGTTGGTTACAGTCACGACATCATCAAGGTGGAGCTCCTGCACGTAGCAGATGTGCACCTCGGCCGTGTAGATCGTCAGCTTCCGCTCGGCCGCGTATGTCGGGCCAAAACCGAGCTCAGAAAGGAATTCGTCGCCGCCCCTGTCAAAGACGACATTGTAATAAGCCATGTTGAGATGGCCGTTATAGTCGATCCATTCCTTCTCGATCGGGATGGGCGCCGAATGATAGAGTTCAGCGTCTCGATTGGTTGCTAACATGTTATGGTCCTCGTTCTTGGCGAGCCGACGCCTGTCGATCGCTGGATTTGAAACATGGGTGCCTCGCCTTCCGCTGTGCCAAAAGCGACGAGCCATGGCGGTTCCCGCATCAATGGTTCGGCCGGAAAGCGCTTGGCGGCTTACCCTCGAAACGCCTGAATGTCCGTGTGAATGCAGCAGCCGAGGAAAATCCTGTCCGCGCAGCGATATCCGCCAGCGGCGATTTCGTGTCGGTAATGAGCCGCCGCGCCACCTTGAGCCGCAAGCGCAGATAGTATCGTCCGGGCCCCTCGCCGACCGCTTTTGCGAAGATTTTCTCAAGGCTGCGCGCGCTGAGCCCACAACGCCGGGCGATGGCGCCGACTGTCAGGGGCGCATCGATATGAGCTTCCATGAGGCGGATCGCGCCCGCAAGCTTAGGATGAACATCGTCGAGCCGTCCAAGCGAAACCAGCGGCTGCGCATCGCTCGACGTATGCGCCTCGTCATAGATGAAGACGCTGGCGACATCGAGAGCGACCGACATGCCATAGCGCGAGCGAATCAAATGCAGCATCAGGTCGAAGGTCGGCGAGGCGCCGCCACTGGTGAAGACAGGACCGTCGATGACATAGCGGTCGGGCTTGATATCGGATTCCGGGAACTCCGCCGTAAACTCCTCCATGTCCTCCCAGTGGGTGGTCGCCTTGCGCCCGGCGAGAAGACCGGCACGGCCAAGCAGCCAGGACCCTGCCTCGATGCCGCCGATCATCTGATAGTGATGGACGGCACGCCGCAGGTTGGCGGTAAAGGTCGTGCGCGCAATGTCAGAGGTACCAAAACCACCGATAACCAATAACATATCGCCTTTTACGGAAGCATCGAATGAACCAGAAACCGCAATCGGCAAACCGCATGTCATCATGGCCGGCTCGCCGTCCAGCGAGACGATTCGCCATTTGAAGAGTATGCTTCCGGAGACGCGGTTGGCCGCGCGCATCGGATCGATTGTCGATGCAACACACATAAGCGAAGCGCCGCTGAAAACGAGGACGGTCACATCCAGCGGTTTGGTGTCGGGCAAAAAGACTGGCGAAGTTTCGCTTTTCATCAATTTCAATTCGTATATCGCAAAGCATCGCTTGGCAATCGGGGCATGATCACGGCAACGAAAAATATGGGAGCAGAGCTATGGGACTTACCCCCAATCGCGAAGTATTCATCACCTGTGCCGTGACCGGCGCGGGCGATACGACAGGTCGTTCCGACAAGGTGCCGGTCACGCCGCGCCAGATCGCCGACGAGTGCATTGCCGCAGCCAATGCCGGCGCTGCAATCGCTCACATCCATGTGCGAGATCCGAAGACCGGCAAGGGTTCTCGCGATGTCGCGCTCTATACCGAGGTCGTCGAGCACATCAAGGCGTCGGGCGTCGACATGGTCTTGAACCTGACCGCCGGCATGGGGGGCGACCTGACGCTCGGCAGCGTCGAGCAGCCAATGCCGCCCTCCGCGATCGGCACCGACATGGCGGGCGCGACCGAGCGCCTCGAACACGTCGCCAAGCTTCGTCCGGAAATCTGCACGCTCGACTGCGGCACGATGAACTTCGGCGAAGGCGACTACGTCATGACCAATACGCCGGCGATGCTGAAGGCAATGGCGGCGCAGATAACGGCACTCGGCGTTCGCCCCGAGGTTGAAATCTTCGATACCGGCCACCTGCTTCTCGCCAAGTGGCTCTATGACCAGAAGCTGCTTGAAGATCCGGTCATGGTCCAGCTCTGCATGGGCATTCCATGGGGCGCCCCCGACGATATCAATACGCTTTTGGCCCTCACCAACAATCTGCCAAAAAACTGGACCTTCTCCGCTTTCTCGATCGGCCGCAACCAGATGCCCTATGCGGCGATGGCCATGCTTGCCGGCGGCAATATCCGTGTCGGTCTTGAAGACAATATCTGGCTCGACAAGGGCGTGCTTGCCACCAACGGCCCGCTGGTCGAGCGGGCAGTAAAGGTTGCCGAAGGCATCGGCGCAAAGATTCTTGGACCGAACGACGTCCGCGAGCGCATGAAACTCACAAAGGGCTGGTGATAGAATGGCTGGAATTCGCAAGGCTGCGGCGGTTGGCGGCGGCGTAATTGGTGCGGGCTGGGTGGCGCGCCTTCTTCTCAACGGCATCGACGTTTCGATCTACGATCCGGATCCCGAGGCTGAGCGCAAAGTCAGCGAGGTGATGAAGAATTCTCGCCGCGCCTATAAGACCATGGTGCCGGACGGCTTGCCGAAGGAAGGAAAGCTGACATTCGCCAAATCCATAAAGGAAGCCGTCGACGGCGCTGACTTCATTCAGGAAAGCGTTCCCGAACGGCTCGAACTGAAGCACAAGGTACTTGCCGAGATCGACAAGCATGCCGCGACGGATGCTATTGTCGGTTCATCCACCTCGGGCATTCTCCCGTCCGACATGCAGACCGCGATGAAGCACCCGGAGCGTCTTGTCGTCGGGCATCCCTATAACCCGGTCTATCTGCTGCCGCTCGTCGAAATCGTCGGCGGCAAGCTGACCTCTCCAGACGCTATCGAAAAAGCGCGCGAACTCTATGCCTCCATCGGCATGAAGCCTGTGGTCATCCGCAAGGAGATCGAGGCTTTCGTCGGCGATCGCCTGCTCGAGGCGGTCTGGCGCGAGTCGCTTTGGCTGATCAAGGACGACATTACCACCGTCGAGGAACTCGACGATATCATGCGCTATTCATTCGGCATTCGCTGGGCGCAGATGGGCATGTTCCAGGTCTATCGCGTCGCCGGCGGCGAAGCGGGCATGCGCCACTTCATCGCCCAGTTCGGTCCGTGCCTGTCCTGGCCGTGGACCAAGCTCATGGACGTGCCCGAACTTACCGAAGAACTTGTGGACAAGATCGCCAACCAGTCGGATGAGCAGGCGCACGGCCTTTCGATCCGCGAACTCGAACGCATCCGCGACGACAATCTCGTGGCGATCATGGAAGCGCTGTCGCGCCAGAACAAGGGCAAGGGCTGGGGCGCGGGCGCCCTCTACAAGGATTATACGAAGCGCCTCTCGAAGCTCGCCCAGAAGCCGGCGACCTCCAAGGCCGCCGAGAAGGCCAGAGCCAACAAGCCCAAGAAAAAGAAGGACTAACGCACATGGATTTCGGTCTTTCGGAGGAGCAAAGGCTGATCGTCGAAACGACGCGCGCCTTTGTCGAGAACGAACTCTACCCGCACGAAGCGGAGGTGGAACGCACGGGCGTCTTGCGCAAGGAACTCGCTGACGAGCTCAAGCAGAAGGCGATGGAAGCCGGACTTTATGCAGCCAACATGCCCGCGGAAGTCGGCGGCGCGGGGCTCGATACCGTCACCTGGCTGCTCTACGAAAAGGAACTCGGCCGCGCCAATTATGCGCTGCACTGGACCTGCGTCGGGCGCCCGTCGAATATCCTGCTTGCAGGCACCGATGCGCAGAAAGAGAAATACCTCTACCCCTGCATTCGCGGCGAAAAGTCCGACTGCCTGGCCATGACCGAACCCGGCGCGGGCTCGGACTTGCGCGGCATGAAGGCGACCGCTGTCGAAAAGGGCGGCGACTGGGTCGTCAATGGCACCAAACATTTCATCAGCCATGCGCTCGAAGCTGATTTCGTCATACTCTTTGTTGCATCGGGCGAAGAAGAGACGCCGCGCGGCAAAAAGAAGAAAATCACCGCCTTCTTCGTGGACAAGGGCCATCCCGGCATGACGATCCGCGAAGGCTACCGCAATGTCTCGCATCGCGGCTATACCAATGCCATCGTTGAATTCGACGATTGCCGCCTGCCGCAGGATGCGATCCTCGGCGAAGTTCACAAAGGCTTCGAGGTCGCCAACACCTGGCTTGGCGCAACCCGCTTGCAGGTTGCGGCGACGTGCCTTGGCCGCGCTGAACGTGCGCTCGGCCACGCCATTGAATATGCTGCCCAGCGCCAACAGTTCGGCCAGCAGATCGGCAAGTTCCAGGGCGTTTCGTTCAAGCTCGCCGACATGGCGACGGAGCTCAAGGCGGCGGACCTTCTAACCTTCGAAGCCGGCTGGAAATTCGACCAGGGTACAGTGACCGACCAGGACATGGCGATGGCCAAGCTGAAGGCGACCGAGACGCTTGCCTTCGTCGCCGACGAGGCGATCCAGATTCACGGCGGCATGGGCCTTATGGATGACCTGCCGCTCGAACGCATCTGGCGCGATGCCCGCGTTGAGCGCATCTGGGAAGGCACGTCCGAGATCCAGCGGCACATCATCTCGCGTGCCCTGCTCCGCCCGCATGGCGCATAACGGAGCATTGCATGGCATCGCATAAGCTCGACCGGCTGCTTCGGCCAAAATCCATTGCTGTCTTCGGTGGCCTCCAGGCCATCGAAGTCATCAAGCAATCACAGAAAATGGGGTTTACCGGCGAGATTTGGCCGGTCCATCCCAAGCATGACGAGATCCTCGGCCTCAAGGTCTATCGCTCGGTAGCCGATCTTCCCGGAAGTCCTGATGCCGCCTTTGTTGGCGTCAACCGTTTCGTCACGCTCGATATCGTGCGGCAGTTGCGCGACGCCGGCGCTGGCGTCGCGGTCTGCTATGCCTCGGGCTTCCTTGAAGCCGGCGCGGATGATGCCGATGGCGCACGCTTGCAAGAGGAGCTCGTTGAAGCGGCAGGCGACATGCCGATCATCGGACCGAACTGCTACGGCCTTATCAATTATTGCGACGGCGCCCTGCTGTGGCCGGACCAGCACGGCGGCCGCCGGCTTGGTTCTAACGAGCGCGGCGTTGCGATCATCACGCAATCGTCCAACATCGCCATCAACATGACGATGCAGAACCGCGGATTGCCGATCGCCCACGTCATGACCGCGGGCAACCAGGCGCAGACCGGCCTTCCCGACATGGCGATCGCACTTCTCGAAGACGACCGCGTGACTGCGCTCGGTCTGCATATCGAAGCATTCCAGTCGGCGCCGAAATTCGAGGCTCTGGCAAAACGGGCGCGCGAACTCGGCAAGCCGATTGTCGCCATGAAGGTCGGCCGGTCGGCGCAGGCACGCGCGGCGACGGTCTCGCACACGGCATCGCTAGCAGGGTCGGACGCTGCATCCGACGCGTTCCTGAAACGGCTCGGCATAGCCCGCGTCAACTCGATCGCCTCGTTCCTCGAAACGTTGAAGTTCCTCCACGTCCATGGCCCTCTCGATGGCAACACACTGTGCTCGATGAGCTGTTCAGGCGGCGAGGCATCGGTGATGGCAGACAGCGCCGAGGGCCGCTCGGTGGAATTTCCGGCGCTCACGCCGGAACACAGGGCGCGCGTCAAGGCAACGCTCGGGCCACTCGTCGCCGTGGCGAACCCGCTCGACTATCATACTTTCATCTGGAACAACGAACCGGCCCTGACAGAGACCTTCACCGCCATGGTTTCCGGCGGCTTCGCCTTAAGCTGCCTCGTTCTTGATTTTCCGCGCAAGGATCGCTGCTCGGACGTGGATTGGTGGTCGACGGTGCGCGGCTTCGAAAGTGCGCTCAAGACCAATCGCGCCAAGGGAGCGATTGTAGCGTCGTTGCCCGAAAACATTCCCGAAGAATACATGGCCGGGCTGATGGAAAGCGGGATCGCGCCTCTTTGCGGCATCACCGAAGCGTTCGACGCCGCCGAGGCCGCCGCGTTCATCGGCCGTGCCTGGAAGCGTAACGCTTCCGCACCCGTCGCAGCACCTGGCAGTTCAAACGCTTACGAACCCGCCACTCCCGATGAGGCGGACGCCAAGGCGCTGTTGCGCAGGCTGGAACTCCCCGTGCCGGAGGGTCGCCGTTGCCAGACAGCCGATGAGGCAGTCCTTATCGCCAACGGTCTCGGCTATCCGGTTGCCTTGAAGGCGCTCGGCATCGCCCACAAATCCGAGCATAATGCGGTGCGCCTGAACCTTAAAAGCAGCGATGAAGTTCGAAGCGCGGCGAATGACCTTGCCGGCCTTGGAACAGGACTTTACGTGGAGCGCATGGTAACGGGTGCTGTCGCCGAACTCATTGTCGGCATAGTCGATGATCCGCAGTTCGGCCCGGTCATGACGCTTGGAACCGGCGGCGTTCTCGTCGAACTGCTGCAGGATACGGCGACGTTGCTGCTCCCACCGAGCCGTGAAGATATCGAGGCGGCACTGCGTTCGCTCCGCATGTTCCCGCTACTCGACGGCTATCGCGGCAGGAAGGCGGCGGATCTTGATGCCGCGATTGATGCCATAGCGGCAATTGCCACGTTTGCCGTGAAGAATGCAGGCCGCATAGCCGAGCTGGATGTCAATCCGCTGCTCGTCTGCGGCAAGGGAGACGGCGCGTGGATTGCCGATGCGCTGCTGGTCACAAAGGGAGAGCTGAATTGAACGACGTTATAAGGACAAGGCGCGAGGGCGGCATTCTCGAGGTCACGCTCGACCGCCCGAAGGCGAATGCGATCGATCTGATCACGAGCCGCCTCATGGGCGAAACGTTCAGAGAATTCCGCGACGATCCCGAATTGCGCGTCGCCATCGTCCAGACCGCCGGAGACAAGTTTTTCTGCGCCGGCTGGGACCTGAAGGCAGCTGCAGGCGGTGACGCCGTCGACGGCGACTATGGGGTCGGCGGTTTCGGTGGTCTGCAGGAGTTGCGCGACCTGAACAAGCCGGTCATCGCCGCGGTCAACGGCATGGCCGTCGGCGGTGGTTTCGAACTCGCGCTTTCCTGCGACATGATCCTCGCATCCGATCATTCGAGCTTCGCCCTGCCCGAAATTCGCGCCGGTACCCTGGCCGACGCCGCGACGGTCAAATTGCCCAAGCGCATTCCCTATCACGTCGCGATGGACCTGCTTCTGACCGGTCGCTGGATGGATGTCGCCGAGGCGCATCGCTGGGGTCTCGTCAACGAGGTTCTGCCCAAGGACAAGCTGATGGAGCGTGTTTGGGAGATCGCCCGCCTCCTCGAAAGCGGTCCACCGCTCGTTTTCGCCGCGATCAAGGAAGTCGCCCGCGAAGCAGAGAACATGACATTCCAGCAGGCAATGAATATGATCACCAAGCGGAAGTTCCGCACGGTCGATATCCTCTATGCCTCGGAAGACGGACAGGAAGGATTCAAGGCCTTTGCCGAGAAGCGTGAACCTGTCTGGAAGGGTAGATGAGCACAGACTATTCCGTCCTGATCGATAAAGAGACCTGGGCGTTCATCGACAGGACCAACAGTTTCTATCCCCCGGACGCGATAGACCTGACTATCGAAGAGCAGCGCGGCGTCTATAACACGATGTGCCGCGCATTCTTTGCCGGCTATCCACAGGCAGTGTCATCGATGGATGCGTTCATCGATGCGCGCGACCACCGTATACCGGTCCGTGTCTATGACAAAAGCGGCTCAAAGCCCGAAGCTGTCTGCCTCTATTTCCACGGTGGCGGCTTCGTCGTCGGCGGGCTCGACAGCCATGATGACGTTTGCGCCGAGATTTGTGATGGAACGGGCTTTCGCATCGTGTCGGTCGATTATCGCCTCGCACCCGAGCACCTGCACCCCACGGCGTTCCGCGACTGCCTCGCAGCCTTCGAACACGTGGCCGCCACCTCGGATCTTCCAATTATTATTTGCGGAGACAGCGCCGGCGGCAATCTGGCGGCAGCCGTCACCCATCACGTCCGCAGCCATGACCGCGCACCGATCGGCCAGGTTCTCATCTATCCGGGGCTCGGTGGCGCGACCGATCAGGGCTCGTATCTCACTCACGCCGAAGCGCCGATGCTGTCGACCCGTGATACCGTCTACTACGCCAATATTCGTGGCGGCGGCTTCAACTGGTCCACTGATCCGCGTTTCTCGCCCCTCAACGATCCGGATTTTGGCGGGTTGCCGCCGACAATTGTCATTTCCGCCGAATGCGATCCGCTCTCGGACGATGGCCGGCACTACCGCGACAAGATTCTCGCAGCTGGCGGCAAGGCTATCTGGAACAATGAGCCGGGCCTGATCCACGCTTATTTGCGCGCCCGCCACAGTGTCGAGCGGGCGCGGTCAAGCTTCCGGCGGATCGTCACCGCCGTGCATCTGCTCGGGCAAGGCCGCTGGCCCGGCCAGCTTTGATTCATCTAATTCCCGGCGCTCGCCATGCGCCGGTTCTTCATGGCGCCTTCGAGCCAGCCAAGCTCCATTTCCGGCACCGACGACAGCAGCAGATCCGTATAGGCGTCGAAAGGCGGCTTCAGCACCTCAGTCTTCGGACCGTAGCGCACCACTTCGCCGCGATACATGACTGCGATCGCATCGGCGATGGATTTTACCACGGCAAGATCGTGGGTGATGAAGATATAGGCGACGTTCTCGTCCTTCTGCAGATCGAGCAGAAGCTTGAGGATGCCGTCCGCCACCAGCGGATCGAGCGCGCTCGTCACCTCGTCGCAGATGATAAGCTTGGGCTTGGCGGCAAGCGCGCGCGCGATGCAGACACGCTGCTTCTGTCCGCCTGACAGCTCGGCCGGGTAGCGATCGGCAAAGCCCGTCCCCATCTCGATCTTGTCGAGCAGTTCGCGAACACGAGCGTCGCGCTCCTTTCCTCTCATGCCGAAATAGAATTCGAGCGGACGGCCGATAATCGTGCCGATGGTCTGGCGCGGGTTCATCGCGACATCCGCCATCTGGTAAATCATCTGCAACTCGCGCAGATCGTTGCGCGTGCGGTTGGCGAGGCGCGGCGACAGTGTGCGCCCGTTGAACGTGATGCTGCCTTCCATCGGCGGCAACAGCCCGGTGATGGCCCGAGCCAGCGTCGACTTGCCAGAACCGGACTCGCCGACGACGGCCAGCGTCTGGCCGAGATGGACGTCGACGGTAACGTTCTTGAGCACCTTGACCAGTCCGCCCCCATAGGCCGCGGTAATGTTGTTGACCGCCAGCACCGGCGCATCGTTCGGGTTCTTCTGCTCGTGCGGAATGTGGTGCACGGAAACAAGCTGGTTGGTATATTGCTGGCGCGGCTCCTTGATGATCTGGCGTGTATCGCCATATTCGACGAGCTTGCCATGGCGCAGCACCATGATGTCGTCGGCGACCTGTGCCACGACAGCAAGATCATGCGTGATATAGAGCGCGGCGACATTGGTGTCGTGAATGGCCTCCTTGATCGATGCCAGCACATCGATCTGGGTGGTCACGTCCAGCGCCGTCGTCGGTTCATCGAAGACGATGAGGTCGGGCTCCGAGCACAATGCCATGGCAGTCATGGCGCGTTGCAGCTGGCCGCCGGATACCTGATGGGGAAAACGCTGACCGAAGGTCTCGGGATTCGGAAGTCCAAGCTTCTTGAACAAGCCAATCGCACGCTTCTCGGCTTCTGCCCTCGAACAAATGCGGTGCAGAAGCGCAGCTTCTATGACCTGTTCCATGAGCTTGCGGGCGGGATTGAAAGAGGCGGCAGCCGACTGTGCGACGTAACAGACCTCCTTGCCACGGACCTGGCGCAACAGGCGCGGGCCGCCTTTGACAAGATCGCGGCCGTTGAGGATCACTTGCCCGCCAGTAATGCGCACGCCTCCCCGGCCATAGCACATGCTTGACAGGCCAATGGTGGATTTGCCGGCGCCGGACTCGCCGATAAGGCCGAGCACCTTGCCGCGCTCGAGCTTGACTGACACGTCGTCAACGATGACGACGTTGCGCGGCGGCTCACCGGGTGGGTAGCTGGTGGCCTCGATGCGCAGGTTCTGGATATCGAGCAGGAGACCGGTCTTGTCCTTCCTTGGTGCCTTAGCCATTGCGACCTCCCTTCAGACTTGTCGTCCGGTTCAATATCCAATCGGCAACGAGGTTGACCGAGATCGCGAGAACGGCAATCGCCGCTGCAGGAATAAGCGCCGCCGGCACGCCGAAGACGATGCCTTCCTTGTTTTCCTTGACCATGCCGCCCCAGTCGGCATCCGGCGGTTGCACGCCGAGGCCGAGGAAGGAAAGCGCCGACAGGAAAAGCACGGCAAAGATAAAGCGCAGCCCGAGTTCAGCGATAAGCGGGGTGAGCGCATTGGGCAGGATTTCGCGAAATATGATCCATACCCGGCCCTCACCGCGCAGCTTTGCGGCCTCGACAAAGTCCATGACGTTGATATCCACCGCGACGGCCCGCGCCAGTCGATAGACGCGGGTGGCGTCGAGCAGGCCCATGACGAAAATGAGCGTGACCACATTGGCAGGCAGGACCGAAAGCACGACGAGCGCAAAGATCAGCGTCGGAATTGCCATGATCAGATCGACAAAGCGTGACATGAGCTGGTCGAACCATCCGCCGACGACGGCGGCGGCGAATCCCAGCACCGATCCGAGAATAAAGGAAAGGGCCGTCGCCATGGCGGCAATGAAGATCGTGATGCGTGCACCGTAGATCATGCGCGACAGGAGATCACGGCCGAGATTATCGGTACCGAGCAGATACTTGGCCGACGAGGGCTCCCACACATCGCCTACCGTCTCGCCGACGGGATATGGCGCGACCCATGGAGCGAATATAGCCGCAAACAGGAACACGGCGGTAATGATGAGGCCGATCCATGCACTGATGGGAATAGCTTTGACGTTCAGCATGGCGCGCCCCTACTTCGGATGCCGGAGGCGGGGATTGGAAACAATCGCCACGATGTCAGCAATGATGTTCAAACTTATGTAGACGGCCGCGAAAACCAGCCCGCATGCCTGCACGACCGGAACGTCGCGCTTGGCCACGTGGTCGACAAGATACTGGCCCATGCCCGGATAAACAAAGATCACCTCGACCACGACGACGCCGACCACAAGAAATGCGAGGTTGAGCATCACGACGTTGACGATCGGCGCAATCGCATTGGGAAACGCATGCCGGGTAATGATCTGAAGCGGCGAAAGCCCCTTCAGTTCGGCCGTTTCTATATAGGCAGACTGCATGACGTTGAGGATTGCCGCGCGCGTCATGCGCATCATATGCGCGAGAACGACAAGCGTTAGCACTGTCACCGGCAAGGCAATCGCGCTCAGCCGCTCGCCGAGCGGCATGCCCTCATAGACGGTCGATACGCTCGGGAACCACTGCAGCCGCACCGCAACGAAATATATGAGCAGGTAGCCGGTGAAGAACTCGGGCAGCGAGGTCGAAGCGAGACCGAGGCCGGAGATCAACTTATCGACGAAGCCGTTGCGGTAACGCACCGCCAAGAGGCCGAGCATGATGGCAAGCGGAATGGACGCCACCGCCGCCCAGAATGCCAGGAACAGCGTATTCCATAGCCGCTCTTTCAGCGACGTCGCGATATCCTGTCCGCTGGAAAGTGCCGTCCCGAGATCGCCGGTCAGGATCCCGCCGAGCCAGCGCAGGTAGCGAATATAGGCAGGGTCGTTCAGACCCATGTCACGCCGCAGGTTTTCAAGCGCCTGCGGCGTGGCCGATTGGCCGAGGATGGATTGGGCCACGTCGCCCGGCAGGATTTGCGTGCCGGCAAAGATGAGCACCGAGACCGCAAGCAGGAGCAGAAGGCCCATCGCAATGCGCTGGGCCACCAGTTTCAGGACAGGTGCACTCATCCGCCCGCCGCCGATCAGGCGTTCAGCCAGCAGCGCGACAGAGCATAGCCGCCGCTCATCTCCTGATTGCCGTCCGGCACCCAGCCGCCGACCTTGGCGCTGGTCGCGTCAATGAAGTCGTTGAACATCGGCACGATGACACCGCCTTCATCGCGAACGATGATGGCCATGTCGCGGTACATCTGCTTGCGCTTGCCCTCATCGAGTTCGCCGCGCGCGGTGATCAGCATCTGGTCGAACTTGGGATTGAAGAAGCGCGTGTCGTTCCAGTCGGCCTTCGAATAGTAGGCCGTGGAATACATCTGGTCCTGTGTCGGACGTCCGCCCCAATAGGATTCCGAGAAGGGCTGCTTGTTCCAGACTTCCGACCAGTAGCCGTCGCCAGGCTCGCGCTTGACTTCGATCTTGATGCCGGCCTTTGCAGCGCTCTGCTGATAGAGCTGCGCCGCATCGACTGCGCCCGGGAAGGCGACATCGGATGTGCGCAGGAGAACGGTGCCGTCATGGCCGGACTTCTTGAAGTGGAACGCGGCCTTGTCCGGATCGTAGGTGCGCTGCTCGATATCATCGGAGAACAGCGGATAGGCCTTGTTGATCGGGAAGTCATTGCCGACGGAGCCGTAGCCGCGCAGAATCTTCTGCACCATCTCTTCGCGGTTCATGGCGTATTTCAGCGCAAGACGCAGGTCGACATTATCGAAAGGCGCCGTGTTGCAATGTGCAATGAACACGTAATGCCCCTTGCCGGCCACGTTCTGGATGGTCACGCCGGGTACGCGCTTGACGAGATCGACAATCTTCGGCTCGACGCGGTTGATCATGTGAACCTGTCCGGACTGAAGAGCCGCGGTACGGGCGGTCGCATCGTTGATAACGATGATTTCGATCTGGTCGGCATGGCCGCGCTTGTCGCCGTTCCAGTAGTTGGCGAACTTTTCGCCAATGTGACGTACGCCCGGCTGATCGGTGACGACCTTATATGGTCCCGTCCCGATACCTGCGGTGGGCTTGTCCTTGCCGCCGTTCGGCTGGATCATCAGGTGATAGTCGTCCATCAGGAACGGCAGGTCGGCGTTGGCTTCTTTCAATGTGAAAACAACCGTATCGCCGTCCTTCTTCACGTTCTCGATGCCGCCCATGATACCAAGGGCGCCCGACTTGGAGTTCGCGTCCGAGTGGCGTTCCATGGTGGCGACAACGTCGTCCGGCGTCATTTCCTTGCCGTCGTGGAACTGCACACCCTTGCGGATCTTGAAGGTCCATACCTTTGCGTCGTCCGATGAGCCCCACTCTTCGGCGAGTTTCGGCTCAAGCTTGCCATCGGGCTGAATCTCGACAAGCTGCTCGCCCCACTGGCGGCCGAACTTGTAGGGCACCTGGCTTTGCCAGGTCGCAGGGTCAAGACTGTCCGTGGATGCACCGCCCTGCATGCCCGCCTTGAGCGTGCCGCCCTTTACAGGCCCTTCGGCAAGTGCAGCACTGGACAAGAGGGAGTTGGCAAATACGGTCGTAACACCAAGTGCGGCTGCCCGGCCGAGAAAGTCGCGGCGGGAGATGTGACCGCGTGCGACCTTGCGGCTGAGATATTCGAGTTCTTTAGACATACCAGTTCCCCTTCTTGCTCCGGCGCAACGCGCCCGGATTGGTTTTTGTGATAATGTGACTTGATACCCGTGGATTACAACTGTTGATTGCTAAATAGTCCTCCCCGGCTCATTTGATATTCAAATGAAGCTTCGTTTGATCGTTTCCGCGAAGTCGTGCTCGAAGACGACATTGTCGTTTTCGTAAGCCTCGATACGCCCCGTCAGGTAGAAATTGTGTTGGTCCGATCGCATCGTCGTGTAGGTCTCGGTGCGCGTACGCCAATTATCGCGTCCGGAAATCTCGGTCCAATGCGTCGCGCCATAGGCCGATAACGGATCGTCAGGATGGATTTCCCAGCGCTCGCGCGCTACGCCGCCATGGATCAGCCCATGATCCTTGTCACGCGCCTCGCCAAAATCATCCTCGATCAGCAAGGTGATCTTGCCGCTTACCTGATCGTGTTCGATCGTCCGGCTATTTCCACCTTCGCGCAATGTTTCAATTTGCCATGGCGATGCGCCTTCCGGCTCGGGGAAAGTCCACTCGTCGCCGGTCGTAAGCGGGCGCGAGGGAATTGCCACGCTGCCAGCGTGGATGCTGAGGCTGACATGGGATGGCGACGGCCAGACAAGCGGCCAATAAGACGTCGAAACAGCCACGCGCAAGGTGTGCCCGGCCGGGACCCTATAGGCAATATCGTCGAGCTTGAAGGTAATTGTCACTTGCTCGCCGGGCACCAGTGGCTCGGCATTGTCATGGCCATGGCGATGACAGAGATTGAAGACGCCATAGGTGATGCGGGTCGATGCGCCATCCGCATGGACGTCACACAACCGCACCGCAACCATGGCCACCGGCTTGTTGCTCGAGAGCGTAAGCGTGATTTCCGGCGCTCCGACAATGTCGATTGCCTCGTCGAGGGACGTGTCATAGCAAAGCGAAAGCGCGTCGTCGCGGCGCTGGTCGCCGGGCATTTCCGGTCCGAGCCAGATCGCACAATATTCGCCGCTCATCATGCCGCAATCCTGCGGCGACGCGACCAGATGCGAAAAGCTTTCGCTCGCTTCCGGCGCCAGTGACCGGTCGCCCGCAAGGTGAAGCACCTTGCTGCCGATACGTTGCGAAGGCCACTCGTTTTCGGCAATCCAATAGCCGCTCCGTTCCGTGTACCAGCTTTTCGGACGAACCGAATCCATCAGGTAGCCACGGTACGCCGGATCGTTCTCGACGCCGGTATCGATATCCTTGAGCCAGCGATCCCACCAGCGCAGCGCCTCCTGCAGGAAGCCGATACGCGGTTCCGGCACGGCAAAGTGCGGGTATTTGTGTACCCACGGACCGATAATTCCTTTGACCGGCGCGGTTATACCTTCCATCAGGCGCGGCACGACGTTCTTATAGGCATCGCCCCAGCCGCCGATCGCCAAGGTCGCAGCCTTGATCGCCGAAAACTCCTCGCAGACGGAGCCACGCCGCCAATAGTCGTCGCGCGTCTGATGCTTGAGCCATACAGCTGGCAGGAACGGCTCGTTGTGCAGACGTTCCAGCCACATCTCCCGCCATTTTGCGCCGGCATGCGCCGGATCTGGCGGGCGCGAGGAATAGGCAAGCATTGTTGCGCCCCAGCCGAGATTCTCATTGAGCAGCAGGCCGCCCTTGTAATGGATATCATCGGCGAAGCGATCGTCGGTCGAGCACAACGTGATAATGGCCTTGAGCGGCTCGGGCTGGAGCGCTGCTACCTGCAACGAATTGAAGCCGCCCCAGGATATGCCCATCATGCCAACCTTGCCGGTCGACCATGGCTGCGCGGCGATCCAGTCGATCACCTCGCACGCGTCGGCAAGTTCCTGTTCGGAATATTCATCCTCCATGAGCCCTTCGGAATCGCCATTGCCGCGCATGTCGACACGCAGGCAGGCATAACCGTGGCCGGCAAAATACGGATGGGTGAGATTGTCGCGCGCCGTCGTTCCGTCACGCTTGCGATAGGGCAGGAATTCGAGAATGGCGGGAACCGGACTATCGTTGGCATTTTCCGGCATCCACACCCGCGCCGAGAGCCGGCAACCATCAGCCAGGACGATGCCCATATCGGCATGCTCGATGACATTATGAGGAAACGTTTCGACTGTCCGCATTATCGCCTTTCATCTCGCGCAGAGTTGAAAACAGACAATGCCCGCCGAAGGCGTGACGCCCGGCGAAAGCCAGAATCCCATTTTCTCGTCTTTGCGAGGTGTTCCTTTGCCCACACTATGCGCATCTGCTCGCGAGCAGGCATAAAACAGCTGCGACATAACTCACACAATTTGCGCCACACCCGAGTTTTTCATCCGAGCTTCGAGGGGATCATTCTTTCAACGCGCCTGAAGAGCATCACGATAATGCCGGTGATCACGAGATATCCCGCGGCAAGGAGGAGCAACGGCTCGTAGGTCAGGAACGTATCCTGCCTGACACGCGAAGCGACCGCGTAGAGATCGACGACGGTGATCGTGGCAACGAGCGGCGTCGACTTCAGCTGCAGGACAGCCTCGCCGGCAAGCGTCGGCAGCGCCCGATGGATCGCCTGCGGCAGCCATATCCGCCTGAAGATCGTGAAGCGAGGCATGCCGAAGGCACGTGCGGCTTCCAATTGTCCCTTGGGAACGCTGGCGAATGCGCCCCGCATTACCTCGCCCTCATAGCCCGCGTAGGACAAGGTCAGCGCCAGCACTGCATAGGGCCAAGCCTGCCGCAAGTAGGGCCAGAGTTCCGATCCGCGTATCCACGGATATTGCGGGAAGAGCGAACCGAGGCCGTAATAGAGCAGCCAGAGTTGCAGCAGCAGCGGCGTGCCGCGGATGACGGTGCAAAACATTTTGGCCGGAATAGCGAGAATCGCCGGCCCGGACGCCTGGGCGAGTCCCAGCGGCACCGCCAGCAGGAAGCCCAGGATAACCGTCACGATCAGGATCCAGATCGTCCGCCACAGGCCCTGAGCGATAAGGTCGCCGTAGTTTTGCAGCCAGTCCCAGCGCATGAAGAAAACGGCGGACGCAATCAACGCCAAACCGATCAGCATCATGACGATGCGATGCGGCTGCAGCAGGCTTGCGATGCGGATCCCGCCGCTTTCCTTGTGGATCGGAAATGTCTCGATCGGGACTTCAATAGGCGTTTCGGACATCAATGCGCCTCCTTAACGGAGGGCATGCCGCGTCGGGCCCAGATTTCGACCCGGCCGATGATGGCGTTTGAAAACAGCGTGATGAACAGATAGAGCGCGCCTGCTGCCATATAGAAGAGGAAATAGGCCTTGGTCGCACCCGCCGCCTGGCGCGTTTCGAGCGTAAGCTCGGCGAAACCGACGACGGCCAGAAGCGATGTATCCTTGGTGGCGATCAGCCACAGATTGGCTAGTCCCGGGAGCGCATGCGGCAGCATCGCGGGCAGCGTGATGCGCCGCATCATCAGGCTCGGCGACATGCCATAGGCCCTCGCCGCTTCGATCTCGCCTTGCGGAATGGATTTGATTGCGCCGCGCAAGACCTCAGTTGCATATGCGCCCTGGACAAAACCGAGGACGACGATACCGGCGACAAGTCCGCTAATATCGACCCGGCTGTAACCGAGGGCCTCGAACAGGCGATTGATGAGGTCCGTGCCGGCATAATAGAGCAGCAGAATCAACACCAGTTCGGGTATTGCTCGCACCATAGTGGTATAGATTGCGGCAATGTCGCGGACAATCGGGCCGCCATAGAGCTTGCCGTAGGCGCCGAGCGTTCCGATGATCAGCCCAATGCCGAACGAACCAAGTGCGATCTGCAGCGAGTGAAAGAGCCCGCGAAGCAGATTGCCGCCCCACCCCGGTGGATTTGGCGACAGGAGCCCGAACATGCCGGATATGGCGGCGGGAAGGATCGATGCGTCGGCCAAGCCGTCCTCGATTCAGTATCGGATAGAGTTTTGAACAAATTGGCCGGAACGGGCTGTCCCGCTCCGGCCGGACAGCTTAGCCGCCATAAATATCGAAGTTGAAATACTTCTTCGAGATCTCGTCATATTTGCCGTCTGAGCGGATCGCCTTAATGGCAGCGTTGATCTTGTCCTTCAGCTCGGTATCGCCCTTGCGCATGCCGACGCCGACACCGGGGCCGAGGATCTCCAGATCATCGGCTACCTTGCCCTTGATCTCGCAGCACGCCTTACCGGCATCTGTCGCAACGAAGGTTTCCAGCGCGAGCGAGTCGGCCTGCGTCGCATCGATGCGGCCTGCGGCCAGATCCTGGTTCGCCTCATCCTGCGTCTGGTATTCCTTGATTTCGGCTGCGGTCGAAGCGAAATACTTCTTGGCGTAGGCCTGGTGCACCGTCGACACCTGCACGCCGATGATCTTGCCCTTAAGGCCTTCCGGCGTCGGCTGCATCTCGACGCCCTTGGCGCCCATGATGACAGTCGGGGTGTTGTAGTACTTGTCGGAAAAATCGATCGTCTTCAACCGCTCGTCGGTAATCGACATGGAGCTGGCGATCATGTCGATTTTCTTCGTGGTCAAGGCGGGAATGATGCCGTCCCAAGCGACAGGCGTAATGACGCAATCAAGCTTGGCCTGCTCGCACAGCGCGTTGATGATATCGACTTCCCAGCCGTTCCACTTGCCCGATGCGTCGGGCGACGTGAATGGCGGATAGGGCTCGGCAGCGATGCCGACTTTCACCTGCTCGGCGCTTGCAGCGCCCATGCCAGCGACGACCAGGACAACGGCGGCTACCGTTGTTTTCAAAAACGACTTCATTCTCATCTCCATTCTTTCAATGTTCCCCAGGATTGTTTCCTGTTGCTTGCTTATTTTATGAAACAGTCCGGATAAACTGCTTCAAACGTTCGGATTTTGGCGATCCGAACAATGCTTCCGGCGGACCCTCTTCCTCGATGATGCCGTTGTGCAGATAGATGACGTGGCTCGCGACCTCGCGTGCGAATTTCATCTCGTGCGTGACGAGAAGCATGGTCCGGCCTTCCTCGGCGAGATCGCCGATCACCCGCAGCACCTCGCCGACAAGTTCCGGATCAAGCGCGGAGGTGGGTTCGTCGAACAGCATGACGCGCGGCTGGATTGCAAGCGCCCGCGCAATTGCGCCGCGCTGTTGCTGGCCACCGGAGAGATAGGCTGGATAAACGTCGCGCTTGGCCGACAGGCCGACGCGCTCGAGCAGTTGCTCGCCGATGACCATGGCCTCGTCGCGCTTCATGCCGAGCACATGGACCGGGACTTCGATGACATTCTGGATGAGCGTCATGTGCTGCCAGAGGTTGAAGTTCTGGAACACCATGCCGAGACGGCTGCGGATGCGCTCGATCTGGCGCCGGTTGGCGGGATGCAGGCCGCCATGGCCATCGCTCACCATTTTTACGTCTTCACCATTGATGCGAATGATGCCGCTGGTGGGATTTTCGAGAAAGTTGATGCAACGCAGGAAGGTGGATTTACCGGAGCCACTGCCGCCGATCATGGCGACCACGTCGCCATCCCGCGCCGTCAGGGACACGCCCTTCAGAACTTCGAGCGCTCCGAAGCGCTTGTGAAGCTTCTCGATATGAATGGCTTCAGCTTGTTCGCCTGTCGCCCGTTGAAGTGGATCCGTCGAAACGGTTGCCGCTTCCATCGCCGTCATTCCGGGATACCTGCTCGTATTGGGCTTGCACGTCTTGTCATGACAGCCTTTGATCCGCCTCATTATCTGACAGGGTCTAAATTGCCCTCTTTGGCTGCATCACACCACTTGCGCTCTATTTATGCAAGCGTATAAATACTCCCAGAAACAATTTTTTGAGAGCAGCGCAGATGCAAGCATTCGGTTCCCAGTCCATGGCCCTCCCCTTGAAGCGCGTCATCATGCGCAAGCCGGACCACGTCATGGCAGGGGCCGAACGCGACGTTTGGCACTATGGGCCGCAATTCGATCCACGCAAGGCTTCCGAGCAGCATCGCGTGTTTGCCGATCTCGTTGCCCGTTCGGGCGCGGAGATCACGTGGATACGCGACGGCAATGACGGCCTGTCCGATTCGATCTTCACCCACGATCCCTCGTTGGTGACCGACAAGGGCGCCGTTATCCTGCGCATGGGAAAGTCCCTGCGCCTCGAGGAAACGGACTTGCACCGCGAGACCTATCGGCAGATGGATGTGCCGGTCCTCGGCCGCATTGAGGCGCCCGGCACCGTCGAGGGCGGCGATTGCGTCTGGGTCGATGAAAAGACCCTGGCGGTTGGACGCGGGGTCCGTACCAATCAGGCGGGGATCGAGCAGCTCGCCGATATTCTCAAGCCGCTTGGCGTCACGGTTCTCGGCTTCGACCTGCCGCTCTGGCACGGAGAAGAAGCCTGCCTGCACCTTATGTCGATCATATCCCCGCTCGCCGAAGACCTTGCGCTTGTGCACATGCCGCTGTTGCCGGCAGCGTTCTACCAACTGTTGAAAGAACGCGGCATTCGCCTGGTTGCCGCTCCTGAAGCTGAATTTGCAGCAAGCAATGGTCTCAACCTCAACGTACTGCCGACAGCACCCTATGAGGTCATTGCCGTCGCAGGCTTCGAGGGCACGAAGGCCGCTATGGAAACAGCAGGCTGCACAGTCGCAACCTTCGAGGCCGATGCGCTCTGCATCGCCTGCGAAGGCGGCCCGACCTGCCTCACCCGCCCTGTCTGGCGCCAATGAACGCTGAAACCGCCACCCGTAAGAGCTTTCGCCGCGAGGGCGAGGACAAGCGCCGCGAGGATCTTATCGCGGCAACGCTCGAATGCGTGGCCGAACGCGGCCTTGCGGGTGCGACGGTACGGGAGATTGCGCAACGCGCCGGAGTCACCGCCGGGCTTATCCGCTATTATTTTCCGACCAAGGATGAACTGATCGGCGCTGCCTACCGTGCCGTCATGCAACGCATGACCGTGCAGGCGAGCGACGCTCTCAGAAGCGCGAATGACGATCCCCGCGCCCGGCTCTACGCCTTCGTGACGGCCAATCTCGGCCAGCCGATCATGGATCCGCACAATCTTTCGCTCTGGGCGGGTTTCATTGCGCTCGTCCACGCGGATCCGGCCATGGCAGCAGCACATCGCGACGGCTATCTCGGCTTCCGCGACGAACTCGAAATCCTGATACGCGATGCACTGCTGTCGGCAAGCGCACCGGCCGAGTCGCGCAACACCCGCAGCCACGCCATTGCCATCAATGCGATCATCGACGGGCTGTGGCTCGAAGGCTGCCTGGCCGGCGATATTTTCTCCGATGGCGAGTTGGCCGAAACCGGCATAAGCGCTATCGAAGCCGTACTTGGAATTTCTCTCAAAGCTGAAGGAGGCGCGCCATGATGCGCTATGCGTCTGTTACGAATCGTCTCGCGGGGCTTGGCTCTGACAAGTGGGCGGTGCACATGCGCGCCCGCGAAATGAAGCATGCCGGCGAAGACGTCATCGAGCTCACGATCGGCGAGCCGGACATCCCGACGCCAAACGATATGATTGACGTCGCAGAACGCTCGATGCGCGCGGGACGCACCGGCTATTCCAATGGCCGCGGTGAACCCGCAGTTCTGGCTGCGCTTTCGGCCAAATATACCGCCCGCACCGGTCGCCCGATCGATGCCGAGCAAATAATGTGCTTTCCCGGCACCCAGACCGCCCTCTCCCTCGTCATGCTTGGCATTGCCGAGGAAGGCGACGAGATCATAACCGGCGATCCGCTCTATGCGACCTATGACGGCGTCGTACGGGCAACCGGCGCAATGCGCGTCTCGGTGCCGCTGCGTCCGGAAAAGGGTTTTCGCATGCAGGCGGCCGACCTTGAAAAGGTCATTACGCCGCGCACCAAGGTGCTGCTGTTGAATACGCCGCACAACCCGACCGGCGCGGTACTCAGCGCCAGGGAAATCGCTGAAATCGGCGAAGTCTGCCGGAAACACAATCTCTGGATTGTCTCCGACGAGGTCTATGAGCAGCTCATATTCGACGGTACCTTTGCTTCGCCGCTCGATCAGCCGGAACTTGCGGACCGCACTGTCGCAGTCTCCTCCATTTCCAAGTCGCATGCGGCGCCGGGCTTCCGCAGCGGCTGGTGCGTCGGGCCGAAGGACTTTACCCGCCGCCTGCTGCCGCTATCCGAATCGATGCTCTTTGGCGGCCAGCCCTTCATCGCGGATATGACCGCCTATGCGCTCGGCCAGCCTTCAGCCGCCGCATCGACGATGCGTGAAAGCTATCTTCGCCGGGCGCGTTCGATCGCCAGCCGCCTCGATGGCGTTGCGGGCATCGACTGCAAGATCCCACAGGCCGGAATGTTCATTCTTGCCGATATCCGCGCCACTGGTCTCAGCGGCGATGAATTTGCGATGCGGCTCCTCGAAGAAGAACTCGTCGCGGTCATGCCGGGCGAATCGTTCGGGGAAAACCTTGCCGGTTATCTTCGCCTTAGCCTCAGTGTCGCCGACGACAAGATCGACGCAGCCTGTGCCGGCGTCGTCCGGCTCGCATCACGCCTTCAGAAACGGAAATCCGCATGACCACGGTTGGTGAAGCTCTCGTTCATTTGCTCGAATCCTATGACGTCGATACCGTCTTTGGTATCCCGGGCGTCCACACCATCGAACTTTATCGCGGCCTTGCCGGCTCCAAGATACGCCACATTACCCCGCGCCACGAACAAGGTGCCGGGTTCATGGCCGATGGCTACGCACGCGCGACTGGCAAGCCGGGCGTCGCATTCGTCATCACCGGACCGGGCATTACCAACACGATCACTGCCATGGGACAGGCGCGTGCCGATTCCATTCCGATGCTGGTCATATCCGGCGTGAACCAACGCGACTCGCTTGGCAAGGGCATGGGTTTCCTGCACGAACTTCCGAACCAGCGCGCCATGCTGCAAACGGTTGCAATGTTCTCGCACCGGATCGAAAAGCCCGATGAACTGCCCATCGTGCTTGCCCGGGCCTTTGCTCTTTTTGCGTCTCGTCGTCCAGGCCCCGTTCATATTGAAATTCCTCTCGACGTCATGGCGCTACCGCTCGAAGGCGCGCAGCGCGAGCCCTCCGATGCGCCGGTGCCGCATGCATCGACCGAAACCATAGCCGAGTTGGTCCGTCACTGCCTGTCAGCTGAGCGGCCCGTCATTCTCGTTGGCGGCGGCGCAAAGTCTGCGGCGGACGGCCTTCAGGTTCTCGCCGAGAAGCTCGATGCGCCGGTAGTCGCCACCACGAACGGTCGCGGCATCATGCACAAGCATCCGCTGCTCATCCCGGCAAGCCCTAGCCTCAGAGCCGTGCGCGAGCTCCTAGCCGACAGCGATCTCGTCATCGCCATCGGCACGGAAATGGGACCGACCGACTATGACATGTATGCCGACGGCGGCTTTCCGGAATTGAAGCGTTTCGTGCGCATCGACATCGATGCCGGACAGCTCGATCGCTGGCCCGCATTCATGCCTATCGAAGCGGACGCGAAGGAAACCGTCGCGTCGCTTTCTGCAGCCCTGCCGGACCGCAGAAACGGCCGAGGCGGCGAAGAACGCGCAAAGCGCGTACGCGACGCGGCCTGGGCCGATGTCGGCGCGCGCATCCAGGGTCAGGTGCGTTTCCTCAATACGTTGCGCGATACGCTGCCCAATTCGCTCATCGTCGGCGATTCGACGCAGACGATTTACTCCGGCAACCTCTATTACGATCACGACCGCGTCGGCGGCTGGTTCAACGCAGCCACAGGTTTCGGCGCGCTCGGCTTCGGGCCTCCGGCGGCCATTGGCGCAGCACTTGGCAAGCCCGAGACCTCGACGGTTTGCATTGTCGGCGATGGCGGCTTCCAGTTCGTCCTCGGTGAAATCGGCGCAGCCGTCGATGAAAACGTGCCGATGATCTTCATCGTCTGGAACAATCAGGGCTATCAGGAGATCGAACGCGCAATGGTCGATGTGAATATCGACCCCGTTGGTGTTCGCCCCTCCGCTCCGGACTATATCAAGATTGCCGAAGCCTATGGGGTACCGGCCGAGCGTCTCAGCGATATCGAAGAGCTCCCGGCTTCGCTGTTGCGAGGCAAGGCGAGCAATAGCCCGTACCTGATTGAAATTGATGAAAAATTGGTTGGCTGACGGCTTGCGGCCGTCAGCCATTCTTCCGTCTTATGGACGGTGGATCGTCTTCACTTCAAGGAAGTCCTCGAGGCCGAACCTGCCACCCTCGCGGCCATTGCCGGACTGCTTGTAGCCTCCGAACGGACTGCCGTAGCGGTGCGGTCCGCCGTTGATATGAACCATGCCGGCCTTGAGCCTTGCAGCAACACGCTCGGCACGCTTGGCGTCGCCGGTCTGCACGTAGGCCGCGAGACCATAGGGCGTATCATTGGCAATGGCGATCGCTTCTTCCTCCGTGTCGAAGGGTATCAGCGCCAGCACGGGGCCGAACACCTCTTCGCGCGCAATGCGCATGGTATTGCTGACATCGGCAAAGATGGTCGGACGCACGAAATAGCCGGTCTCGTAGCCTTCCGGCTTGCCCGCGCCACCGACGACGACGCGCGCGCCCTCGGCGATCCCCGCCTCGATGAGGTTCTGCACCCTCCCATACTGGATATGGCTGACGAGCGGGCCGATATGTTCACCCTCCTCCTCCGGATTGCCGACGCGCGCCTGCTTTCCGGTTTCTTCAGCAATTTTCACTGCCCGATCATAGACCGAGCGCTGGACGAGCATGCGCGTCGGGGCATCGCAGGACTGGCCGCTATTGTTGAAGCATTCCAGCACGCTGCCGGCGACGCGATCCTCAAGATCCGCATCCTCAAAAACGATGTTCGGCGATTTGCCGCCAAGTTCGAGGGTAACGCGCTTCACCGTTTCCGCCGCGTCCTTGCTGACGGCGATGCCGGCGCGGGTCGATCCGGTAAAGGACATCATGTCGACGTCCCTGTGCCTGGAGAGCGCCGCTCCCACAGTCGCGCCATCGCCATTGACGAGATTGAACGTGCCTGCCGGGAAGCCTGCCTCGTCGATCATTTCGGCGTAGAGTATGGCGTTGAGCGGCGTGAATTCGCTCGGCTTCAGCACGCAAGTGCTGCCCGTTGCGAGCGCCGGGATGACCTTGAGCGCAATCTGGTTGATCGGCCAGTTCCACGGCGTGATCAAGCCGCAGACGCCGATGGGCTCGCGCACCAACAGGTCTCCATTGGGCAGTTCCTCGCGCATGTGGAGATTCTTCAGCGCATCAATGAAGCCCTGAAGATGACCGACGCCGACGTCTGCCTGCTGCTGCGTGCTCATCGTGATAGGAGCGCCGAGTTCAAGGGTGATCGTTCTGGCCACCTCGTCGTAGCGCCGCTTGTAGATAGCGAGCAGCCTTTCGAGCAGCGCAATGCGCTCGTCCACCGACGTCTGGCTATAGGTTTGAAACGCCTTCTTGGCCGCAGCCACCGCGCGATCGATATCGGCGGCCGTGCCCATGGAAATAACCGCAATCGGCTGTTCAGTCGCCGGATTGATGACTTCCAGATCGTTTGGCTCAAGCGGCTTTACCCATTCGCCATCGATATAGAAGTTGCGTTTGTCGAGCATGAAACTTTCCTCCGAGAACTTAGCCGTGGGCCCATTCTGACCAACAATCGGACGAAGGCAAGAACTTTATACGGTTGTATAATTAGATGGCGCGGAGAGCGGAATCATCGTTAAGGCGGCCGAGTGTGAGCGCTACGTCTAGTCCGCGAAAAATTCGGGCGCACAATTCATGATGGTTGTTCTCGATCCACAAATTGGCTAGAGGAGTGAGGCATACTTTTTATATTTTGAATTAAGGAAAATACTATGATCTCCCAGTCCACGTTGGGCCTCCGCCCAGGGCCTTTCCTTGTCGCTGAACGCTTCCTGCCGTCCCAAGTTTGGAGGATGGCATGACCGACGGCGACACTTTTGATCAGGAATTTGTCGATCTAATTGTCAAATTCGGAAAACGCGCAGTTCGCGCATCGGGATACATGATCGTTAGTTGGTTGCTTCTGCACCATAATCAGTTGGGCTTGCAGAGCAGCTGGGGCCTGCCTATAGCCTTTGGAATTCTGGGCTTCGCGTCGTCAAGCGCCCGGTTGGCTCAATTGGGGCTAGCTGCGTTACTCTGTATGGCTCTGTTGCCGATGAGTGAAATCAAGTCGATTATAAGCACGTTCATGTGACCAAGATTCGATCATTCGCCAAACTCTGCCTCATGGGTGGCATCTATAAGCAATATGGCGGCCGAGGCCGCCATATTTTGCTTAAGATTCAATTATTTGAGAGAAAATGGTGCGGTCGAGAAGACTCGAACTTCCACGTCTTGCGACACAGCGACCTCAACGCTGCGCGTCTACCAATTCCGCCACGACCGCACTCTGTGGTAGAAGCCGAACCAGTCGGCTCGCGGCATGTAGCAAATAGGTTTCGGTGAAACAAGCCCTATCTACCGATAATCCGATTGTTTTTTAGAAAGCCGGCATAAACCTTCACGCAGCCGCGCAAGACTGGAAATTCCGCCCGAAAAGGTCCATATGCGGCACACCCAACGCAATCGTTGAAACGAAGCCACGCCGGCTAAGCGAACTACGATTCTGGCGCAGGCAGAGATAACCGGACCGGCATTCATACCATGAGAACCATTCGCGACGACCTCGTCCCCGATTTCCTGCCCGAGGGCGAATCGTCACCCGTCGAATGGCTCGTTACCGATGGACTGACAGACTATGACACCGCCCTCGGCTTCATGGACGAGCGCGTGGCAGCCATTCGCGACGGCAGGGCGCGAGAACTGGTCTGGCTCGTCGAGCATCCGCCGCTCTATACAGCCGGCACCAGTGCCAAGGCGGCCGATCTACTCGTCGCCGATCGCTTTCCGGTCCATGCAACCGGACGGGGCGGCGAATACACCTATCACGGCCCCGGCCAGCGCGTTGCCTACGTCATGCTCGATCTGAAGCGACGGCGTGAAGACATACGCGCCTTCGTGACCGCTCTCGAACAATGGATCATCACCACGCTTGCCTCATTCAATGTTCGCGGCGAGCGCCGCGAGGATCGGGTCGGCGTCTGGGTCACCCGGCCGGAGCGCCCGCCCCTGCACGATGGTTCGCCCGCTGAAGACAAGATCGCCGCCATTGGCATTCGCCTGCGCAAATGGGTGAGTTTTCACGGCATTTCGATCAATGTCGAACCGGATCTCGCACATTTCGACGGGATTGTTCCTTGCGGCGTGCGGGGCCACGGCGTAACCAGCCTCGTCGATCTTGGCCTGCCGGTCGACATGCACGATATTGATCGCGCCTTGCTGGACGCCTTCGAGGATGTGTTTGGACCAGTCGTTAAGGTCGCGGCGGCCTAGCCGGACCTCACGCGAATTCCATAATGACGGCATCGACGGCGAGACTGTCGCCGATTCTGGCGTTGATCGCCGAAACAATGTGGTCGCGATCGGCACGCAAAACGTTCTCCATTTTCATCGCCTCGACGATCGCGAGCGTTTCGCCGGCCTTCACTTCCTGCCCCACGGTAACATTGATCGACACGATCAGGCCGGGCATTGGGCAAAGCAGCAGCTTAGAGGTGTCAGGCGGCACTTTCACCGGCATCAGCTTCTCGAGTGCGGCGACGTGATTTTGCATGGCGTGGGCGGTAACCGACATGCCCTTCCAGTCAATGCGCATGCCATTCAGCACCGGGCGAAGCTGCGCCTTGACAGAACGCTCGCCGATATAGCCGTCCCAGACCGCATCGCCGGGCTGCCAGTTGGCGCGAACCGTAAACACTTTCTCGCCATGCAGCCTGAATTCCATTTTTGATGGCGGATGGGCCGTGCAAGCATCGATATGGACAGGGACGTAGTCGTCGCCGATGCGGACTTCCCAGTCGGCCCTGATTTTGCCTGTGTGTGGACGCAGGCGGTCGTTGAGGCGGTCGAGGCGCTCCTTGCGCACGAGTTCAACGGCAAGCGCCACGCAGGCAAGGACATCACGATCCTCGTCCGCCGGGACCACTGGTTTGAAGCCATCGGGGAATTCTTCGGCTATGAACCCGGTGGAAAGTCGGCCCTCGCGCCAGCGGGGATGCTGCATCAGCGCGGCAAGGAAGGGAATATTATGCTCTATGCCGTCGACGACGAACGCATCGAGAGCATCGGCCATTGCGTCGATAGCCTCAAGTCGCGTCGGCGCCCATGTGCAAAGCTTGGCGACCATCGGATCGTAGAACATGGAGATTTCCGACCCTTCGGTGACGCCCGTGTCGTTGCGGATGATCGTCTTGCCCACTGGGCCTTCGCTGGGCGGCCGGTAGCGTGTGAGCCGGCCGATCGACGGCAGGAAGTTGCGATAGGGGTCTTCGGCGTAAAGGCGGCTCTCCACCGCCCAGCCGTTGAGTTTGACATCGGCCTGCTGAAGACCAAGCCTTTCACCGGCGGCAATGCGGATCATCTGCTCGACAAGATCGATGCCGGTGATGAGCTCGGTGACGGGATGCTCCACTTGCAGGCGCGTGTTCATTTCGAGGAAATAGAACTTGCGGTCCTTGTCGACGATGAATTCGACGGTCCCGGCGCTCTGGTAGTCGACCGCCTTTGCCAACGCTACCGCCTGTTCGCCCATGGCCTTGCGGGTCGCCTCGTCAAGGAAGGGCGACGGCGCCTCCTCCACGACCTTCTGGTTGCGCCGCTGCACGGAGCATTCGCGTTCGCCGAGATAGATGCAGTTGCCATGCGCATCGGCCAGCACCTGGATCTCGATATGGCGCGGATCGACGACGAATTTCTCGATAAAGACGCGATCATCACCAAAGGAATTGCGCGCCTCGGAGGTCGCCCGCTCAAAACCATCGCGCACCTCGGACTTGTCCCAGGCGATGCGCATGCCCTTGCCGCCGCCGCCTGCTGAAGCCTTGATCATCACCGGATAGCCAATCTCGCCGGCGATCTTTTCCGCATGCGAGGCATCCTTGATGATGTCGAGGAAGCCCGGGACAGTGCTGACCTTCGCCTCGTTGGCGAATTTCTTCGACTCGATCTTGTCGCCCATGGCGATGATCGCCCTGGGCTTCGGCCCGATGAAAATAATGCCCTGCTTTTCCAGCGCTTCGCAGAAGGAAGCGCGCTCGGAAAGGAACCCATAGCCCGGATGTACGGCTTCGGCCCCGGTGGCCTTGCAAGCCGCAATGATCTTGTCGGCGACAAGATAGCTTTCAGATGCGGCCGAAGGCCCGATATGCACGGCCTCGTCGGCCATCTCCACATGCACCGCATCGCGATCGGCGTCCGAATACACCGCTACTGTGGCAATACCCATCTTGCGTGCGGTCTTGATGACGCGGCAGGCGATCTCGCCGCGATTGGCGATCAGGATTTTCTTGAACACGTAAGTCCTCCCCGGAGCATGTTCCTGTTTCTATTGCCAATCGCGCACTTGCTCAACAGGTTCTTCGGCAGTCGCTCCGGTTGCGCTGCGCTTCTTGCCCTCGCGCCAGACCACATAGGCGCCAGAACCGATAATGATGGCAATGCCCAGCCACTTCGAGGCGGAAGGAAATTCGTTGAAGACGACAAGCCCGATGATTACGGCCATGACGATTTCGAGATATTGAAATGGCGCGAGCAGCGACGCCGGCGCAAGACGCGATGCATGCACGACGAGCAGGTGCCCGCCGGTTGCAATCGCGCCGATCGCGAAAAGAAGCAGCCATGAGAGCCCGGCCGTCGGTCGGCCAAGCGTCATGTCGCTCACGCCAAAGATTTGGCCGAGCACGAGTGCAATGATAACGGTGATCGTGCCGCCGATGCCGGCGTAGAGCTGCATGACGAGCGGCGTGTCGGCATCGCCATAGCGCCGGTTGAGTATCAGGTAGAAGGCAAAAAGCGTCGCTGTGGCGAGCGGCAGCAACGACACCCATCCGAAGAGTTCCCAGCTCGGCTGGATGACGATCAGGGTGCCGACGAAACCGATCGCGACAGCGCTGCGCCGGCGCCAGCCGACCTCTTCCTTGAGGATCAGTGCTGAAAGCAGGGTCAGCATCAGCGGTTCGACGAAAAAGACGGCCATTGCATCGGCAAGCGGCATGTATTTCACGGCTGCGAAGAAGCAGAGGCTGCCGATGCCCATCAAAACCCCACGAAACATATTGCCCCAGAGCTTTGCCGGTTTCAGCGAACGGGCGCCACTGAGCGCGACGATAATCAACAGGGTCAGGAGGGTTTGGACGACGAAGCGCGACAGGGTTACGGTCGCCGGCGGCATGCTGTCGACGGTCGAAAGCCATTTGGCGATCGCATCCATCATCGGCAGGAAAAACATGGCTGCGGCCATTGCTGAAACGCCCCTCAACTGTTGCGAGGTCGTGTTTTCCATGGCTTTGACCTTTCCGGATGAAGCAGGTGGGCGAGATGACTGCTGGCATATCGGCTCCGCAGAAAAAATCAATCGCTGGAGTGCCCCGGATACGGTGGTTCTTGGACCTCCTGACGCGCGCTGGATCCGAAAAGGTGAGTTTGAGGTGAAAGTTGCTTGATACGCCCGCGCGCATAGCATAGTCCTGTGGGTGAACACCAGAACAGACAGCGAACTCCCATCGCCTTTCCCCTCGTGGCATGCAAGGATTGCAGGTGATTCGAATTGGGATAGAATTGGCCGATCAAGACTATGGATGACAGCAACGATCTATTTTCTGCAGTCGTAAAGACAGCCCGCGAACGCCAAGCGGCGGTACAGTCGCGTCCGGAAACGAGCGTGCCTGCATCATCCGAGCGATCAGCGCCAAGCGCGAAACTGCCGCAGAAGCAAGCCGCAGACAATAGTTACAGCGCTGCCGACATCGAGGTTCTCGAAGGGCTGGAACCGGTACGTCGGCGTCCCGGCATGTATATTGGCGGCACGGACGAGCGGGCGCTGCATCATCTCTTTGCCGAGGTCATAGACAATGCGATGGACGAGGCGGTGGCGGGCCACGCCAATTTCATCGATATCGAGCTCGACGAACACGGCTATCTGTCGGTAACGGACAACGGCCGCGGCATCCCTGTCGACCCGCATCCAAAGTTCAAGGACAAGTCGGCCCTTGAAGTGATCATGACGACGCTGCACTCGGGCGGAAAGTTCGACTCCAAGGTCTACGAGACCTCCGGCGGCTTGCATGGCGTCGGCGTCTCGGTCGTCAACGCGCTCTCCGATCATCTCGAAGTCGAAGTAGCACGCAATCGCAAGCTCTATCGCCAGCGATTTTCGCGCGGCAAACC
The DNA here is from genome assembly GCF_056399405.1 of Phyllobacterium sp. 01N428. NCBI lineage: Bacteria > Pseudomonadati > Pseudomonadota > Alphaproteobacteria > Hyphomicrobiales > Phyllobacteriaceae > Phyllobacterium > Phyllobacterium sp. 01N428. Next base: position 91,978 of record NZ_JBFTRH010000003.1, read on the forward strand.
GCTCGGCCGGATCGAAGAAGTTGGCGACGTTCAGAATCGCCGTGGCACCAAGGTGACGTTTCACCCCGACGCCGAGATTTTCGGACAAGGCGCCAAATTCGATCCGGCGCGCATCTACAAAATGGCGCGCTCCAAGGCCTATCTTTTCGGCGGTGTTGAAATTCGCTGGAATTGCGCGCCCTCACTGCTCGATCCGAAGGACCCGACGCCAGACAAGGCGGTTTTTCATTTTCCGGGCGGACTCAAGGATTACCTCAGCAACTCGCTTGGCAAGGAATTTCAAGTCACCCGCGAAATGTTTGCGGGGAAGACTGAAAAGTCCGGAGGACACGGCGCGCTCGAATGGGCTGTGACCTGGCATGGCGGCGACGGCTTCGTCCACTCATATTGCAACACCATTCCGACCGGCGAAGGCGGCACCCATGAGGCGGGCTTGCGCATCGCCCTCACCCGCGGCCTGAAGGCCTATGCGGAGCTTGCCGGCAACAAGCGCGCCTCGATCATCACCACCGACGATGTGATGATCTCCTCGGCGGCAATGCTCTCCGTTTTCATCCGCGAGCCGGAATTTGTCGGTCAGACCAAAGACAAGCTCGCGACGGTGGAAGCGCAGCGCATCGTCGAGAACGCCATTCGCGACCCGTTCGACCATTGGCTTGCCGCCTCGCCGCAAGAGGCGTCCAAGCTGCTCGACTGGGTAATCGACCGCGCGGACGAGCGGGTCAAGCGCCGGCAGGAAAAAGAGGTCAACCGCAAGTCGGCGGTCAAGAAGCTGCGGCTTCCCGGCAAACTTGCCGATTGCAGCCAGACTGGAGCGATCGGCGCTGAACTTTTCATCGTCGAAGGTGATTCCGCTGGCGGATCCGCAAAGCAGGCGCGTGATCGCGCGACGCAGGCCGTCCTGCCCCTGCGCGGCAAGATCCTCAATGTCGTCAGCGCCGGCCGCGAGAAGATGACCGCCAACCAGCAGATCAGCGATCTTATCCTGGCGCTGGGCTGTGGCACGCGATCGAAATATCGCGACGAGGATCTGCGCTATGACCGCGTCATCATCATGACCGACGCCGATGTCGACGGCGCGCATATCGCATCGCTGCTCATCACCTTCTTCTATCAGGAAATGCCGGATCTCATCCGCAACGGCCACCTGTTCCTCGGCGTGCCGCCGCTCTATCGCATCGCGCAAGGCGGCAAGGTCGCCTATGCCCGCAATGATGCCCATAAGGACGAACTCCTGAAGACCGAGTTTACCGGCAAGGGCAAGGTCGAGATCGGCCGGTTCAAGGGCCTCGGCGAAATGCGCGCCGACCAGCTCAAGGAAACGACGATGGACCGGCGCAAGCGTACGCTGCTTCGGGTCCAGATCGACGAGGAGTGGATCAACGAGACCAAGCTTGCTGTGGACGATCTCATGGGCACGCGCCCCGACGCCCGTTTCCGCTTCATTCAGGATCGCGCGGCATTCGTCGAAGAACTCGATATTTGAGCTGAACCGATCTGGTTCTACTCTTTTTGGCCTGCGTCGCGGGCCCTCATGTACTGCGACGCATCTTCGATGCTTGTCACATATCTATTTTATAACAATGCAATATTCATCGTCTCGGAGCTCATATTCGCCGAGCAACAACTTAATCGATCACAATTTTACTTAAGGAAATTGCCATGGGCCAGAAGATTGATCAATTCACCGAAAGCCTCCGTCTCAAGCTGACCGCTGCCAGCGAAAATCTGGATGGTCTCAAAGCCAAAATTGACGGCAAAGTTGACGATGCCGAGCAGGATGTGCGGGCTCGTCTCGATGAAGTGAAAGGGCGTATCGACGAGGGCAAGGCCTCGGTCGCAGCGGCAAACTCCCGAATCAAGAACTGGGTCGATGCCAAGAAGGCGGCAACGGACGAGCAGATTTGCGCGTGGAAGACGCAGCTCGAAATCGACTGCCTCGAGGATCGCGCCGTATTGGCCGAAGAATATGCGCTCGCCTCGCGCGAAGTTGCCGCCGCTGCGATCGACGACGCGGAAGAAGCGTCACTCGAGGCATGGCTTGCCCGCAAGGACGCTGACACCGCAGCCGGCAAGTAATGCTCGTCAGGTTGAGCCTAAAGAGCTTCATCCGGCGCTGACGTGCCGGGTGGGGCCTACCTAGCGTCGCAGGTTACCGGAAAACCTGCGATCCTTCGAGCGGGCGGGCTCCTGTTTATATATGCAATGCGTGCCCGAGCGCCTTCAGGCAAGCTTCGTGGAAGCCCTCGCTCTGCGTCGGGTGCGCATGGATCGTGCCAGTGATGTCTTCGAGGCGAGCGCCCATTTCGAGTGCCAGCGCAAACGCTGCCGAAAGCTCCGACACGCCCCTGCCAACCGCCTGGATGCCAAGGATGAGGTGATTGCCTGCGGCTGCCACCACGCGCACGAACCCTTCCTCGCCTTCCTGCGTCATGGCGCGACCATTAGCAGCGAAGGGAAACAGTCCCACCTTGACCTCGTGACCGGCCGCCTTTGCCTCGTCCGGCGAAAGGCCGAGCGATACGATCTCCGGATCGGTGAAGCAGACTGCGGCAATGGCCCGCTTGTCCCAGCTGCGATTTTCGCCGGCAACGATCTCGGCCACCATTTCACCCTGCGCCATGGCGCGGTGTGCGAGCATCGGCTCGCCGGTCACGTCGCCGATTGCATAGATGCCACGCATCGACGTGCGGCATTTGTCATCGATGCGGACGAAGCGTCCATCCATGTCGATGTCGATCTCCTCAAGCCCCCAACCCGAGGTCACCGGCTTGCGGCCGACAGTCACCAGAACCTTGTCGGCCGGGATCTTGTCGTCATTGCCATCGGCGGTTTCGATTAGGAGCGCATCGCCCTTGGCGCTCATGCCCTTGGCCTTGGCGCCGGTCAGCACCATGACGCCAAGTTCGGAAAGGCTGCGCGATACCGGCCGTGTCAGTTCCGCATCATATTGCGGCAGGATTTTTGGCAATGCCTCGACGACAGTGACCTTCGAGCCGAGTTTTGCATAGGCCGTGCCGAGCTCAAGCCCGATGTAACCGCCGCCGACCACGACAAGCTTCTCGGGCACGTCGCGCAGGGCGAGGGCCTCGGCCGAGGAAATGATGTTTTTGCCAAACGGCAATGACGGAATCTCCACGGACGCCGATCCGGTGGCGATCACGATATTTTCAGCGCGAATGATCTGCTGCCCGGTCAAGGTCTCGACTTCGACCGTCTTGCCGTCGCGGAATTTTGCCTTGCCGGTAACAATCTTGACGTTGGCCTTCTTCAAAAGTCCAGCGACGCCATTGTTGAGGCGGCTGACGATGCCGTCCTTCCAGGCAATGGTCTTCGAGAAATCGATGGATGGCTCTTTCAGCGAAATGCCGAGCGGGGTTTGTCCGGCGGCAAAATGCGCCACCTTGGCAAACTCGTCTGCTGCGTGGATCAAGGCTTTCGATGGTATGCAGCCGACGAGCAGGCACGTTCCGCCCACCTTGACCGCTTCTACGATCACGGTATCGACGTTAAGCTGGCCGGCGCGAATGGCGCAGACATAACCGCCCGGCCCTGCCCCGATCACCAGCAATTTGCAGGAAATGTCCTTCATAGGTCAGCCCTCCACGAAGATCAGCGCAGGCGTTTCGAGCAGCGTCTTGATCCGCTGGATAAAAACGGCGGCATCCCAGCCGTCGATGACGCGATGGTCGAAACTGGATGACAGGTTCATCATCTTGCGCGGAATGAAATTGGTCCCGTCCCAGACCGGACGTACCATGATCTTGTTGACGCCGATGATCGCGACCTCCGGATAGTTTATAACCGGGGTCGTCACCACGCCGCCCATGCTGCCGAGCGACGTTATGGTAATGGTCGAGCCGGTCAGTTGTTCACGCGTGGCAGAACCCGTCTTTGCAGCATCCGCAAGCAGATTGACCTCAGCCGCGCAGTCCCAGAGCGTGCGCGCCTCGGCATGCTTCACCACCGGCACCACCAGTCCGTTCGGGGTCTGCGCCGCAATGCCAATGTGCACGCCGCCATACTGGTTGATGATGTTGGCCTCGTCGTCATATAGCGCATTGAGGTTTGGTTGGTCGACGATGGCCTTGACCATTGCCCGCATCAGGAACGGAAGAATCGTGAGCTTCGATTGCTCGGCGCGCTTCTTGGCATTGAGCGTCGCGCGCAGTTCCTCAAGCGCGGTGACGTCGATCTCCTCGACATAGGTAATGTGCGGGATGTGAGACTTGGCGATCGCCATTTTCTCGGCAATCTTGCGCCGAAGACCGACAACCTTGATCTCCTTGATCGAATTGTCCGGAGCGAGCTGCGCAGCGCCCGGACGCTGCGAGCCACGGGCGAAGAAAGCCTCCAAATCCTCATGGGTGATGCGTCCGACAGGTCCGGTACCGCTTACCTGCCGCAGATCGACGCCTGCTTCCCTGGCGCGCAGCCGGATTGCAGGCGAAGCGAGCGGCTTTTCGCCCTCGCCGCGCGGCGCAACTCCGCTGACGGGCGGCGCCATCACGCGGGGCGGCTCGGCGACTGCTGCCGGCTTGGGCTTGGGCTTTTCTATCTCTGCCTTCGCGGGTTCGGACTTCTTTTCCGGCGGCGGGGCTGCAGCGTCGCTCTTGGCGGGCTTGGCCGGTTCAGGTGCATGACCCTCACCTTCAATCTTAAGGCGCACCAGCGGCGAACCGATGGCTATCACCTCGCCGATTTCACCGCCGAGCCAGAGGATTTCGCCATCCACGGGCGAAGGGATTTCGACGGTTGCCTTGTCGGTCATGACGGCGGCAAGCACCGTATCCTCGCGGACGAGATCGCCGATCTTTACGTTCCATTCGACGAGTTCGGCCTCCGCAACGCCTTCACCGACATCCGGCAGCTTGATGACATATTCACCCATCTTCTGCTCCTATCCTTCCAGCGTTTCGACCAGGGCGCGACCGACACGCGCTGGCCCCGGGAAATAGTCCCATTCCTGCGCATGCGGATAGGGCGTATCCCAGCCGGCGACGCGAGCAACCGGCGCCTCCAGCTTGTAGAAGCAGTGTTCCTGAACCAGCGCCGCAAGTTCGGCCCCAAAGCCGGATGTCAGGGTCGCTTCGTGAATTATGACACAGCGCCCCGTCTTGCTGACCGATTCGACGATCGTTTCGAGGTCAAGCGGCAGCAGCGTGCGAAGATCGATGATTTCGGCGTCGATGCCATGCTCCTCGGCAGCAGCTTCGGCGACATAGACCATTGTGCCGTAAGCGAGGATCGTCATCTGTTTGCCCTCGCGCCGCTTGATAGCCTTGCCAAGCGGCACGGTATAATGACCGTCCGGCACGTCGCCGAGATCATGCTTGGACCACGGCGTGACGGGACGATCATGGTGGCCGTCAAAAGGTCCGTTATAAAGGCGCTTCGGCTCGAGGAAGATCACCGGGTCCGGATCCTCGATCGCGGAGATGAGAAGTCCCTTGGCATCGTGCGGGTTGGACGGGACAACAACTTTCAGCCCCGATACGTGCGTGAAAAGAGCTTCCGGACTTTGGCTATGCGTCTGCCCGCCAAAGATGCCGCCGCCTGTCGGCATGCGGATAACGATGGGGCAGGTAAAGCCGCCATTGGACCGGTAGCGCAAGCGGGCTGCTTCGGAGACGATCTGGTCATATGCCGGATAGACGTAATCGGCGAACTGGATTTCGACGCAGGGCTTCAAGCCATAGGCGGCCATGCCGATCGCAGCGCCGACGATGCCGGCTTCACTGATAGGCGCATCGAAGCAGCGTGTCTTGCCGTACTTCGCCTGCAGCCCTTGCGTACAGCGGAAAACACCGCCGAAGAAGCCGACATCCTCGCCGAAGACGACGACGTCATCGTCGCGTTCCATGGTGATATCCATCGCGTCGCGGATGGCTTCGATCATCGTTTTGCGGGCCATGGATCAGACTCCTGCCTGCTGGCGCTGACGACGCAGATGCGGCGGCATGGTTTCGTATACGCCCTCGAACATATCGCGCGCCGAAGGCTTGCCGCCTGCATGCAACGTGCCGTGGCCTTCAGCCTCCTTCTGCGCGGCAATAACCGTGTCGAGGATTTCGGCTTCCGTCTGCTTGTGACGCTCTTCAGTCCACGCGCCGCGCAAAATCAGGTGATTCTTCAATCGCATGACCGGATCGCCGAGAGGCCAGGCATCGGATTCCGTTTTGGGTCGATAGGCGGAAGGATCATCCGAGGTCGAGTGCGCGCCGACGCGATAGGTAACGTATTCGACAAGCGTCGGACCGAGATTGCGCCGCGCCCGTTCGATCGCCCATTTCGCCACCGCATAGACCGCGAGATAGTCATTGCCGTCAACGCGCAGCGCCGGGATGCCGAAACCAAGGCCGCGTGCGGCAAATGTGCCCGATCCGCCGCGCGCTATGCCCTGGAAGGTCGAAATCGCCCACTGATTGTTGACGATGTTGAGGACGACTGGCGCCTTGTAGGTCGACGCGAAAACCAGCGAGGCATGGAAATCCGACTCGGCCGTGGAGCCGTCGCCAATCCATGCTGCCGCAATCTTGCTGTCGTTCTTGATGGCAGACGCCATGGCCCACCCCACCGCCTGGATATATTGCGTCGCAAGGTTGCCCGAGATCGAGAAGAACCCATGCTCCTTAGACGAATACATGATTGGCAGCTGGCGGCCTTTTAGCGGATCACGCTCGTTGGAGTAGATCTGGCACATCATCTCGACCATGGGATAGTCGTCCGCGATGAGCAGGCCCGCCTGGCGATAGGTCGGGAAATTCATGTCGCCCGGCGCAAGCGCCTTGCGAAAAGCACAGCTTACCGCTTCTTCACCAAGATGCTGCATGTAGAAGGACGTCTTGCCCTGCCGCTGCGCTATCTGCATGCGGGCATCGAAGGTGCGCAGTGTCATCATGTGGCGCAAGCCCTCGACGAGTTGCTCGTCGGTCAGCATGCCGGCCCACGGACCGACCGCCTCGCCCTCGCGGGTCAGTACCCGGATGATCGAAAAAGCGAGATCGCGGAAATCCTCGGGATTGGCGTCCACCTCGGGCCGCCTGACCGATCCGGCCTCCGGAATATTCACGTTCGAGAAGTCCGGCTCGCCGCCATGCCGCACGGCCGGCTCCGGCACATGCAGGCTTAAAGGACCAAATTCTCCAAGGGGACCGTCATTCGACATGCCATCGCCTCCCAACCACTGACATTTTCCACGCAGTCTACCATGAATTATTAGGTCAGTAATACTGTCTTAAAACAGCAGGCTCCAGATACGGCATCGTGCTTTGCTTCAACATGCGATCACATCATTTTGAAAAGGTTGGGCATCCATGCATCAGATGCGGCCCAAAGGCCCGTCACGTCAGAGCAAAAAAGCAACAATGCTTCAATTCGGGTCGGGACCTCCTGCCTATTCGTTCGCAGGCGGCCGCGATTTTGCAATCAAATGCAGACGATGCTCCATTCGCCTCCTACGCGGCAGTGATAGCGAGCACCTGTTCGCGCGCATTTTCCCGGATGGCATCGAGGTGGATGCGTTTGAGCAGAGACAGCATATCGTCATTTGCGGCGGCGGGAATTGTGCCGATGTCTCGCCCCATTGGCTCCAGATGCTCGATCATGCGCCGGATGATTTCGGGCGAACCAGCGTCCTGTCTGCCGTTGGCAACGTTACGCCAGCCCTCGAGCGCCACCTTTAGCGGAAGATGCGTGCTGACCGGCAAACCCGCTGCGCTGAGCAAAGCGCCGAGCGCGGCCGGCCGGCCGTCGATGATGAGGCTGCGTACACGCGCAAGACTGTAGCCCGAGAGCGCAACGAGAACGGCGGCAAAGAAATCGATCTTTCCAGCCGCGACAATCCGAATAACGAAGGCGGTGGTAAGGTCGCCGCGCAATTGCAAATGCTCGATGAGCGCCGGATATTCATCGATGCGCGTTGCCGCGACGAGGCTGACGGATGCCCGCACGCAGGCATCCAGGGTGATGCGCCTAGCGCGGCGCTCTCCCATAAGAGCCATGACCATATCCATCTGACACAGGGCTTCGGCAATACGAACTGCGAGTGCATGCCGGCAATCGGCAGGAAGGCGGTTGTCATCAATCAGGAGCGTCCTGATTTCCGCGACATGGCCGAGGCGCTCGACAAGCCTGCGAAAGCTTATGTCGGCGATCTGCGCCTGGCTGTTGGCGAGCAATGCTGCGACCGCCTCGACCTCGCCGATCTCGATAATGGCAGCGCTCACCGGATAGGACACCTTGGCGCGCGCCGCCACCAGGCGCTGCGCTTCGCCGCTGCCGCCGGCGACGCAATCGATAAGGTCGGCGTCACTCAACAATACGGAACGGCCGAGAATATAGGTTGCGACCTCGATCTGGTCACGCGCGAGGCTGGCAACGATGTGAGCCGGCGCATGGGCGCTCGTCGAAAAAGCTTCAGCAAGAGCAAGCCGCACTTTCGGCGAAGGATCATCGAGCAAGAGTGTCAACACCGCTTCGGCGGAGCGCCGCTCGTCGAATTCGAGGTCGGGCTGCAAATAGATATGCGCCAAGGCCGCTGCCGCATGGCAGCGCTGCGCCACCGAGGCATTGTCGATCATCTTCACATAATGCTGAACGGACATTCTGTCTTCGCCCCCGAGTCCCCTGATTGGACACAACTCTAAGGGGAAAAAGTTTACGATCCGTTCACCATGCGCGTTAACCATGCATGTCCACGCGACAGGTTGCGAACTCAAGCAAGCAGCCCTAGTCTCTGGCAAAAACATAGGGGAGACACGAGGCGTATGGCCGGGCTTTATCTGGAAGAGTTTGAGATCGGGCATGTGTTCCAGCATGCGCTACGCAAGACGGTCACCGAGAGCGACAACATGCTTTTCTCGGTCATGACGCTCAACCCGCAGCCCCTCCATATCGATTTCGATTACGCTTCGAAGACAGAGTGGGGAAAGCCGCTGGTGAATTCGCTGTTCACGCTGGGGCTGATGATCGGCATATCGGTGAATGATACGACGGTCGGCACGACCATTGCCAATCTCGGCATGACCGACGTGACATTCCCCTCTCCGCTCTTCCATGGCGACACCGTGCGCGTCGAAACGCAGGTCATTTCGGTCCGCCGGTCGAAGTCCAAGCCCGACCGCGGCATTGTCGAATTCGAGCACAGGGCCTTCAACCAGCACGGTATTCTCGTCGCCAAATGTACGCGGCAGGCCATGATGAAATCGAAGGGTGCGGCCTGATGCGTTCACTTCTGTTCGTACCCGGCGACTCGGAAAAGAAGCTGGAAAAGGGTCTGGGAAGTGGCGCCGACATTTTGCTCATTGATCTTGAGGATTCGGTCGGCGGCGCCCGCAAGGAAGCGGCGCGCGACATCGCGTCGACATTCCTGCGGGCGCATCGGAGCGAAAGCTCACCCCGGCTTTTCGTGCGGATCAACGACCTTGCAAGCGGGCTTGCCGATGATGATCTCGCGGCGGTGATGCCCGCCATGCCTGAAGGCATCCTTCTGCCGAAATCCAATAGCGGCAAGGACGTAACGCGGCTTTCCGCCAAGCTCAATGTGCATGAAGCCAACAGCGGCGCAGAAGAAGGGGCGACGAAGATCCTTGCGCTCATAACCGAAACTGCCATCGGGACGCTTTCTGCCGCCAGTTATCCGGGCTGTTCAGGCCGTCTGGCGGGGCTCAGCTGGGGCGCTGAAGACCTATCGGCGGCAATCGGCGCGCGATCGCCGCGCAACGAGACCGGAGCCTATACGGACGTGTTTCGCCTCGCCCGCGCCGTGACCATCCTAGGCGCGTCGGCCGCAGACGTCGCCGCCATCGATACGGTTTATATCAATTACCGCGACGATGCCGGCCTTGAACGCGAATGCACCGAGGCGGAGCGCGACGGCTTTACGGCAAAGCTCGCGATCCACCCGGCGCAGGTGCCCATCATCAACAGGGTCTTTACGCCATCGGCCGACGCTGTCGCCCAGGCGCGGAAGATCGTCGATGCCTTCGCGGCCGAACCGTCGGCAGGGGTTATCGGCATTGACGGGTTGATGTTTGACCGGCCGCATCTCAAACGCGCTGAGCGCCTCCTGGCCCGGGCCCGGTCAGCATCCTGATACTTTCCGTCTCAGCCCTCCCAGGGACCGGAATATTCGGAAAGAATGTCCTCTATCTCGGGCCGCGGACGCTCCGGAACCTTCTGGGCGCAGGTCCCGATATGAACGAAGCCGGCGACACGCTCATGCGGCGCCAGCCCCAGCAAGGCCCGGCCCTTCTCGTCAGAAGCATACCAGTTGCTGATCCAGTTCGTGGCGTAGCCGAGCGCATTGGCCGCCAGCGAAAGGTTCATGGCGGCGGCGCCGGAGGAAAGAAACTGTTCCCACTCAGGAATATGGTGATCGACCGGGGAGAAGATCACGCCGATGACCAGCGGCGCCCGGGCGAAGCGCTTCAATTCCTGCTCGCGCCGCTGTTCGGTGAGCGGCCCCTCCCGCTCCTCGGCCAGCGCCGCAAGATAGGTGCCAATCCGTTCGCGCGCCTCGCCGCGATAAACGATGAAGCGCCAGGGTGTCAGGCGCCCATGGTCGGGTACCCGCGAAGCTATGCGGATCATCGTTTCGATCTCGCCGTCGGAAGGAGCCGGAAGCCCGATCGCTGAAATGGGCGTCGAGCTGCGCGTCGACAAGAATTCGATGACGGAGTGGGGCACAGATGTATCCATGATGATCCTGCTTTTGCGATGCGCCGACAATGTGGTGGTTTCTCGGGCCAAGTAAAGGTGCGGCATAGCGAAAAAGCCTTGAAATTGCCATCGGCTTCGGATCAAACCATCACATGGGTGCAGCCAATAATTCCCGGGTGGGGCGGAAAGCTTTCAAATGCGGACATGTCCGCATCGCGATCCTGTTTGCCGCCCTGGCGATCAATGTTTCAGACGCGCTGGCCCAGGCACTGGCGCCCGATCTGCCGCAGACGCCGACGGTTGAACTTCCAACGATTCCCAATCTGCGCGAATATGCCAATCCCAAGGCTCCCGCCAACAACCCGCTTGCCAACGAACCCGAGCTCATGCTTTCGGCCAAGCTTTCCGACGATGGCGGCGCCATCAGCCGCGGATTGGTTTGGCGCGTCTTCGCTCCCGAGCCCGGTGCTGACGGCAAGCTCGCCTTGCTTGCAACAGCCAAGGGCGGCACGACCTCTTTCAACCTCGCACCCGGCAGCTATCTCGTCCATGTTGCGTTTGGGCGCGCTGGCGCAACCAAGCGCATCACCATGACGCGTGCCAAACGCTCGGAGACGATGATCCTTGACGCCGGCGGCGTCAAACTCAATGCCGTCCTTTCCGGTGGCGGTCGCATCCCGCCCGATCAGCTGCGGTTCTCCATCTACGAAGACCACGAAGATTCAAACGGCGAGCGCGCGCTCATCATTCCCGATGTGAAGCCGGACACGGTCGTGCGTCTCAATACAGGCACCTACCAGATCGTTTCCAACTATGGCACGGCCAATGCCGTGATCCGCGCCGATATCCGGGTCGAGGCCGGCAAGATTACCGAGGCGAATGTCGAGCACAGGGCGGCGCAGCTGACGTTGAAGCTTGTGCGCGAGCAAGGCGGCGAGGCGTTGGCCGATACGGCCTGGTCCGTGCTCACCACGTCTGGCGATATCGTCAGGGAAAGCGTCGGCGCGTTTGCGTCCATCGTCCTGGCCGAGGGCGACTATGTGATCATCGCCAAGAACAAGGACAAGATCTATCAGCGCGACTTCAAGGTCGTCGCCGGCCGCAACCAGGATGTTGAAGTCGTCGCGTCGGAAGGTGCGGCGACCGCCACCAGCGCCAGCCAACCCGCAGATGGCGAAGAGCCCTTGGATTAGACCGCGCTTGTCGCCAGGCGGAACTTGGGATCAAGTGAGAAAACGGCGTTGTAGAGGTATTCGAGCATCTGCTTGCGATCCTCGAGGCCCTTCAATTCATCCCAGCCGATAATCCTGCCGACGTGCGCTTCGATGGATTTTCCCGACAGCCGCCTGAATTCACGAATGAGAAGCGAAATGCGCAGCGTCATCGACACCTTGCTGGCAAGGTGGAAGACACGGCCGTTCTGGCCGCCGAAATAAACCGGTATCACCGACGCCTTGGCCTGCTGCACGAGCTTGGCGGGAAATATCTTCCACGGCAGGTCTTCGGCGCGCCCGAAACCCTTGGGCGCAGTTGCAACGCCGCCTGCCGGAAAGACGACGATGGTCACGCCCTCCTTTAAAAGCCGCACCGCCTCATGGCGTGTCGCCATGTTCATTGTGATGGCTTCCTTGGTTTCATCGAAACAGACCGGCAAGGCGTAGGGGCGAATTTCCGGCACCTTCAGAAGATCGTTGTTGATGAGCACCCGAAACGGCCGGCCAAGCTGCTCAGCAAGTGCAAGAGCCGCGATACCATCGCCAATGCCGTATGGGTGATTGGCAATCATGACGAGCGGCGTATCAGGCAGATCGCGCGGCGGCCACTGGTCCTGAACGTCCAGACGGACATTGATCAGATCCATCATGCGGCAGAAGACATCGATGCCGGCAGGCACAATGTCCCGGCGCCAGATATCATAGAGGCCGGCATAGTAGTTGCGGCCCGATATGCCCTCGATGGCCCGGATCAGCCACTGGGTCAGGCGCGACTGGGTGTCATTGGCATAGGAGAGTTCGGGAAAGTGCACGGTAGACCTTTGGCTGAAACAAATTTGAACAATTTTCTCGTAATCATGTGACAGCGCGATGAACGTCACCGCGCCGTCATATTTCGACTTTTAGCCTATTGCGCGGCAAGTCGCGCCAGGTCAGGCGGTGTTGCTTCGGCGGTGAGTTGCGCAATGGCTTCATCCAGCGACAGCGATACCTGGTTCTGCGAGCCAAGGCGACGCATATTGACCGAACGCTCTTCCGCTTCCCGCATACCGCAGACGAGAATGACCGGCACTTTCTGCAAGGAATGCTCGCGCACCTTGTAGTTGATCTTCTCGTTGCGGAAGTCGGTGATGACCTGCAGGCCGGCGGCCTTCAGCTCCTTGGCGACCTGCGCACCGTAATCGTCGGCCTCGGAGGTGATCGTCGCTACCACGACCTGTACTGGCGCAAACCACAGCGGCATGTGTCCGGAATAGTTCTCGATCAGGATGCCGAGGAACCGCTCCATGGAACCGCAGATGGCGCGGTGGATCATTACCGGCTGCTTCTTCTCCGAAGTCGAGTCGATGTAGAAAGCGCCGAAGCGCTCCGGCAGGTTGAAATCGACCTGCGTGGTTCCGCATTGCCAGTCACGGCCGATGGCATCGCGCAACACGTATTCGAACTTGGGGCCGTAGAAAGCGCCCTCACCCGGATTGATCGCCGTCTTGATCTTGCCGCCCGACTGCGCCTCGATCGTGTTGAGCACCTTGCTCATCACTGCTTCGGCGCGGTCCCAAAGCTCATCTGACCCAACGCGCTTGTCGGGACGCGTCGACAGCTTCACCGTAATGCCCTCGAAGCCGAAATCGGCGTATGTCGTCAGGATCAGGTCGTTGATGCGCAGGCACTCGGCCTCCATCTGCTCGTCGGTGCAGAAAATGTGGGCATCATCCTGGGTAAAGCCGCGAACGCGCATCAAGCCATGCAGCGCTCCAGAAGGTTCATAGCGATGCACATTGCCGAATTCCGCAAGTTTTACCGGCAGATCGCGGTAAGATTTCAAGCCATGCTTGAAAATCTGCACGTGACCTGGGCAGTTCATCGGCTTCAGCGCGAAAACGCGCTCATCGTCCGTTTCATCGCCGGCAACCGTGACCTTGAACATGTTGTCGCGGTACCAACCCCAGTGACCCGACGTCTCCCACAGCGATTTGTCGAGCACCTGCGGAGCATTAACTTCGCTGTAGCCATGGCTGTCGAGACGGCGGCGCATATAGCTGACGAGGTTCTGGAACATGCGCCAGCCCTTCGGATGCCAGAATACAACACCCGGGCCCTCTTCCTGGAAATGGAACAGGTCCATTTCCCGGCCAAGACGGCGGTGGTCGCGTTTTTCGGCCTCCTCCAGCATGTGGAGATAGGCGTTGAGATCGGTGTCGTTGGCAAAGGCCGTTCCATAGATGCGGCTCAGCATTGGATTGTTGCTGTCGCCGCGCCAGTAGGCGCCCGCCACCTTCATCAGCTTGAACGAATTGCCGATCTGGCCTGTCGAGGCCATGTGCGGGCCGCGGCAGAGATCGTACCAATCGCCCTGCGCATAGATCTTCAGATCCTGGCTCTCGGGAATGGCATCGACGAGCTCGACCTTGTAGGCCTCGCCCTTCTCGGCAAAAACCTTGCGGGCCTTCTCGCGCGACCAGACTTCCTTGGTGAACGGCTTGTTGCGGGCAATGATCTCCCGCATCTTCTTCTCGATCACCGGCAGGTCGTCGGGCGTGAACGGCTCGTTCTTGGCGAAGTCGTAGTAGAATCCGTTTTCGATGACGGGGCCGATGGTGACCTGAGTCCCGGGAAACAATTCCTGGACGGCTTCGGCAAGGACGTGGGCACAATCATGCCGGATAAGTTCGAGCGAACGCGGATCGTCGCGCGTCAGGATCTCGACCGCACCGCCCTTTTGCAGCGGATCGGAAAGATCGCGCACGACGCCGTCGACCGCATAAGCGACCGCCTTCTTGGCCAGTGATTTGGAAATCGATTCTGCAAGTTCCGTCCCGGTCAGATGAGCGTCGTAGTCGCGCTGGGAGCCATCGGGGAAACGCAGGGACACAGTCTTTGCAACTGCCTCGGACATATAACCACTCCTATCCAGTCCCGCCAACGATTGCGGGTGGTGTTGAACAACCGGACTTCCTGCCGGCGAGCGGACTTCTAAAGCCTGTTTCGGCTGGCGTAAAGTACCCCTCAGCTTTTGCGTGAGGCGATCGCCCAGTAGCGCCAGGGCATGTACCAGACATAGCGGCTTTCGAGCGTCGTCGGTACGGGATCGAGGCCATGGGTTCCGCCTGGTCCGCAGCGCATGAGCCGGAAGAGTCCCATCCAGCTGCCCGACCACAGTCCATGGCGTGCAATCGACTCGTAGGCATATTCCGAACAGGTCGGCAGGTGGCGGCAGGAATTCCCGATGAAGCCGGACAGTGTGAGCTGGTAAAGCCGCACCAAGCTGGTTCCGACCAGCCGGCCGGGCGTTTTTCGCCAGGCTCCGTTCCAGTTCCTGCTATAGCGGGATGAAGGTCGCGTTTGATCGCGCAGCTTTTGGTCGCACATGGCGCTGGTCAGGCCGCAGCCTCTGCGGTCTTCTTTTCAATCTGGTTGATGCAATCGACGACCGCGTCGAATGTCAGCATGGTGGAATTGTGGCGCGCCTTGTAGTCGCGGACGGGTTCGAGAAACTTCAGGTCCTCGAAGCGGCCCTCGGGCGGTACTCCGTTTTCCTTGAGCATCCTGAACATCGTATCGCGGACGTCGCGTAATTCCTGCGCCGTCGCGCCGATGACATGTCGCGCCATGATTGAAGACGAGGCCTGGCCCAAGGCGCAGGCGCGAACGTCATGGGCAAAATCGGAGACAACGCCATCCTTCATCTTCAAATCAACGATAACCGTCGAGCCACACAGTTTCGAATGTGCCGTCGCGGTGGCATCGGGATCTGCAAGGCGGCCAACCCGTTGAATATTCCCGGCGAATTCTAGAATCCGCCCGTTATAAACGTCATTGATCATGATGGATGCCTGTCCTCGACACAGTGTTCATCGCAATTGCGTCAATCCGTATCGTTTTACCCTATGAATTCCATACTCGATCTCTATATAGTATGTGAGTAGGCCAGCACAAAGTCGAATAGATTAAATTCTCTCTTTCGATAACATGCTGGTGGCGTTGGCAAATCCGTCAATGCTAGCTTCAATACACCGTCCGTTCGCCAGAACGACTATCGTGTATTGCCGTTTAACTCGTCGCTCCTTTGAGGGCGGCTACGGGAGATCGCGATGGATGCGGTAATTAAGAACTTGCAGTCGGCAACGGCCAAGCAGGACAATTCGAAACGCCCCACTCAACAGGAAGCTGAAGACGCAGTGCGTACGCTGCTGCTGTGGGCCGGCGACAATCCCGACCGCGAAGGATTGCTCGACACGCCGGAACGTGTCGCCAAATCCTACAAGGAACTGTTTTCCGGTTATGGACAGGATCCGGCCGAGGTCCTCGGCCGCACGTTCGAGGAAATCGCCGGCTACGAGGATATTGTTCTCATTCAGGACATCCCGTTCTTCTCGCATTGCGAGCATCATATGGTACCGATCGTCGGCAAGGCCCACGTTGCCTACCTGCCCGATGGTGAGAAGGTCGTTGGCCTTTCCAAGATCGCGCGCGTCGTTGATATTTATGCACATCGCCTGCAGACGCAGGAGAGCATGACCGCGCAGATCGCCAATGCCATCCAGAATTCGCTGCAGCCGCGTGGCGTTGCCGTCATGATCGAAGCTGAACACATGTGCATGTCGATGCGCGGAATCCGCAAGTCCGGTTCGACGACGACCACAACAACCTTCACCGGCACCTACAAGTCCGATGTCAATGAACAAGTCCGGTTCATGACACTCGTCAAAGGCCGATAGTCCGAACACGTTTATGAGTGACTTCTCGGAACCGCTCGCTGACAAACATCAGAACGAAGAGGGCGCGGCGTTCGCGCCGCGCTTCGATGCGTCCGGGCTGATCACCGCCATCGTTACCGATATAGGCGATGGCCAGCTGTTGATGGTTGCGCATATGAATGCTGAGGCGTTGCGCCTTACCCTCGAGACAGGCATTGCCCATTATTGGTCGCGTTCACGCGGCACGCTCTGGAAAAAGGGCGAAACGTCGGGAAATCTGCAGACCGTCGTCGAGATGCACACCGACTGCGACCAGGACGCACTTTGGCTCAAGGTTCAGGTCGCCGGCGATGGCCCGACATGCCATACGGGTCGCCGTTCCTGCTTCTATCGTCAGGTGGTGAGCGCAAATGGAACATCCGCATTGGTAATGCAGTTAGAGACAAAGTAGAGCTTACTTAGCCATAGGGCCAATATGGCCGCGATATCCTCTATGCCTCGTAACCGCCATTATCGATCTTTGTAATCCTATTTCCTTGGTTGGCTAAGGGGTCACAATTCCGCAATATTTATCCTTTGGATACCAATGCAGAGGGATAATGAGCCAGTACGACGTCAGGAGTGTGTGCCATGCTCGAATGGGCATCGCGCCGGTTGCGCGCAGCAGAATCAATCGGCATCAGTGATAGCCCGGGCGTGCAGTTGATCGCACCAGAGAAGCCGCGAGAGCGGAAGACACCCATTGCCTTGGCGCTGGGCGGCGGCGCGGCGCGCGGCTGGGCGCATATCGGTGTACTTCGTGCGCTCGACGAGGCCGGCATCGAGATTTCCATGATCGCCGGAACCTCGATCGGCGCTCTCGTCGGTGGCTGCTATCTCGCCGGCAAGCTCGACCAGCTCGAGGATTTTGCCCGCAGCTTGACCAAGCGCGGCATTTTCAGCCTGCTCGACCTGCGGTTCCGGGGCAATGGCCTGTTCGGCGGCATGAAACTCGACAGGCGGCTGCGCGACCACCTCGAAGAGCTTTCGATCGAAGAACTCAGCAAGCCCTTCATCGCCGTCTGTACCGAAATCAACACAGGCCACGAAATCTGGCTGACACGCGGTAGTCTGATTACGGCGATGCGCGCCTCCTATGCACTACCCGGCGTGTTCGAGCCGGTGGATTGCAATGGCCGCACCCTGGTTGATGGCGCATTGGTCAATCCGGTGCCGGTGTCGGTGTGCCGCGCGCATGAGCAACCGCTCGTCGTCGCGGTCAACCTGCACTACGATCAATTCGGACGCGCTGCCGTCATCAAGCACGCGGCAGAGGGTCCTATCTCGCCACGGGGCGACGGCGAAATCGCAGCAAGCCGTCCCGCGTCCAAGAGGCTCGGAATTACCGGCGTGATGATGGAGGCATTCAACATCATCCAGGACCGCATCTCGCGGGCGCGTATGGCGGGCGATCCACCTGATATCGCGCTCCTGCCGAAAATCGGCCATGTCGGCCTCGCCGAGTTTCATCGCGCTGACGAAGCGATCAAACTCGGCTATGAAGAGACCATGGCGCGCCTCGGTGAACTCGAGCGCATGCAGAAGCTGGTGTTCTGAGCCTTATCAAGCCGTTGCGATGTAGCTGCGGATCTCTTCAGATTCGCGCTCGACCTCTTCGATACGAAGCTTCACGACGTCACCAATCGACACAAGCCCGTGCAACTGCCCGTCTTTCTCGACCGGAAGGTGGCGGAAGCGTCCGCGTGTCATCATCTCCATGACCTGATTGACCGTGTGGCGTTCGCTGCACACGCTGACCTTGACGGTCATGATCTCCGAAATGGGCTTCGCCAGTGCGTCGGCGCCTTCCGCGGCAATGGCCCGCACCACGTCGCGCTCGGAAAGAATGCCTTTGATCGCTCTCTTGTCATTGCAGACGACAATCGCACCAATCTTGTGTTGGGCAAGCATGGCGACCGCTTCACCGAGGGTGGTCTCCGGATTCGTGTTGAAGACGTCGTAACCCTTGCGTTCGAGTATCATTTTGACTGTCATGTACATCCTCCTTGCACAATCGACATTCGACCGCCGAAAATCCCCCAATTACATCCGATGGTCTAGGTTCATCGTGCGCGTAAGTCGCGCTTATTGCAACTACTGAGCAATTATACCAACAGATCTACGTCCGTACGACCACGATCAGGCTTGTCAAACAGGGATATGCCGAAAAAACCCACCACAAAGCCGCCAATATGAGCTTCCCATGCGATTGTCGCGGAATTATCCACCCCGACGGAAAGCAGGCCCGTGACTATGTTCGTAACGAACCAGACGCCCAGGAACACAATGACCGAGCGCATGCGCAGGGCGACGCTGATGGGCAGGATATCGCCGACGAATGCTGCGGAATTGCGTGAGTCCGAACGGCGGAAACCGAAGCGGGCCGCCGCGCCCATCATTCCCGAAACCGCACCTGAAGCACCGACGAGCGGCGTCATGCTGTCGGGATAGACGGCAAAATTGGTCAGGACGGCCGCAACGGCCGTGGCAATCCAGAACAATGTTGTGCGCAAGGGCCCTATGCGGGCGGCCAACGGCGAGCCGAATGCGGCAAGCCAGATCATGTTGAGCGCAATATGGGCGAAGCTGCCATGCATGAACGAATAGGTGACCATCGTCAGCCAGGCCGAGGGAAAATAGAACCCGCCATATTGCGAGAAGCGCGCGGGAATGAAGGCAAAATTCAGCAGCAGACTGTCGGCCTGCTGCTCATCAAGGACATATGCCTCGGCGATATAGACGAGCGCGCACAAGCCCATGATCGCGAGAATGATGCCAGGAATATTGAAAACGGGCTCGCGTCCGCTGGTGTTTTTTCGGATGTATCCTCGCTCGCTCATGCACCGCCTCGTTATTGTTGCCGGGGCAAGCTATCCGGTTCACAGCGCATCGCCAAGGCGAGCACCAAAAGAAAAGGCCGCTCAGCTGGAAGCGAGCGGCCGTAGTTACATGAGCATTCGTATCTGCAATCTCCAATGGGGTCTTTGTCTCACAGACAGGGCCAGCGCTCAATCGAAACCAATTGTTAACGTTAATTGCCGGCCGCGGTGGACCTTGCCACTTCCCAGGTAGCACCTTTCACGGGCGCCTGTCAGAGTCGGGCGGACAGAAGCAGAATCGCTTCGGCGTCTGGAAAAATCGATCTCATGCGGCACGACGATATTGGCAGGCTTTTCGCCTATTGGGACAGGCTGCGCGGACCGCGCGCGGCTCCTGAGCGACGGGAAATTGTACCGGCTGCCCTCGGCGCGCGGCTTCCAGACACGTTCATACTGCAGTCGAGTGGTTCGGGCGAACCCCGTTTTCGGCTGGCCGGCACCCGCATTTGTGCGATCTACGGCAAGGAACTCGGCCGCCAGCCCTTTGCGTCACTATGGCAGCCCAAAGATCGCAACAGCATCCTGCGCCTCGTCAAGAATTGCATGACCAGCAAGACGGCGGTTCAGATCGACTGCGAGGGCCGCAGCGCACGCGGCCGCAAGACCTTGTTCAAGTTCGTCCTTCTGCCGCTCGCCAGCGAGGCAAACGAACGTCATCTCATGGGAATAATTACGGTTGTCGGTCGGCCATTCTGGCTTGAATCCGATGCAATAGTTGAAAATCACATCCAAACGGTCTCCCTTGTGGACCCGCGCCAAACCCGGCACGAGACTGATTTGGGCATAGCGCCGGAGGCAGCTGTCCCGCCTTCCGCCTCGCGGACACTGGTTAGTCGAAAGGTCGGGCATCTGCGCGTCATCGAAGGCGGCAGGATCAAGTCGTAGCAATTCTACTTCCGCGGTTCGCTCCGTTAATGGGCGAGGTTAGCAATTTATGAGCAACCACCAGTTGTTGTTACCTTGGCATTAAGACTTGTGTCCTAGTCTATGAGCACCACCCACCTCCTAGATTCCGCTATCTGGACACCTTTATGCAACTCCACCGTGACGTTCCGAGCCATAGCCCTGCCGCCACGGGCAAATTCTTCAGTGTGAAGGTGCAGCTTTATGGCCGCTTCATGCTCGAAGACCGGACCGAGCACGCCTGCCAGATCGAGGAAATGTCACCCGGCAATGCCATCCTCACCACGGATGTCATGGCGCATAATGGCGAGCGCGTCATCGCCTACATCGATCACATCGGCCGGATTGAAGGTACGGTCGAGCGCGCGGTGCGTGGCGGGTTTCTGATCTCCCTTGTGGCGTCCGACCGCAAGAAGAACAAAATCGCGGCGCAGTTGACCTGGCTTACCAACAAGCATGAACTCGACATGCCGGAAGACCGCCGCCACCAGCGTGTTGCGCCGCGCAATCCGATCAGCACGCTTTCTATGGCCGACGGGCGCCAGTACCCCTGTCGCATCATCGATCTCTCGATCTCCGGCGCTGCCGTGGAAATTCGCATACGCCCTGCCCTCAACAGCGAAGTCGTGCTCGGGACGATGCGTGGCCGGGTCGTCCGGCATTTCGAAGAAGGCATCGCCATCGAATTTGCCACGGTGCAGAGCCGTGATACCATTGGCTTGGCCCTCGAGCACTGAGTTCATTTCCTCAATCTGACGGCTAATGGAGCGCGGCATTCCGCGTATGCACAACCGCCATCTCGACCTGCCCTGCGAACAATTCTACCGATATGGTTCATCATCGGTGAACATTATTGGCGAGATTGCGGCCTGTTCACGGCGCTGGCCCGCGCCCTTTCCCGAACACATTAATCGATTTTCAATCACGCTCTTCTCACAATAACCGATGTTTAATTCTATTATACTTTCAAAATTTCATTTATAATCTACCTTAAATAAAACAATAATAAAACTTAATACATGGTTATAGTCAAATTCGTTTATTTTTTGCTACCGATTTGATTCATATTTACTCACATGCATTTCCGGTCGATCAAACTCTCTCTGTCATTGTCGTCTCAACCGGGGAGACGACGGTATGATAAAAAAGACAATCTTGGTTGGAGTAGCGCTGTTGGCTTCCTGCCTGGCAGCTAGTGCGGATCCAGTCAGTTCCAATGCGCCGTTCATGAAGACCGGCTCGCGCACATCGCAGCCGATCGGGCATTACGAATTTTGCCAGACCTACAAGAATGAGTGCAACATCAAGAGCAGCAATCAGCAGCCCGTTGCGCTGACGTCGAAGACATGGGCCCTGCTCGTGCAGGTCAACAGCAGCGTCAACGCCAAGATCGAACCTGCAACGGACATGGATATGTGGGGAAAGGCCGAGGTCTGGTCCTATCCGACAACCAAGGGCGATTGCGAGGACTACGTTCTTTTGAAACGCAAGCTCATCAATGAGGCTGGCGTCCCGCTGAGCGATCTCCTCATCACCGTCGTGCGGCAGATGAACGGCGAAGGCCATGCGGTACTGACGGTCCGCACCGATCGCGGCGACTATGTCCTCGACAATTTGGAGCCGCGCATCAAGGCCTGGAGTGAAACGAGCTATGACTACCTGAAGCGCCAGGCCACGAACAATACCGGCGCATGGGTTTCGATCAACGACGACCGACAGGTACTCGTCGGCAGCATCGAGCAATAACCAACACCTCGACGCAGAACGCCGGCTCCTTCAGCGGAGCCGGTCTTCTTGTGTCAGGCGATCTCCATGCCGCGCATGAAGCGCTTGCCGTTTTCCACATAGTGAAGGGCCGACAGCCTTAAACTTTCTATCGCCGAATCGTCCAGAGTGCGGATCACTTTGGCGGGCGAACCCACAATCAGCGAATTATCGGGAAATTCCTTGCGTTCGGTAACAAGAGCGCCAGCGCCGACGAGTGAATTCTTGCCAATCTTCGCACCATTCAGGATGATCGCTCCGATGCCTATCAGCGAATTGTCGCCGATGGTGCAGCCATGGAGCATGGCGCGATGCCCGATCGTGCAGCCCTCGCCGATCGTCAGGGGAAAGCCCATGTCGGTGTGCATGACGACGTGTTCCTGAACATTGGAACGGCGCCCGACGTGGATGAGTTCGTTGTCGCCGCGCAAAACCACGCCGAACCAGATGCTAGCGTCCTCGCCGAGAAACACCTTGCCGATGATCGTGGCATCCGGCGCGATCCAGTTCGAACTCCGACGCTCGAACTGAGGTTCGTGTCCATCCAGGTTGAATATCGGCATGGATGCTCCTTACCGAACGTTGGATGGATCAGAGATCCATCTCCAGAATTGCCATGGAGAAATTGTAGGAGAGCTCGCCTTCGTCCTCATCCTTGTAAATGAGGCCGAGAAATTCTTCACCGATGTAAAGCTCGGCGGAATCGTCCTTGCGCGGGCGTGCCTTGACAGTGAGGTCCATGTTCCGGAACGTGCGCTTGAAATAGCTGTCGAGTTTTTTCAGTTCTTCGGGTTTCACTGGGGTCTCCTGTCGTATTTGCTTGAGCGCTTTTGGCACGCAGAAGTCAGCCGTGTAAAGGACTGATTGCTGCCACGTGCCGCGTGGAGACCTGTGTTTCCGCCTAGTCGAAGTTGGTAATGAGTTGGTCCATGGCGCGTGAAGGCTCGGCGCAACCGGTCTCGCCGACAACGCGTGCGGGTACACCTGCGACGGTGACATTGTGCGGAACTGGCTTCAGAACCACGGAACCCGCGGCAACCTTTGAGCAGTGACCAATCTCGATATTGCCGAGAATCTTGGCGCCGGCGCCGATCAGCACGCCGTTGCGGATCTTCGGATGGCGGTCGCCCGACTCCTTGCCCGTACCGCCGAGCGTGACGTTCTGCAGGATGGAGACATTGTCCTCGATCACGGCCGTCATGCCGACGACAATGCCGGTTGCATGATCGAAGAACACGCCCTGGCCCATCGGCACCATCGGATGAATATCGGTCTGGAACACCGATGACGAGCGGCTTTGCAGATAAAGGGCAAAATCGATGCGCCCTTCCTTCCACAGCCAATGGGCGAGGCGGTGCGTCTGAATGGCCTGGAAGCCCTTGAAATAGAGCACAGGCTCGATGAAGCGCGTGCAAGCAGGGTCACGGTCATAGACGGCCTGGATATCGACGCGCAGCACTTGCGACCACGCCGGATTGGCTTCGAACATGGCGGTGAAGGTCTGGCGCAACAGCTCCGATTCCATATCGGGATGGTCGAGGCGCTGCGATATACGGTGGATAACCGCTTCTTCGAGCGACTGGTGGTTTAAGATCGTCGAATAGAGGAAGGTGGAAAGCAGCGGCTCGTTACGGACGGTCTCTTCCGCTTCCGCCCGGATTGCATGCCAGATCGGGTCCATCTGCTGTACTGAACCGGTCATCTTTATCGGACTGCTTGATGGCATTTCCTAACTCCAGCATTCGGCCAATTTTTATGCTCGTTCGTGAAGCATAAGGCAAAAGTGTTTCCTTGACACGCCAATTTCCAGACCCGGCGGCCAAGAAAAATTGAAGCCTTGATCGATTTGACTGAACCGACAATCCTCAAAATGATGGCGTTCCCATACTCCATACGGGGCGCTCTCGCAAGAAACGATCAGTGATCCTGAGGGTTCCGGTTTGCAGCCCGGGAGATTACAGAGGATTCCGTTTGAGAAATTCGACAACCGCCTGCTTGAAGACCTTGTCGCCGACAGCGAGCATATGGTCGCGGTTCGGTATATCGATGGCTTCGCCCCGGGGCATGAGCGCCGCGAGGCGATGCGGGTCCCCGCCGATATCATCCTTGGTCCCGACACCCACGAGCGTCGGCTGCGTTATCCGCGCCATGTTCGCTTCGCTGATTTCCTCCTTGGAGGTGATCACGCAGGCAGCCAGCGCGACCTTGTCGCTCTTGGTCTTGTCGGCGAACATGCGGAACATTTTGCCGCGCGGATGGCTGACTGAATCTGGATCGTCGGCCAAAAGTGCTTCCGCAATGGGCGACCAGTCGCCCGCACCCTCGACCATGCCAATGCCAAGTCCCCCGAAGATCAGGTCATGGACGCGTTCCGGATGATTGAGCGCCAGAAAGGCGCTGATGCGCGCGCCCATCGAATAGCCCATGACATGGGCTTGCGGAATATCGAGATGGTCGAGCAGCGCGGCGGCGTCGCCTGCCATCAGGGTGGGTGTATAAAGCGATCGGTCGTGCGGCTTGTCGGAATCGCCGTGGCCGCGATTGTCGATGGCAATTGCCCGGTAGCCCGCTGCGGTCAGGGTCTGGATCCAGCCGGGCTGCACCCAATTGTAGAAGGAGGATGAAGCAAAGCCGTGAATAAGCAGGATCGGTTCACCCTCGCCCTCGTCCAGAAAAGCGAGCTTCAGTCCGTCATTTTCGAAGAATTGCATCGGCTGGGTCCGTCAGTGACCTGTGGCATTAATAGCGGGATGCCGCACCTTGTCCCCAATTGTCAAGCCGAGCCGCTTTACGGTGCCGGCCTTCACCTCGACAACGAAGCGAACCGGGCCGCCCGAAGATATGATGTCGCGCGAAAAAGGCACCGCATGTTCGCGGATTGCCGAGATGCGACCATTGTCGTCGAGAAACAGCATGTCGAGCGCAGAAGGCGTGTTTTCCATCCACATTGTAACGAGCTGGGATTCGTCGAACACGAAGAGCATGGCGCTGTCGTCCTTAAGATCCGTGCGGAACATCAGGCCGCGCTCGCGCTCCTCGTCCGTATCGGCAACTTCGACACGAAACGGCACGTCACCGCGCGCCGTATTGATCGTCAGCGGCTTGGCGTCGATTGGAAGGTGCATCGGCCCCTGATCGAGGGCCAGGGCCGGAAAGACTGCAAATACGAGAAAGAGCAGGCTGACGAGAAACGATACCGGGCGCGACATGGCTGGCGTCAGTGGGAAGCAGGCAACTGCGTGCCGATATCCGGGTGAATCTCGGAAGCCATCAGGCCCTTCTCGCCATGGCCGAAGCGGATCAGAACCACCTGCCCCGGCCGCAGTTCGGTCAGGCCGAAGTGGCGCAGCGTTTCCATGTGAATGAAGATGTCTTCGGTTCCTTCGCCGCGGGTCAGGAATCCGAAGCCCTTGGTGCGGTTGAACCACTTGACGAGAACGCGCTCGAGCCCGCTCGATGGCGTCACCGTCACATGCGTGCGGACCGGCGGCAATTCCGTCGGGTGGACCGCGGTTGAGTTATCCATGGATTTGACGTGAAAGCACTGCATGCCGCGCTCGCCCTGCTTGACTTCGCAAACGACGCGGGCGCCTTCGAGCGCGGTCTGGAAACCGTCGCGACGCAGGCAGGTCACATGGAGGAGTATGTCTGGAAGCTCGCTATTGTCGGGAACAATGAAGCCGTAGCCCTTGGCAACATCAAACCACTTTATCGCGCCCGAAACCTCGATAAGGTCCAATCCGTCACTCAAACTTTCACTATCTTGGGATTGCCGGGCTGATACTGGTCTGTCAGACATGAAGCGAGCCCCTCCTCTCCTGCAAGAAACCACTGATTCTCTTCTTCAAGAATAGCACCTGACCGCGGCCAGAGAGCAAGTATGATCTGCCTGTTTTTACTGAAAACCACAGGCAAAACTGTTGAGCATTATCTACAACCCTTGCTCGAACCGCCACAAATTTGTCGAGCTAAATAGTAAGTGTTACGAAACATCCCCGGCCCTCAACCAAAGTTACGAGTATGGTTGCAGCGCCTATCCAATCCACCTGAAAGAAAGTCCGAGGCTAAAGATGCGTTATCTTCACACCATGGTCCGTGTCCGCGATATCGATGAATCGCTTGATTTCTACTGCAACAAGTTCGGACTTGAGGAAGTTCGCCGCATGGAAAACGAGAAGGGACGTTATACCTTGATCTTTTTGGCCGCACCGGAAGACAAGGGACGATCGGCCGCCGAACGCGCGCCTGAACTCGAACTCACCTATAATTGGGACCCTGAGGAATACGCAGGCGGGCGCAATTTCGGCCACCTTGCCTACGTCGTCGACAATATCTACGAGACCTGCCAGAAGCTCGCCGACAAGGGTGTCGTGATCAACCGTCCGCCGCGCGACGGGCATATGGCATTCGTGCGCTCGCCCGACGGCATCTCGATCGAAATCATTCAGAAGGGCCCCGACCTTCCCAAGCAGGAGCCCTGGGCCTCTATGCCGAATACCGGCGTCTGGTAAGCCGGCACTTTCAAAGTCCTGAGCAGTCAATGCGTCAGGCCAATGGAGCGCATGATCCGGGCGTTCCGCGGCGCGATAGTGCCGCAAATACAAACAGCTTCCAAGCACCCTCCTCACCTGATATCAGATCGAAGAAAGTGAGGAGGATGCCATGAAGGACGTGCTGATCGAGCTTGAACGCCGCAGGAAAATTGCCCGGGAGGGTGGCGGTGCGGCACGGATCGAAGCGCAGCACAAACGTGGCAAGTTGACGGCGCGCGAGCGCATCGACATCTTTCTCGACGAAGGGTCGTTCGAAGAATTCGACATGTTCGTCGAGCATCGCTCGACCGATTTCGGCATGGAAGAAACCAAGTTTGCGGGTGATGGCGTCGTCACCGGCTGGGGAACCATCAACGGCCGGACGGTCTTCGTCTTTGCCAAGGACTTCACTGTCTTCGGCGGTTCGCTTTCCGAGGCTCACGCGGAGAAGGTCCAGAAAATCCAGGATATGGCGCTGCGCACCCGCGCCCCTGTGGTCGGCCTTTACGATGCGGGCGGCGCGCGTATTCAGGAGGGCGTCGCGGCGCTCGGCGGCTATGCCGAGATTTTCCAGCGCAATGTGCTCGCGTCCGGCGTCATTCCCCAGATCTCGGTGATCATGGGCCCCTGCGCGGGCGGTGACGTTTATTCGCCGGCGATGACCGATTTCATCTTCATGGTGCGCGATACGTCCTACATGTTCGTGACCGGGCCTGATGTGGTGAAGACCGTTACCAACGAGACCGTTACCGCCGAACAGCTCGGCGGCGCTTCGATCCATACGACGAAATCCTCGATCGCCGACGGCGCCTACGACAACGATGTCATAGCGCTCTTGCAAATGCGCCGGCTGATCGATTTCCTGCCAGCCTCGAACACGGCCACGCTCCCCGAGATCGAATGTTTCCAGTCAACCGACGAGCCGGACGACTCGCTCGACCGGCTGGTCCCGGATAATGCCAACAAGCCCTATGACATCAAGGAACTGATCCGAAAGACCGTCGACGAAGCCGATTTCTTCGAGATTCAGGAAAGCTTCGCCAAGAATATCGTCATCGGCTTTGGCCGCGTCGAGGGCCGGACTGTTGGAATTGTCGGCAACCAGCCCATGGTGCTTGCTGGCGTACTCGACAGTGATGCCTCACGTAAGGCGGCCCGGTTCGTGCGCTTTTGCGACTGCTTCAATATCCCGATCGTCACGTTCGTCGATGTGCCGGGGTTCCTGCCCGGCACCGCGCAGGAATATGGCGGCTTGATCAAGCACGGGGCGAAGCTGCTCTTCGCCTATGCCGAGGCGACTGTCCCGAAGATCACCATCATTACGCGCAAGGCCTATGGCGGCGCCTATGACGTGATGGCGTCGAAGCACCTGCGCGGCGACATCAACTACGCCTGGCCCTCAGCGCAGATCGCCGTCATGGGTGCCAAGGGCGCGGTCGAGATCATCTATCGCAAGGATATCGGCGACGCCGAGAAGATCGCAGCACATACGAAGCGTTATGAAGACAGGTTCCTGTCACCATTCGTTGCCGCGGAACGCGGTTATGTCGATGAAGTGATCATGCCCCATTCCACGCGAAAGCGGGTCGCAAGGGCGCTGCGCATGCTGCGCAACAAGAATTTGGAAAATCCATGGAAGAAGCACGATAATATTCCGCTGTAATCGTGCTTCTTCCAAATATGCAAGCGCAGGAAACTTAACGGCGGAAACTAAAGCCGCCGCTGGACTCGCGCAATATCTGCGAAATCGTCCGGCTTTCGCCAGGCTGGCTTAATTTCTTGGTCGCCTTGATCAGGGTCGGCTTGGCTTTTGCAATGTTTGCAATCTTCAGTACATTTGTATCTGGCAATGATGATGTGTCTTTAGTTATTGTTATCATTCCGCAACATCTCCACTTCGAACTACTCCGTCAAACAGAGTACTCTTCCCTCAGCAGACGCATTTGTCCGCTGCATGCTACATAAGTAGGGGATCTAAACCGATTTAACAAATCACTCTTTGTATCGAATTTTGACCTATATTTGAATAAAACCAGTAGATTGCGAATAGTTTCCCCGCCGATGAATAAGGATCATGTTCATTGCGCAAAAATGACCGCCCACGCAATAAAATTGCGCCAACGGGGTCGGGGCGGCGTGGAAACGCCGGGGTACGGCGATCAGAACAACATGCTGCCTGTTACAGACAAGTCGTTCAGGAACCGTTCAGCTTGCGGTAATTCCAACCTTCTTCTGAATTTCGTCAGTGGTTTCCTTGACGAAGAAGGTTAACCCGGCCGTGATCGTTACAATATGCGTTCCGGTACCATAGGGATTGAATGAAACGACGTGATAGAAATTGACGGTAACGTGGTCGCCATTAACGTCAGTCAGATTGATCCACATGGCCTACCTCCCTGTTCGACTAAAACATCGCCCCGGGGTCAGGGAAGCAGGATTCTCGACCGGAGGCAACGACTTACCAGAGATTTCTCCCGTCAACCGTTTTGACCGGCAGCGAGGCGATATCGAAATCGTCGAACAGCCGAACATTGACGCTGGTGCGCGGATGTTCGAAATCCGGCTTGAAGTCGACCCAGGTCGGCAGTACCGAGAACGTGCCGCAACCGCATACGAGGCAATGATGGTGTTTGCTGAAGCCTCTGCGCGAGTAAACGGCATCCGCTTCGGGCGTTACCGAGAGCTTAACCTGATCCGGCGTGTAATAGGCCCACAGCGCCCCGCGCTTTGTACAGAAGGTACACGTGCAGGCGGTTACGGATGCCGGCACTTCACTGACCTCGAATTTGATGGCGCCGCAATGGCAGCTTGCATGAATGGTCATGATTGCCTCCCTCAGGCGAAATAGTCATCATCAGAATTTCAGCTTATGCAGGTTTATGCAACCTGACCCGCCGCCCAGCCTGACGACCAGGCCCACTGGAAATTATAGCCGCCGAGCCAACCGGTTACATCGACAACCTCACCGATGAAATAAAGTCCCCTGTGCGACTTTGCCTCCATCGTTTTCTGGTCGAGATGGTCTGTGTCGACGCCCCCGAGCGTGACCTCCGCCGTGCGATAGCCTTCCGAGCCGGCCGGCTTGACCTGCCAATCGTTCACGGCCTTTTCGACGGCCAGGAGTTGCTTGTCCGAAAGGTCGGCAAGGTGCGTATCGATCTTGCTGTTTTCCGCAATGAGCTGCGCAAGTCGCTTCGGCAGAAGCTCCGCCAGCGCAGTCTGCAGGGCTTGTTTGCCATTTCGCGAGCGCGCGCCGCGCAAGGCCTCGAAGACCTTGGTGCCAGGCAGCATCGCCACAGAGATCGTATCGCCTTCCCGCCAAAAGGACGAAATCTGCAGGATCGCCGGACCGCTGAGGCCGCGATGCGTAAAGAGCATCGCCTCGGCAAAACTGGTGCGTCCATGCGTAACCACCGCATCGACCGAAACGCCAGAGAGGGGCTTGATCGGTGCAAGCGTCTTCTCGTCGAAGGTCAGCGGGACCAGCGCCGGCCGGGTCTCCGTAACAGTGATACCAAACTGGCGGGCGATATCGTAGCCAAATCCAGTCGCACCCATTTTCGGAATGGATTTTCCGCCGCAAGCGACAACAAGCGATGCACACCTGACCTTCTGCCCATCGAGGTCGATACTGTAGCCCTCGGATATCAGTTCGATTGAACTTGCCGTTGTGCGTAGACGCATTTCCACGCCCGCACGCTTCATTTCCGTGACGAGCAAGTCGATGATCTGCCGGGACGAGCCATCACAGAACAGCTGTCCCAGCGTCTTTTCATGCCAGACAATGGCGTGACGATTGACGAGTGCTATAAAATCCCGCTGCGTGTACCGGCGCAGGGCCGATATGCAGAAGTGGCGGTTCTTGCTGATATAATTTTGCGGCGCGGCATTGAGATTGGTGAAGTTGCAGCGCCCGCCACCCGATATCCGGATTTTTTCGCCGGGCGCAGCGGCGTGATCGATGATCAGCACCGAACGTCCGCGTTTTCCCGCTTCAATGGCGCACATCATGCCGGCAGCCCCGGCGCCGATGATAAGGACATCCACCTTCATGGCGAAGGAACCAGTTGGTCGATGCGTCCGGTCAGCCGATAGACAGCAAGACCAATCCATTCGCGCAGCGTCATAGAGAGGTTCTGCAGCGAATCCTGGGCATTGTCCTGGGCGATGCCGAGGTGCTCCTTGCCCGAAGTCCGGTAATCGGACGGCCACGGCAGGACATTGAAGCCAGCTTTGCGAAAGAGGCCCATCGAACGGGGCATATGAAACGCCGATGTAACCAGTAGCCAGGTTTCGCCGGGATTCCCGTCAACCATGGCTTTGGTGAACACCGCATTCTCGTAGGTGTTGCGCGACTTGGATTCGAGCAGAAGGCGCTCCGGCGCAACCCCAAGAGCAGTCAGCAGGCGCGGCGCCGTCACGCCGTCCGCTTCTCCGTCGAGGATCAGGTCACCCGCACCACCGGTGACGACCACCTTCGCCTCTGGAAAGCGCCGCGCGAGAATGGCCGCCTCGACAAAGCGATCGCCGCTGCCGTTGAGCTCATAGCCACCACGGACGAGATTAATTCCGGCCTCAAAGCCACCGCCGAGGACGATGATGCCGTCGATCCTGTCCGGCATGGTCACAGGGCGCTGGAAGCGGTCTTCAAGCGGATGCATCATCAGTGCGCCGACCGATGTCCAGGCGCCGATACCGAGAATAAGAAACGAAAGGCCAGCCGCTGCCAGTGCAAGGCGCCTGCGAGACAAGAGAATTGCCAGGAACGCCAGTCCCGCCAGCAGGATCGAGAAGTTGAGCGGCTGCGCAAAGAACCAGAAGATTTTCGAGGCGGCGAAGAACATCAGCCAAGCTCCGCCAGCATGTGCACCTTTTCGATTTCACGCTCAAGGCTGGTCGACCATTCAAGGCCCCGTTCGATGATCGCGAAACCTTCGCGCCGGTAAAGCCGAATGGCGCCCGAATTGCGGGCATGCGTGCTGATGCGGGCTTTCGCATATCCAGCATCTGCTATCGCCATCTTGAGAACCCGCAAGAGTTGCGAGCCAATGCCCTGCCCCTGAACTGCGGGTTCGACCCAAAGGTCGGAAATATAGTCATTATCCTTTTCGCGAGCACCCCATCCGACGATGGTTGCATCGACTTCGGCAACCGTCACGTGCTGATAGGAACTTTCGGCAAAGGACTGAAACGCCCGTTCGACATGCGAACGCATGCCCGGCAATTCAGGCTCAAACGAGAAGATGTTGGATGCCCAGGCGCGGGAGCCGACCGCGGCAATTGCCGCGATGTCGGCTTCTGTTGCGCGCCTGACTACCACCATTTCGGAGCGGTGAATTTTCCGGCTGCCTGCTCGATGACGTATCCCGCCTGAAACAGCGTTTCCTCATCGAACGGCCGCCCAATGAGCTGCAATCCAAGCGGCAGACCCTTGGCATCGAGACCCGCGGGTATGGCGATGCCCGGCAGGCCGGCCATGTTCACGGTGACAGTGAAGATGTCGTTGAGGTACATTTTCACCGGATCGGCCGCCATGTCCTGATCGGCGATGCCAAATGCAGCCGATGGCGTTGCCGGCGTCAGGATCGCATGGACGCCCGCATGGAAGGCATCCTCGAAATCCTTCTTGATCAGCGTGCGCACCTTCTGCGCCTTCAGGTAATAGGCGTCGTAATAGCCGGCCGACAGCACGTAGGTGCCAATCATCACGCGGCGCTTCACCTCTTCGCCGAAGCCGGTGGCGCGCGTCTTCTCATACATATCGACGATATCCTTGCCCGGCACGCGCAGGCCGTAGCGTACGCCGTCATAACGGGCGAGGTTCGACGATGCCTCCGCCGGCGCAACGATGTAGTAGGCCGGGAGCGCATATTTCGTGTGCGGCAAGGATATGTCCACGATCGAAGCGCCCGCATCCTTCAGCCAGGCAATACCCTGCTGCCAGAGCTTCTCGATCTCCTCCGGCATGCCATCGACACGGTATTCCTTTGGAATGCCGATCTTGATGCCGGCGAGCGGCTTGCCGATGGCGGCTTCGTAGTCCGGAACCGCGATATCGACCGAAGTCGTGTCCTTCGGATCGACCGAAGCCATGGACTTCAGCAGAATCGCAGCGTCGCGCACGTCCCGTGCGATCGGCCCGGCCTGGTCCAGCGACGAGGCGAAGGCAACGATGCCCCAGCGCGAGCAGCGGCCATAGGTCGGCTTGATGCCGACGGTGCCGGTAAAGGCCGCAGGCTGGCGGATGGAACCGCCAGTGTCGGTCGCCGTGGCGCCGGCGCAGAGGTGAGCCGCAACGGCAGCAGCCGAACCGCCGGACGATCCACCGGGCACGAGGTCCAGATTGGAGCCATTGGCGCGCCACGGGTTCTTTACTGGGCCGTAATAGGAGGTCTCGTTCGACGAGCCCATGGCGAACTCGTCCATGTTAAGCTTGCCGAGCATGACGGCGCCGTCAGCCCAGAGATTCGCCGTGACGGTTGATTCATAATGCGGCTTGAAGCCGTCGAGAATGTGCGAGCCTGCCTGGGTGTGCACGCCTTCCGTGCCGAACAGGTCCTTGATGCCGAGCGGAATGCCTTCAAGCGCCCCAGCCTGCCCGGCTGCGAGCCGCGCGTCCGATGCCTTGGCCATTTCCAGCGCCTTTTCCGGCGTCTGAGCGACATAGATGTTCAGGGCATCGTTCGCGTTCTCGATCGCCTGAATATAGGCGCCAGTGAGTTCCGTGGCGGTGATCGCCTTCGCCTTCAACTGGTCGCGCGCCTCGGCAATGGTGAGAGCGGTCAAATCGGTCATATCAGAGACTGGTCCTGTCTATTGGGCCGGCGTCAGCGCCAGCCGCTTCTCGTAAAATGCACTGTGTTCGGAATCCGGATAGTCGAGCACGACGCCGCAACGGGTGAACCCCGCGCGCTGGTAGAGCCGCCACGCCGCGTCGAAGCCCGGCCCGACGCCGGTCTCAAGCACGAGGTGCGTGACGCCCCTTTCCACCGCAACGGCCGTAATCGCCTCGAGCAAAGCCGATCCCACGCGCTGGCCGCGAACGGTTGGCCGTGTAAACATGCGCTTGATCTCACCAAGCCCGTCTGCATGCTCTTTAAGCGCGCCGCACCCGATGGCAAAGCCCGATTCATCGCGCGCGACGAAAACGGTCGTATCGGCGCCCGCCATTTCCTCGACGGTCATCTTGAACTGAAACTCGACCGGAGAAAGTGGCAACAGATGCGCATTAAGATCGGCAACAAGCGACCTTACATCATCCTGCAATGGAGTTTCGATGGCTATGGAGATGGCCATTGGTCTTACTCCACGACCTTCGGAACGACGAAGAAATTTTCCTCGTGGATCGGCGCGTTGGCGACGATATCGGCAGCCTTGCCACCATCATCGACCTCGTCGCGACGCTTCTTCATCGCGATGGGCGTTACCGACGTCATCGGCTCGACGCCGTCGACGTTAACCTCATCAAGTTGTTCCACGAAGCCGAGAATGGCGTTCAGCTGGCCGGTCATGCGCTCGACATCGGCTTCGCTCACGGCAATCCGGGCGAGATGCGCGACGCGCTTGACGGTGGATACGTCGACAGACATGGGACTTCCTAAAGTTCGGGTTTTTCTTCCAGAGCTATAGTGTCCGTCGCGCCCGAGCGCAACGGACAAGACGCAGTGAAACGGGCCTATTGCTTCGGAGCATCCGCGTTATCGCTATCGCTCCCGGCATCCGGATCGATAATATTGTCATCGAGCATCGTTCCATCGAGCGCGTCATCATCGTCGGGTGTTGCGACCGGATCGGGTCCCTTGACCGCATTGCCGTTGACGCTGACCGACCCATCCGCCTGTTGATCGACGATCCACTGGATATGCCCGTTCGGCAGTTGCGTGCCGAAATCCTTCGCAAGCTTGGCAAAGACGACGTAATTCTTGACCTCGGGCTCATGCTCGGCCGCCTTGTTCAGCCGATCGAGCGCGGCATCGAATCCGGCCATTTCCCAGGTGGTGCGGCTCGTCGGCTTCATGCCGGCAAAGGAGACTTCCCCCTCAACGGTGATTTCACTTTCGGCCGTCCGAACCGTGCTCTTGTCGATAACCACCTTGGGCGGGTTGGTCACAAAGGCCGCAGCGGCATTTGATTGAAATGCATCCGAAAACGGCTCGTCACGGCGCAGATCCATATCCGCAACAGCGGCCTTTACCAGCGTGTCCAGATCAATGCTTTCCGCACCAAAGGCGAGTTCGACATCGGTTGGCAGGAACGGCAGGCCCCAATCCGGTATAGGCAAGGCCGGATAGGTGAGGCCGTTGGTTCGAAGTGCAAAGTGATAGCCACCGTCCTTGCTGATACCGTCGAAATCCATCTCCTGAGCGATAGTCATCGCTGTGAACTTGCCGAGCGGCGTATCGATATCGAGCCCACCGAACCGATACGACCCGGCCAACTTCTCCCAGAGCGGTAGTGCTGCAAGGAGCTTGCCCTTGAGTTCCGCCTGCTGCGGGTCGGTCAGCGTCTTCACGTCGGAATGGGCCACGAAGAATGCCCATAGGTCCAGAATTTCGAGATTGCGCGCGCCCTTGGCATCCGCCGAGAACGACACATCCCCGCTCCTCACAACCGCCTTCAACGGCTTTTCGGGAGCGGCCGGCTCCGGCGCCGTTGCAGCAGCGCCATCATCTGATGCTGGCGCAGGCGGAGATTTCATCAAGATCGATTCGACGAAGTTGCTCGCCGTCTGAGTATTGCTGACATCGACACCACCGGCAGGATTTGCCATCCCGGTCGATTGGCCTTTCGCGGGACCTGCACTTGCTTCTATGTCCTGGACCGCACCGGTCGACGTCATCTTGAACGAGTCGTAGGAGAAATCGGACTTGCTGAACGTGCCGAGTTTCGGATCAAAAACACCGCTCAATGCAGCATTCTCGAACGACCATTGCAGCGCCTCCGGTCCAGTGGGCGTTGTCATCTTGATCGAACCGGCAGGAAGGGTTGCAGCAGATATGTTCCATGTGCCATCCGCCAGTGGCCGGGCGAGCAGAGCATAGTTGCCGAAATCACCCTCCATATAGCCGCCGCCACCGGGAATTGCCTTGAGAAGCTCTGCCGTGCTCAAGGTGACACGGTAGCTATCCCCCTCTGGCGCAACGTTCACGATCTTGTTTTCGATCGCGGACTTGCCGAGATATTTTGACAACGTATCGGCGATTGCCTTTGCGCCATCCGCATCGACGGTTTGAGCGAATGCCGGCCATGCCGATGTCATCAAGAGGGAAGCAACAAGCAGTCTGCGCACGTCTTTTCTCCAGGCCTCGATACGAGCCAGCGTTGATCTAGCAACTTCAATTCAAATGGTAAATTGCTGATTTGTTGTCGGAACAACGACTTTGGTTTCTCCACCTTCCATTCCGGCCACGAATTTCTCCGGGGTCTGGTCGATTATCGGAAACGAGCCGTAATGACAGGGAATAGCCTGTTCGAACTTGAAATAGCGCCGCGCTGCAAGGGCCGCAACCGCACCACCCATGGTGAAACGGTCGCCAACCGGCAGAATTCCGATCTGCGGATTGTGCAGTTCGTTGATCAGCGCCATGTCCGAGAAAATATCGGTATCGCCCATGTGATAAAGCGTCGGGTCGGCATCGAAATGCAGCACCACGCCGTTCGCGCTGCCGAGGGAGTGCGACACGCCGTCTTCGGTCAACTGCGCCGATGAATGCAATGCGTTGACATAAGTGACCGTAAAGCCGTCATAGGAAACGGTACCGCCCGTATTGGTAGGATCGACCCGGGCAACGCCTTTTGAAGAGAGCCAGGACACAAGGTCGGCGTTGCCAGTGACGAGTGCACCGGTTGCCTTGGCCAGCGCGATCGTGTCGCCCACGTGATCGCCATGGCCATGCGTCAGGATGATGTGGTCGACGCCCTTGGTCGCTTCCTTGATGTCCACGCCCTTGGCGCCGGGGTTCCCGTTCAGGAATGGATCGATCAGAATCGTGTTCTTTGCGGTTTCGAGCCGGAAAGCCGAATGGCCAAGCCAGGTAATTTTCATGTCTTTATCCCTTCATTCACTGGATGCTCGCCACGCTGCCGTAGAAGCGGTATGTGTCAGGTGTGCCGGATTAAAGCGATCGATCGATCCGCATTGCAAGTGCAGGAAGCAATCAAATTGACGGTATTGGCAATTGAAGAACTTGAGACGCGCGTGGCGGAGGGCAAGACGCTCGCCGGTCTTGACCTTGGGACCAAGACGATCGGCATCGCGATATCAGATCGCGGTTTCTCGTTTGCCAATCCGCGCCCTGTACTGAGACGCAGCAAGTTCACGCACGATGCTCACGATTTGCTGAAAGCGCTCAATGCCGACAATGTCGGCGCTATTATCATCGGGCTGCCGGTAAACATGGACGGCAGCGAGGGACCGCGGGCGCAGGCGACCCGCGCCTTCGTGCGCAATATGGAAAAGCTGACGGAACTGCCATTTGTCTATTGGGACGAGCGTCTGTCCACGGTTGCGGCCGAGCGCGTTTTGATCGGAATGGATGTATCGCGCCAGAAGCGGGCCGACCGCATCGATTCAGCCGCTGCATCCTTTATCTTGCAGGGCGCTTTGGACCGCCTGCGGGCGCTGCGTCAGGAAACCGATATTGACGGAAGTTCCTTCCCGTAGCCAGCCCGCGCTGCGCGCCACTCCTTTACCCAGGCAATGATCTTGCGTCGACGGCGGAAGGCGATGAGGCCAAGGACCAGGCCGGTATCGATGATACAAGCACGCGCAACCAGGGGTGGAATGCTTTCCGGCGCTATGCCAAGCGCCTCCCCGTAAATCTGAAATACCAGGTCATGCATCTCACGGCTGAAAAAATACATGCCCATGCTGAGATTGTAATACGACAGAAAATACCATCCCCAAAGGAAACTCAGCGGTCCCGCCCAGAAAATCAGGAAGCTGCGCATTCAGTAACTCCTCCAAGGGAAGCTCATAATCACTTTATCTTAACCCCACGAATTTGCAGTGCAATTTCGAACGACAGTGTTATCGTTTAAGAAGTGAACCGCAATGTAAACCGTTTGTTAAGGTTAATTTACAAAAATTTAATTCAAATTGAAGCTATTAGCGAGCCCCCTGCGCGCTCGGGATGTATTTTTGTGCGCCACATTCCGATTTTTTTGACAAGAAGGTGCTGCGCGGTGCGTGCACTGCCTGGGCAAAAGTTCTGCGACGGCGCCCTGAGAATCAGGCCGCGCCCGGATAAAGCGAATTCACGATGTTCTTGGCGTTGTGGCGCGCGTCGAGCATGCCATAAGTCGTGCGCCACTGGCCGCCGAGCCGCGTTTCGATAAAGGCGTCAGCTATATCTTCCGAATGAAGATAGCGCAGTTCCGCACCGGCCGCCGCCAGTGCAAGCTGCTCGGTCAGAATTCGGGCCGCACCTTCATCGTTCTCGGTGACGCGCATGGCTGCGCGCAGAACTTCGACCGTGCCCTGCCCGCCCCGTCCGAGTTGGGCCCCTATCCAGTTCAGCACTTCATCGAAAAGCTGCGGACCCCGTTTTAGAACGCGAACAACATCCAGTGCCATGACATTGCCCGAGCCCTCCCAGATCGCATTGACCGGGGCCTCGCGATAGTAACGTGCGAGATTGCCTTCCTCGATATAACCATTGCCGCCGAGGCACTCCATCGTCTCATAGAGCATCGCGGGGGCGATCTTTGCCACCCAGTATTTGACCACAGGGGTCATGACGCGGGCAAAGGCGGCTTCGCTGCGATCCTTGGCAGCATTATCGAATGCCCGCGCCAGGCGCATTGCAAGCGCCGTGGCAGCCGCGACATCGAGGGCCATATCGGCGAGCACGCGCAGCATGAGCGGCTTCTCGATGAGCGTCGTCTCGAACGCAACGCGGTGGCGCGCATGGTGCACCGCTTCCGCAAGTCCGGCACGCATCAGTCCTGCCGAAGCGACGGCGCAGTCAAGCCGCGTGAGCGTCACCATGTCGATGATCGTTTTGACGCCCTCTCCAGGATTTCCGATCATCTGGCCAAGGGCACTTTCGAATTCGACTTCCGACGAGGCATTCGAGCGATTGCCGAGCTTGTCTTTCAGCCGTTGAAAGCGGAACCCGTTCGAACTTCCGTCCGGAAGGATGCGCGGCACGAGAAAACATGAAAGCCCTTCGCGGACCTGCGCGAGGACGAGGAAAGCATCGGACATCGGCGCTGACATGAACCATTTATGGCCGGTGATCCGATAAAAGCCGCTCCCATCCGGCTCGGCGCGCGTCGTGTTGGCCTGAACGTCGGTGCCGCCCTGCTTCTCGGTCATCCCCATACCGAGAGTGAGACCGGCCTTCTTTGCCGGCGATTTGTTGCTGGAATCATATTTGCGCGGCAGGATCAGCGGCGACCACTCGCGATAGAGCGTGGGCGATGCCATCAGGGCCGCGAGCGAAGCGCTCGTCATTGTCAGCGGACATAGATGGCCACACTCGAGTTGGGCGGTAAGGTAGAAGCGCGAGGCGCGCGCTTGATGGCGTACGCCTGATTCCGTCTTTCCGTCTTCCCATATCGAGGAATGCAGGCCCTGCGACACCGACCGGCGCATCAAGGCATGATAGGCAGGATGGTAATCGACAACGTCGATGCGCCGGCCCTGACGGTCATGGGTGCGCAGCTTCGGCGTTTCCGCATTCGCCAGCCTCGCCAAATCCTGCGCATCGC
Source organism: Phyllobacterium sp. 01N428 (assembly GCF_056399405.1). Taxonomy (NCBI): domain Bacteria; kingdom Pseudomonadati; phylum Pseudomonadota; class Alphaproteobacteria; order Hyphomicrobiales; family Phyllobacteriaceae; genus Phyllobacterium; species Phyllobacterium sp. 01N428. The sequence goes on from NZ_JBFTRH010000003.1 coordinate 131,382, forward strand.
TTGAAAGTACGAAGCGCCCGTTCTGTTCCAGTTCCTTGCGCACCTCCTGCGGGAAACGCTTGGTGATCTGCATCAGCAAGGGATCGCCGAGGTAGGCGTTAAGGCCGCTCATCGGCGGTGTCTGGTTGAGAACATCATGGGTTTTCAAGTAGCGGGTCCTGACTTGCTCTGGTAGTCGCACGCTCGTGTTTCAATCGGCATGCGGGTGCGCGCAGACTCTTTATCGTGCCAAGAATCTGACAAGCGGTTAACTCACTCAATATAAGATGTGTCCGGCGTTAGTCGATATCGGCCGCGTGCGAGAAAACCAGTCGTCTCAACCGACCTTATGCAAAAGCACGACGGCGACAAAGTGTTCATGCCGCCGCGGGTTCGACGCGAGGCTTGCTTCCATTCTGCCGTAAAGCTCATCGACCAACGCTGCCCGGTTCGGTTTGGCGCTGAGTGAGGCGGCCACGGTTGGCCCCGAAAAAGCCCGCATCATACCGGTCCAGCCGCGCGCAAGCGGTAGTGGATCGCCGGTGCGCTCGAACGCATCCCAATGCAAGTCCGGCCCGGGCAGTATTTCCGAGTGCTCGATCCGCAGCCCGGCAAACGCGCCATCTCCCGTTGCAAAGGGCGCCCGGATATCTGCAAGTTTGCGGGGGGCCGTCGGAATATTGATATGCAGAAGATCGTCTTCCGAAAGAAGTCCATCGTGCTTCATGGAAAGCAAGGCGTGCCACAACTCGCTGGTCAGCCACTCCCAGCCAACCCTGTCTTCCGGCCGCCCCGGGAAAAGGCATAGAAGCCTGCCATCATGGCGCAATTCTCTGGCCCGGCGCTGCAGGAACAGCCGCCAGTCGCGGGCTTGTTGGAGGAGTAGTGCCGTGTGAACATCCTCAAATTTGCTGTGGAGGGCAAAAATGTGGTCGGGAATGTCGACGGGGTGCTGGCTCATCCACTGCATGGTCCAGGAATTCCACCCAAGGTGCACCCGCCCCGGGGGAAAGAGGGGTTCATAGTAGCTGCGCCCGATCGCGGAGGGGAATATTCCCGTCGATCCCGTCATGTAGCTCTGCGGATCGCTTTCGAGGGCATTGAACAGCGATGTAAAGTCGTTCGAGGGCAAATCCGTGTGGATCACCTCGATGGATCGCTCCTCACCGGCGCGTGCCCGCAGAGCCTGGATCGCAATTGCCACCGGATCCATCGAGTTCTTGCCCTGTGATGAGCCGTAATCGACAATGACGAGCGGTTCGTCGCCGAAGGCGACCGAATTCGCCGCCGATTGCCACAGTGCCAGGGCCGCCGCATTGCCGGCAGCCTGCATCGCCGAATGGCGATTATAGTATCCGCCGCCTTCCATGGCGGCGCGTGTCGGGATAATGCCATCTGACATGCTGCCCCCTCATTCTATCCGCGTCGTCACTGGCACAGGTGATTGTACGCCTCTTCGACAACGGCAGCAAATGACGCCCGTTGCCGACCCCGCCAGGTTTGTGCTCCATTGTTCACAGCCATGTTGGCGATCACAAAGGATACGCGTAGTCCAATGCTTGCAGCAGCGGGGCATCGGGCCTATAGGGGGGACTTGATATGACATCAAGTTGCCAATTGTTATTTTTCAATTAGTTAGCTCTTCGAAATCCGAAGTTGGGTACAAAATTGGGTACAGGCGCGAATCCTGTCCGCAAAAGCCCCTTCATACCACCCTGCCCTCGAATCGCGCTGTACGGCCCGCTGTGGCCAAATGCTGCGGCATTGAGCGGGTGGCGGTTTGCTCGCGTAGCCAAACCGGCAACCTCAGTGGTGCAGATGCACCACCCTTGCCGTTGACCAGCGAGCGCGCTCTAAACACTGGGTGCGGCAAAAGCCGCACAGTCCGCTGAAAAGATCAAGGATGGCAAGGCGCCAGAAAGCCCCAGTGCGGCAAATGCCGCATCGCGACGAGTCCACGCAAAGGAGGGGGCCGGACGCGCCTCAATACGTCAGCACCTCGCCCGACCCTGTGCAGAACGACAGCATTTAGCCATCGCGCATGAGCATAGCAGACTGCGACATTTGTCGCATTAGGTGGAAACCGGCCATTTGAAAAGACTGGCGTTTTTTGAAGCCGGTGCGACGTTTGTCGCAGTCGAGGTTTCAGTGTGACTGCGGATTTTTCCGCATTGCTGAAATTGGCCATTTGAAAAGTCTGGCTTTTTCGAAGCCGATGCGGATTTTTCCGCATTGGCCACAAGTGCCAAGCGGTCCACTTGGACCACCAGCAATTGCTAAGTCTTTGATTGGCCTGTTGGCACAAAAGTGCCAGCGGTCCATTTGGACCATTTACCGCCGCCGCGCGGTCCGTAGCGACCCACTTGGGTCATCAATCGCCAAGAAAGCCCCAGAAACCGCAGCACCAGAGGTGCAAAATTACCCAAATGGGTTTTTGGCACATACGTGCCAGTGGGGCGTTTGCCCCAGCAGCAGGATTTTCAGGGTTGTTACCTTTGACATTTTCCTGCGGGAGTGGGGCGTGTGCCCCAGTGCGGGATTTCCCGCATTTGCTGAAATTGGCCATTTGAGAAGACTGGCGTTTTTCGAAGCCGGTGCGGGATTTCCCGCAGTGGCACAAAAGTGCCAGCGTTCCATTTCGAACACCAGCAATCGCTAAGCCTTTGATTGGCTTGTGGCACAAATGTGCCAAGCGTTCCACTTGGAACATTTCACCGCCGCCCTGGCCCAGTACCGGCCAGCAGCCCGCCGCTGCGATAGGTTGTGTAAGAGCGGCGCTGACTCTAGCGTTATTTTCGATTCAACATAGGCTAAGGCGAAACGACACGCTGTGAGGTTCTGATGCCCGCCTTACCCACAAACCTGCGACGGCTACGCGCGCAGGAGTACCTTATCCGCAAGCAGTCACTCGATTACATCCGGGAAAATCACCGGCTCTTGCTTCATTTGGAGGTTATAGAACAGGCGATGGACGTCGCCGAGACCTTTCGCCAGTTCGGCTCGTCCAGTCAATCAATGTACTGGAAAAGGCTGATGGGCCTGCGCTTGTTCAATGGCTTTGCCGCTGCCTTAAATCTAACGCTCATTGGGTATCATCAAAAGAGCGCGCTAGTCATCCGCGATATACTTGATACCTGTTGGTTGATCGATTTGTTCGACTGGACGAAAACGAGTTAGAGGCGTGGCAGACTTTAGAAGGTGGCAAATGGTATAACGCTTTCAAGCCTTCGGAGGTGCGCAACAAGCTTGACAAGTGCTATGGCGTCAAGACCAGTCTTCGCCACAAAGTGTACAGGGAGTTCAGCGAGTTTGCGGCCCATCCAACGCGAAAGTCAGGGGCAATGTTATCTAGAGATGGAGCCTTCGCAGAGAGCGGACCGTTCTTCCATGCGAAATCACTAGAAACTCTTTGTTTCCAAATGGGCAGGGTGGCACTTGAGACGAGCAACGTCTTGTCAGACCTTTTAAACCATGACGATCAGATGCCCCATGCTTGGGCTGGCGTTTACGCCCTCGTATTGGCCAAGCGGCAAGAATGGTTGGCCTTAAACCAATCAGACTTATGATGCCGCCATCCATGAGCCATGTCCTTACATGGCGGCGCACCCAGATCGGCGGCGTCGAACTGCGCTATGATTTTTGCGCCTATGTCGACGGCAACGTGAACATCGCCCGCATATACCGCGATAGGAGCGCCGAAAACCATACCATCTGGTCATGCAACATGGCGGCATGGTGATGACGCGACGCGAAGCCATTGCATGGGTAGAAAAAAGCTTCGAGCGCTTTGCTGCCGAAAATCCCGATATCGATCCGCAAGCATGGCCAGCGGACGCGTGCAGCGGCCAGCTAAGGCGTTTGCAGCAGTCCGATCTAGATGCCTACGCGCAAATGATCAAGGATTTGCCCAGCGGCAAGACTCAGCGCGTGCAACTGCGGCGCTCATGAGGCCGCCACGGTAGCGCGCCAGGCCAAGAGTTTGGCGGCCAAACACAAGATTTTCCCTGTGCATCATGCTAATGCTATTTGACGTTCGATAGAGCCGTTCCCGGACGGGCGGTTCAGTTGCCAACATTTTTGCAAGATGCGGGGTCGTTATGCTCAAGCGCACTGTCGCCGGGATTGCTGTTGCCGCCATTTTGGCTGGTTCGGCAATTGCTGGGCCGCTAGAGGACGGCTACGCGGCAGACAAGAGTGGCGACTACGCTAAAGCGGTGGAGATGTATCGCCTCGCTGCCGATCGTGGCAATGCCGCCGCCCAGTTCAACCTCGGCAATATGTACTCTAACGGACGCGGCGTGAAACGGAACGACGCCGAGGCGCTGAAGTGGTTTCGCCTTGCTGCCGATCAGGGTTTGCCGAACGCCCAACACAACATCGGCATCGCTTACGCTAACGGACGCGGCGTGAAACGGAACGACGCCGAGGCGCTGAAGTGGTTTCGCCTTGCTGCCGATCAGGGCCATGCCAAAGCGCAGTTCAGCCTCGGCCTCGTGTACCTTAAAGGCAAGGGCGTCCCGCAAAACTCGTCAGAAAGTGTGAAATGGTTTCGCCTCGCTGCCGACCAAGGCTTTGCCCAGGCGCAGAGCAACCTCGGCGCCCTGTACGCCCAGGGCGTAGGTGTCCCGCAGGACTATGTACTCGCGCATATGTGGTTTAACCTTTCTGCCTCGCATGGCGATGAAAAAGCCGCTAAACTTCGCGATACTACAGCCGGTTTCATGACCAGCGACCAAATTGGTGAGGCACAGCTCCTGGCACGGGATTGGAAACCGTCGCGGAACTGAGAACATCATCCGTCCTTCGACAGGTTGGCCAGTTCTTCGCGCATGTCTAGCCGAAGTTCAGGCAGCGACAGCCGCAGGCGGTTTTGCTGGTCTTCGTAATGCGCCATCCATCATTTCTATTTCGATGAAGAAACCGCCCACTACAGCGTCTATTGTTTTTCGAGCCGCGAGAATGCCGAGGTATTTCAAGCTGCTTGGTGCGCTGAATGGCTCACGACCGCAAAAAGAGCCGTTGGCGTCCCCGAAGTCCCGTTTCTTTAACGGCTAGACCACGGCTTAATCCGCTGTACGGCCGCCTATCGTCAAATTGCGATTAAGGCCCTTTGGTTTTAGATCCAAGGTGTAGGCTTGCTCGCGTTTTTAGGCCTTGTTACGAATGGCGATGCACATCACTTGGAAACGCACGGTCATCGGTGGGGATGAGCTTCCTTACGACTTCTGCGCCTACGTCGAGAACATCACGATCGCGCGCATCTTTCGCAACAAGGATTCGGACCACCTCAGCGTGTGGTCTGTAAACATGCAGATCGGAAATGCAGCCACCGATTCATGCCTGACCAGGCGTAAGGCTATAGAGTGGGTAGAGCACAGGTTCGCGCACTTCTCGACCACTGAGGCCGGCAAACGTGATCCGCAGGAATGGCCGTACGATCAGCGCACCATGGAGCTCCGATCGTTGAGACAGAACAATCCGGAGCAATATGCCGTCCTCGTTGAGGATCTTCGCAGAGGTAGGGTGGAGCGCATTCGCAGGAAGACATGAGCAAAAGTGACGAAGAAAAGGCTGCCCTTCGCAAAGCCAAGAATGCCGAGAAGATGAGGCAGTGGCGCGCTAACAATCCTCATTCCGCGGAGAAGAAAGCAAAGGAGGCCGAGCGAGCAAAACAATGGCGGCTTGCAAATCCGGATAAATATCGGGAGCAGCAAAACGCATGGTATGCTAAAAATCGCGAGCGGATATTGGCCCAAGACCGTGCAAGAAAACGTCGTACCGTGGCAGATAATGGGAGTGCTTCACATGGCGATCGAAAGACCACGCAAGCCATCCGGCCACAAAGACCGACTGAGCGACTGCCAGAGAGCGATCGAGGATAAATTGCTTGAACTCTTCGGAGAGGCCGTGGCAGCCGGATGGGGTGAGGATGAGGTGTTTGCGGCTATCGTCGCTGTTGCGGATACGACCCAGCTCGCGATGCACCGTGACCAATTCCTGTCGATCGAGACAGAATTGCGAAGGGTAATGACGAAGCGGAATACCTGACCACCTCCCTGTCCTACCCGCCAACTTTCATCTTGAGCACTGCACCCTTATAAGCATCGGGAATACCAGCCTTGTGGTGAGCTATAGCGAGCTTCTCGAGCCACGCCGAAATATCTGCGGGGATCAGCTCGAGCCCGTTTCCCCATGCGTTCGTGGGAAAAATGTCGCATTCCAATGCGGCCGCAAGATCGATCTGAGACCAGCGCAATAAGGAGAGGCATTCTTTAAATCGCTCGGGCGTCAAAATCGCTCCTTGTTGCTGTCGAATACGTGGGCTTCAGATAATGCACGTGGCCTTCATAACCGTCACTAACCCGTCGGATCAGCCTTTCGTGGTATTTGAGCACAGGCTGAAGAGCTGAATTGACGCTCGAGAGCCGCCTCAATAAGTTGCTGTTCGGGTATTGGGGAATTTTGTAAAATGAAATGGGTACGAGTTGGCGGGCATCTGCAAACGATGCTGCTCGCATTGGGTGTGGTGGGCGCTGGAACCTCAGTCGCAACGGCGCTGACATTCAAGTCAGGGGAACTCACGAACGGTATAAAATATATTGCAGTTCAGGGTGAGTTCGAATTCGATGAAAACCTTGCGCCGTTTGCTCAGCTGGTAAAGCAGACTGACCCCATATTTGTCTCGTTCAACTCGCCCGGAGGAAACCCGGTCAAGGCAATGGAGCTCGGCCGACTGATACGAATACTGAACCTGGCGACCTATCAGCCGCGAGGGAGCGTGGAGTGCGCATCGGCCTGCGCGCTGGCGTTTCTCGGCGGCGTCGTGCGCATGGCAGAGCCGGGGGCGATCGGCGTTCATAAATCCTCGTTCTCGGGGAGTGCCAACCTCAATCTTGATGCCGCTGTATCGCAAATACAGCACGTTACCGCTGAAACGATTTCCTACATGACGGAGATGGGCGTCGACCCGGCATTGCTTGAGCTGTCGCTGAAATACGAGAAGGACGATATTCGTTATTTGTCCAAGAGCGAGATGACAGCATATCGCGTTACGACACCGATGCCGTCGGGGGATCAGAACGTCGCCAGCGACCAGAATATCGCGCCGCCCGCCCCGACACAGCTTCCAGCCCCGAGAACCACGGCCGCACTGCCCGACAGTTCAATTCCCGCCATAGACGCACGGTTCGAAATTCCGCTGGCACGCACAGGAAAGGTGCGACACCCGGAGGGATCAGAGTTCCTTCGCGCATCAACTGACCAGGCAAGTCAGAAATTGGGGATGGTAAAGAACGGCGATCCGGTCAGCATCCTGAATGTCTACGACCGCTGGTATTACGTGAATGTTAGGGGCCAGACCGGCTATCTCCACCACAATTGGGTGAAGGTCGACCAGTTTGTCAGCATGCCATTCAACAACCGATATATTCAGATCGCCAGTTTCGACAATTATCTTGAGACGCAGGCCTATATGGCGAAGTCTTCAATGCGCCTGACCGCTTATTATGCGACCAATCATTGGTTCGCAGTGACCCTGTCGGGGACATATCCGGCAAAGCGAGCCGCCGAAGCGCTGAAGGTGATGAAGTCCAATGGCAGTATCCCGGACGACGCATTCATGACGGTCGGGAACACTTACGTCGGAAAAGCGTGCTGTGAGTAGGGCCGTGGGGATCATTTGGCGAATGGCGTTCGCGGCTTCGTTCCTGATCTTGGCAAGCGCAGCGGGCTCAGCCAATACGCCGTGCAGTGGCAGTAAAGGCGGTATTTCACGGTGCCAAGGCGACACGTTTATTTGCAATGACGGATCGGTCAGCGGGAGCAAGAAATCTTGCCAAGCCGAGCGAGGGTTGGCGGATAACGATGATGGTCAAGACGACATGACCCCCACGCCCGCGGGCGAGTGCTCTTGTCGTGCCGGCTTGTTTTGCATCGGCCCTCGAGGCGGTCACTACTGCGTTAGCGACACTGGCCGCAAGAGTTACCTTCCGAGGTAACATGCAACCACTGCGGATGAAAACAATAGCTTTAGCAACGACCGTGCTTCTAGGATGCCTCTACGGCGCCCCTGCCTCGGCGATGGACATATGTTCGGGCGGATTTCGGGCGGCCAGAAAAGTAACGTGTCTGGTCGATGGCGACACCGGATGGGAAAACGGCAAGAAATGGCGGCTGCTTGATATTGATACGCCCGAAATTTCCAAGCCGGGATGCGCCGACGAATTGGCAAAAGGCAAGGAGGCGATGATCCGCCTTCAGGACCTGATGACGCATAACGAGTACGGCTTCGTTTACGATGGACGTGAAGATCGCAGCAAACGACTGTTGGTTCGGGTGATCCTCTCGGACGGCAGGGACGCAGGCGAAGTTCTCTTGGCCGAAAAGCTCGCTCAACCCTGGCCGAACAGAGGTAATGTGTGGTGTGCGCCGTAATTTGCCGCCAGCCTAAGCTGAAGTGGCGCGCACTGGACAATGGGCCGTCGATAGTAAGAACATGCGGCAATCGCATTATCTTAAACATTTTCTGGACCCAATGACGGAATGGCGAAACGTCGATCCACACGCAGGCTCGAAACAATCGGTCTCCTTTCGGACCTCAATGCACCGTTAATCGTCCCGGCGCCGAAACCGCGCGACAAACGCCAGCCCCGCTTGCAGTTCGACCCGATGCCCGAGCGCATCGAGCCGTGCATGGCATTGCTCAAATCAAAGCCGCCCAGCGGGCCGGACTGGCTGTTCGAAGTCAAATGGGACGGGTATCGTTTGGCGGTTCATGTCGAGGCGAATGGCGGCGTGCGGATCATTACGCGTGGCGGGCATGATTGGACAAGCTATTTCCCCTCGATCGCGACAGCCGCCAAGGAACTTGGCCCCGCCACCATGATCCTCGATGGGGAAGCGGTTGTGCTCGATGAAAAGGGTGTGCCCAATTTTGGTTTGCTCCAGCGGGCGCTCGGGGGCCGCAAGGCAACGCGTGCCGCACACGAGGCCGTGCTCTATGCCTTCGATCTGCTTTATTTCGACGGACACGATCTGACTGGCCTTGAACTATCGTCGCGTCGTCATCTGCTTGGCAACTTGCTCGACGGCGAAACCGGGGCGATCCGCCTATCTGAGGAAGTCCACGACGACGGTGAAGCCTTGCTGCGCCATGCCTGCGCCCATGGACTTGAGGGCATCATCGCCAAGAACAAGAATGCGCCATACCGCTCCGGCCGTACCGGTGACTGGCTAAAGATCAAGTGCGTGAACAGCGAGAGCTTTGCGGTAATTGGGTATGAGCCGAGCCAGAAGGTTCGCGGCTCGATCGCCAGCCTGCTTTTGGCGGCACGCAACGGCGATAAGCTTGTCTATGCCGGCAACGTGGGAACTGGATTTTCCGCAAAGCTTGCGCGTGACCTACGTTTTCAGCTCGACAGCATGCGGATCGATAAACCGGCCGTTCCCATCAAGGGCAAAAACCTCGTCTTTGTCGAGCCCACGCTAGTCGCAGAAGTGAATTTCAGCGCCTGGACGCACGACGGGCGTTTGCGGCACGCATCGTTCAAGGGTTTGCGCGACGCCGCTGACCATGCCGAAATCCTTCAACTTGACTGAAAAATTGGGCGCCGGCTTTTTTCGGGCCATGACGCCCATCGCCGCGCCCGATTGTCACTCACTGGCGTCGGGGATTTTCATAAATTCGACGCCGGCGGAATAAAAACGTCGCGCTTGCAGCGGCGAGCGACAAGCATTGAGACCCACTCGACAGTTTCGCTCACGGACAATTCCGTTGCCTTGCCGCCCCCGACCAACAGGGCGTTCCGCTCAGCGGAAGGTGATCAGCGCCAATACTTCGTTTTGACCCGGCTCCAGCTTCATCGAATACTTCGCAGCATCGTAATGGCGGTATCGACCGGGACGACATCTTTGCCTAAATTGCCGCAGCAGGTGGTTTCCGCCCTTCTCGAGGCGGCACTTCAGCCACGAAGGCACGAGCTTCAGAAATTGCTCTAAGGCAGCCCTCTTCACCGCTCCAACTACGACTCCGTACATACGACTACAGATGCTAGACCGGGCTGCGACCGTATTGTCCCAACTTCGCGCAGGTAACCATCTCGAATTCCTTGCGTTCCCAAAAACGAAACGGCCGTCTTCCAGCGTGACCGGATATTGAGAGGCCGCGGACAAGCGGCCTCTTTTCCGCTTCTCAGTGGCCCACGCTAGGCGACGGCCGCGCGGCTTGCACGGTGGTGAGAAGCTCGACAAGCGCCTGCGCTCCCGCGGTGGAAGATGCCGGGTTCTGGCCGGTGATCAACTTGCCGTCGGTGATAGCGAAGCTTTCCCAGTTCGCCTTCTTCTCATAGATACCGCCGAGACGTTTGAGCTCGTCCTCAACCAAGAAAGGAACGACCTTCGTCAGTTGCACTTCTTCCTCCTCGTCGTTGGTAAAGCCTGTCACCCGCTTCCCTTTGACGATCGGCGCGCCTTTATACGTGACGCGGTGAAGCACGGCCGGCGCGTGGCAGACTGCCGCCACCGGCTTGCCGGAGTTGTAGAAGGACTCGATCAGCTTGATGGAGTCCGGATTGTCGACGAGGTCCCACATGGGTCCATGACCGCCCGGATAGAAGACGGCGTCGAAATCTTTGGAACGGACTTCGCTCAGCTTCCTGGTGCTCGCAAATACCTTCTGCGCAGCCTCGTCGGCCTTGAAACGCGTCATGGCCGGCGTCTGATTTTCCGGCAGATCGCTCTTCGGATCGATCGGAGGTTGACCGCCTTTGGGGGACGCGAGCGTCAAGTCGACGCCTGCGTCACGGAAGACGTAGTACGGTGCGGCGCCTTCCTCCAGCCAGAAGCCAGTCTTGCGTCCCGTGCTTCCGAGGATGTCATGCGAGGTGAATACCATGAGGATCTTCATGTTTAGGCTCCTTCCACTTGCCTGGATTCGCAACCGGTCGGCTGCACGACCGGAAGCATGTCGCGGATCGGCTGTCTTTGCATGTGCACCTTAGTATCGCCGATACCTTGGTGTTGGTGAATCAGACCAGAGCGTCTGTGCCTATCGGAGCTCGCCTGTCAGGAACTGAGCGTTACCCATGCCGAACGACCAATCTTCATCCGAGTTGATATGCAAAGAGACCATCACGTCGGATGGCGGTACGTTGCAGCGAGCCTGAAGCGCGCTCGTTAGGCTTAAATAGAATGCAACCTTGGCATCTCGTGGCCTCGGACGGCTGGTGATTTCAAGCAGCAGGAATTTCTCGGTCCTAGTGATATCGAGCCCGGTGTCGAGCGCGCGAATATGCGATCCCTCGTGCTCTTGAAGTATCTGGTACCGATCTCTCAGGGGAACCCCGAAAGACGCCACGACGACGTCGTGGATGGTGTCAAGCAAGACGGCGACCTCCTGCGGAGAACGACCTTTCAGGACATGGATTTTGACGAGGGGCATTGGCGTCTCCAAAGTTACCGAACACGGCTCCCGAGAACTATCGTCCTTGAACAATCAAAGCTATTGCACGATGGTATCCGCCGCACAGTCGCGGAAATGATAGCCGAAGCACATTGGGATCGGTCGGTGCCGAAAAACACAAGCCGCCGGTGATCACTGGCGGCCTGCATTCTCCCGGGGAGTCACTTGAGGGTCAGGCTTTTCCTTCGGCCTTCTTCTTTCGGTATTGGACGGTTGGAAGGCCGCCCCAGCCCCAGTTGTCCAGGTCGACTTCCTCGATCACCACGTAAGTCGATTCCAGCGGCTTGTTGAGGACGTCGAGCATGACCTGGCTGACGCCGGCGATGATTGCGGCTTTCTCCTCGGGAGTTACCGAGGTGCGATCAGGGGTCGTGCCTTCACGGGTTACTTGTACGGTGACTATGGGCATTTCCTATTCTCCTTGTTCGATAGCCTCATTGATTGGCTAGGCGGCCATTGCAGCGAGGTGCTTCTCAAGTTCGTCGACATGAGCATACCCAGCGCCGACTTTGCTGAGAGTTCCACCCTTGTTCAAGAACAAGGTCGGAAAGCTTGAAACACCCATTGCCCGCACCGTTGCGAAGTCCGTCGCGGCTTCTTCGATCGTACTGCGCTTATTCCATTCTGCCAGGAATTCCTCCGAGCTGACGGGATGACCGAGTTCGGCGAGCGCGCGAGAACCGGTCTCAGCCAGTACGGCTCCATCCGTCGTGTCGAGGGCGTCGACGTAGAAGGCATGCTGGAATGCTCGAAAAACGCCGAGAAGGTCAGCTTCGGACCTGAGAACGCGGGCGGTTACCACCGCACGGCACACGGGCTCGGTGTCATAGACAAAGCCTCTCCTGGCGAGAAGGCCTTCCCGGTTGAAGGGTACGCCGCTGGCCTCCTCGACCTTTCCCCAGTGGTGCAGTCTGAACTGCTTTCCGGCGTCGTCGAGAACGTCGGTCGCGCCAGCGCGTAGTCCGCCGAGGATGATCTTCAGGGATAGGTCCGGACGCCGCTCAAGCAGCAGCCCCATCTGTTTGCCGAATCCATAGCACCACGAGCACATCGGATCGGCGGCTAGTACAAGTTCCATTGTCTTTCCTTTCACTCGCCTGCGGTCTCGCGGCGTATCCACGCCACGAGACCGCGTGATGCGTGCGACCTACCAGCGGCCGGCGTTCTGGCCACCGTCAACATGGAGGATTTCACCAGTGACGAAGCTAGCGCCCTCAAGGTAGATCACGGCGTCGACGATGTCGCTGATCTCGCCCATGTGGCCGACGGGATGCAGCCCGGAGAGGAACTCGTGGGTCTCGGGAGCATGCATCGGGGTCTTGATGATGCCAGGTGACACGGCGTTCACCCGGACGCCCGTCTTGGCGAACTCGATCGCCAGTTCCTTAGTGACGGCGTTCAGGCCGCCCTTCGTAAGCGAAGCAAGGGCCGTGGGGACGGTCGACACCGGCTGGTTCACAAGGCTGGTCGTGATGCTGACGATATGGCCGGAACCCTGCTTGAGCATCTCCCTCGCAGCCCGCTGCGTGATGTGGAAGAAGCCCGAAACGTTCACACTGAAGTTCAGGTCGTAATCTTCCTGAGTGAAGTCGACGAACGGCTTGGCAGTGAACACGCCCGCGTTGTTCACCAACGTGTCGATCCGACCGAAACGGTCGATCGCCTCGCGGACGACGCGCTCTGCGGTCTCGGCGTTGGAGATGTCGCCCGCCACGGCATGTACGCCGTCGTCGGACCCTTGCTTGATTGAACGCGAGGTGGCGACGACTCGGTAGTTCCGCGCGCGGTAGGCGCGTACCAGACCTTCACCAATGCCCTGCGATGCACCGGTGACGACGGCGACCTTCTGCTGATTGCTCATGATATTACATCCTTTCAATTGCAGCGGTCCTTATCCGGGCCGCCCTACGCCCTCGGCGTCGGTGCTACTGATTTAGATGCTCTCGATCATCGGGAGAATTGCTGGGCAGCGGCATTCAGTCCGCCGTTTTTCGGGATAATCGTGGGTTTTGGCTGACGTTGTCTCCGACGAGCCCGCATTCAGCTCGGACGTACGATACTAAAGTGTTGGGCACACCTTCGGACAATATCGGTCCGAGATCGACGCGGTAGTCTACGGTAACAACAACAGGAGCCGACCATGACCGACGCCACGCTGCATTCGAAACCTCCGGCTAGTACAACAGCCACAAGCCCGACCAGCATGAATCTCGAACTCCTCGTGATCCCGGTCTCCGACGTGGATCGTGCTAGAAGATTTTACGAAAGCCTCGGCTGGCACCTCGACATAGACCACGCTACGGGCGACGACTATCGCATCGTTCAGTTGACCCCGGCTGGCTCCGGAGGCTCGGTGATGTTCGGTCAGAACATCACGACGGCGTCGCCGGGCTCCGCGCAGGGCATGCACCTCGTGGTGTCCGACGTTGTTGCCGCGCGCGACGACCTCGTACGACGCGGCGTGAAGGTCAGCGAACCCTTTCACGACGTCGGCGGGATCTTCCATCACTCCAGCGGCGAGGGAATTGCCAAGGGACCGAATCCCGAAAGGAAGAGCTACGCCTCATATGTCACGTTCGAAGATCCCGATGGCAACGGATGGACGTTGCAGGAGGTGACGGCGCGTCTACCTGGTAGCCGTACCGACAGGAGCTTCACGACGCAGCTTCACGAGGCGGTATGGGGATCTGCCAGGTGAATGGTCCGCATCCGGCTCGGCATGCCGTCACCCACCACAGATCGGGCAGGTCTGAAAGCGGTTTAAGCGGATCCACCGTTCTTTCCGGTGGACGCTTGACTGCACTTGGTTCGTCGTCTCCACTACACTTCCAAGAGACGACGAAGTGGAGATAGTTAGTTTTGCGTCGATAACCCTCTATCGATCGATCAGTCGCGATCGTCGTAACTCGGGTGACCACGTTTCGCATGAACGGCCTTGCGATGAACGCCGAGAGATGAAACAGCTCTCCTGGGGTGCGCGGGGTCACCACGTCGACGCTGGAATGCCTTACTTGCGCGGAATGGAAGTCACTGTCTGAGAGGTGCCAGCATGAGATCTTCCCACAAAACAGGCGACTATCCCGATCTCCTCGCAGGCGCGTTGATGATCGGGCTGGGAGGACTTGGGCTCTGGGCGGCTCGCGACTTGACGTTCGGCACTGCTGCCCGGATGGGAGCTGGCTATCTGCCCGACGTTACGTGCGGTTTTCTGATCCTGATCGGGGCGGTCGTGGTTGGAAAGGCACTGTCGAAGAACTTGCTGACAACTGGCCATTGGAACGTCAAACCACTTCTCGTCCTCTCCATCGCCGTCGTTGGGTTCGCCATCCTGGCCGAGAACTTCGGCTTCGTGATTTCGTCGGCGTGGCTCCTCGTGACCGCCAGCCTTGCCGATCGGGAGTCACGATGGAGGGAAGTCGTAACCTCGACGTTGATCCTCACCGTTGCGGGCGCCCTTGTCTTCGTCTGGGGCCTCGGCGTGAAGTTGTCGATCTTACCGTTTTAACTCGACCGCGGGGATCTCGCACGTGGATGTTTTTCATTTCCTGATATTCGGCTTTTCCGAGGCGTTGTCCCCTTCGAACCTGCTATTCTGTTTTGTGGGAGCCATGCTTGGAACGATCATCGGGATTCTGCCCGGCATCGGGCCGACGGCGACGATGGCGATCCTCCTGCCGCTCACGACCTCCCTGCCCCCACTCGCCGCCATCGTAATGCTCTCTGCGATTTACTACGGCTCTCAATATAGCGGATCGACGACGGCAATTCTGATCAACCTCCCTGGCGAGCCGTCTTCGGCGGCAACAACTATCGAAGGATACCAGATGGCCCGCCAGGGACGCGCCGGCGCGGCGCTCGCGATCTCGGCGTTGGGATCCTTCTTCGCGGGAACGACGTCAGCTCTCGCACTGGCGGTAGCAGCGCCCGCGCTTTCTACCGTCGCTCTCTCGTTCGGCCCCCCGGAATATGTGTGGTTGTGTGTCCTCGGCTTGCTGGCCGCAATGGTGCTGGCTCGCGGCTCGCTCCTCAAGGCCAGTGGCATGGTCTGCGTCGGCCTCCTGCTGGCAATGGTCGGCACCGTTGCAGATGGCGGCGCGCGCCTGACCTTGGGGATTCCTTCCCTCGCGAATGGCATCGACTTTGTGGTGGTGACCGTCGGCCTCTTCGGCGTCGCGGAGATAGCCAGCAATCTGGGCGGCAGATCCGAAGTCAAAGTCGCGCGAGCCGTCGTTGGTCCCCTCTGGCCGACAAGGCAAGAACTCCAGGATAGCTTGGGGGCAATGGTCCGGGGCACCGTGCTGGGAACGGTGCTAGGCGTCCTACCCGGCGGAGGAGCGACGCTCGGTGCCTTCAGCTCTTATTCGGTCGAAAAAAAGATTTCGAAAACTCCTGAGCAATTTGGGCAGGGGGCGATCGCCGGGGTGGCAGGTCCAGAATCCGCGAACAATGCTGCCTCGCAGTCCGCATTCATCCCGCTCCTGACGCTCGGCATCCCGTCCAATTCTGTGATGGCTATGATACTCGCCGCGATGACGATGCATGGCGTTTCGCCCGAACCATCTATCATAGAGGCCCAACCGGATATCTTCTGGGGACTGGTGGCATCCATGTGGGTCGGCAACATCTTGCTGCTTGTGATCAACCTGCCGCTCGTCGGTCTCTGGGTCCGGTTGTTCAAGATGCCCTACAGACTGCTCTATCCGGCGATCCTGCTGTTCTGCTGCATCGGGGTCTATAGCCTCAATAGTCGGGCATCCGACGTCGTCATGGTGATGGTCTTCGCTGCGATCGGGTACGTCCTGAAGATGGCGCGATGCGAGACGGGACCCTTGCTTCTCGGTCTCGTTCTCGGGCCCCTCTTCGAGCGTAGCCTACGGCAGGCCCTGCAATCCTCCAATGGAAATCCAATGGTGTTCGTGGAGCGCCCCATCAGCGTGGCCCTTTTGGTCATTACGGCTGCAATTCTGCTCGCGATCTCAGTTCCGGCCGCAGTCAGTATGCGTAGACGGCCGAAGGCCACAAGTGCGGACTGGCATGCCGGCGGTGGGGACCCGACACCTTAGTATACTCGACCTACCGGACCAATATGACGCAATCTCACGGCATTTAGTTCTGGGCGTCCGACGAGGGAGATTTTGGGATGCTTGCGCTCGTTTCTAATTTTGATGCTAGAACACTCTCCATGCCGCTAACCACGCCAACAGTGTTCATCGTGGACGACGACCCTTCGGTGCGAGAGTCGCTGGAAGCACTGGTGGAGTATGCAGGCTGGCGTTGCGAGACGTTCGAGACCGCCCATGAGTTTCTATCGACGCCGCCAGCCGCCGGACCTAGCTGCCTTTTGCTCGACGTCGGGCTCCCCGATCTGAACGGACTGGAGCTGCAGCAAAGGATCGGGGCTATTCGCTCCGACATGCCGATAATCTTCATCACCGGGAATGGCGACATTCCGGTGACGGTGAAGGCGATGAAAGCAGGTGCGGTCGAGTTCCTCGTCAAGCCATTGAGCCAGGAGGCTCTTCTCACCGCAATGCGAAGCGCGCTCGACCGTAGTCAGGAACAGCGCGAACTCGATGCTGCCGACGCTATCCTTAAGACCCGTTATAAAACGCTCACCCCGCGAGAGAGAGAGGTCATGGCGCTGGTCTCGGCGGGGATGCTGAACAAACAGGTGGGGTTGCAACTCGGCATAACGGAAATCACCGTAAAAGCGCATCGCGGACGCGTGATGCAGAAAATGCATGCGCGTTCGCTGGCCGATCTCGTGACGATGACCTGGTCCCTCAACCTTTCGCCAACGGAGCGACAGGGCGACGATGAACAACAGTTCTAGGGGAAAACGCACGATATTTCCGCAGAAGTCGAAAGTCTCCATCGCCATCATCGATGATGATGAATCTATCCGGGAAGGTCTGGCTGGGCTGATGCAGTGGCTGGAGTTTGACGTCGCGACATTCACGGCCGCGTCCGAGTTTCTCATATCGCCGAACTTCGCAAATTTTGCGTGCATCGTGTCGGACGTACAAATGCCAGGAATGACAGGCTTCGAGCTTCACCTCCGCCTGCTCGCCATGGGTCACCATGTTCCGACCATTCTCATCACCGCCTACCCGAACGACGAAGCGAAGGCGCGCGCGTTGTCGGCGGGCATCATCTGCTACCTCCGCAAGCCATTCGACACCAAAGTCCTCATCGAATGCATACGATCGGCGATCGCTCCCGAAACGGCGTGAGGTGTTCCCTTTAGACGAATTGACCCGCCCGGAGAGGAGGAACATAGTCGCCTGCTTCTCGCTATCGCGAAGTTGGGCGGGCACAAGCCGCTCCCCTTGTGGAGGTTCGAAGGAAGGCAGGAGAGATGGAGCTAAACGTGGCCGGACGTGCTGCCGATATAACCCTGCAGCAGGTGCTGTGGGAGGATGGACAGCGCGTCGTATTCAGGGGTTCTCGCAACCAACCGGATGGCGCAAATCGTCCAGTTATCGTCGTGACGCCTGCTCGCGAGGAACCGTCCGCTGCAAGTCTCGACCGCCTCACCAACGAGTTCGACCTGAGGAACCATCTTGACGCTCCCTGGGCGGTCAGGCCGCTTGAACTTATACGAGAAAATGGTCGCACCATGCTTGTTCTCGCCGATCCAGGCGCGGAACCACTTCACCGTGTCGTCAGCGGCCCGATGGACCTCCAGAGGTTTCTTCGACTCGCCATTGCCATGACGCAATCTGTCGCGGCGCTTCATGCTACCGGGTTAATTCACAAGGACCTTAATCCGGCGAACTTCCTAATCGACCAAGCATCGGACGAGACCTGGTTAACCGGGTTCGGGATCGCAGCGCGGACGTCCCGCGAACGCAATGTCAACCTACCGCCGGAAGCCATCGTCGGCACCCTTCCTTATATTGCACCCGAACAGACAGGCCGGATGAACCGGTCGATCGACTCGCGGAGCGACCTCTACTCCCTCGGCGTAACATTCTACGAAATGCTGACCGCGTCCCTTCCGTTCACTGCATCCGACCCCGTCGAATGGGTCCATTGCCATATAGCACGAAGGCCGACGCCGCCGCACGAACGCCTCGGTGCGGTTCCGGAGGCCGTTTCAAGGTTGGTCATGAAGCTTCTCGCGAAGACTGCCGAGGAACGGTACCAGACCGCGACGGGCGTCGAGCATGATCTTCGACTTTGCCTTTCCGAATTGCAGGCGCATGGGCGCATTGGTATCTTCCCTCTTGCCCGCCACGATGTTCCGGACCGTTTGGTAGTTCCCGAGAAGCTGTACGGCCGGGCCCGCGAGATGACCACCCTGCTGGGGGCTTTCAATCGCGTAGTCGATACCGGCGTGACGGAACTGGCGCTTGTCTCGGGATACTCCGGCATCGGCAAATCGTCCGCGGTGAACGAGCTTCACAAATTGGCGGTGCCGTCCAGATCGATATTCGTCACCGGCAAATTCGACCAGTTCATGCGCGACATACCTTATGCGACGCTCGCACAGGCTTTTCGGAGTCCAATTCGGCAGATACTGGGCAAGAGCGAGACGGAGCTTCAGGAATGGCGAGATTTGCTCCTTGATGCTCTGGGGGCGAACGGCTCGCTCATCGTCGAGCTCATTCCGGAATTGCGGCTCGTTGTTGGAGCCCAGCCGCCATTGGCGGAACTGGGTCCGGCGGACGCTCGGCGGAGGTTTCAAAACGTGCTCCGGCGTTTTATCGGCGCGTTTGCAAGACCGGGGCATCCTCTGGTGATGTTCCTCGACGATCTTCAATGGATCGACGCCGCCTCGCTCGATCTCGTAGAAGATCTAATCCTCCGGTCCGAGATACGGCATCTGCTTTTGATCGGCACCTTCAGAGACAACGAAGTCGACACCTCTCACCCCCTGGCGCGTAAGCTCGGATCGATCCGGGATAAGGGCTCCGTGGTAACCGAAATCGAGCTTCAGCCGCTTTCGCCCGAAGACCTGGGCCAGCTAGTTTCCGACACTCTGCACTGCGACATTCAACGCGCCCACTCTCTCGCGCGATTGGTTCACGAGAAGACGGCAGGAAACCCCTTCTTCTCCATTCAGTTTCTGCAGGCCCTCGCGGACGAGCACCTCCTGAGTTTCGATCATGTCAACTTGGGATGGTCGTGGAACATCGAACGCATCCACGCGAAAGGATACAGCGACAACGTCGTCGACCTGATGGTCTTGAAGCTCAATCGTCTGGGAGACGCCTGCCTCGCGGCGCTGCGCCAGCTTGCCTGTGTGGGTGCGAGTGCGGATATCTCGCTGCTGGCGACGATCTGCGAGATCACTCAGGGGAAACTGCAAGAGAACCTGCGCGAGGCGGTTGAGACCGGGCTAATCCTCCGGCTGGGAAACTCCTACGCCTTCCAGCATGACCGGGTCCAGGAGGCCGTATATTCCTTGATCCCTGAAGATGAGCAGGCCTCCGCTCATCTCCGCATCGGACGGGTGCTTCTGGCGGTGACCCCGCGCGAAAGGCTCGAAGAACGGGTCTTCGACATCGTAGCTCAATTCAACGGAAACATCGATTCGCTAGGATCGACGGACGAGCGTGATCAGATAGCAGAACTCAATCTGATCGCAGGAAGGCGCGCTAAGAATGCCGCCGCCTATCCGTCGGCATTGAAGTACTTCTCGGCGGGGCGAGCACTGCTGGTCCAGGATTGCTGGACACGACGCTACCGCCTCGCCTTCGAACTGGAGCTTCATATCGCCGAGTGCGAATACCTCACCGGTGAGCTGGCGTCGGCGGAGAAACGGCTATCTGCGCTGTCGCAGAGAGCGGCAGGGCTTGCCGACCAAGCCGCCGTCACCTGCCAGACAGTCGACCTCTATACGATCCTCGTCAGGCCCGAGAGGGCGGTGGAGGTCGGCCTCGAATTTCTCCGGAATATCGGACAAGTCTGGCCCCAGGTCCCGACTGACGAGGACGTTCGCGGTGAATTCGCGTTGATCTGGCAGGAGCTCGGGGGCAGAGAGATCGAGGAGCTGATAAGCCTCCCCTTGATGACGGACGATGCTACTCGGGCGACGCTCGACGTACTCACCAGACTTGTCCCTACGGCGGTGAACGTGGATCCAAAGCTCCATCGTCTGATGATCGCGCGGATGGTGGTGCTGAGCCTCGAGCAGGGCAATAGTGGCGCGTCATGCTGCGGCTACGTCTGGCTGGGTCTCGTTCTCACCTCTTATTTCGGCGACTACGCTACGGCGCTACGGTTCGGGCAGCTCAGTCTCGCCCTGTTGGAGGAGCTGGGAGCGAGCGAATTCGGCGCCCGCGTCTTTCTAAACTTCGGCACCCGTATCAGCCCGTGGTCGCAGCACGTCCGCTTTGGTCGGCCCTTCATCCGGCAGGCTTTCGACGAGGCCCTGAAGATCGGCGACCTCGCTTTCGCCGGATATTGCTGCAATCACTCGGTCATCTATTCGCTTTTCTGCGGCGACACGTTGCAGGAGGCTGAAACGGTCGCTGTCGAAGGAGTGGATTTTGCAAGCAAGTCCGAGTTCGGCGCGGTCGTGGAGAGCCTTAGGGGGCAACGATCTCTCGTTCGGTCGCTTAGGGGTTTGGAGTCCGACTACACGGACGCCAACGGCACGCTGTTCGATCAAAAGACTTTCGAGGAGCGCCTCGACGCTGATCGTAGCCTAGTCCTAGCCGCATGCCGCTACTGGATACGGAAGGTTCAGCTCTGCGTTCTGAACGAAGACTTTTCAATGGCGCTGGAATCCGCCGCGAAAGCAAAGTCCCTGCTCTGGACCACGTCGGCCTTCATCGAGCAGGCCGACTACCATTTCTACTCCGCCATCGCACATCTTGGAGCGATCGAGGCGGACGTGACGTCCGAGCGGAAGACGACCCATCTCGAGGAGCTCGCGGTACACAGAAAGCAGCTTGCGGTCTGGAGCGAAAACTGCCCGCAGAATTTTGAGAACCGACTTGCGCTTGTCGACGCAGGGCTCGCGCACCTCGATGGACGTCACCTCGATTCTGAGCGTTTCTACGAGCTGTCGATCCAGTCGTCACGCGACAACGGATTTATTCAGAACGAGGCGCTGGCTCTTGAACGTGCCTCCAAGTTCTATCTTGCCCGCGGCTTCGAAGACATCGCCGACTTGTATCTGCTAAAAGCTCGCGAAGGCTATCTGCGGTGGGGCGCCGAGGGGAAGGTTCGACGCCTCGAGGCACGCCATTCGAAGCTCGGCATTGCCAGCCCTCTCGGCACCAAGATCAACTCTCCTCCCGGCAGACAACTGGATATCGCAGCGATCGTCGGCGCTTCTCAGGCTCTTTCAAGCGAGATCCTCCTGCCGCGGCTGATCGAGCGCCTGATGACGATCGCGTTACAGAACGCCGGCGCGGATCGGGGTCTGCTGATCCTGGCGGAGGATACTGACTACCGTATAGAGGTGGAGGCGCGAACCGACGGGGACGACATCGTCCTGCACTACGCGAACGCGAAGACTGCAGCTCCTGAAACCCTCGTTCGCTATGTCATGAGAACGCAGGAGAGCGTGATCCTCGACGATGCCAGGGAGCACCACCTCTTCACGGGAGACTCCTACTTCAATTTTCGGACCCCCCGCTCCGCCCTAGCCCTTCCGCTCGTCCGACAGGGGCTTCTTAGCGGAATCCTCTACCTCGAGAACACGCTGGCGTCGCATGTGTTCACGTCGGATCGGGCCGTGGTCCTGGAACTTCTCGCCTCGCAGGCGGCCATCTCCCTCGAGAACACCCGGCTCTATAGCGATCTGCAAGAACGGGAAGCACGGGTACGACGACTGTTCAACGCAAACGTCATCGGGATTTTCACCTGGGACATCGATGGACGCATCACGGACGCTAACGAAGCCTTTCTCGAGATCGTCGGATATTCGGTCGAGGATTTCCATTCCGGCAAGGTGCGCTGGAAAACGCTGATGCCGAGGGATTGGAACCACGATGACGACCGCATCCTAGAAGACATGATGGAGACCGGGGTCGCCACGCCGTTCGAAGGGGAATACGTCCGTAAGGATGGCACGCTTGTTCCTGTCCTGGTCGGAGCGGCAGTTTTCGAAGGGCAGCGGACGGAGGGCGTCGCGTTTATCGTAGACCTCACGGACCGAAAGCGCGCAGAGCAAGTCGCCCGCGAAAGCGAGCGCCAGTTTCATGAAATCCAGTTGCAGTTGGCGCACGCCAACCGTGTGGCCACAATGGGTCATCTCGCCGCCTCGATCGCCCATGAACTGAATCAGCCCTTGTCAGGTGTGGTCGTAAGCGCCGAAACCGCAATGCTTTGGTTGTCCGAGCAGCCCCCGCGCATATCCGAAGCGCAGAAGGCGCTCATCCGCGTCGTGAGCGATGGTCGTCGTGCAGGCGACGTCTTCGATCGGATCCGGTCTCTTATCAAGAACGCTCCGCCGCAGATGACCGGTCTGGATATCAACGAAGTCGTATTGGACATTATCGGCCTGGCGCGCGGGGCCGCTTTGAAGAGCGGCGTGCAGATTGAAAGTCATCTGGCGCAGAACCTGCCACTGGTGGTGGGCGACCGTGTTCAGTTGCAGCAGGTGGTGCTGAACCTCATCATGAACGCTATCGACGCGATTAAAGATGCGGAGGTCGAGCGGACCGAAATAACTGTCACCACTGCCCTCAGTTCGCCGGGCAAAGTCCATGTTGCCGTTCGGGATTCCGGACCTGGCGTCGATAAGGCGAGTTTGGAACGAATCTTCGCTCCCTTCTACACGACCAAGACCGAAGGGCTGGGAATGGGACTCTCAATCTGCCGCTCGATCATCGAAGGACACGGTGGAAAGCTGTGGGTGACCGAGGCGCTCCCACAGGGTGCCATCTTCCAGTTCACGGTTTCCGCCGGTGCGCGAGGGCACGCGACGCGCGGTCACGTCGAGGGAGAGCCGGAGATTTCCGCCGAGCCACGGAGTTAGCCCTGACGCAGCTCGTTCTCAAACGTGCCACGAATGACGACTCCGTCTGCCGGGATCGAAAACGCGAACGTCGCTCCGTGGGCTTGGTTCGGCTCCGCCCATAGACGTCCGTTGTGGCTCTCGACGATTGCGCGGCTGACAGAAAGTCCAACCCCCATTCCATTCGCCTTGGTCGTGAAAAACGGGCTGAACAGCTTCTCGGAAATCCCCCGATCGAAACCTACTCCGGCATCCTTGACTGCCAGGCGTACGTGACTGGGCCCTTCCCGCATTGTGGAGATTTCAAGATCCTTCGAACGACCGACAACCCCGTTCATCGCCTCCGTGCTGTTTTTGATGAAGTTGAAGATGACCTGCTGCAACTGGATGCGGTCGCCTCTAACCGCCGGTAGATCTGCCGAGAGATGCATTCGCAGGCTGACGCCATTCTTGCGCAGGTCGCCGTGCGCAAACCCGATGACTTCTTGAGCGATGGCATTGAGGTCCACCAACTCCACCACGGGATCCTTTTTGCTGTACATCGCCCGAAGCCGCTCGGTAACGTCCGAAGCGCGGTTTGCATCTCTGAGCGTCCGCCTGACGGTCTCCTTCGCGCCGTGGATGTTCGGCGGTTCGGTGCTCAACATCTCCATACCCGCGCTGGCGTTGGTCACGATCCCGAAAAGTGGCTGGGCGAGTTCGTGGGCTATGGCGGCCGTGAGCTGCCCCATGCCCATCACGCGGGTCATGTGGGAGAGCTCCGCCTGCGCCTCGCGCAGCTCGTCCTGTGCGAGTTTCCAGTCGTGTATGTCGACGTTGATCCCGAACCATTTCACGTCGCCGGCCGCATCGACGAGTGGGCTGCCACGGCACAGGAACCATCGGTACTCGCCGTCGAAACGGCGCAATCTCGCCTCGACTTCTCCTGCCTCGACGCGTTCCGCCATGATCCGCCACGCCTCCATCATGTCAGGGAGATCCTCGGGATGGACCGCCGTCGCCCATCCCCAGTTCCGAGCGTCGTCCATTGACAGGCCGAGGTATGTCCGGAAATGACGATTGGCGAATTCACCTCCTCCGTCGGAGAGGGCTGACCAGACCATGCCGGGTATCGTGTCGATAATAAGCTGCAGCCTGTTCTCGCTGGCGGCCATGTCTTCCTGCGCCGTTTTACGATCATGGATGTCGATGAGACTGCCGTACCACATCAGAATCGTGCCGTTTTCGTCGCGCATCGGCAACGCCCTTACGTCGGCCCATCGATAGTCGTTGCTGGCGGGAGGCCTATATAGAACCTCTACCTGATAAGGCTCACCAGTGGCGATCGAGCGGAGCCACGTTCCAATTGTCGCCTCAACTTGATCGGGATGAAGGCCATCGGCCCACCAGGTTCCTTCCGTAAGATCTTTCGTTTCCACCCCCATGAATGTCAGACCCTTTTTGTTAAGATATCCGATGACTCCGTCAGGGGTGGCGCTCCATAGCGCCTGCGGGATGGTTTCGGTAAGCTGCCGCAGATGGAACTCGTTAGCCATTAAGGCGTCCGCCGCTCGCTTTCTGTCCTCGATATCGATGTTCAGTCCGTACCAGCGAACCAACGCACCAGAACTGTCGAGCAATGGGTTCGTACGGAAAAGGAACCAGCGGTATTCGCCATCGAAGCGACGCATCCGAGCCTCTGCCTCGCCTCCCCGCAGCTCGGACAACATCTGCCGGAATTCCGCAGCCAGTCCATCGATGTCATCAGGATGCACCGTCGCCCTCCAACCGACGCCGCGAAGCTGATCGGCGCTCATGCCGACGTAGCTCAGAAATTGACCGTTGAAGTATTCGGCAGAACCGTCCGGAGCTGACGACCAGGCGAGGCCCGGAAGGGAATCCACCACTTCCTCAAGATCGGCTTTGTATAAGGATTGCGAGGTGACGCCCTGGTCCTTCCGTGCGTGCTGCAGACCGATCGAGGCCTGTAGAAGCGCGTGGGAAAGTACTCGACTTTCGTCGTCCGTCGGGAATTCCTGCCGTCGGCATCCGACAACCAGCGTCCGGGAAACGTGCCCCTCGATCAAGGTTGCATGGAGGAAGATCGTCGTGCCGGCAATGATCGTAGTTTTCGGAAGCATGCCCGTCTGGGGAATATGCAGACGACCGATGCCCGCCTCCAGGGCGTCCGCAGATAACTCCGGTGAACTGCGCATCAATTCGAAGGATTGGTCGCGAACTCCTTCGTTGCGAAGAACGCCGACGAGATCGACGCTTAACCCGCTTAGAAGTGTGTCGAGCAAGGTCTCAAGAACCAGGATCTCGTAGCTTACCATCTCCGATGAAGTCCCCCACGCGATATCCTGCGCAGCCGCGCGCTCGTTCGTTAAAAGTACATTCCGAACGGCCGTAAATCCATAGCGTGCTTAAGTTGGCGACGCGGACCGTAAAGCACCCACAGGTAGTCGTCGCCGAGCCCTTCGTTCTCGACGAGTAGACACGCTTAATGACGGGCGATACCAAAGTCCACTTATGCCGGTGAGTGGGCGGGACTAGCCTCTGGTCGTCGCCTCCGCCTCCCAGTAGGCGACACGCTGCAAAACAGCGAACGCTCCTGCGCCCTCCCCTCCGCCGGAGCGCGCGGATCAAGCAATGATCCGCCTCGGGCCGTCTCCTTCCGCCAGGGGACGGCCCCTTCCAGAACCTGGAGACGCCGGCGTGCAATGGTCTCCCCAAAATTTATCGTGAGATGGTCGTCAGGCGGGAATCTGCCGCTTAAGTCGAAAGCCAATTTAAGGAGTCTCCAATGAACAAGCCCCGCCCCAAAGGTATTGCCCGCTATGACCACCCCGCGGGTGGCTGGGACGCACTGAAAGCGGTTGCCAAGACGCTCGCCCACCAGCAGATCGTCGCGCAGGGCAGCAGAACCCTGCTGAAGGCAAACCAGCCTGAGGGCTTCGACTGTCCGGGATGCGCGTGGCCTGACCCCAAGCATACCTCGTCGTTCGAGTTCTGCGAGAACGGTGCCAAGGCGATCACGTGGGAAACCACTGCGAAGAGAACCGATGCAAGCTTCTTTGCGCAACACACTGTGTCAGAACTCTGGACTTGGACGGATCACCAGCTTGAGGATGCCGGGCGCCTGACGCTCCCCCTACGATACGACCCGGCCAGCGATCGCTTTGAACCGATCGACTGGAACGCTGCTTTCGAGTTGATCGCGAGTGGACTGAACAAGCTCGGATCTCCCGACCAGGCAGAATTCTACACGTCCGGACGGGCGTCGAATGAAGCTGCGTTTCTCTATCAGCTTTTCGTGCGCGCCTACGGCACCAACAACTTCCCCGACTGCTCGAACATGTGTCATGAAGCCACCAGTGTCGGCCTTCCCAAGTCCATTGGTGTCGGCAAGGGCACCGTGACGCTTGAAGACTTCGATCATGCCGACGCGATCTTCAGTTTCGGGCACAATCCGGGCACCAACCACCCGCGAATGATGACGACCCTGCACGATGCGGCCCGCCGCAACGTTCCAATCATCGTCTTCAATCCTTTGAAGGAGCGAGCGCTGGAGCGGTTCGCTGCGCCTCAAGATCCGATCGAGATGGTCACGATGTCCTCGACGCCAATCGCCTCGGCTTATCATCAGATCCGTGTCGGCGGGGATCTGGCCGCCCTCAAGGGTCTGATGAAGGCAGTGTTGGAACTGGATACGGCGAGCCTTGCCGGAGGCGGCGACGGAGTACTCGACCGGCATTTCATCGACGAGCACACGTCGGGATTCGACGGGCTTCGCGCCGATGTCGAAGCGACCAGTTGGGACGAAATCGTCGCGGTATCCGGCTTGACGAAGGAGGCTATCCGGAGCGCTGCTGGCATCTACGCGAACGCCGAAAGGGTGATCCTGTGCTATGGGATGGGCATCACGCAGCATGCACGGGGGACCCACAACGTGCAGCAGATCGCAAACCTGCTGATGCTACGAGGAAACATCGGCCGCCAGGGCGCAGGCATCGCGCCGATCCGTGGCCACTCGAACGTTCAGGGCGACCGGACGGTTGGCATAACCGAGGTTCCGAACAAGACGCTTCTCGACGGTATGGAACGCGTCTTCGGCTTTCGGCCGCGGAGCGAAAAAGGCCACAATGCGATCGAGGCGGTGGAAGCCGCCATCGACGGCCGGGCGAAGGCGCTGATCTGCCTGGGCGGCAATCTCGCCGTGGCCATGTCCGATCCCCAGGCCACATTCGCAGGCATGCGCAAGCTCGATCTGTCTGTCCATATAGCGACGAAGCTCAACCGTTCCCACCTGCTTACGGCGAAGACAACGCTCGTTTTGCCGTGTCTGGCACGGACCGATCTCGACACGCAGGCATCCGGTCCACAGTCGGTCACCGTCGAAGATTCAATGTCCATGGTGCACGCGTCTCGAGGATTTCTGAATCCACCGGGCGAACTTCTTCGATCCGAGCCGGCGATCATTGCACGGATCGCCAGAGCCACTCTGGGCGACCGACATGACATCGACTGGGAGGGCATGATCGCCAACTACGACCGAATCCGCGACAAGATCGAGGAGGTCTTCCCCGACTTTTCCGACTTTAACAAACGCGTGCGCAAACCCGGCGGGTTCAGGCTGGACGTCGCCGCGTCATTTCGTCGGTGGAACACGCCGGACGGCAAGGCGAACTTCCTTGTGTCTCCAGGTCTGTCGGAGGACTCGCCCCGCGGAATTCAGGATGCGCTGATGCTGACCACGATCCGAAGCCACGACCAATACAATACGACCGTCTATGGACTGGACGATCGATACCGGGGAGTTTTCGGTCGGCGCGACGTCGTCTTTATGAATTCCGAGGATCTCGCGGGCCGGGGGCTGAAGGACGGAGACCGCATCGACATCAAAGGATTAATTGGGGGAGACGACCAGCATCTGGTCAGACGGTTCACAGCAGTCGCCTATGACATTCCTCGAGGCTCGATAGCGGGCTACTATCCGGAGATGAACGCGGTCATGTCCCTGCATCACTACGATCGACTGTCGGGAACACCCTCCTATAAGGGCGTCCCCGTGCGAGTCGCGGCCACGTCGGCTTGAAGATTGACTCAGCTCGCAACATCCGGGCGTTCAGGTCGGCGGCAGAAGGCGACGTAGGTTGTCGCGGTCAGTCATCCCGTTTTGAAACCACCACAGAAGGTGTCGGGCGGCATCCTCGGCCTCCGTACCCTGCCTCTCGCATCGTCGAATGGCGCAATGGTCCTGGAGCAAGCCGCGTATCATGACCACGTCTCTAGGCCACAGCGGCGTCCCGCAACTGTTGTAGTTCCGATACATGGGTTTCCGCCCTCTGTACACGATTAGACTTGGTCCGGACGGCTGCATCCAGCCGATATGGGAGAACAATTCCCCGCCGACCCGCGGGCAGTGCCTGACTGGACTTTGCCGGCACCCAGACGCGGACTGAAGCTGTGGCCCGTTTGATGTTGACCTGGACTGCGACAAGACCCGCCATCGCGAGAAGGATCACGACGCCGGGAAATATCGAGGCGGACTCTTCGGGGTAGCTCATCGTCTTCTTCTCCTGAAAACTGCCGGCCGAACGCCATGGTCAGGAGATCAGTACGTCGACCGACGAAAATGGTGCCTGTTGGACACAGGCATCGTCGACACCTTCGTATGCCCGACACCTTCGTCCACTAGCGGGGCGACCCCACGTGTCCGAAACTCCGCAGGCGAGCGCCCACGACCACAGGGTCGTGGGCTGCGTTCACCGCCATATCGGAGAAGCACTTATGAGCGATTACGAGACAGGAAACCTCACACGCCGTTCTTTCGGCGGGTTTGCAATCGGCCTGACGGCAGCGGGTCTCCTTTCGGGACGAGCCGCGAATGCCGCCCAAAATAAGAAGTTTGCGCTACCATCCGGGCAAGAACTGGTTGCCGACCGACAGATCGACGCCGGGGACCTTAGTATCGGATACGCCGAGCTCGGCCCTACGAACGGCCCCCCAGTCGTTCTTTTTCACGGCTGGCCCTACGACATCAACGCGTTCGCGGAGGTTGCGCCGCTGCTTGCTGACCAGGGTCACAGGGTGATCGTTCCGCATCTGCGTGGGTATGGAAGCACGAAGTTCCTGTCGGAAAACACCATGCGTAACGGCCAGCAGTCGGCGCTTGCCGTGGACGCGATCAAGCTGATGGATG
This sequence comes from Phyllobacterium sp. 01N428, assembly GCF_056399405.1. NCBI lineage: Bacteria > Pseudomonadati > Pseudomonadota > Alphaproteobacteria > Hyphomicrobiales > Phyllobacteriaceae > Phyllobacterium > Phyllobacterium sp. 01N428. The sequence goes on from NZ_JBFTRH010000003.1 coordinate 160,920, forward strand.
CTTTGAGGATCGACAACGCGACCGTGGCCGGGTTCGACTGGGGTGCGCGGACGGCCGACATCGTGGCCGCGCTCTGGCCGGAACGATGCAAGGGTCTGGTTTCCGTCAGCGGGTACCTGATCGGCAACCAGATGGCCGGCAAGGCGCCGCTGCCGCCGTCCGCCGAGCTCCAATGGTGGTATCAATTCTACTTCGCGACGGATCGCGGCCTGGAAGGCTATGGAAAATATACTGACGACTTTGCCAAACTGATCTGGCAGCTCGCCTCCCCAAAGTGGAAGTTCGACGACGCCACGTTCGAACGAAGCGCCAGGGCATTCGCCAATTCGGACCACGTCGCAATCGTTGTCCACAATTACCGCTGGCGGCTGGGTCTCACCGATGGCGAGAAACGGTTCGACGAGTTCGAAACGAAGCTCGCGGCCGGACCTGAAATTCACATCCCTTCGATCACGATGGAGGGCGACGCCAACGGCGCGCCTCACCCGGATTCGAAGACCTACGCGGGTAAATTCAAGGCTAAATACGAGCACCGGCTCGTCACCGGCGGGATCGGCCACAATCTCCCGCAGGAGGCCCCGGAAGCGTTCGCCAAGGCGGTCGCTGAAGTCGGTTCCTGGACGTAAGGGAAATCGATGCGTCGAAACTGCGGGATGACTATCGAATATTTCGATGTTTCCTATCATAAAAAGACGGCTAGCGCGGAGCTCCCCGTCCGTGTGATGAAAGCCGCGATTACGTCGGCGCGTCCGCATTGACGCTGGCGACCGCGAGGTCACATGGAAAGGATCCACCTTTGGAAATCGGTATCGACAGCTTCGCCATGCTTCTGCCCGACTCTGAGACGGGAATGCTCCAGTCCGCCGTCGACCGCATGGAGGCCGTACTGGCCGAGGTCGAACTTGCGGATCAGGTCGGACTGGACGTCTTCGGCATGGGCGAGCACCACCGCGAAAACGCGCTCGACTCCGCACCGGCGGTTATCCTCGCCGCGGCGGCGGCACGCACGAAGACGATCAGGTTAACAAGCGCCGTCGCCGTCCTGAGCGCCGCCGATCCCGTACGGGTCTTTCAAGAGTTCGCTACTCTGGATCTGATTTCGCGCGGCCGCACGGAGATCGTGGTGGGGCGCGGGTCGTCAGTTGACGCATACCCGCTCTTCGGGTTCGATCTGCGCGATTACGATGCTCTCTTCTTGGAGAAGCTGGAACTGCTGCTCAAGATCAGAGAGGAGCCCAAGATCAAATGGCAAGGCCGTTTCCGTCCTCCGCTCAATGGCGAAGGCGTCTTCCCTCGCCCGCACCAGAGCACTCTTCCAGTGTGGCTCGGCGTCGGCGGCACTCCCGAATCCTTCATCCGCGCCGGCACACTTGGCCTGCCGTTGATGGTCGCCATCATCGGTGGGAGCTTCGAGCGTTTCAGGCCGTTGGTCGAGCTCTATCGTCGGGCGTGGGACGCCGCCGGGCATCCGCCCGAAGGCAAGAGGGTCGGCGTGCACGCGCTCGGCTTCGTAGGAGACACCGACGAAGCCGCCAGGAATGCGTTCTTTCCCGGCTGGTTTCAGATGTTTACGGATGCAGGAAAGGAACGAGGCTGGGCGCCGCCGACGCGAGCGCAGTTTGAACAGATGTGCGGTCCGCAGGGCGCGTTCGCGGTCGGCAGCCCGGCAACCGTCGCCGCCAAGGTCCTGCATGCAGACAGGGCTTTGGGCGGAGTTTCTCGCTTCACGTTCCAAATGAGCACCGCGGCACTCGAGACGGAGGCGATGCGCGGTTCGATCGAGCTGCTTGGCACGGATGTCGCTCCGCTCGTTCGCGGACGCGATCTGGATTAAGGTCCTCAGGGCGCCGGAAATCCTCGGCGCCCCGGAACTCCTATCCAAAGATCAGTCTTTGATAATCGGCCAGCATCTTCGGATCCTCGACGGACCCGTGATGATGGAGCTGTCGCCAGGCGCCCTCCTTTCGGATGAACCAGCGTGTAGTCCGAAAGGCGACGTCTAGCGTCTCGCCCACCGTCCGGCATATCCCGCGTTCACGGCCGACGAAGAGATGCCAGTTGTCTCCGCCCTGGCTCGTGAAATCATGGAAGGTCACGTGGACCTCCGCCCGTCCCTCGAAAAGCTTAGCGTAGCCTTCGGCGATTTGATCCCAACCTCGGCGAATGCCACCGATGGGATTGTCCATGCTGGGGGTCGTGTCGTTGAACCAGACCGCTTCCAGCCCCTGCAGATCCGCGGCGTTAAAAGCCCGATAGAATTCGATCAACACATCGATCGGGCTACCGTCTCCTCGTTTCGTTTCGTCGCCGTTGATTTCCATGAGATGCCAGTTCATCGGGGTCTTCCTCTCTACCTACTACAGCAACGTCAGGAGCTGGGCTCCCGCGGTCGACGAGGCCGGGTTCTGTCCCGTGATCAGGCGGCCGTCGATAATTGAAAAACTTGCCCAGTCCTCGGACTTAACTGGCTTCCAAGCGCCTTGAGATCGCCGTCGACGAGGAACGGAACTTCCTCTTCCAAGTTGGCGAACCCTGTGACCCGCTTGCCCCTGACCATGGGATATCCCTGGTAGGTCATGTGATGGAAGACAGCAGGTCCATGGCACACGGCGGCCACAGGCTTGCCCGCACCGTAGAAGTACTCGATCAGCGTGATCGATTTGCACTCCTCGACCAGATCCCACATCGGGCCGTGGCCGCCAGAATTAAACACGGTATCGAAGTCCTTCGCATCGACGTTGGCGGGACGCACCGTGTTGGCAAGCACCGACTGGGCGTCCTTGTCCACCTTGAAGCGGGTCATCGAGGGCGTCTGGTCTTCGGGCTCGTCGCTTTTCGGGTCGATCGGCGGTTGTCCGCCGCGCGAGGTGACGGTTATCGCCACCCCGCCGTCCTTAAAGGCGTAGTACAGTGCCACGAATTCCTCCAGCCAGAAGCGGTTCTTTCTTCCCGTGTTTCCGAGACGATCATGCAAGGTCAGCACTGTCAGGATCCTACTCATCGCTCTCTCCGTTGATTGCGGGCGCGGAGCCCTGTTGCGGTCGGACATGAGCCGCGGGTATTCCTCCATCGACAGAAACAGGATGCTTAAAGAAGTCTCGGGGTTCCATTGTACGATGGTGTCACAATCGGGTTTCCGCCGCCCGGAATAAGCCGGCCGCCCGATACCATCGTCCAATGGAAATCGAAATTGTAAGATGCGACGTCTTTTTTTGGCCGGCGACGCGCGGGATCGCCGATGCCGTGGACCGTCGAACATGCTATGTTCCGGCTGACGAGGGGGAAAGACTTTGCATTTGTTGGTGGGAAATCAAACGCAAGGGATGACGACGAGGATGACTGACGCAGTAGCTTCATCAATCGACGCGGTCGCACCACCTATCGTCTTCGTCGTAGACGACGACCTGTCCGTCCGTGAGTCTCTCGAGATGCTGATTACGGCCGCGGGCTGGCAGCCAGCACTGTTTAGTTCCGCGCGGTCGTTTCTGGAGGCCGCTCAGACGGCGGCCCCGAGCTGCCTACTGCTCGACGTGAACATGCCGGATCTGAATGGTCTCGACCTGCAGGGCATGGTTGCTCAGAGCGGAAACAAGATGCCGATCATCTTCATCTCGGGATACAAAGACGTTCCAGCAACCGTCCAGGCGTTGAAGGCCGGCGCCATGGATTTCCTTACAAAGCCTATCGACTCGGCGGAACTGCTCGGCGCCGTTCGATCCGCGTTAGCGCGCAGCGAGGCGCTTAAGCACGAGAACGCGGCGCTCTCCCAGCTGCAGCAGCTATACGACGCGCTGACACCTAGGGAACGCGAGATCATGGTTCGCATTATCAAAGGGCTTTTGAACAAGCAGATCGCCTATGAACTGGGGATTAGTGAGATCACGGTGAAGGCGCATCGCGGCCGGCTCATGAAGAAGACGGGCGCCCGTTCGCTGCCTGAACTCATGGCAATGGCCGCCCGCTTGAACATGGACGACGGCGTCGGCCACTGACGTCCTAAGGGTGCCGGGCGACCTTCACGACCTTCGTAGAGCTTCGCTCGCCCGGAAACATCTGGATCATGACGACGTAAACCCCAGCCCCCACCACCAGTGCGATGCTGGCGATGGCGAGCGCGAGATTGAATCCTGCGTCGACGTCCGCCACCCGAGCCATGATCGCTCCGACGGCAGGCGGCCCCACGATCTGCCCTATCGCGAAGACGGCCGTCAAAAGTCCCATGTACCGCGCGTGATGCGTCGATCGTATCCTTCTGACCTCGTTCATCGCGAAGAAGCTGATGGCGGTGAAAGGCAAGCCGACAAGAATGCTGCTGAACGCAAGACCCGGGGCGCCGTGCCAGACCACCGACAGCGCCACCCCGACCGCCTGCAGAAGATAGGCGACGACGAGATGGAGCCTGACGTCGGCGGTGTGCCGCACGCGCGCGGCGAGCAATGATCCGGCGACTGCGGCAAGTCCGAAAAGCGGCCAGAAGACGGTGAGAAGCGGCGAGCCGGGGATGGTATTCTTCGCGATGACCGGAAGATAGGTCGCCGTGATGATGTAGCCAAACCCGGCCAGCCCGTAGGCGATCGCAAAGAGTGGCATTTCCGATTTTGGCACCCTGCCAGACGCCCGCGTTGAGGTCCCGACCGAGTAGGCGTCGGACGGGCTCGAATTATTCCCAAAGGTTTTCCAGATAATGGCGCTGATGATTGCAGAGAGGGCGGAAAACACAAGCCAGGCCGTGCTGCCCGATAGCCCGAGCAAGGTCATTCCACTTGCGGCCAACCCGGACGCTGCGATGCCCGCCCCCGGACCGGTGAATATGGCGCTTCCGATCGAGCTACCAGTTCCCGAAAGCTGGGCAAGACACCATCCGGAGGTGAAGACGAATCCGACTGCGGAAGCCACGCCCGCGAGAAACCGAAGAGCAACCCAGGCATCGGCGTAGGGCGCAGACATCAAAGCGGTAAGCAGGACCGTGGCCACCAGTGTCAGGCGGATGACGAAGGTATGATCCCACCTCCTGGGCACTGCCATCGCCGCCAACGCGCCGACCAGATAGCCCACGTAGTTTGCGGTGGCGAGGCCTCCGGCTCGCGAGAGGTCCAAGACGCCGTCGTGCAGCATCATCGGCAGGATCGGAGTAAAGGCGAACCGTCCGACGCCCATGGCGATGGCGAGAGACGCCGATCCAGCGAGGACGACCACATATGGACTAGGGCTGTGTTTCGACATGACGCTGTCCTTCGTTCGATTTGAGACATGTCCCACGATCAAGAGATGCTCGCGCCACCCTCAGGTAGGATGGCCCACGTTTGTGTGAACCGTCACTCTGCGGCAGATTGTTTGCCGCGATCCGGAAGGATCGACGGAATGCCGTCAGGTCGGACTGCGGCGTGCGATGACGTCGAATGCGGACTGGTAGAGCGCGCGGGTCAATTCCTCAGCCCCGACTCTCAAAGCAAGACTGGCCGATTGACCGGACCAAAGGTTCGTAAAATCGTTTCGCATCTCCGCCTCGGCCATCGCTCTGATGGGAACGAGAGCTCCTCCGGCAGTCGGAAATGCCGGCACGGTATCCGAGATTGGACCCAGATCGCGCATTAGACGGTTTACAACGCCTCTCGCTGGACGGCCGGTAAAAACATTCGTTATCGCGGTGCTGTCGTCTCGGACGGAAGCCAGCGCCTCAGCGTGAACTGCGGGAATCCTCGCCTCGGGGCAGAATAAGTATGCGGTCCCGACCTGGACGGCGGAAGCGCCTAGCATTAGGGCGGCGGCGACACCTCTCCCGTCGGCGATGCCGCCGGCAGCGATTACTGGCACCCGCACCGCGTCGACCACCTGGGGCAGGAGCGCCATGATTCCAACCTGGGTCGTCATGTCCTGGCTCAAAAAGTTCCCACGATGTCCGCCGGCTTCGAAACCCATGGCAATGACTGCGTCGACGCCATTTTTTTCGAGCCAGACGGCCTCGGCCACGGTCGTCGCGGATGATATAATCTTCGCACCTGTCGCCTTCACACGCTGGACTAGTGACTTTTCGGGCAGCCCAAAATGAAAGCTCACGACCTCCGGTTTCAACTCCTCGACAACCTTGCAGAACGAACTGTCGAATGGTGCGCGGCCCGCCGCGGCGATCGGCGCGGCAGGGTCAAGTCCTGCGTCTACGAAGTAGGGCGCGAGCAGAGCTCGCCATCGCATCTGCGCCGCCAGATCTTCGGCGGGAGAAACGTGTGAGAAGAAATTCACGTTCACAGGTGCGTGGCTAGCGCCGCGAATCTCATGGAGTGCCTGGCGCAACCCCTCGACGTTTAACAGAGCGCTCGGGAGGGAACCCAGACCGCCGGCCTTGGCCGCGGCGACGACCATTTCGACCGTCGAAGCGCCGGCCATCGGCGCCTGGATGATGGGAAGCTCGATTCCAAAAAGGTTGAGAATTCGGCGATCCGGCCAGCGGGTCATGTGGACTCCTTGTCATGCGTCACGTTGCAACGCTGATACCCCCGGCCACCAGCCACGTCTATTGGACCTTGGTGTGCTGAACAACGACCCAATCCGAAGGTATCGGGAACACCTTCGTACAATATCGGGTCCCGATTTTCGGCGCGATGGTTGTAGCGGAGCGGACGACGGCGACTGCCGGGCAGCTCCCGGCCGATGGCTGGATCAACGTATCACACGAGGAACAAAGCGACCGACCGCCACCTGGCGGCCGAAGGAATCCGCGTCGCCAGAACGGAGGTAGGCATGAGCGTGCATAAGACTGTTATCATCACCGGCGCGTCGCAAGGGATCGGCGCCGGACTCGTCAAGACGTTCTTGGACAAGGGTTGGAATGTCGTCGGAACCTCTCGGAATATCAGCGAGAGCACGCTATTCGACCGAGAAGGCCGGCTGGAGATGATCAGCGGCGACGTCGCAGATCCCGAAACGGCCGAGCGGGTGGCGACAGCGGCGGTGGAGCAATTCGGTTCGATCGATGCGCTCGTTAACAATGCCGGGGTCTTCTTCACCAAGCCGTTCCTCGAATACACAATTGAAGACTTCCGACGCCTGTGCGCGACGAACGTCGAAGGGTTCATCCATTTCACGAAACACACCATCGGTCAGATGCTACGTCAGAAGTCTGGCGGGAGTATCGTGACGATCACGTCGTCCCTGACGGACCATCCGATCGCCGGCGTGACAGCGTCGCTGCCTATGATCACCAAGGGCGGACTCAACGCGATCACGAAGAGCCTCGCGCTGGAGTTCGCCAAGAACAACATCCGTGTGAATGCGCTTTCGCCAGGCGTCGTCGACACCCCCCTCCACGCGAAAAACCCGCGAACATTCCTCGAATCCTTGTCGCCGATGGGCACTATCACGGCCGTACAGGAAATTGTCGACGGCGTCGTCTATCTTACGGAATCCTCCAATATCACAGGCGAGGTGCTGCACGTCGACAACGGCGCACATCTAGGAAAATGGTAGTCGCGAGCGCTGAGGCGCGCATCAAGGAACTAGCCATAGGCCTCCCGAAGGCGCCCACGCCATTCGGCGCGTACGTCGAAGCGTTCCAAAGCGGATCGCTGCTTTTCCTAAGCGGCATGCTGCCGGTCGCCGGACATGTGCCACTCTATACGGGCATCGTCGGGCGCGAGCTGTCCGTCTCGGAAGGCTACGACGCGGCGCGAGCGGCCTGCCTTAGTGGTCTAGCCGCCGCGCGGTCGCAGCTAGGAACGCTGGACAGAATCCAATCGGTCGCCAAGTTGGGCGTCTATATCGCCTGCCCTGCCGATTTTCGTGAACACCCCAAAGTTGCTGACGGAGCGTCAGAGGTGTTGCTTGACGTGTTCGGCTCCGCCCGGCTCCCTCCCCGTGTCGTCCTCGGCGTTTCCAGCATACCGCTTGGAATGCCTGTCGAGATCGAACTGGTTTTCGAGATCGGGCCAGCGTTCGTCTCACAAACTTAAGAAAGGAGCCAGCCATGAAGGTCAGACAACCAACACTTACAAGCGCCATCGCGATGTCGTCGAAAACCCTTACCGCCGCGGCGCTGCTGCTGCTTCCGACGCTTGCCCTTTCCGGTCAGACGAAGGTCGCCGAGAAGGTGGATCGTACGGCAGAGGCCAAGGCCGACGCAGTTCAGGAACATGTGCAGATCAAGGTAGACAAGCGGACGCCCGCCTATTGGCGCGTCACCTTCGACAACCCGCCCTTCAACATCTTCGGACCGGAGACGATCCCCCAGATGGAGAAAGTTGTGGCCGCAATCGAGAGCGATTCTAATCTTAGAGTTGTCGTCTTCGAAAGCGATGTACCGGGGTTCTTCCTCACCCACTACAATTTTACGCCGCCTCTCGCCGAATCCACTGGCCTCCCCTCTGGCCCGACCGGCTTGCACCCGCTGCCCGACATGCTGGTCCGTATCAGCAAGTCACCAGTCGTCTCTATCGCGCTCATCCGCGGCCGCGCGACGGGGGTCGGAAGCGAGCTTGCTCTCGCCTGCGACATGCGCTTCGCGAGCCGTCAGAAGGCAATTCTTTCTCAGTGGGAGGTCGGCGCGGGGCTCGTCCCCGGGGGCGGCCCGATGGCAAGACTACCGCGGCTGATGGGGCGCGGTCGAGCGCTTGAAGTCCTTCTCGGGTCCGATGACATCAACGGTGAACTCGCTGAGGAGTACGGCTACGTCAACCGATCCTTCGACGATGACAAGCTCGATCCGTTCGTCGAGGCCCTGGCGACGCGGATCTCTGGCTTCGACCGACAGGCGATTGCAGACACCAAGCGTCTGGTCGATTTCGCGAGCCTTCCGAGCGATCCCGAGATCGCCGCTGGCTGGGACGCCTTCATAACTTCTGTCCAACGGCCGGCGGCGCAGAAGAAAGTCGGACGCCTGATGGAAATGGGCCTGCAGAAGGACCCGGACGTCGAAGCCCGGCTCGGACACTACACGCAAACTCTGGCCGACGAGTAGGCCGAGGCGGTGCCCGCGCCAGGACTCGGCAGGTCGCACGGGCATCCGACATCCTTCAACGCACTCAACGACAAAGGAGAAGTCTCATGCACAGTCTTGAAAACCAGATCGTCGATTCCAGCTTTTCGGCCATCATCAACGCCCCGATCGAGAAGATCGATATTCCGACATGGTGCTTTAACCTACCCGAAAAGGAATACCAGGGATGCTCGCCCGCCCACATCGCAGCGGGCTTCACGACGGCGGACGACGGCACGCGGATGTCGATTAACGTCGAGACGATCGGCGGCAGTCTGATGGTCCAGCATTACCATGAGACACTCGGCGAAAAGCATCATCTCATCCTCGACTCCGATTCGGACGTCTTCACGCCGAACGGCCGGGTCACCATCCACGTCACATGGGAACTGAGCGTGAAGAAGCTCGATGCGAACCGCTGCGAATTCACCAACCGCGTTCAATCCTACGCGACGGACGAAATGATGGCCTTCCTTGATCGCCAAGGCATCCCGTTCGAACTGTTCCGTACACAGCGACAGCCGATGTCCATCGCCCATAACAAGGGTGAGACGCCGCTGTTCGCGGCGAGCATCGAGCGCGCGGCCCTGAGGAACTCCGCGACGAAGGCGGCCTGAACCGGCGAAGGAGAACATCATGACTGAACTATCCTTCGATAGGAGCAATACCGGACTCCTGGTGGTCGATCCGTACAACGACTTCATTTCCGAGGGTGGCAAAATCTGGCCGCGGATCAAGGCGGTCGCCGAGGCGAACAACTGCGTACCGCACATGCTCGAAGTGCTTACTGCCGCCCGCGAAGCCAAGCTCCGCGTGTTTTTCGCGATGCACCATCGCTATCGGGCCGGAGACTACGAGAACTGGAAGTACGTGGCGCCGATTCAGCGTGCGGCCTGGCACCGCAAGAGCTTCGAGTTCGGCACTTGGGGCGGGGAGTTTAGAGCCGAGTTCGCGCCCGTGGCTGGCGAGGTCGTCGCATCCGAGCACTGGTGCTCAAGCGGCTTCGCCAATACCGATCTCGATCTCGAGCTGAAGCGGCATGGCATCCAGCGTGTCATCGTGATCGGATTGGTGGCCCATACATGCATCGAAGCCACCGTCCGGTACGCTGCCGAGCTCGGATACGACGTCACCGTTGTGAATGACGCGGTCGCCGACTACTCGTCGGAAATGATGCATGCGGCGCTGGAAGTCAATCTCCCCAGCTATGCCAGTGCCATCGTCGATACGAAGGAGACCGTGGCTGCGATCGCCCTCACACAGGCTGTGTGAATCTGCCATCTTATGGGTCACTTGCATCCGGCGGGCCCAAAGCTCGCCGGATGTAGCTCAATTTGAAAAGTAATACTATTTGCATGCCGAGGGTTGGCATGCCTCGCGTGGACGCCTATTTGAGGTCGAAAGCCAAGGCCAACGGTTCGCGTCGAGCCTCCCATATGAATGATGGACGGAACCGACTCCTAGTTTCGAAAGGATCCATGATGACACTCTCAGGCGACCTCCTTATCGGCGGCGCGAACGTCCGCGGGTCGGCCGCGACATTCGCCGCCGTCAATCCCGCCAACGGCAGCCCCATGCAACCGAGTTTCGCGGGCGCGACCAGGGAGCAGATTGACCAAGCCGCGTCTTTGGCTTGGGACGCCTTCCCGGTCTACAAGGAAACTTCGCTCGAGGATCGAGCCCGCTTTCTGGAAGCCATTGCGGAAGGAATTCTGGCCCTTGGCGACGAACTAGTCCTGCGAGCGATCGAGGAGACTGGGCTGCCGCGCGGCCGCATCGAAGGAGAGCGTGCCCGAACGGTAGGACAGCTCAGGCTCTTCGCTAAGGAAGTCCGCGACGGAGCTTTCCAGGAACTGCGTTTCGATCCCGCAGACGCCGACCGCAAGCCGGTGGCGAAGCCCGATCTTCGGCTCCGCAACATCGCTCTCGGACCAGTCGCGGTGTTTGGGGCATCGAACTTCCCCCTAGCGTTTTCTGTCGCTGGTGGCGACACTGCCTCGGCCCTCGCCGCCGGCTGTCCGGTGATCGTCAAGGCGCACTCCGCCCATCCAGGAACCTCCGCACTCGTTGGCAAGGCCGTCGTCGGGGCCGTCGCGATATCCGGCCTTCCAAGGGGCACTTTTGCGCTCTTGTTCGACGTAGGTTTCGAAGTCGGCCAGACGCTGGTCGCCGACCATCGTATCCGCGCCGTCGGCTTCACCGGCTCGCGCCGTGGCGGGACCGCGCTCATGAAGATCGCATCGGAGCGGAAGCAGCCAATACCCGTCTACGCTGAAATGAGCAGCATCAACCCCGTCATCCTCTATCCAAACGCACTGCTGGGGCGGGGCGCGGAGATCGGGAAATCGTTTGCGGCCTCGCTAACCCTCGGGGCCGGTCAATTCTGCACGAATCCTGGACTGATCATCGCCATCGAGGGTGCTGGCCTCGACGCCTTCATCGAGAGCGCGGCCGCAACGTTAGCGGAAGCGCCGGCTCAGAACATGCTGACGGGCGGCATCTGCGAGGCGTATCGAAAAGGCGTGGCAAGGCTGTTGGCCGCATCATCGGTCTCGCTGATCTCTTCGGGGAAGAATGGAACGGCACATCAGGCCTCTGCCGCGCTTTTCCAGACGACGGCTGCTGCCTTTCTCGCCAATCCAGAGCTCCAGGAAGAAGTCTTCGGCGCGGCGGGGCTGATCGTTCGCTGCCACGACGACAGCGAATTGCGTAGGGTCGTCGAATCTTTAGAAGGTCAGTTGACCATCGCGCTACACGTTGATGCCGAGGACGTCGCCGCCGCCTCGCAGATGATCCCGCAGTTGGAGCTTCTCGCCGGCCGGCTCCTCGTCAACGGCTTCGGCACGGGCGTCGAGGTCTCGCCGGCGATGGTCCATGGCGGACCTTATCCGGCGACGTCGGACGGAAGATCGACCTCGGTAGGCACATTGGCGATCTATCGTTTCCTGCGCCCGGTCTCCTACCAGGACTTTCCGGTCGGCCTGCTTCCAACCCCACTCAAGGATGTTCAGGCCGCCGCTCGCGTGCAGAAATAGAACTGCAGCGGGGGCCTCACGCCCCCGCTCCGCGTCTACAAGGGTTAGACCTCGGAAGCCTTCGCAGCCATCGTGGCCTTCGCCCACCAGACCAGCTCGTCAAGCGCAGTCTTCGCCGATGGCAGGAGGTTGGCTTCGATCTCTTCGATAGGCTTGTTGCCGCCCATCGAGAAGACGGTGAAGAAATCGCTGCCGCCGATATGAACGGCCGCATGCGTGGAAACCATCTGCAGCTCGACGCCAATTCCGCGCAGATGCTCAAGTGCGCGCGACCCACCCGCGCTGCCATAGGCGATCGCGGTGAATGGCTTGCGCGCCCATTCCACGTATGACTGGTCGAGAGCGTTCTTCAGTACGCCGGTGATCGAGCGATTGTATTCCGCGACGACGAAGATGTACCCGTCGTAGCGGGCGACGGTCTGCTGCCAACGAACGGCTTCAGCACTCTGGCTGGGTGCGTAGGCGTTCGACGCCACCTCGTCGAAGAACGGCAGGGGATGGTCACGCAGATCGACGATTTCGACGTCGATGTCTTCGCGGGCCTGAGCCTGCTTCAGCATCCACTGCGCGGGCTTGTCGGCGAATCGCGTCGGCCTTGTAGAGCCGATGATAATGGCGATTTTTGGTTTCGTAGGCATGGCATTCCTCATTTTATATCGGGTTGATGATGATGACCCTCGTGGAGAGAGGATCAGGTGCTGCTCAGGGCGTCTGCATAGGCATAAAGCCCAGGAGAACCTCCCGTCATGACGAACAGGACGTTCGCTCCTGGCGCGATGACTTCGTTTTCGATATCGGACAGCAGGCCGGCAAAGGCTTTCCCTCCATAGACGGGGTCCAGAAGCAGGCCTTCAGTGCGGCCGACGAGCCTAATCGCTTCAATCATTTCGGGCGTCGGCATGCCGTAGCCGCCGCCGAGCTGCGCTCCGTCTATCGCCAGCTTCTCCGCTCGAATTCGGTCTTTCTTCCCGAGGAGGTCGAAGACCGCGTTGACCTTCTCTAGCGTCGCGGCGACGCATTTCTCCGCTGGCAAGAGAACGGTGTATGCTCTGATCCTGGACGGATTTTTCCCGTCGAGGGCATCACCCACGGCCAGACCGGCGTGCATGCCGCCGCTACCGTTCGGGATGACGACGTGGTCGAACGCGATGCCCATCTCAGTCGATTGCGCTGCGATTTCGAATGCGCAGTCGACGTAGCCCAGAGCTCCGACCGGCGTCGAACCGCCAAGCGTGCCGACGAAAGCCTTCCCTCCGGCCGCGGCGATTTCCGACGCACGGCCCGCGGCGAACGCGCCCGCATCGTCGCCCGTGCCGAGGACGTGGACGCGGGCGCCTAAGACCCGGTCCAACAAGACGTTGCCGTTGGCCTGGTAGATCTCGGTCCCGCGGGGCACCATTTGAGCCAGGACGACCTCGCATGCAAGTCCGGTTCTAGCGCAGGCGGCCGCGGCCAAACGGGCGAAGTTCGACTGAACTCCCCCTGTTACGACGAGGGTATCGCAGCCTTCCGACCGTGCCTGGCCGATCAGGAATTCGAGCTTGCGGAGCTTGTTGCCCCCGCCCCCGAGTTCCATGAGATCGTCTCTCTTCACCCAGATCGAGACGCCTCGTCGGTTCTCGCCAAGCACTTGCTCCAGACGAGCCAGCCGCTGGATCGGCGTCGCTCCGTTCATCAGGCGCACGCGCGGAAACCGGTTCAAAAGATCCCTGTCGGACATCTCTGCCTCTCATCTTGAGTGTTGGAGCACGGGTGTCAGGACGCCAGCGCCGGCGTCCGGTAGCGAGGAGCGGGAACGTTGCGCGAAAGATTGGGCATCAGTTTCTGACGGGCCGCCTCATACGCGTTCCAGTCTTCTATGTTGGGTACCGAAGGAAGCGTGATCAGTTCGCCCATGTCGAGACCGGCGAGTGCAGCATCCACCGCATCTTCGGCCTTCATGACGATCTGGTCGGGCAGGCGGTCGAGCGAGCTGCCCGACGCCTCCCAGAAAGGCGTCTCCACCGCGCCGGGAAGTACGGCCTGGATTCGGATGTTCTTTTCTGCCAGCTCTTTTTGCAGAGAGAACGTCAGAGCGATGACGAACGCCTTCGTCGCGCCGTAGACGCCGTTGAGGATTTCAGGAGCGACGCCCAATGCCGAGGCCATGTTCACGATCGTGCCGTGCTCGCGTGCGACGAAGGACGGCGCGACGGCATAGACGAGACGAGTCAGAGCCGTCACGTTGATCGCGATCATTTTTTCCATCGCTTCGACGTCGGACATGAGCAACGGTTCGACCGCGCCGACCCCGGCATTGTTGATGAGCATGGTGATCGACGGGTCGCTCCGAAGGATCCCTTCGACCTTCAGAAGGTCGTCGCGCTGGCCGAGATCCGCCCGAACGATCTTTACGTTCCGACCGGTCGAACTTGCGATGTCCTTGCTGATCCGGGCGAGCGCATCCTGGCTGCGCGCCACCAGTATCAGGTCGTAGCCGCGGCGGGCGAGCCTGTCGGCGTAGAGCGCTCCGATACCCGACGATCCTCCGGTGATCAGCGCAGTGCCTTTTGGAAAGTTTGTCATTGTGGTTCTCCTTGGTTGAGGTGATTTCGGTATAGCGTCAGCGCAGCGTTCTGAACGCCGTACGCAGCTCCGATGAGAAAAGGTCTGGTTGCTCCCAGGCGGCGAAGTGACCGCCCTTGTCGACTTTGTTGTAGTAGATGAGGTTGTGGTACGCCTTCTCGGCCCAGCTCTTCGGCGCCTGGTAGATCTCGCCGGGGAACACGGTGATCGCGGCCGGAATCTTGATGTCGACGGCGTTGAAGTTGTTGGCGTTGTTTTCCCAGTAGAGCCGCGCGCTTGACGTGGCGGTCCCTGTGAACCAGTAGAGCGAGATGTCGTCGAGCATCTCGTCCTTGGTCAGCGAGTTCTCCGGATCGCCGCCGCTATAGGTCCAGTCGGCGAACTTGTCGTAGTACCAGGCGGCGAGACCGACCGGTGAGTCGGTCAACGCATAGCCCAGCGTCTGCGGCCGCGTGACCATCATGAAAGCGTAGCCGGCGCCCTTCGTGTACAGCGCGTTCATCTGCTCGTAGGCGGCCTTCTCGTCTTCGGAAAGCCCGGCCGGCGCGGGTTCGCCATCGGCAAGCGCCTTCGCAATGTCGGGCGGAACAGTCGCCGGCATGTTGGTGTGGATGCCGAGAAGTCCGTCCGGTGCCTGGGCCGCCATCTTGTCGGATACGACAGCGCCCCAGTCTCCGCCCTGCGACACATAACGGTCGTAGCCGAGCCGCTTCATCAGCACGTCCCAAGCACGCCCGATGCGGTCCGGCCCCCATCCGGTTTCGCTTGGGACCTCCGAGAAGCCGTAGCCCGGCATGGACGGTATGACGACGTGGAAGGCGTCCTCCGCGGCGCCGCCGTGCGCGGTCGGATCGGTGAGCGGCCCGATCGTCTTGACGAGTTCGAGCACCGATCCGGGCCAGCCGTGCGTCATGATCAGCGGCAGCGCGTCCGCGTGCTTGGACTTGACGTGAATGAAGTGAATGTCGAGGCCGTCGACTTTCGTCATGAACTGCGCGTGGGCGTTCAACTTCTTCTCGCCGCGTCTCCAGTCGTACTCCTTGCCCCAGTATTCCACGAGCGGCTTCAGTTTTTGAAGCTGGACGCCCTGAGAGCGGTCGGGAACCGTCTCCTTGCCGGGCCAACGTGTCGCACGGACACGGCGGCGCAGCTCATCGACCTCCCGCTGCGGGATTGCGCACTTGAAGGGGCGGATAGCATCGCCCTCCGCTGCTGCCCTGACAGCCTTGGGAAGAATGCTAAAGGCCGCGGTCGTGGCCGTGACGGCAAGCAGTTCGCGCCGTGTCGGCGACAGTGCGCTTGCCGTTTCTACTCCTAACATAACGTCCTCCGTTAAAACTGAGTTGTTGGATTGCGTCTTAGGGATCGTCCGGCAGGGCTGCCGAAGATATTGTTCGAAGGTATCGGCGATACCAAGGGATCGGTTAGCGACGTGTCCGACCCATCGACACCTTCGAACAATGGACATCGGGGACGGCGACGGCGCATCGTCCCGATCGCGGTGAAGGTGACCGCGATTAACAGGGAGATCGAGATGGCTATCCAGGCACCCACCCCAACCAATTCAGCGCGGACAGATCAGATCGACATGAAGCTCGAAGTCGTCGTCATTCCCGTGTCCGACGTCGATCGCGCCAAGTCCTTCTACACCGGCCTTGGTTGGAGGCTCGACGCCGACGTGTCGGCAAGGACGGCTTTCGTGTTGTGCAGGTGACCCCACCGGGCTCGCCTTGCTCCGTGATCTTCGGATCGAATGTGACGGCCGCCTCACCCGGTTCCACTCAAGGCCTCCACTTGGTCGTCAGCGACATCGAGATGGCACACGCCGCTCTCGCCTCCCGCGGCGCCGAGATAAGCGGCGTCTTTCACGACCCCGGCGGCGTCTTCCATCACAAGGGCGCCGACCAACGGCTGCCCGGACCACATCCCTCCCGGTCGAGCTACGCTTCTTTCGCTTCCTTCTCCGACCTGGACGGAAACGGCTGGCTGCTGCAGGAGGTCACCGCGAGACTTCCCGGTCGCGTCGATGCCAAGGGCGCTGCGTTCACATCCGCAGGCGACCTCGCAGAGGCGCTGCGAAGGGTTGCTTCCGCCCATGGCGAGCATCAGAAGCGCGACGGCGGCAAACACGACGATACTTGGCCGGACTGGTACGCCGACTATCTGGTCAAGGAGCAGGCTGGCCAAACCCTACCGACGTGACCGCTTCAATCTTTCACTTCACGGCTTTCCGACCGCCCTCCGGGTCTGAAAGCCTGCGCCCCAGGCGATCCTCCCCGCCTGAGCGTCGGTCCTTTTCGGGCCGGCGTTCCCGCTGCTGCCGGCGACACTCGTCCGTCCGCCTCGGATAACGAGCACCAAGCCGATACCGAGCTCATCACCGTGACTGAAAGTTAGCCGGGGACGACGCCAAGGAGAACTGTCGTTTACCTGCAGACAGCCAACCGCGTTTCGGCACAATTATTCGAGGCTGCCGGATTCCGTGGCGATGCGTCCAAGTTCTGAACGTAGACGCGGGACTGCGAAGTCGATGAACGCTCGAACTTTCGGAACCGCTGCGCGCCCTTGAGGGGTCAGGATGTGGACAGGCAGCGCAGGTGGCTCCGCCTGAGGAAGAACGACTCTGAGGCGACCGTCTCGGACATATTCCGCGACATGATAGGAATAGAGCCGGGTCACGCCCATTCCTTCGGCGGCGGACGCTGCGGCTGCTCGGACGCTGTTGACGAGATAGCGCGGGGTGAAGTGGACGGTTCTTGGGACGGAAGTGTCTTTGGCCGGCGCAAAGCTCCAGGATTCGAGGCCGAAGTTCGAGAAGGCTATCAGGTCGTGGCGGGAGAGATCCGACGGCTCGTTGATTGCGGCTCGGCTGTCGAGATATCGCGGCGCCGCGACCACGACGCGGCGGACATCTCCGCCGATGCGTGTGGACATGTGGGTCGAGTCGGCGAGATTGCCGATCCTTAGGGCGACGTCCACTCCCTCGTCGACCAGGTTCACGAAGCGGTCCAGCATCAAAAACCGAACAGAGACGTTGGCGTTCTCACGAAGGAAGCTGTCGAGAATCGGCCGGAGCACCTCTTCGCCCAGGATGGGCGGCGCCGAAATTGTCAGCGTTCCTCTGGGAGAGGATCGCTCCGAGCCGGCGATCATGTCCGCCTCCTCGAGATCGACAAGCACCCTGCGGCACGCTTCGACATATCTCCGGCCTGCTTCACTGAGCTTGAGGCTCCGGGTCGTGCGATGGAGCAATTCGACGCCCACGTGCTGCTCCAGTAAAGAGAGAGCCCGGCTGATTGCTGTCGGGGACCGCTTCAGCTTGCGCGCAGCGCCGGCGAGGCTCCCCTCCTCCACGGCCGTCACGAAGACTTTCATTGCGTCGATGCGATCCATGATTCCTCACCTAACTGCTGGCCGTAGGATACCGTCACAGCATTCGCCGGCAGGCAATATCCCTGATATGATTCCAAGGTATTGGCGATACCTTGGTGCAATAGATGGCGCGCTTCGGGAATGACAGGTTCGGCCCATCAGTTTTCCAATCAGAGGATCGCGCAATGCATACCCAGTCAGTTACTCGTAGAACGCTTCTCGCGACTGCAGCCGTCGCCGGAGCAATGACCCTGCTTCCCGTTGCGGCTGCTATCGCCGGCAGCGACGAGAAGCAGATACGTCGATTCAAGTACAAGGCAAAGCAAGCCGATCTCGACGATCTTCGCCGTCGGATTAAGGCGACGCGCTTCCCCGAGCGGGAGGTCGTCGACGACAACTCGCAGGGCGTCCAGTCGGCCACGATCGAGAAGTTGGCATCCTACTGGGCGACGGACTACGACTGGAGGAAGGTAGAGGCGAAGCTGAACGCCCTTCCCCAATTCACGACCGAAATCGACGGGGTCGAGATTCATTTCATCCATGTGAAGTCTAAGCACGAAGGCGCCTTGCCGATCATCGTGACGCATGGGTGGCCTGGCTCGATCATCGAACAGATGAAGATCATCGAGCCGTTGACCAATCCCGCTGCAGCAGGCGGCTCGGCGTCCGACGCGTTCGACGTGGTCGTCCCCTCCATTCCCGGCTATGGTTTCTCCGGAAAACCGACCGAGAAGGGCTGGGACCCAATCCGCGTCGCCCGCGCGTGGATCGAACTGATGGAGCGTCTTGGCTATAGCAAGTACGTCGCGCAAGGCGGCGACTGGGGCGACGCCGTCACCGAGCAGATGGCGCTGATTGCGCCGCCCGGACTTCTTGGCATCCACGTCAACATGCCCGCGACCATCCCTGAAAACATAGCGACAGCGTTGCAGCCGGGCGGTAAGAAGCCGGATGGCTTGTCCGCCGACGAATCCAACGCTTTCGACCAGCTCGCGGACTTCTACGCGCATGGTCTTGGCTACGCGATCGAGATGGCGAACCGCCCGCAGACGCTCGTGGGGATCGCGGATTCTCCCGTGGGTCTGGCGGCCTGGATGATCGACCACGACATCCGGAGCTACGACCTCATCGCGCGCGTATTCGACGGCGAGACCGAAGGATTGAGCCGCGAGGACATCCTCGACAACGTGACCCTCTACTGGCTGACGAACACCGCCATCTCGTCGGCTCGTCTGTATTGGGAAAACAAGCTGGCCTTCTTCCAGCCGAAGAACGTCAAGATTCCTGTTGCCGTCAGCGTCTTTCCCGACGAAATCTACGCGGCCCCACGAAGCTGGACAGAGAAGGCCTATCCCAATCTCATACACTTCAACAAGCTGGCCAAAGGCGGCCACTTCGCGGCGTGGGAGCAGACAAAGGTATTCTGCGAGGAACTGCGCGCCGGGTTTCGGACGCTCCGGACGTCGTGAGCGTTGATGAAAGCTAGATTCAATGCTTGAATGATTTCGGCCTTCGGGTCGCGATCAGGAACTTTCCACGGCGCCACGCCTTATCGTTCAACGGTGGCGTTTCATGGATTCGAGCGGAGAATGTCTTCAATGGGCCTTGCCCTTACCCGGGAGTTCGGTGTGCCGAAGAATTTGGCGACGGAGTCTCGCCTCCTCTTTCGGATGGTCTGGCTAGACTCCCGGTCCGAGGATGCATCGACCTTGCAAGCAGTATCTCGATGATGCCTGGAGAGTCTCTGGTGTCGGTCGTTGACGACGATGAATCTGTCCGGGAAGCTCTCCCGGACCTGATAAAGCTATTCGGGTTCGACGTTCGGGCGTTCTCCTCAGCGACGGAATTTCTCGAATCGAAAACAGTGGCTGATACAGGTTGCCTGGTGCTCGACGTCGCAATGCCGGGAATGTCGGGGCCCGATCTGCAGGAGGAACTCGTCAGGACCGGGGTATCAATTCCGATCATCTTCATCACAGCGCATAAGGACGAGAACGAGCGCCTCACACTTATCAAAAGCGGCGCCGTCGCGTGCCTGTTCAAACCCTTCAGTGCGGCGGTCCTCAGGGAGACGCTCGATCAGGTGTTTAAGAGCGGAAAGTCACCAGACGCTACCTCTTAGACATGGTGGAACTTGGTCCACCCGACACTTTAGGATACTGTTCCGCCAGTTTTTTAGTCCCTAAAATCAGCAGTCAGGCAAATCGCACGAGGAAGCGGATGCAACCAGATCTCGGTCGGATTCTCGATTCGTTACCGGGAATGGTATTTACCGCCGTGCCCGACGGATGCATCGATTACATGAACGAGAGCCTGGCCGCGCTAACGGGAATATCAACGCCCTGCACTTGGCCTGTAGCGGAAGCCGGCAACGAAAGCCGCAGTCAGATCGAGAATTGGCGTCAAGGTCTGGCGATGGGCAGTCCCTTTGAGATCGTTATCTCGGTTCTGGATGCCGCCGCAGTCCCTCGCGATCTAGTCGTCCGGTGTAATCCGATAATCGACGACGGACGGGTTGCGAAATGGTGCGGGATCGCGGTCGAGGCCCCCCCACCGCGCGAAACAGAATTCCAGCGGATTGTCGACAGCATCCCTGTCCCAGTCGCTGTCACTACGCCGTCTGGCGACGTCAGGTCTCTCAATCAGCCGGCCCTCGACTATTTCGGTATGTCCCTGGAAGCCCTCAAGGAATGGAAGGCGACCGAGGTCGTGCATCCTGATGACCTGAATCGCACGATCGACGATCAGATCGCCGCGCACGTCAACGGCACTTTCTACAATGTCGAAAGCCGCCACCTTCGGGCAGACGGCATCTATCGTTGGCACAACGTCCTAGGGATGCCCCTGCGCGACGCGGACGGAGAAATCCTCTGCTGGTTCCACCTGCTGGTCGACATCGATGACCGCAAGAGGGCCGAGATCGAACTGGCTGCTCAGCAACGCGAGGCCCGGCTGATCCCCGAAAGCATTCCGGCCGGCGTATCAGTCCTTTCGCCGGACGGCGGGATCGAAGCGGCGAACGGCCATCTTCTTCGATACTACGGGCGCACGCTTGACGAGATACGAATGTGGCCATGCCCTGACCTGGTCCATCCGGGCGACGTGCATCGCGTAGCCGACGTTCTAGGCAGCGCGATCGCTAACGGGTTGCCCTTCGACATCGAGCTTCGCCTCCGCGGCGCGGAGGGCAGATATCGGTGGTTTCAGGTAAACGGCCATCCGCTTAAGGACGATGACGGCGCCGTAATTCGATGGTATGTGCTGCATGTCGACGTGGACGATCGAAAGCGTGCCGAACAGGCGTTGAAAGACACCGAATATGATCTTCGCAAGATCATCAACGCATTGCCAGCCGCAGTGTGGACGACGCTTCCGGACGGCTACTGCGACTTTCTTAACGATCGATGGCTCGACTATGCAGGCTACACTGCGGAGGAGGCAGAGGGGTGGGGATGGGGCTCGGTGCTTCATCCCGACGATAAGGACGAGCTGGTGCGCGGCTGGAGCACATGCCTAAGCACCGGGCTCCCGATCGATCTCGAAGCGCGCATGCAAAGGTTTGACGGCGAATACCGGTGGTTCCTGTTTCGCGCCAACATCCTCCGTGACAGCGATGGAAGGATCGTTAAATGGCTTGGAACAAACGTCGATATCGAGGATCGCAAGCGCGCCGAACAGGCGCTTGCCGAAAGGGAGCGTGAGTCTCGTCTGATCGTCGACGGCATAGCAGGCATGATCGCGATATTCTCGCCTGCGGGCGAGTTGATGGGAGGCAATCAGCAGCTCCTCGACTATTTCCAGCTCCCGTTAGAAGAGGTGAAGCATTGGGACACCAACGGCATCACGCACCCTGAAGACCTTCAGCTCTGCATCGACACGTTCATGGGGTCGATCGTGTCGGGGGAGCCTTACGACTACGAGACCAGGTTTCGCCGGCATGACGGTGTATGGCGCTGGTTCCAACTTCGCGGTCTCCCACTCCGAGACGAAGAAGGTAGGATCCAGCGGTGGTACGGGCTGCTGACCGACGTCGACGACCGCAAGCGGGCCGAAGAAAAACTGCGTCAGAGCGAGGCGTTCCTTGCGGACGCCCAGCGTCTCAGTCGCACCGGAAGCTTCTCGATGATACTCGGCACCGAACGGATTACTTGGTCCGCCGAAACCTACCGTATCTTCGACGTCGATCCCGCGGCCCCGGAAGTGACATTCTCCACAGTGCTGTCTCGTGTTCATCCCGATAGCGTCCAGATGGTAAAGCATGTGATCGAGCAGGCCCGCAACGGCTGGGGCGACTTCGACTATGAGATTGTTCTGTCGATGCCGGACCAGTCTTCGAAAAATGTGCGTGTCCTTGCACACAGCGAGCGGAACAAGGATGGGGAGCAGGAGCTGACAGGCGCAATTCAAGACATCACGGATAGTCGAAAAGCGGAAGAGGCGCTCAACGAAGCGCGGTCGGAGCTTTCGTACGTGACGCGGGCGACCAGTCTTGGTGTCCTGACAGCGTCAATTGCACACGAACTCAACCAGCCGTTAGCCGGAATTGTGACGAACGCCAGCACTTGCCTCCTCGCGCTGGGTGCGGAACCGCCGAATATCGACGTTGCGAACGACACGGCACGTCGGATGATCCGCGATGCCAACCGTTCGGCCGACGTCATCGTTCGGCTGCGCGCGCTGTTCAGTAGGAAACCTCCCGTTATTGAACCGGTTGATATGAATGAGGTCGCGATGGAAGCCATCGCTCTGGCCACGAGCGACCTGCAACGGGCGCGCCTCGCGGTTACGACGCATCTGAACGGAGAGTTACCGCCCGTTGCCGGCGCGCGCGTTCAGCTCCAGCAGGTCATCATGAACCTCCTCCGAAATGCGATTGATGCGATGTCCGAGGCGGGCGGACGTACTCGGCGCATCCTTATCCGGACAGAGCTTAGCGCAGGCGGCGACGTTCAGCTCTCCGTTGAGGACGCGGGCGTTGGGCTGCCGGCCGACGATATGGACCGGATATTCGACTCCTTCTATACTACAAAGCAGGATGGTATGGGGATCGGACTTTCCGTAAGCCGATCGATCGTCGAGAACCACAATGGACGGCTGTGGGCCCGCGCAAACGAGGAACAAGGAGTAACAGTATCCTTCACGCTGCCGCCATATGTGTCGGCGGCCACGGCGCAGAATGAGACGTTACACCTTTAGGCGTTGCCGCCATCCAATCGCTTTTTTGACCACAGCCGCTGCACGTTCCTAATGGTCGACCCACCTCGCCCAGTTTATCAGCCGGTCCTTCGGGAAGGTGCCGCTCTAGCAGATGCGTCCGCTGCCTACTTCGCGGCGCTCCTTCGGATGTTCGCCAAAGCAGGTACGTGACTGACATCCATCGCATCAACGCGAGGGACTACGGCCTTGCGCAGGACTGGTCTTGCAACACGATCGTCGGTTTTTGCAAGGACATGGGGGCGCCTTCTGGTGCCGCCGAAGTTTCCTGGCCTGGCGACGAGCATGGGCGACGTCCTGCAGGAGTTGATGCCTAAGAACGGCTGGAGCAGGGCGAAAGATCGGGTAAGCAAGATGCGCGAACGCTCGAAGTTCGACCGGTTCGGGAAACCTATCGGCGTCGGGGCGCTTTCGGACACGTTCCGCGGTTATCAAAGCAGCCCCAAGAAGGGCGAAGCTCGCCGCGCAATCAGCCGCCAGACAACGCCAAAGTTACGGTTGTCTTCGATCAAAAGCTTCCGAATGTGCCCGGCAATAGCATACGCGGCGTATTGGTTGAATATGGTCCAGGTGGCTCCAACCCGTCGCACACTCATACCAAGAGCGCCTTTATCTATGCTACGGTCATCGAGGGGCGCATCAAAACCCAGATCAACGACGGCAAGGTAAAGGTCTACAATACCGGTGAAAACTGATTGAAGTCCCGCGCGATCACCACCGCGTCAGCGCTAACGCGGGCGAGAAGGAATCAGCGAAGATTCTCGCGGTTTTGTGTCGACACCGATGAAACCCAGTTGACAAAACCTGACAAATAACGCGGTTGCCGCCGGTATCATATGAATTGCCCTTACGAAGCTTTCGCGGTGACCGCGAAAGCTGACAGCTAGATCAGGGGAAATTACCCTTCCCCCAACCGGCTTTCTGGCGTCGCCCCCGATTTCTGGCTCGACTGACGGAACGTTTTGATGTTGCAAAACCGGGACCGCATTCCGTGATCCAGTCCGCATTGCCGCTGCGCCGAATGACGCGATAGGTTGGCTATGACTTAAGTCTCGTGTCTTAATGCCTTCTTGTCTTTTAGTTCACAACGGGTTTGCTCGATGTCCAAGCTACGTTCTTTCTTAAAGCCCAAAGCGGAAGTCGTTACCTTCGATTGTTATGGCACGCTCGTGCAATGGTTTGAGGTCCTCCAGCAAGAGATTGAAGTGGCGCTTGCGAAGCAGCGCGCCAGTAAGGCAAGCGCGTCGTCGATCCTCGACAGCTTCTCTGCCCAGGGACGGCGTCTGACGGCGGAGCGGCCGTACCGGCTCTATAAGGACATCCTCCGCATCGGCTTCGCGGCCGCCTTTGCCGAGCATGGTCTAACGCCCAGCGAGGACGAGATCGAACGCATCGCGTCTTCGCCAATGAGTATGGGACCGCACCCGGAAGTGCCGGACGTCCTGCGGCGGCTGCGCGAGCGCTACAAGCTGGCGATCTTCACGAACTCCGACGACGATCTCATCGCTCCCACCGTTGCGCGCATCGGAGTGCCCTTCGACTACGTCATCACCGCCGAACAGGCGCAGGCCTACAAGCCATCGCGACAACTCTTCGAGTATGCCTATCATAGGATGGACGTCACACCCGACCAAACCGTGCACGTCGCGATGGGTATGTATTGGGACATGAAAGCGCGTCACGAACTGGGCTTACGGGGTATCTGGGTGAATCGCCGGGGAGAAACCGGCAATCCAGACTGGCTGCCTTATGCGGAAGTGTCGGACTTAAACGGAGCCGCCGATTTGCTCCTGGCCCATCAAGACTGATTTGCAGGTGTCTTCTCCGCGCGACGGCGGACCACCGTCCTAACGGGTCCGGCGCTCGTTCGCTGATACCTCGCACTAGGATCGGGAGAGCTGGGCCTCGACCGCGGCTTTGTCGAGCACTGACCATACTCTGGCAATCTTACCGCCTTCATACTCATAGAAGACGTTTTCGCAAAACTTCACGCGTTTCCCGTTGACGAGAAGGCCAAGGAACTCGCCGCTTGGGCTGATGTCAAATTCGAGACGGCTCGCCACCGTTTTCCGATCGGACACCAGAATGCTTACCTTGAAATGCAGGTCGGGGATTTCACGGAATTCCCGTTCCCGGGCCTGGCGATATGCCACAAAACCGACCCTCTCTCCATTATAGGAAACCTCGGTGCCGACATATTTTCCAAGATTGTCCCAGTCCTGGGAGTTGAGACAGTCGATGTAACCTTGGTACAAATCGGCCAGAGCGGTCGCCATTTGTATTCTCCTTTCTCTCAAGTCATTTGCTTGTGCAAGTTGATGACAGCGTCAGCGAAAGCGCTTGGCCGTTCCTGCGGCACGTTGTGACCCGCGTCGACGACGCGGTGTTCGTGAAAGCCCGCGAAGGAAACTGCTCCGTTAATTATCAAAACGGCGCAGGTTTCCCCTTTTGCATCATTGCCACAAGGAAAACGCAGGCGAGCGCGCCCAAGGCCGCAACAGAGAAGCCGTCAATAAATGACAGCACGGCGGCTTGACGCGCCACAGCGGTCGCGAGCAAGCTCGTGGCCTGTGCAGTCGCAGCTGCTGGATCGCTTGTGTGCAGTCCTGACGCACTCCGAAAAGCCGCTATCCTGTCGAGTGTCAATCCGGCGATCCCGTCGATGTGCAGGCCTATGAGGTTCGAATGAAGTTGTTCGCGTAGGCGAACATAGGTCTGCATGAATGCAGTGCCAATTTCTCCGCCAAACAAGCGGCTGATCTGGATGAGGGCGCCGATCGTGAGCGCCTCGGCAGGGTTGATCGATCTCACGATCAATACCACCAAGGCCGTCAGTGCAAAGGATTGACCTAAGGCCTGTAGAATCTGCGAGGGAAGGAAATCGCTTGTTGCCCATTGACTTGTCAGGTTCGTAGCCATCATACAGGCTACGCCAACCACCGCGGCCCCAATCGCAAGGACCCATCTCCCATCGACACGTCTGAGCAGCGCGCCTAAGGGAATCACAATGAGAAGTTGCGGAAGCGCAATCCAGAGTAGCACTGAGCCCACCTGAAGCTCGCGAAAATTCTGTACTGTCTGAAGGTAGGTGGGAATAATGTACGCTGTCGATAGAATAATGAACCGAAAGCCCGCGAGCAGGAGCAGCAGCAAGACCAGATTCTCGCGGAAAATCAGTCGGATGTTTATGAAAGGGTGGTCCGTAACAAGTTCGCGAACAATGAACGCGACAGTGAGCAAGGAACCGGACGCCAGCAAGGCGCTGATCATTCCGTTGTTGATCCAATCCAGTCGATTGCCCTGATCCAGACCCGCGTACAACAAACTGAACCCGATGGCGGCATAGGCCACACCTGGCCAGTCGAACCGGCGCAGAAGGTCAGTTTTGATTTCCTCCCGAGGGACGCCATGCCAAACACACACCGCCATAACCGGCAGCATCACGCAGTACTGCCAGGATATCCATGCCCACGACCAATTGTCGGAATACCAGCCCTCCAGAGATGCTGCTACATTAAGGGATAACTCGATATTCATCGCATAGATGGCGATCCCGTAGATGACCATGGTTACGGGCAGGCTCCGCACTATGAAACTGATCGTGAGCGGAATGAACGTTCCTGATCCTACGCCTGCCAGAAACTGCATGGTCAGGAATGCGGCAAGGTTGGGAGAGAATGGAGCCAGAAGGCTCGCGACGAAAAACAGGATGATCCCGAGAAGCAGAATTCGGCGAACACCGAATACCGCGCCGAGATATGGCGATGTGACACCGATCAGCATCTGGCCGACTGCGAAACTGGTGGTGATCCAAGCCCCTTCGTCATAGCCTGCGCCAAGCGCCCCGCGCAGATCCGCAAGGCCAAAACTTGTCACACGGCTGCCCAACGTGGCCATGACCGCACCCAACATTACGCCGACGAGACCGATATACGGGCGGTACGAAACGATCGAAAGTCGGGGATGCTGTTCCGAAACCGGATGGAGGGCAATTCCCGCCGAGCTGAAGGGCCCCGCTTGGAGACTCATGGCTGTGGCGAGGCTTTGGCTGAACTGAGGCGTGGCTCAGTAGCGGACCTCGTGTCGATTGTCGCTTGTACCGACATTCCCGGCCGTACAAGCTCGCCAAGGGCCGGGTTGGCATCGAGCACAATCTTTACCGGCACCCGCTGCACAACTTTCGTAAAGTTGCCCGTCGCGTTGTCAGGCGGCAGAAGTGCGAAGATCGAACCTGTACCTGGTGACCAACTGTCCACATGGCCGGTCAGCACGACACCGGGAAAGGCATCGACCGTTACTTTGGCGAGTTGACCCATCCTGATATTCGTCAGTTGGGTCTCTTTGTAGTTCGCGGTGACCCATAAATTCGGCATGGGAACAATGGCGATGACCTGTGTCCCGACATTGACAAATTGACCGGGCCTAACCTGACGTTGACCGACAAGGCCTTCGGCCGGCGCAAGAACGCGTGTGTAACGAAGATTGTTCTCGGCGAGACCGACCTGCGCCTCCGAAGCCTTCACCTGAGCGGCAAGCAATCGCTCCTGTCCGTCGAGTCCGGCGAGCAATGCGTTCTGCTGATCGAGCTCTGCCTTACTCAATTCGAGCTGTGCATTGGCGCGCTTTTCGGTTGCGTCCGCTTGTTCAACCAATTGTTCGGTGCTTGCAATCCGCGTATCGAGAAGCCTGCGCTGGCGAGTCAGCTCGAGCGACGACCGTATAAGGTCTGCGTTCGCAGCCGCGATCGTCGCCTCGGCCTGTCTCACGAGGGCGCGTTGCACATCGCGCTGATGGGCCAGATTGGCAAGTGAAGCGCGCGCCGAAGCGAGGTTCGCTTCAGCAAAGGCAAGCTGTGCGCGATAATCGGAAGGTTCAATTTCGACGATGAGGTCGCCCTTGTGAACGGCTTGATAATCTCCCACCGCGACAGTAGCCACATAGCCGGAGACCTTTGCAGAAAGCGGCGTGACGTCTCCTGCAACGAAGGCGTCCTGTGTTACCTGGAAACGGGCGTTGCCAATCCATTTATTCCAATTGGCGGCAACGAGCCATGCCAGCAAGGCGACCACGAATACGAAAAGAACACGTAGCAAGGGAAAAAGCCATCGTGTGCGCTTGGTGCTCGCGGTGTCTCCCGTCGCTGTTGACGATCCACTCTCCAATTTGATTCCCCAATGAGTTCGTTTGATCGCCGCGATAGACTGGGAACGAGTGCGTGCATTGACGGTTATATCGTGGCTTTGATCTGCTTGCCAACTAACGGTTCTGCTGTCTTTCCAAGACGCTGTGGGCGGATGCGAACGGCGCATATGGCGCGACATTCGCCTTCTCGATCCCGGTAAGCGAAGTGACAAGAGACGCCATCAACCGAGACAGTTCCCAGTAAAACGCCCTATTGCGGTGGCTAACACGAAACTCCAGTTCAGTCATAATAGTCAGGCAGCAGCTTCAAGCTATCCGCCTGCTGCTTGTCGTGGTTTATGAACATGGTCGCGTCATACTGTTTTATCAGCGCCCGCACACGGTCCATTGATGCAATCGACTGTGCTTTGTCGACGTTCAACGCGGGAACGATGTCATGCTCGAAGTTGCTCTCGAGATGCACGACGTCTCCCGACAGGATGACATATCCGGTTTGGGCCAGATGAACCATGAGCGACTGGCTCCCCGGCGTGTGCCCAGGTGTCGATAGCAATCTGACGCTTCCATCGTGAAAAAAGTCAACATCCCCGCTCACGAGTTCCAGGCGGCCGGGGTCCCCGAGTAATTTCTTAGCAAGTTTCACAAGCGTGTTCAGGTTTGGATCTGACGGCGGAGGCGAGTTGATCCAATCGTATTCGGCTTTCTGCATCACAACTGTCGCATCCGGAAATAACCCGACGTTTCCGATGTGATCGCCATGCGTATGGGAAACGAGGACGTAGTTGATATCAGCAGGTTTCAGACCGATTTGCGCGAGCTGAGAGGAGATCGTTCTGTCGAGATGATAGACGATGAGGCTAGGAAGCGTAGACCAGCCCTTCGGATCGCCAATTGTCCCTTCCGGAACACCGGTGTCCCACATCAGATATTCCGTTCCATGCTGTATGAGGTAACACGTCGATGAGAATTCGATCGATTTTCCTTTGTTCTCGCCCGGCGTCCAGACGGACTCGTCATTTGCTAAGGAGTGGCCGCAATCCACCCTGTATAGCCGATCGATTGTCTTAGAAAACGCGCCAGCCGCGGACGCAACTTCTCCATCGAAGGTGAGCGAGGCGAGCGCTAGGCCGACCATGGTCGAGGACAGCGAATAAGTTTTCGTTTTCATTTTAATTGCTCCTATCAAGAAATTCCTGTTCGGGACGCGACCACGGAAAATATAGCTGTGTACTGTGTCCTGCCGAGATTGCACTTAGGTATCGCCGTTGGACGACCGCGAATGACCGGTCGCGTATGCCTTGTAGCTACAGAGGCTGCGTTGGTGCCAGGGAGCCCGATCGGGCGCTTCGCCTGAAGGATCGTCAAGGAGTGGGGTCCGACACTTCCCCGGAGAGGGATGCCGGCACGGGACCCCTGCCGAAGAGCGCCACGCTCCCCGACGCGATATGAATCACTCTGGATGTCAGAGGTCCCCACTAGCTAGTGAGTAGGGGCTCCCACCCGATTCACGAGTATTGGCAGTAGACAATGAACCGCATGAGGAATGGCGTGCCAACTGCCTGACCTGCCGAAATACACACAGTACGAAGGCAGATCGGGTGCAGACCCAGCGGCACTATGGTTAGCAGTCAATCCCAAACTCCACGCTCGTGCACAATTGGGCGTTTGCATCGTTTGCCTTTGCGAAATCGCTTGGTGCTCTGGAGGAACTGAAACAGGCGATGGCGCGCGCGGGGGCGCAGCTCCTCCTACGGGACCCTATTTCAGTCGCCCGCGCAGTCGGGCGCTGCCCCGGTGAACTCGATGAACCCAGCGGCAGCGATCCGATCGCCGACGAAACCAAGTGCGCTTTCTACGGCGCATTTGGTCAACGCCTTGTATTGTTTGGGCAGATGCCGGACACGAAAAGATAAAGTTTGCTGGCACGATTGCTCGCAGGATGCCTGCGCCATGGCCCCCAGGGCGTCGATGCCGCGATCTTTGCCCTCGCAATGAATTCGCCGGAAGAAGCGATCTTTAATCTCGCTGACGCGAAGGCCTATCGAGTGCGTTTGCGCCAAGATCGAAAGCTCAGGCAAAGCCTTTTCCCCGCGTTTGTGGCGGCGACGAGGAATAAAATCGGCGACGATCTCTAGTTGTGGGCGCACCGGTCCGACCAATTTTGAACGCAGACGCCCATCCGCTTTCGGCCTTGGACGGACATCATCGACCGTTTAGCGGACTGGAAGCTTCAGGAATTCGCCAAGGCGGTTCGAACGACCGAAATGGAGGCGCGAAGCGGTCAGTCGCACCAGAATTGTCAAACGCCAGCTTCGAAGCCGGGAGCGGACCGTCCACTATGCGTTTCGATTTCACGGAGAGCGGCCACTCCGCGGCCTGTCCCCCTTGGGAATGCCAATCTCCAACAGCAATTTCCCTAGCCCATTTTTGGCGTTTGGCATGGGACGTTAGCCACGCGATATGGACCGCCCGGCGAGGAGCGGAGCGTACGCGGCGAGTCGGTGGGATATGAACTCTGTGAAAAGCCGCACGCGCTTCGTCTTGCGTGTCTCCCCCTGCGTGAGAAGCCAGATCGTCGCAGGTGATTTCAGATCGATGCCCGGAACTCTCGCCAGCAAGTGATCGGCATCTCCGACGAAACAGGGCAGTTTGGTCATGCCGATCCCTTGCCTTGCCGCAGCGATCTGCGCGTCGGCGTCCGGCGTCCTGAACGGAACCCCTGTGGCGCGAAACTCCCCTTGGTCGACCCAGTTCGGAACAGCCTGACCGCCGATGACGATGGGCCGGATTGGATCCGGCGCACCCGCACGCCAAGCGGCCAGTCTATCGCGGGACATATAAACACCCGCGAGCAGATCCGGACCTTTCAGGCCATGAAGATTGAGCGGCAGGGTCTTGCGATCGGAGACCATCCGGATTGCCACATCCGCCTCCCGATTGGTCAGATTCGCGACCTCGCCGGTCGATACGATCTCCATCTCGATGTCCGGATGCAGACGCGCAAAATCTGCGATATCCGGCATGAGCAGGTGTGTCGCAAGGAACGGGGGCAGCGTCACCCGTAGAAGCCCGCGTACGCTCTGATCGCGTCCGAAGACGCGCGTCTCCAGTTGGTGCGACGAGGCTTCCATCTGGTTCGCGAACTCGAGAACCTCCTCGCCCGCGGCCGTCAGGCGGTAGCCCGAAGGCAGCTTTTCGAACATCTGCGCCCCGAGGTGCTCCTCGAGCTGCGCAATGCGTCGCAGCACGGTCGAGTGGTTGACTCCCAGGCTCTTGGCGGCAGCCCGCACTGAGCCGCCACGTGCGGCGGCAAGAAAGTAGCGAACGTCATCCCAGTCGATCATGGTCCATTCCCGCGCCGCATGGGGCGGCTTCCAAAGACCAGTCTACCCTACTGGGCCGGATTGCGCATGACCGTCGCTGCGTTCGATCACGTAAGTGGATCGTTTTCGCACCACGGATGCGCGCGATTGCGCACTCACCGCCTGGCGCCGCCGACCCCATATCGAGGCTGTCGGAGGATGTCTCCGCAATCGATGACCCGAGACGCGACACAAGGAATGCATGACATGACCAGATTGAATGGAAAGACAGCCGTGATCACGGGCGGCGCCACCGGTATCGGCCTCGCCGCTGCAAGGCGCTTCATCGAGGAGGGTGCCTTCGTCTTCATCTACGGCCGTCGGCAGCAAGCACTCGATGCGGCTGTGGCCGAGCTTGGACCTAACGCCCGCGCGGTGAAGGGCTCGGTCTCGGATGAGGCCGATCTTGATCGGCTCTACGCGGCGGTGAAAGCAGAGCGCGGAAGCCTCGACATCGTTTTCGCCAATGCCGGGGCCGGAAGTCCGCTTCCTCTCGGCCAGATCACCGCCAAGCACATCGACGACACTTTCGACACCAACGTGAAGGGCACGATCTTCACGGTCCAGAAGGCGCTACCACTGATGGGCCCGGGCGGTTCGATCATCCTGACGGGATCAAGCGCCGGGACCACCGGTGCCCCGGCATTCACTGCCTACAGCGCCAGCAAGGCAGCCGTGCGCAATCTCGCACGGACCTGGGCGGAGGATCTGAAGGGTACCGGTATCCGGGTCAACGTGTTGTCGCCCGGCGCGACGGCGACCGAACTCGCGAAGGAAGCGCTCGGAGAGGAGGGCCAAAAGGCCTACGGCGCGATGACCCCGCTCCGGCGCATGGCCGCTCCGGCGGAGATCGCGGCCGCCGCCGCCTTCCTCGCGTCGGACGACAGCAGCTTCATGACCGCCAGCGAAGTCGCCGTCGACGGCGGCCTGGCTCAACTCTGACCCCGGCGCGGCTCCGTGCCTAACTCACACACAACGTAGGACAAAAAATTATGAAAGCACTCGAAGGTAAAATCGCAGTCATCACGGGCGGAAGCAGCGGGATCGGCTTGGCCACAGCCAAGCGTTTCGTGGAAGAAGGTGCGCAGGTCGTGATCATTGGGCGACGCGAGAAAGCCTTACAAGAGGCCGCGGCGCTTATCGGGAAAAACGTGACAACAGTCGTGGGTGACGTCTCGCGCTTGGAAGATCTGGACCGGCTCTACGCCACCGTGAAGGAGAAACATGGTCACATCGACATTCTCTTCGCAAACGCGGGCGCAGGTACAGTCGCGCCGCTCGCGGCAGCTACTGAGGCCCATTTTGACCAAACCTTCGATGTGAACGTGAAGGGCCTGTTCTTTACGGTGCAGAAGGCCCTTCCCATCTTCAAAGACGGCGGATCGATCATTCTGAACTCTTCGGTCTCGAACGTGATGGGGCTGCCAGCGTTTAGCGCCTACGCAGCAAGCAAGGCGGCTGTTCGCAGCTTCTCGCGGTCTTGGACCCAAGAGCTGAAGGACCGCGATATCCGCGTCAATACGATGAGCCCCGGCGCGATCGAGACTCCCGCCTTGGCGACAACGACCGGCCTCACCGCTGAGCAAGCCGAGGAGGCGGTCGCCCAGTTTGCTGCACAGATCCCAATGGGTCGCAGGGGCAAGCCAGAGGAAATCGCGGCTGCGCTCATGTTCCTCGCTTCCGATGAAAGCTCCTACATCACCGGTATAGATCTCGCCGTCGATGGTGGTTGGGCGCAGGTCTGACCCAACCTTAACACAGGATCGGAGAAGCATTATGAGCTACTCAATCATCGGCTTCGGCAATATCGGCCAAGCTCTGGCCAAGGCCTTTTCCCGCAAGGGCATCGAAGTATCTGTTGCAACCACGCGGGATCCGGAAAGCTTTGCGGCTGAAGCGGCCGCGATCGGGCCGAAGGTCATTGCTAAAACCCTAGCGGAAGCCGTCAAGGCGGACATCATCTTCTTGGCGGTCCGTTTCGAGTCGCATCCAGATGTCGCAAAGGCGCTCGCCACCTGGCAGGGGAAGACCATCGTCGATGTGACCAATGCCTACGGTGTGCCCCCTGAGCAACTGGGAGGACAGCCGTCTTCCCAGGCCGTCGCGCAGGCTTTTTCTGGCGCAAGGCTGGTCAAGGGCTTCAACCATCTGCTCGCTGCCACCCTTGGCCAAGATCCGGCCGTGCAGGGCAGCAGGAGAGTCGTGTTCCTGGCGAGCGACGATGACGACGCTGCGGCGGAGATTGGTACGCTCGCGGAAAATCTGGGCTTCGCGCCGATCAAGCTTGGCGGGCTGTCGGAAGGCGGGCTGCTGGTCCAGGCCCGCGGAAAGAGCTGGGGTCATCTGATCTTCAAGGATCTGGTCAAGTTCGACGGATAAAACGAGGCCATGTACGGATCGGATCGAGCGCGATCCGATCACAGCGAAATGGAGATATTCCCATGAGTATTGAAAAAAACATCCAGACCGTGAAGGACTTCTTCGCCGCGATAGGCCGCGGCGACAGAGAGGCTCTGTTGGCGCTGGTTGCCGAAGACATCAAGTGGATCATTCCGGGCGAGGACTGGCCGCTGGCCGGCACCTACCGGGGGCACGCGGGACTAGCAGATTTGCTGGATACGGCATCCAGGTCGATGGAAACCTCCACGGAACCCCGGGAGTTTGTCGCACAAGGAGACCGGGTTCTCGTCGTGGGCTTCGCCAGCGGGAAGGTCAAAGCCACGAACAAGCCGTTCGAGGACGACTGGATCTTCGCCATCACGGTCCGGGACGGCAGACTGACCAGCATCCAGGAATACATCGACACGCAAGCGTTAGCACGCGCCGCGCAGATGGACGCGTCGGGGCCCGTATAGCGCAGGCCTTCTGCAACCATCGGCTTTCGCCGAAGGTGAATGAGCGGATCGCCGTCTCGCGTGCCGCGCTCGTCGAATACCCAACCGTAAAGGAGATTCCGATGTACGACCAATCCAAACTATCCGAGTTGATCCGGTTTGCACGCATTGATGCGGGTGCCACCGTCATCGACGTTTATCCAGGCGACGGCGACTGGACGCGCCTGTTCTCCGACATCGTTGGACCCGAAGGTCGAGTCACCAGCTTCGTGCCGGCCGAAGTCGCGCACTTCAAGAACGATCCGGTCGGCCTCATGCGAACGCTCGCGCAAGAGCCAGGCCGGGAAAACGTCGAAGCCGTCTCAGCGGACCTCGTGGCAATGCCGGAGATCACGCAGCCAGCGGATGTCCTGTGGCTGCACCTGTTCTACCACGATCTCCACACCGCGCTGATGCAGGCCAGGGGCGCGACGGCGGCCAACTTCAATCGAGCTGTCTACGAGCGGCTGAAGCCCGGTGGGTTCTACGTCATCGTCGATCACGCCGCCGCCGCCGGAGCCGGCACAGGTGATGCCCAGTCATTGCATCGCATCGACCCTGCCTCCGTGCGCGAGGAGGTGGAGGCTGCCGGCTTCGTACTGGATGCGGAAAGCACCCTGCTCGAGAACAGGAACGATCCACACGCGATCAAGGTCTTCGATCCCTTGATCAAGGGCGAGACCGATCGCTTCGCATATCGGTTCGTGAAGCCCTGACAGAGGCCGGCGCCAACCTCAAGTCGACCTCCCAAGGATGCCAGGATACTGCTCAACTGCGCCAGTCTGCAGCAACGTCAGCTTTCGGAACTCGCTGGGGAGCCTGCAAAGGTCAAACTTGAGGGCGCAAAGCCGCTTGATCGCAATCTTTGGAATTGAGAAATTTTCGTCAACACGTGCAGCCCCACTTTGCGAGGCTGCACGCGCTCAGATTTCAGTGTGCTCAGCTAGTTCCAGCGCATCCTCAATGTCCACGCCAAGATACTTGACCGTATTTTCGATCTTGGTGTGCCCCAACAGGATTTGGATCGCGCGAAGATTGCCTGTCGCCTTGTAAATCATTGCGGCCTTCGTGCGCCGAAGCGAGTGCGTGCCGTAATCTTCGCGCCGCAGCCCAATTGCGGTCACCCATTCATCGACCAATCGGGCATACTGGCGAGTACTCAGATGATCGGTGTGGTCGACTCGACTGGGAAAAGCGTAATCGTCGATTGTTCCACCTCGCCGTTCAAGCCATGCAAGCAAACTTGCCCTCACCTCCGCCGTGATTTCGAACTGAACCGGACGGCCGGTCTTTTGCTGGACGACGATGGCTCGAGTTCGAATTTGCGTTCCTGTCACGAGACTCCCGATTTTCATTTTCACGAGATCGCAGCCCCGCAGTTTGCTGTCGATTGCGAGGTCAAACAACGCACGATCTCTCGTGCGCCCCTCCCTATCAAGGAAGAAGCGGATCGTCCAAATCTGGCGCTGTTTCAGCGGCTTCTTGACACCGACCTTTCGGCCGACGTTCCACGCCGGACGGCCCAGGGCGGTAGGATCGTATTGTGCAATACCCATTTCAATTCTCCTTCGGCCAACATTGGCCGTTAGGAGAACGCATGGGCGCAAGTATTGAAGGGGCCGATAGCGGACAAGCAGCTTCGGGACCGGTATCCTCAAAGGCGGTCCGTCAGGTCAGTGCAAGCATCGTCGTGAGTTGGCCCCACGCGGGTACTCGCAATTTTCAGCCGCGGAAGCGAAGTGCCTCAAGCACGACTACGAAGGCGGGAGCGTGCTGCCTGCTGCTCGGATAGTACAGGTGATAGCCTGGGAACGGTTCGCACCAATCCTCCAGCACTCGCACCAGCCGTTTCTTTGTCAGGTCATCCTGCACCATATCATCGGGCAGATATGCCACGCCCAAACCATCCAGAGCAGCGCGCCTTGCAAGCTCAAGACTGCTCACCGCCAGTTGGCCCTCGACACGGACGTTGATTTCGCGTCCGCGCTTTTCGAACTCCCATGGGAAATATCCACCGCGCGTTACACGGCGCAAGTTGATGCAGCGGTGGCCGGTTAGCTCTTCAGGATGCTTGGGCGCCGGCCGCTCTTTGAAATAACCCGGAGATGCAACAATGGCCTGGCGCATCGCGGGACCGATCCGAACGGCAATCATGTCCTTCTCGACGTACTCGCCGACGCGAACACCGGCATCGAAACGCTCGCTCACAATGTTTGCTAAGCCCTCGTCAGAGACCAACTCGACCGTGATGTCGGGATAGTTAAGCATGACCTTGGACAAGCGCGGCCACATCACCGTATCCGCCGCATGTTGCGTTGCCGTGATCCGAACGATGCCGGACGGCTTGTCCCTTAGCTCGGTCAGCGCGGACAGGCTGCCTTCGATACCCGCGAAATGCGGCTCGATGCTCCGAAGCAGACGCTCTCCAGCTTCTGTGGGCGCCACACTTCGGGTGGTGCGACTGAGCAGACGCAAGCCAAGCCGCTCTTCCAGCGTCCTGATTGTCTTGCTGAGGGCCGGTTGGGAGACGCCCAGCCGGACTGCCGCCCGTGTGAAACTGCCTTCCTGTGCGACAGCGATGAAGGCCATCAGATCGCTGACGTTCTCTCGCATCATTCATAACTCCTGATTATAAGCTTATGATCTATATAGCGCCTTATCGCATGAGTTTGCATCCCTTAAGTTTTGAGGTGTGAAGAGCGCTGGTCCCGACTGAGACTTACTCCAAGGCGGCCATCAGCCTCTCCAATGACTTGTTCGAATAAGGAAAGGAACGAACATGAAGGAATTGGCTTTGGGGCTCGCACTTATGCTCGGATCGGTATCCGGCTTAGCGATCGGCACTTCCCCCGCGCTCGCCCAGGACCTGTCCAACGGCGCTGACAACTTTTACAGGAGCGACCGCGTGGTCGTCGAAAAGATCACCTTCGAGAATAAGTTCGGCATGAAGGTCGTCGGCAATCTGTTCACGCCCCAGGGCCTCGACAGGAGCGCCCAGACTCCGGGGATCGTCGTAGGCCACCCGATGGGCGCCACGAAGGAGCAGAGCGCCAACCTCTATGCGACCAAGCTGGCAGAGCAGGGCTTTGTTACGCTGTCGTTCGATCTGTCCTTCTGGGGCGAGAGCGAGGGCCAACCGCGCAATACCGTCGCTCCCGAAATCTATGCGGATGATTTCAGCGCAGCCGTCGACTTCCTGAGCACGCAGCCCTTCGTCAACAAGGACAATATCGGCGTGCTCGGCATTTGCGGGAGCGGCAGCTTCGCCCTCAGCGCAGCGCAGATCGATCCGCGCATGAAAGCGATCGCCACCGTCAGCATGTATGACATGGGTGCCGCCAATCGCGACGGCCTTCGGAAAGGCGTGTCGGTCGAACAGCGAAAGGAAATGCTGAAGGTCGCCGCACAGCAGCGCCTCGCAGAGTACCAGGGCGCCGAAATCAAACTGACCGGCGGCACGGTTGATGAACTGAAGGCAGACTCCAATGCGATCGAGCGTGAGTTCTACGATTTTTATCGCACGCCGCGCGGGGAGTTCACGCCGAAAGGACAGACGCCGCTCCAGACCACGCATCCGACCCTGAGCAGCAACGCCGCTTTCATGAACTTCTATCCGTTCGCCCAGATCGAGACGATCTCGCCGCGTCCGTTGCTGTTCATCGCCGGCGAGCAGGCTCACTCGATCGAGTTCAGCGAAAACGCCTACGAGCGTGCTTCTGAACCGAAGGAGCTCGTGATCATCCCGGGTGCCGGTCACGTCGATCTCTATGACCGTGTCAACCTGATCCCGTTCGACAAGCTGACCGCCTTCTTCCGGGGAAACCTGAGCTCTTAACGAACATACAACCGGACGATACGCCTCGCGGGCCCTCCGCTTGCCTGGCGTGTTGTTCGACCAATACAGAGGCATGAAATGACCCACGCAACCGCGGTAGCGACTACCGAAAGCGCCCCAGACTCGGCGTCATGGAGCGCTGTCCTCGCCCTTAGCTTGTGCGTTGCGACGCTCATCGCTTCGGAATTCATGCCCGTCAGCTTGCTGACGCCAATCGCCTCCGACCTGTATCTGACCGAAGGTCAGGCGGGGCAGGCCATCGCGATCTCCGGTATATTCGCTGTCGCCACCAGCCTCTTCGTCGCTGCATTCACGTCGAAGCTTGACCGGCGACAATTGTTGTTGTGGCTCACAGCTTTGATGCTCATTTCGGGCGTTGTGACCGCGTTCGCGCCCAACTATGCGGTCCTGATGGCGGGGCGTGCTTTTGTCGGCGTCGTAATCGGCGGCTTCTGGTCGATGTCAGCGGCGACAGTCATGCGCCTCGTGCCGGCTGCAGACGTGCCCCGTGGCCTCGCGATCCTCAACGGCGGCAATGCACTAGCAGCAACGATTGCTGCGCCGCTCGGCAGTTTCCTTGGACAGTATATCGGTTGGCGCGGCGCCTTCTTCAGCGTAGTGCCGCTCGCTGCAATCACCTTTGTGTGGCTCCTTGCAACGTTGCCGCCCATGCCCAGCCGGACGCGTGCGAACCCGCTGGCGGCGTTTCAAGTCCTACGCCGACCAGGCGTGCCGATCGGCATGGCGGCCGTCGCACTTTTCTTCATGGGCCAATTCGCGCTCTTCACCTACCTGCGGCCATTCCTGGAAACCGTGACACTCGTCAACGTTTCCGGCTTATCGCTCCTGTTGTTGGCAATGGGCGTCTCCGGTTTGCTCGGAACCTTCCTTATCGGCTCTCTCCTGCATACGCGCCTCTACCAAGCGTTGATCGCCATGCCTGTGATGATGTCGGCGCTCGCGATTGGCCTGGTCGTATACGGATCGTCGTTAGGTACCACTGCCGGGTTGCTGGCACTTTGGGGCCTGATCGGCACCGCCGCGCCAGTCGGCTGGTGGAGCTGGTTGAGCGAAGCGCTGCCGGACGATGCAGAAGCGGGAGGAGGCCTGATGGTTGCTGTCGTGCAACTCGCCATCACAGCCGGCGCAGCCTCCGGCGGTCTGCTGTTTGACAATGGCGGTTATCAGATCGCATTCGGATTCGGCGCGATCGTGCTTTTCACCTGCGCCATCGCGGCTGTGGTGCTGGCGCGTCACGACAGATCACGCACGGCCACGCCAACGTCTTCAAGGAAGCATCTATCATGAGCAAAAGACAAAGCCAGTTTGGCGATGCAGCCACAATGTCCGTAAGCGAAACCTTGTCTGCGCCCGGTGCGCACGGTTTTTCTCCGCTCCGCCGCTCTATCCTTGGAGCGATACTGGTCACCGCCACCATGCCCTGGCTGGCGTTCGCCCAACAAAAAAACGATCCGGCAAGTCAGGAGCCAACCGACATGAAAATTCGAATGATGTTCAACGGTCATAGCCTGACGGCAACGCTTTACGACAACCCGTCGTCGCGCGATTTCGCATCCATGCTACCCCTAGAACTGACCATCGAAAATTATGCCGGCAACGAGAAGATCGCTTATCTCCCCCGTAAGCTGACGGAGGACGCGAGTGGTCCATTCGGCAACGAGGCGCCAGGCGACCTCTGCTACTTCTCGCCGTGGGGCAATCTCGCGATGTTCTACGCCGGCTACAGCTATTCCGGTGGGCTGATCCGGCTCGGCCGCTTCGACGATTTCGAGCCGTTGCTTGTGCGCGGGACGTTTCCCCTGACCATCGAACGGATCGTCTGAACGCATTGTCTGGGCGAGAAGGAATGTACCAAATAGCGAAGATTCGAA
This sequence comes from Phyllobacterium sp. 01N428, assembly GCF_056399405.1. Taxonomy (NCBI): domain Bacteria; kingdom Pseudomonadati; phylum Pseudomonadota; class Alphaproteobacteria; order Hyphomicrobiales; family Phyllobacteriaceae; genus Phyllobacterium; species Phyllobacterium sp. 01N428. The sequence goes on from NZ_JBFTRH010000003.1 coordinate 201,178, forward strand.
ACTGAGCTTCCTCCAAGTCGAGGCCGCGCGATGACCACGACGCAGGTTGATGAGCATAAAACTTATAACAGAAGGTGGCGCACGATGAGCTGCGGTGTCCGCTTATAGGGACGGACGGAGCCCCCATAAATGACCGATTTGAAGGCGCAAAGCGGACATTGATGAATGTCCCCAAGTGGTGCAACAGCGACTTCCTTACTTTCCGTTCAGGACTTATCCTGCCATTCGCTTCTGCTTTTTGAGTTCAATCCCGTGCAGTAACAATGCTTTCGCTGCCTCCGCAATGGCGGCGCGCGAATTCGCGGTCATCTACACCGCTTATGACATAGGAGGCCTTAATCACGTTTCTCGAAGATCCAGCCGAGCCTGCGGCGTCCAGCCTATGTCAATCAAAATTTAAGTGTCCCTAAATTGCCTGGCCGCGGTATTATGAAGTGGAAATGGAGACTGCACGCCCATGGCTCGCCCACGCAAACCATCGGAATTGAAGAGAGCCGAGGGCAACCGCGCAAAAATCGCGACAGCAAACATTAAAATCGACGTCAAAGGTCGGGGCAGACCGACGGCACCACATAGTTTGACATCCAACGAACGTGAGTTGTGGGACACAGTCGTGGCAAGTCTCCCGAACGGAATCCTGTGTGCTGCCGATTCGTCACTTCTTGAGCGCCACGCCTGCGCTTGGCAAAGATACCGGGAGGCAAAGGCCGCGTTGCGAAACGAAGGCATGGTCATCGTTTCGCTTCAGGGTCGAGTGAAAAGTCCATGGTTGAGTGTGCTCCGGGATGCTGAGCGGGAGATGGAAGTGTCCGGCTCGCAAATCGGGTTAAGTCCCGTCGCCCGCACCAAACTCGTCGCCGCCGACGAGGCCGACGATTCTGACATAATGGATTTTCTCCTTAATGGAGCGGCGCAACTTGATGAAATCTGGCCTAATGAAGCGTCGGAGCACTCTTTGCCGAATGCCATCCCAAGACTGGTTCATCCGAGGAAATGACCATGTTTTTAGAGGTTGTGCTAGTTAATCGACGTCCGTAAGGGGTGTTTTTGGGTTTTACGGAATGTAGAAAAGCGGCTCCCGCGCGCTCCCTCCAGCACCCCCGTAGGTCTCCGTTAACTCCCCCCCGGGTGCCTCCCCGCGGCTATCCGACATTCAGCTTGGCGTGACGAGCATTCCCAAACCACAGTCTCGGGCGTGAACCAGTGCCCTGACACCTCGTTCTCCTTTGGCCCACAAGCATGTTCCACAGTTGGGCTGTTTACCAACTGTACCGTCAGGGCGTGTGAACTGTATTTTCTTGCGCACAAAAAGCAGCAGATCCGCATGCGGCGCGTGACGTTGGAACCACGGCGCGGAGGTACGGTCCGGCGTTAGCGCAATTCCGTTACCGTGGTCGATGAAACGCGTTAGCCAAGGGTCAAGCCCGTTGCGTTGTCCAAACGGCGGATTGCACCAGATAAAGCCTCGCCACGGCTTCAGCAGCGACAACTCGGAAATCCAGTTCTTGCAAGGCACGCTTGTAGGGCGATTGGCGGGATGAGCAACGTCCATATCGAAGGTATCGCCGAAAGCCTGAATTACATAGCTCGGCGTGTCCCACTCGTCACATTTACCAATAGCCTCCCAATGCGGTCGCGCTACCATTTTGCTCTTCCACCCTCACCAGTGACCGCTCTTGAATGCGATCAATGAACGCGACTGCGGCCATGTCGTATGAAGTGGCGTTCTTGCTCTCAGATTCTCAAAACGGGAAACGGAGCTGGTGACCAGGCTATCTGTGTCAACTGAAGCATCTCTCGTTCGGCGGGAGCAAGGCTTCCTTTATGCCGGCTCATAATCCTTGTAGTTTCGCATCGAAAAGGTTGCTGGCGCGCCATCGGCTTGACGGTATTCAAACCGGCCCATCATCCAGAAAGACGAATTCGACCCTGCGCCCGACCAGCACGTTGAATAGTTCGTCCGCAGTATAGGCAGGAAACTCTGCCTGCATTTTCCTCCAGACCAAGCCGAAGCTCTCGCTTCCCCGCCTTGCTACTGGCCGGTACTTGTTCACGAAGGCAATCATCAGCTCTCGTTCGGACTCATCCATTTCACCTCTCCTTTTCGATTGAAGGGCTGACCGAGCGACTGCGGCCAGCCTCGCTGGTTTTTCAGCTAGCATCCTCTTTCAAGTCAGCGATTGCAGGCGTTACATTGGCATCACGTAACGCTTGTTGCCGTTCTCGGTAACGGCGCTGCCGCAAGGCGTTTGGCGTCAGCAACTGTTCGACAATGGGGGGATTGGTTTCGCCCGCAAGCTCGTTGTAGGAAAGCGCCGGCATGAGACTGTCGATGGTGGGCAGACTGGTAATGAAAGCCTTAGCCGCATCCGACGTAAGACCGGCAATGGCAATTGCGGTTTGCGCTTCGACCGACGCCTGCTCGATCTTGGTGATGGCTTGCTGTTCGAGGGATCCGATCTGCGCCTGCGCAACGCGGCGCAGTTCGTTGCGGCGCTTTTCAAGCGCATTGTCATAGCCGCGATGCGACCAAAGCAACGAGAGACTTGGCGCAAACTGTTTAGGGATACCCAGTTCCCTGCAACGATCCTCGACACGTAGCTGCGCCTTTTGAACTTCTATAGCAGCGGCTTTCTTCGCAGCAGCCCAAACACCGTCGTCATCAAACCCATACTCGGCTGCCATCTGGTTTTCGAAATCAGAGAGAAGTTCGGTTGATCGCGTCTTCGCGGCAGACTTTTGCACTTTCTCCCGCTGGCGGACCAGCCGTTGCATGTCCTCGCGCTCGCCTTTTGTCATCCTGTCGGTTTCCGTCATGGCTGTTTCCTCCCATTTGCCGAGTTGGCGGCCTCGGCGTGCCGGTTCTTAAACTTTTCACCGCTCTTCCGGCGGTAATGCCAGTTCGAACGGCCGATCGAATAGGCGACCTGATCCTTGCGCAGCCTGCCGGTGAGTTCGAAACCTTCGCGATAATGCTGGACCATGCGGCTCTGCACTGCCGACAGCGTCTTGCAGTTTTGCAGCTTGATGATTTTTGCTAGCGTGTCGGTCATGGCTGACCCCGCAGCTTGCGCTTTTTGGCTAAATTTTTTCGAAGGCAGGGAAATGGTGTATGAACGCCCTGCAAGAGACCGTTGCTGCCAACTGCGGATGTCCCAACCATATTATTAATAGTACTCACGACGGTGTGACTGTGGATTTTGCTGAAATGGCCTGATTTCTGGGCTTTTTGGATTTGGCCATTTTTTTCCACACTCACACCGTCGTGACTGTGCTCAGATTTCACACTCACACCGTCGTGACTGTGGATTTTTCTGGATTTGGCATTTTTGCGCCGCTGCGAAACCAGCGTTTGCCAAGCCAATACCCGTTCAACATCGCATTTCTGGTAATCGTTGGTGGCGGAAAGGCCGTCTTCCGTTGGGAAAAATGTGATGGTGAAAATATTAGGCAGTTTGACGCCATGGCCATTGCCCTTGCTGACGCGTAACAGACCCTTGAACGCCAGTTCCTCAATGGCTTCGGCGATCTTGTTCGGATTGATCCACTCATCGCGGAAGTCTCGGTGAGTGACTAGCAGCGAGCCGTTTTTCTTGCGGAAGCAATAGGTATGCTCAAGCACGACGCGCATCAGAACTTTTGTGGCGTGTCCCGACAACGAGCGGAAAGCGTGGCTTTGCGAGACGTGATTGGGAAACTGATAGAAGCCGCCATTGATCCGCTCGTTTTTCTCGCGCATTCGCTCGACCTTGGTGCCAGGGCGCTTAAGCGCCTTCTCGCGCTCGTAGATGCTCATCGGGCGAAACTCCGCACTCTGGCGACGAGATCGTGAAGCCACTGCTTCTGCTTTTCCGAAGGCTCGCGCTGATACCGCATTACGTTGCGCAGGAAGGCGCGCTCTCCGCGCGTGAGCAAGCTTGGCTTGGCTTCGGCAAGGCACCTCCATGCGGCCTGTTGCCATTTGCATTGCTCCTCCTCGCCATGCTCGGGCTGCGCCGACTCCACTGCAGACGGCGGGCCAAGCAGCGGTGCTGCGAAGGTGTGGATGTCGATGCGGTGCTTTTGCATGATCCGCCGCATGGCCGATATGGCTGCGGCGATTTCGCCATCACTGTCGGACGACAGCACCACAAGCAACAGCCTGTGCAGTTTTACGTCGATCCCGTCCATGTGAACGGTCATTGTTGCCGAACCTTTCCACTGAAGGCCTCGGCGGGTTTTGACGGGGAACGGAGAAAGCGCTAGAGTGGGATGGTCCTATATATCCGCATCTACTTCTTCCTCCGGTCCCGCGCTGTCCCGCGCGGGCCGTTTCATTTTGTGGTCCCTTGTGTCGTCATACGCATTACTCGGCAGCTTCGTTGGCTCCGATGCGGCCTTCTATCCACGCAACGACATCGACCGCGCGAAAGACTGCGCGGCTTGTGCGCCCTTGATTGAGATGGATGCTGCGAGGAAATCCGAGCTCTTTTTGCTTGTGGCACAAATCGTAACGGCTGCCGACAATGCCGCGCTTCTTGAGGTCGTCGAAGCCCCAGAATACAAACTCGTCTAGGCCTGACTGGCTTTTCTTCATGATGCGCAGTCCCTCTCAAAATTAATTACACCAATACAAAACGCCTTCCCTGCGTTTCCTGCAAGGAAAATTGTTCATGATATGAACCCCTTATGTTCAGGTGCACAAATATGTGCAGCGAGTACTTGGTTTGTTCTTCAAATGTGCTGCTGTTTTGCTTGAACCTACTGGTTATAAAATGTTACTGGCCTTATTGCTTTGAACGATGCGGTCCACTTCATCCGCCCACTTTTGCAGTGCTTCGCCTTTCTTGGCCACGTACTCAGCCTTGAGATAAACGCCGCTAACGCCGCTGATGGCGTGGTTCAAAATGGCCCTGACAATCGTTTCGTCCACGCCGAGTTCCTGCAGGTGCGTCGCAGCCGACCGCCTCAGATCATGCACACGCCAGTCGTCAACCTTTGCAAGTTTGCAAATGTTGGCGGCGCGCTTCTCGAAGCGGTGTTTGGTGCCGAAGACAAAGTCGCGCGGATCGCCCTGCCCGACCAGTTCCATGGCCTGCCGCGACAGTTTGATTTTATGCGGCCTGTCCGCCTTGTTCTTTTGCTGAAACCAGACATGGTCGAGGATATCGCCGTATCTCAACGAAGCGACTTCGCCCCGCCGCTGCGCCGTCAGCAGCAGGAACTGGATCATGCGGCCGTAATCGCTGCGCGACTTAAGATTGTCGTGCTTCATCGTCTCTGCGGCCATCCAGACAGCGGCAATTTCATCGGCGGATAACACTCGCTCGCGCGGCTCTTCGCCAGCGAGGCGGCGGACGTCGCGGAAGATGTTGGTTTCAACCTTGTCTTCCTGAGCGGCAAAGGACCAGCACATCGAGCCGTAGGCCAAGAACCGGTTGGCCTGCGGCGGCGTCTTCACATCGAGTTTGTCGCGGATATCACGGGCGTGCTGCTTGGTGAACTCGCGCGCGGGCATTTCCAGATAATTGCCAAAACGCCTCATACATGAGCGAAGGTCCTTCATGGTCTTCTTGAGCGTTTTGGTGCCTTTTGGATTCTTGGCCCGCATTTCTTCATACCAGTCGATGAGCCAGCCGACGGTTTCGGTATTGACGGATCGTGGATGCGGCGCGCTTTCGGCGGCGACCGGCAGGCCAGCTTCAAGATTCTTGTGGAATGCCTGACAGGCATCGCGTGCTTCCTTCAACGACATCGAGGGAAAAAATCCGAAGGTATGGCGTTGATGGCGGGTGCCGTCGTAGTATCGGGTTTGCCAAGGCTTGCGGCGCTTCTGGACGCGAAATATAAGGCCGTCACAGTGGCTGTCATAATACTCGTCCGGCGCGAGGGTATCGAGCATGATGGCGGTGAGTTTCTTGCGTGGCATGGCGGGTTGTTCCGTCGAAAAGTTGGGTAACAGTTGGGTACAGAGTTAGCTAATATCAGAAAATACCTCAAAACAACACAAAACAGATATGCTAACGAAAACAGATAGATAGGACGACTTAAGTGACTGATATTGTTGGGTACATTTTTTGATATGACATTGGAAACGCTCCCACCTCCTTTCGCCCATCGCCATTTGCTTGGCATCAAGGGTCTTTCACCCCAGGACATAACGCAGCTTCTCGATCTCGCCGAAAGTGAGATTGCCGTTTCACGGCAGTCCGAGAAAAAGAAGAGCGTTCTGCGAGGCCGGACCCAAATCAATCTCTTCTTCGAAGCTTCGACACGAACGCAATCGTCGTTCGAGCTTGCGGGCAAGCGTCTCGGCGCCGACGTCATGAACATGTCGGTCGGCAACTCATCGGTCAAAAAGGGCGAGACGCTGATCGACACTGCGATGACGCTCAATGCGATGCGGCCCGATATCCTGATCATCCGCCACTCTTCCGCCGGCGCCGCTGCCCTTCTGGCGCAGAAGGTTGGTTGCTCGGTGGTCAATGCCGGCGATGGGGCGCATGAACATCCGACCCAAGCGCTGCTCGATGCCCTGACGATCCGCCGTGCCAAGGGGAAAGTCGAGCGGCTGACAGTCGCGATCTGCGGCGATGTCCTGCATTCGCGCGTCGCCCGCTCGAATATCATCCTACTCAACGCCTTGGGGGCCCGCGTTCGCGTGGTTGCACCGTCCACCTTGCTTCCTTCCGGCATTGCCCACATGGGCGCGGAGGTGTTCCACAACATGCAAGACGGCCTGAAAGACGCCGACGTGGTCATGATGCTGCGGCTCCAGCGCGAGCGCATGGCCGGATCATTCGTTCCGTCGGTACGCGAATATTTCCGCTATCACGGGCTCGACCGCGAGAAACTCAAATATGCCAAGCCCGACGCGCTGGTCATGCATCCCGGCCCGATGAATCGCGGTGTCGAGATTGCTTCGGACGTTGCCGACGGCTCACAGAGCGTCATTCAGGAACAGGTGGAAATGGGCGTCGCCGTGCGCATGGCTGTGATGGAAGCGCTGCTCGACCCCCGCCGCAATGCGGAGGGAGTTGCAGGATGAGCACCACAGTTCTGCAGAACGCCCGCATTGTCGACCCGTCGCGCGGCCTCGACGAAATCGGAACCCTGATCATCGACGGCGACAGGATTGTCGCGAGCGGAGCGGATGCTCGTAACCAGGGCACGCCCGATGGCGCAACGGTAATCGACTGCAAGGGCAAATCTGTCCTCCCGGGCCTCGTCGATGCCCGCGTGTTCATTGGGGAACCGGGGGCGGAACATCGCGAAACGATCGCGTCCGCCAGTCATGCGGCCGCCGCAGGCGGCGTCACCTCCATGATCATGATGCCCGATACCGACCCGGTCATCGACAATGTCGCCCTCGTCGAATTCGTGCTGCGTACCGCGCGCGACACAGCGGTCGTCAACGTCTATCCGGCCGCCGCAGTCACCAAGGGTCTCAACGGCGAGGAGATGACCGAGATCGGATTGCTCCGCGAAGCCGGAGCGGTCGCGATAAGCGAGGGCCGACACTCCATCGCCAACACGCAGTTGATGCGACGGGCACTGACCTATGCGCGCGATTTCGGCGTCGTGCTCGCGCACGAAGCCCAGGATCCGTACCTTGGCGTCAACGGGGTGATGAACGAGGGCCTGTTCGCCAGCTGGCTCGGCCTTTCCGGCACGCCGCGCGAAGCGGAGGTTATCCCGCTCGAGCGTGACATGCGGCTCGCCGCCCTTACCCAAGGCGCTTATCATGCGGCGCAAATCTCGACCGCCATGTCGGCGGAGGTCATCGCCAAGGCCAAGCAGGACGGTCTCAACGTGACCTCCGGTGTTTCGATCAACCACCTGTCGCTGAATGAGAATGATGTCGGCGAGTTCCGCACCTTCTTCCGCCTGCAACCGCCGCTGCGGCTCGAGGAGGACCGGCTTGCCATGGTGGAGGCGCTGCGCGAAGGCGTGATCGACATTATCGTGTCGGCCCACGATCCGCAGGATGTCGATACCAAGCGCCTGCCCTTTGCCGATGCCGCCGCCGGTGCGATCGGACTTGAAACGCTGCTCGGTGCGGCGCTGCGGCTGCACCACAACGGCGATGTACCGCTTCTGCGCATTGTCGAAGCGCTGTCGAGCGCGCCAGCCCGGATATTCGGCATCGAGGCCGGCTCGTTGCGGCCCGGCGCCAAAGCAGATGTGACCATAGTCGATCTTGACGAGCCGTGGGTTGTGAAGGAAGAAGATCTGCGGTCGCGCTCTAAGAACAGTTGCTTCGAAGGAGCACGGTTCCAGGGGCGCGTCATTCAGACATTCGTTGCAGGCAAATCAGTCTTCTCCATCTAGAAGCCGCCAGGGGGGCGTTGCATGTCGGATTTTTCAGGCGGACCAGCAGGCGTTCCGCTTCTTCTCTTTGCACTGGCCTTTGGCTATTTGCTGGGTTCCATCCCGTTTGGTCTGATTTTGACGCGCATGGCAGGGCTCGGAGATGTCCGCAGCATTGGTTCGGGCAATATTGGCGCCACGAATGTGCTGCGCACGGGCAACAAGAAGCTGGCAGCGGCCACCCTGCTCCTCGACATGTTGAAGGGAACAGCCGCCGTACTGATCGCCGGGATCGCCAGTCCGGAAGCGGCAATCGCAGCGGGCCTCGGTGCGTTCCTCGGCCATATTTTTCCAGTCTGGCTGAAGTTCAAGGGCGGCAAGGGCGTCGCCACATATCTGGGCGTTCTGCTCGGATTGTTCTGGCAGGGTGCATTGATCTTTGCCGCAGTCTGGCTTGGCGTGGCCTATGCCACGCGCTACTCGTCCCTCGCCGCTCTTGTCGCGGCCGCGATTGTCCCGATCGCACTTTATATTATAGGCTTGCACCAGATAGCCGTGCTGTTCCTGATCCTTACCGTCATCGTCTTCATCAAGCACCGCGCCAATATCCAGCGTCTCGTCGCTGGAACTGAGGGCAAGATCGGATCCAAAGGGTGAACGACGCCGCGAAAGGCATCCGCCTTTCTGACAGCCAGCGGCTGGCCTGGCTTCGTTTGCTCCGAAGCGACAATGTCGGCCCCGCGACCTTTCGCGATCTCATAGCCCATTGCGGATCAGCCGCTGCCGCATTGGAAATGCTTCCCGAACTCGTTCGGCGCGGTGGAGGGCACCGCCCGATTCGCATCGCTCCGGTCGAGGATGCCATGCGCGAAATGGAAGCCGCAGCCAAAACCGGCGCGCGCTTCGTCGGGATCGGCGAACCCGACTATCCGCGCTACCTGCGGCAATGCGATAATCCGCCTCCCCTCGTGGCAATCAAGGGCAATCCGGACGTTTTCCGGCTTCCGCCAGTTGCTATTGTCGGCGCCCGCAATGCCTCGCTGGTGGGTCTCAAATTTGCCCGCATGCTTGCGCGAGACCTTGGACAAGCGGGTTTCGCGGTGATCTCCGGCCTGGCGCGCGGCATCGATACCGCCGCCCATGAGGCAAGCATCGACCATGGAACCGTCGCGGTCATGGCAGGCGGACTGGACATGCCCTACCCGCCGGAGAATCTTGACCTTTACGCAGCGATATCCAGTCGACACGGCGCTGCCATCAGCGAAATGCCTTTCGGCTGGGAGCCGCGTGCGCGGGATTTTCCACGGCGCAACAGAATCATCGCCGCGCTGTCGCTCGGGCTCGTCGTGGTGGAAGCTGCAGAACGATCGGGTTCGCTTATCAGCGCCCGCCTTGCCGGCGAACTGGGACGGCACGTTTTCGCCGTTCCGGGCTCACCTTTCGATCCGAGGGCCAAGGGCACCAACGATCTTCTGAAGAATGGCGCGACGGTGACAACCTGCACGCAGGATGTGATCGACGGGCTCACACCGCTTGTCGATCGACCGATCGCCGACCCGCCCGCCTTCCTCGCGCCGGAAATCGATTTCCCTTCGCTCAACCCACCTGATGAAAGCGACCGCGACCGGGTGGTCAATCTGCTTGGGCCTGTTCCGACCGAGATCGATGAGCTGATCCGCGCGAGTGGATTGCATCCTTCCCTGATCATGCTGATTCTGCTTGAGCTCGATCTTGCCGGACGTTTGCAACGCCACTCAGGCGGATATGTTTCGCTGGTTTATTCCTGAGTCCGACCCCGTGTGGCGGCGCAGCTGGTCGCTGCCCTCGATGTAGGCGATCTCGATGAGGTAGGCCAACATGTCCAACCGGGTGTTTTGGGCCATCGTGCGGAGCTCACCGAGCATCTGCTGAATAAATCTGACGTTCTCGACTGGATTGATTTTGCTTTCGCTCATAATTACATCCTTGAAAAAGCCCATGCTGAAATGGCGCTATATTTGACCAGAAATCGTCTAATGTATAGCTTCTTAAGTCCTTGTTTTTTATACTTTGCACACGTACACATCAAATAACCGGCCAAAAATCTCCGGGGCTCTTGCACCGCAAACGACAATACCATTAATTGTATTAGCTCGTTGAGCAACCCGTGGTTGCAATTGTCGATTTTTGAAGCCCAGACCTTGACGTTGCGCAGAAGCCTGTTCATTTCACAGACTTCTGTACCGGTGCGAAACCGGCACTTCTTTAATCAGACAAGGGCAGAAAGCTCGAATCCGTAATGAATCTCGTCGTCGTCGAATCGCCTACCAAGGCCAAATCAATCACCAAATATCTTGGCCCGGGCTACAAGGTCCTGGCCTCGTTCGGCCACGTGCGCGATCTGCCTGCCAAGGACGGCTCGGTCCTCCCCGACAACGATTTCTCGATGTCCTGGGAAGTAAGCTCCGAATCGTCAAAGCGGCTGAGCGATATCATCAAGGCATTGAAGGAGAGCGACACGCTCTTTCTTGCGACTGACCCTGATCGCGAGGGTGAGGCGATCTCCTGGCATGTACTCGAGGTGCTGCAGCAAAAGAAGGCAATTGGTACAAAGGCGGTAAAACGCGTTGCGTTCAACGCGGTTACCAAGGATTCGGTGCTCGAGGCCATTGCGAACCCGCGCGATATCGATATGCCGCTGGTCGACGCCTATCTCGCCCGCCGTGCACTTGACTATCTGTTTGGCTTTACCCTCTCGCCCGTGCTTTGGCGCAAGCTGCCCGGCGCCCGTTCGGCGGGACGTGTCCAATCGGTCACGCTGCGGCTCGTCGCGGATCGCGAAGCCGAGATCGAACGGTTTGTTCGCGAAGAATACTGGACGATCGCAGCGCACTTGAAGACGCCGCGCAACGACCTCTTCGAAGCGCGCCTTGTAGCAATCGACGACAAGAAGCTCGGCAAGCTCGACATCAAGAACGGCGAACAGGCCGGTGAGATTCGCGCCATGCTCGAAGGCGCTTCGTTTAAGGCGACCGCCGTTGAAGCAAAGCCGATTAAGCGCAGTCCCGGACCGCCCTTCACCACCTCCACTTTGCAGCAGGCAGCATCCGGACAATTGGGCTTTTCCTCCTCACGCACGATGCAGATCGCCCAGCGTCTTTACGAAGGCATGGACCTTGGCGGGGAAACTGCCGGTCTCATTACTTATATGCGTACTGACGGCGTTCAGATGGATCCGGAAGCGGTGCAGGCAGCACGCAAGACCATCGGCCGCGTCTTTGGCGACAAATATGTGCCGGAGAAGCCGCGTTACTATTCGACCAAGGCGAAGAATGCGCAGGAGGCTCATGAGGCCATCCGCCCGACCGACTTCAATCGTCACCCCAAGGACATGCGCAAGTTCCTCGATGATGATCAGGCGCGGCTTTATGAATTGATCTGGAAGCGCGCTATCGCGAGCCAGATGCAATCGGCCGACATCGAGCGTACGACCGTCGACATCGAGGCGCGGAACGGTTCCCGCCTGGCGCAATTGCGTGCAACGGGTTCGGTCGTCCGTTTTGACGGTTTTCTCGGAGCCTATGTCGATCACCGCGAGGAAGAGGATGTCGACGAAGACAGCGCCCGCCTGCCCGAGATCAGGGCTGGCGAGGCCCTCGCCCGCGAGAAGATCGAAGCCAGCCAACACTCGACCGAACCACCGCCGCGCTATTCGGAAGCAACGCTCATCAAGAAGATGACCGAGCTCGGCATAGGCCGCCCGTCCACTTATGCGGCAACGATAACGACACTGCGCGACCGCGAATATATTGCGGTCGAGAAGCGCAAACTTATCCCCGAGGCCAAGGGCAGGCTTGTGATCGCCTTCCTCGAAAGTTTCTTCAAGCGCTACGTCGAATATGATTTCACGGCGGACCTTGAGGAAAAGCTCGATGAAATCTCCGACGGCAAGCTCAAGTGGAAAGATGTCCTGCGCGATTTCTGGACCGATTTTTTCGGGTCCGTCGATGGTATCAAGGAACTGCGGGTCACCAACGTTCTCGACGCGCTCAATGAGGAACTCGGTCCGCTCGTCTTCCCGCCGCGTGAAGACGGCAGCGATCCGCGCATCTGCCAGGTGTGCGGAACGGGCAATCTTTCGCTGAAGCTTGGCAAGTACGGAGCCTTCGTCGGTTGCTCGAACTATCCCGAGTGCAAGTTCACGCGCCAGCTCGGCGGCAGTGAGGCGGCAAACGAGAACGGCAATAGCGGCGACGAGCCAAAGCTTCTCGGCAAGGATCCCTATACCGGCGAGGACATCACAGCACGCAGCGGCCGCTTCGGACCCTACATTCAGCGCGGCGACGGCAAGGAAGCCAAGCGCGCCAGCCTGCCCAAGGGCTGGACGCTCGAAACGATCGACCACGAGAAAGCGCTGGCTCTGTTGTCGCTGCCGCGTGATGTCGGGCAGCACCCCGAAACCGCCAAGATGATTTCGGCAGGCATCGGGCGGTACGGCCCGTATATCGCCCATGACGGCACCTATGCCAATCTCGAAAGCGCCGAGGACGTATTCTCTATCGGGCTCAACCGCGCCGTGACTGTTCTTGCTGAAAAGCAGGCGAAGGGTCCGGGTCGCGGCAGGGGAACACCCGCAGCGCTCAAGCAGCTAGGTGATCATCCTGATGGCGGTCCGATCACTGTGCGCGACGGGAAATATGGCCCTTACGTCAATTGGGGCAAGGTCAATGCGACATTGCCCAAGGGCAAGGATCCGGCTGTCGTTACGGTCGAAGAAGCGCTTGCCATGATTGCGGAAAAAGCGGGCTCCAAGGGCGGCAAGAAGGCGCCGGTGCGCAAGGCTGCCGCCAAGAAGGAACCCACCGCCAAAAAGACTGCCAAGAAGCCGGCGGCCAAAAAGGTTGCGGCGAAAAAGGCAAGTTAGGAAGCTGAATTGGCACGCCGTATCTCTCCACCCAGCGGAAAAAAGCGGCCTGCCAGTTCCGCAGAAGCCAAGCGCGAATCCTTCTTGCCGAGCCGGGATGAGATTCTTGCATTTATCAAGGAAAATCCGGACCTTGCCGGCAAGCGCGATATTGCCAAGGCATTCAATCTCAAGGGCGAGGCGCGGATTGTCCTGAAGGACATTCTCCGTGATCTTGCCGACGACGGCCTCGTCGAAAAGCGTGCCAAGCGTCTCGCTCTCCCCGGCAGCCTTCCCAATGTGGCCGTTCTTGATATCACCGGGCGGGAAAGCGACGGCGGACTCATTGCCAGGCCCGCGGAATGGGACCCCAATCATAATGATCGCCCGCCGGTTGTCTTCATTCGCGCCTCGCGGAACCAGAAAGGTCCTGTCCCTGGCGTCGGTGATCGGGTCCTTGCGCGCATCTTTCATGGCGCCGATGCATCGGGCCATGCCTATACGGCGCGCGTCATCAAGCGGATCGAACATCGCAAGGATGCAGTGCTCGGCGTCCTGCGCAAGCTCGACAATGGCGAATGGCGGCTCGAGCCCGTCGAGCGTCGCCAGGTAGAGCTCTCCATCGATCCGGCGCAGCTCAACAATGCCAAGCCGAACGACCTTGTTGAAGTCGAGGTCCTGAAGGTCAGTCGGTATGGGCTCGCATTGGGCCGGATCACGCAAGTCATCGGGTCAGTGGCCAGTGAAAAAGCCCTGTCGATGATAGCGATCCACGAGCACGAGATACCGCACGTATTTCCAGACAGCGTCATCGCCGAAGCAGAGAAGGCAAAACCTGCGACAATGCAGCATCGCGAGGACTGGCGCGCGGTTCCACTGGTGACGATCGACCCGGCCGACGCCAAGGACCACGACGATGCGGTCTATGCCGAGCCCGACACCGACGAGAAGAACCCCGGTGGCTATATCGTCACCGTCGCGATAGCCGACGTCGCCGCCTATGTGACGCCGGGCTCCGCGCTCGACCGTGAAGCGCTGAAGCGCGGCAACTCGGTCTATTTCCCCGACCGGGTGGTGCCCATGCTGCCCGAGCGCATCTCAAATGATCTTTGCTCGCTCAAGGAACTGGTCGATCGCCCTGCCCTCGCTGTCCGGATGATTTTCAGCGCGCAAGGCAAGAAGGTATCGCACAGTTTCCACCGCATCATGATGCGCTCGCACGCGCGGCTAGCCTATCCGCAGGCCCAGGCCGCGATAGACGGTTCCCCGGATGAGAAGACGCAGCCGATCCTCCACACCATCCTGCGACCACTATGGGACGCTTACAGCGTCCTGAAGCGCGGCCGGGATGCGCGCGAGCCGCTCGAACTCGACCTTCCGGAAAAGAAGATTCTGCTGACGCCGGAGGGTAAGGTCGACAAGGTCGTCGTGCCGCCGCGACTCGACGCACACAAGCTCATCGAAGAATTCATGATCCAGGCCAACGTGGCCGCCGCAGAAACACTCGAGCGCAAGAAGCAGCCGCTGATTTTCCGCATCCATGATGCGCCGTCGCTGGCAAAGCAGGAGACGCTGCGGGAATTTCTGCGCACGCTCGATATCTCGCTGGCGCGCGGTGCGGAGCTGCGCCCGAACCAGTTCAACAACATATTGAAAAGGGTGGAAGGCAGCGAAAGCCAGGAACTGGTCAATCAGGTAGTGCTCAGATCCCAGTCGCAAGCCGAATACAATCCTGAGAACATTGGGCATTTCGGTCTCAATCTGCATCGTTATGCCCACTTCACGTCCCCGATCCGCCGCTATGCCGATTTGATCGTCCACCGGGCGCTGATCGCGGCGCTCGGTCTTGGTTCGGACGGCATCACGCCGAAGGAAGAAGCCGATCTTGCGGAAATTGCCGCGCTTATATCGACGGCGGAGCGGCGCGCCATGGCCGCCGAGCGCGACACGGTGGATCGCCTCATCGCGCACTATCTTGCCGACAAGGTCGGCGCGAGTTTCGAGGGCCGCGTGCAGGGCGTAACCAAGTCGGGGCTTTTCGTTTCGCTTGCGACATATGGTGCCGACGGCTTTATTCCCATTTCAACTTTGGGTGATGATTACTATCTTTACGACGAAACCAACCATGCCCTCTCTGGCGAACGAAGTGGAAAAGGCTTCAGACTTGGCGATGTCGTCGAAGTCCGGCTGGTAGAAGCATTGCCCGTAGCGGGCGCATTGCGGTTCGAAATGCTCTCCGAGCCTCACCCCGTACCAAGCGGGGTACGCTCGCATCACAAGGCAAAGCGCTTCGTGCGCGGAAACCAGAAGCGCCCATCCACCGTCTCGCGCGGAGGGCGAAGAGGCAGAGGATGACGACGATACAGACGTTTGGCGCAGGCACTGGCGAGACGCGGCCCGTTCGTCCCGTGGGACAGGCAATGTGGCGGGGCTTTCGCTGCCGCTGCCCCAATTGCGGCGAAGGCAAGCTCTTCCGTGCATTCGTCAAGTCCGTCGACAATTGCTCGGTGTGCGGCGAAGACTTTACCCACCAGCGCGCCGACGACTTTCCCGCCTACATCACCATCACGATTGTCGGACACGTCGTCCTCGGCGGGTTCCTCGCAGTCGAAACCCTCTTTATCCTGTCCAACTGGGTGCACCTCGCGATCTGGGTGCCCTTGACCATCATCATGTCGATTGCCCTGCTTCAGCCGATCAAGGGTGCGATCATCGGCCTGCAGTGGGCAAATTACATGCATGGCTTCGGCGGCGAGACCGACGATCTGGAACCATCGGACCAGTGACCTCATGGCGGTGAACAGCCAGAACCACGAAGCCTCGGCCGCTGACAAGCGGCGCGCGGCCCGCATAAGGCCCCGCGATGCTGCCTCGCTTTTGCTCGTCGACCGCTCGGGTCCAGAGTTGCGGATCCTCATGGGCAAGCGCCACATGCGGCACGTCTTCATGCCCGGAAAATTCGTGTTTCCCGGCGGCCGCACCGAAGTGTTCGATGGGCGGGTATCTGCGTTTTCGGAACTTGCGGAGGCCGATCAGGCGAAGCTTCTCGGTGGCATGGGCAGCAGGCCCAGCCTTCAGCGCTGCCGGGCTCTCGCCCTTGCGGCGATCCGCGAAACCTATGAAGAGGCCGGTCTTCTCCTCGGGCGCCGGCATGACGATCCGTCTTTGATCAAGCATCCGGACTGGGCGGCATTCTCGGAGCGCCGGATCATCCCGGACCTGTCCCTCCTTCGATATTTTGCGAGGGCGACCACGCCCCCCGGCGGCTCGCGCCGGTTCGATACGCGATTCTTCCTTGCTTTTCGCGACGCCGTCGCCGATACGCTCCCCGAGCCGACCGGTCCGTCTCAGGAACTCGAGGAGCTTTGCTGGCTTCCCTTCGCGCAGGCAAGGCAACTCGACATTCCCGAAATTACCCGGTTGATCATCAAGGAGGCGGAGAATCTCCTCGGCGAGAATCCGTCGCTGACGCCCGGCAATGCCCTTATTCAATACCGCATGAAATATGGACGATTCGTCCGAGAGGTCTTTTGATTCATGGATTCAATGCAGACGGCTGAACAGGTGAAGGTTCAGACCCACTGGCGCGCACTCGTCGCCGCCATTGCTACCATCAGCGCCGTTGGCGTTGCCATTGGTCTTGGTATTCCGCTCCTCAGCGTCATTCTGGAAAGTCGAGGTCATTCGGCAACCATGATCGGCCTGAATGCGGCGGTCGCCGGCATTGCGTCCATCGTCGCCGCGCCTTTCGCAGCTCCGATCGCAGCCCGATTCGGTGTCGTACCAACCCTGATCGGAATGCTTCTTATCGGCGCCTTCTCCTTTGTCGGATTTCATTTCTTCACCGACTTCTGGATGTGGATGGTGCTGCGTGTCTTCCTGCACTTCGCCTTGACGATGCTGTTCATCCTGTCCGAATACTGGATCAATGCGGCAGCCCCGCCCGAGAAGCGCGGTCTGGTACTCGGCATCTATGCCACCGTACTTTCGATGGGATTTGCGCTTGGCCCCTGGCTGTTTTCGCGCATCGGCAGCACGGGAATCATGCCTTTCGCGGTCGGCTTCGGCATCATTCTGTTCGCGATACTGCCCGTGCTTCTCGCATGGAACGACAGCCCCGACTTCAAGGAAGAAGAACATGTGCCGTTTGCGCCATTCATCTGGGCAGTCCCGACTGCCACGGCAGCGGTCTTCGTGTTCGGCGCGGTCGAAACGGGAGGCTTCGCCCTATTCCCGGTATTTGGCTCGCGCATAGGCTATAGCGAAGCCAATGCTGCCCTGCTGCTCACGACGATCGGGCTCGGCAACGTTCTTTTGCAGATTCCCATCGGTCTTCTCAGCGATCACGTCAACGATCGCCGCAAGATCCTGCTTGGCTGCGCCCTGATCGGGCTTGCCGGCATGTGCATTCTGCCGTTCATTTCGAGCAACTGGTACATCGTCGCCGCCCTGCTTTTCGTCTGGGGCGGCGTGGTTGCCGGCCTCTACACGGTCGGGCTCGCGCATCTCGGATCGCAACTGACCGGCCGTGAACTCGCCTCCGCCAATGCTGCGTTCGTTTTCTGCTACGCGGTCGGCATGCTGGTCGGACCGCAGGCGGTTGGCGCCGGCATGGATGTCCTTGGGCCCAAAGGCTTTTCGATCACCCTCGCCGTCTTCTTTGCCTTCTACGCGCTTCTCGTCGGATCGAGGCTTCTGGCTCGCCGGGACTGAATCCCGGAGACCAGTTTTGTATCTACCGCTTCATTCCTGGTTGCGGAACGCCGCCTCGCCGGCATCTGAGACTTCGACCCATTTCTTGTCAGGCGCGGCGTCCGGCACATAGGCGTCGTGCCAGTTCCACCATTTGTAGGTGGGCGTCTGCGGATAGCCCTGGGGCGAATCCTCCCAGACTTCCTGCCGGCCAAGCGGCGTGATGTCGAGGTAGTTCCAGGTACCCCCCATCTGCTCGTCGCCGCGATTGTTGATGAAATATGTTCGGAAGATGCGATCGCCGTCACAGTAGAAGACGTTCGTTCCGTGCCATTCGTCGACGCCAAAATCCGCATCGAACGCGTCGGTGACCGTGACCCAGGGTATCATCTCCCAGCCCATCCGCGCCTTTAAGCGTGCGATATCCGCCTGGGGCGCGCGCGAGACGAATACAAGCGTCGTGTCGCGAGCATTGAGGTGGGCGACATGCGCAACCTGGTCGGCCACCATCGAGCAGCCTCGGCAGGCATGTTCCGGCCAGCCAAAGACGCCGGGTTCGAAAAAGGCGCGATAGACGATCAGCTGCCGGCGTCCATCGAACAGGTCGCGCAGGCTGACCTTGCCGTCAGGTCCTTCGAAAGCATATTCCTTGTCGACTGACATCCACGGCATGCGTCGGCGCTCGGCAGCAAGGGCGTCGCGTGCCCTTGTGTGATCCTTCTCCTTGACGAGCAGCTTTTCGCGCGCCGTTTCCCACTCCTGGGGCGATACGACTGACGGCGTATGCATTCCGGTCGTGCCGCTGGCGCTGCCGCCTTTGATAGATGAAGCCATGACGTTGATTCCTCCTGATCCTGGCAATGCCGCGCCTATTTCCCGCGGCAATCGATGCGGTCATGAGCCAGTCTGGCACCGGAGACTGGTAGTGCGCGAGTAACAAAGATGACGGCATTGCGTTTCAGCCACGCTCACCCGCCCCCAACCCCGTCAGTTTGCCGCCGGCACCGGACAATCCAGATCGCCATCCGTACATTTGAGATAGCCCTTCAGGTTCTCGATGCGCATTTGTGTCATGCCGTCGAGGCACGAGCTGGAGACAAACGGATATACGGTACCGGCAGATACGCGTGAACTCGAGAAATTGCATTCGGCATCGCGGAAGGCCACCCATGCCTTCTGCGCTGAAACCAGAAGCTTTGACGTGTCCGTGTCGTCTTTGAGCCGCGCCTCGATCTCCTTGTACAGCTTGTTCAATTCAGCGTCGGATTTTGCATAAGCTTTCCCGGCGCACACGTTCATTTCGGTCTGATTGGTCAGATCGCCGCAATTGCTCTGTGCCAAGCCGAGACCGGGTATTGCAAGAATCATGGCGACAGTCAGAAGTGAAACTTTCATTGGTGAAATTCTCCACTAAACATGGTCCAGATGGACGGATTCGAACCCGCAAATCGCGCGCCGGGCCAGTTGCAATTGCCAGTTTCAACTTAAGCGTGTGTCAAGCAGCTACCTTTAATGGAATTTCGCCATTTCGTCATTTGAAAAGCCACCCGGCACGCATATGCGTCCGAGCATGCACTCGAACAGCGGGCACTTGCCGATGATGACGACAACCGCGCGTGTCGGGTCGATTTGCAGGAAGTGTGCCGTGAGCCAATCGAGTGGGCTTGACTTTCGGCGCCATTCGGTTAAGTGTCCGGCCGAATTTCCGCTTATAGCCACGCTGCTGGATTTGAATAGCGGTCCTCAACAATCAGAACAGGTAAACTGAAATGGCTAAGGCTGCGAATATCAAGATCAAGCTTCTGTCGACCGCTGACACCGGTTTCTTCTACGTCACGAGCAAGAACAGCCGTACGAAGACGGAGAAGATGTCCTTCCGCAAGTACGACCCGGTTGCGCGCAAGCACGTTGAATTCAAGGAAACCAAGATCAAGTAATCTTGGGTCATCCAGATCATCAAAATGCCGCCCCAGGGCGGCATTTTTGTTTGCAACTGGGTGTTCTTGTTCGGATAGAGGCGTACTAGGCGGCGGCTGAGACAACACGGTTGCGGCCGGCGGCCTTGGCATCGTAAAGCGCATCGTCGGCGCGCTTGAGGAGCGCTGAGACGCTGTCACCGGTTGGCAGCACGCTGGCGATGCCGACACTGATCGTCACGGGCACGCTGATCGCATTCTTATTGACTGGAAACGGTGTGGAGGCGACTTCGCGCCGGATGCGCTCGGCGACGACTTCGGCAATCGACGTATCCGTGTCGGGCATGACGATAAAGAATTCCTCGCCGCCGTAACGGCTGGCAAGGTCGCTGCCGCGAACATTGCGACGCAGGCGCTTGGCGAACTCGCGCAACACCTCATCGCCGCCGTCATG
Source organism: Phyllobacterium sp. 01N428 (assembly GCF_056399405.1). Lineage (NCBI taxonomy): Bacteria > Pseudomonadati > Pseudomonadota > Alphaproteobacteria > Hyphomicrobiales > Phyllobacteriaceae > Phyllobacterium > Phyllobacterium sp. 01N428. The sequence goes on from NZ_JBFTRH010000003.1 coordinate 221,411, forward strand.
GCCGTACGTGTCGTTGATCAGCTTGAAGCGGTCGATATCGGTCATGAGCACCGACAGCGGCCGCCGCCGCTCCACCGCGCGCTTGAACAGCGTTGCCAGATGCGTTTCAAGATAGAGCCTGTTGTGCAAGCCGGTTAGGCTATCGGTCACCGCCATTTCGTAGGTCTTGACGACGCTCGCGCGGAGACCGTCATGATAGGCCTTGCGCCGCAACTGCGTCCGCAGCCGTGCCAAAAGTTCGTTGGGGTGAAGCGGACGCATTACGTAGTCATTGACGCCAAGTTCCAGCGCCCTGCGGATCAAGGTTTCCTCGCCCGGTCTGGCGATAAGGATAATCGGCAGCGAGCGCGTATTGTCGAGCGAACGCAGCTGGGCACAGATGCGCAGCGGATCGAAATCGGAAAGATTGGACGAGATGACAAGGCAATCATAGTTGCCCTGTATCGCATCGAAGAAGCCGGTCTGCGGGTCGATTTGCACATCGACCACCGCAGTCACCCCAAGGATCGACTGGATGCGCTCGGCGCTCTCCAGCCGCTCGTCGATGAGCAGTACGCGCGCTTTCTTGCTGCCGTCCTTGCCCGGAAAGCGCAGAATCGATTCGAGCCCGACATCGCGTGTCGTCGCCACCCGAAGCCGCAGTTCGTCGGTCAGGTTCTTCAGCCTCACCAGGCTTTTCACCCGCGCGAGGAGTTGCAGGTCGTTCACCGGTTTGGTCAGAAAGTCATCCGCGCCGAGGTCGAGGCCGGTGATACGATCCTTCTCGCCGTCGAGCGCGGTGACGAGCACGATCGGAATGTGGGCAGTCGCTGGACTCGATTTCAGCCTGCGGCAGACTTCGAAGCCGTCCATGCCTGGCATCATGATATCGAGCAGGATGACGTCGACGTTGCTGGTCTCGCAAATATCGAGCGCGGCATAGCCGTCGGTAGCGGTAACGACTTCGTAATATTCCGCGGTCAGCCGCGCTTCCAACAGCTTCACATTTGCGGGTACATCGTCAACGACAAGAATGCGGGCCGTCATATTTCACTACTCCGAACTGACGGTTACGCGTCGCCAAGATAAGATTTTATGGTTTCGATGAATTTCGGCACCGAGATCGGTTTTGAGATATATGCTTCGCAACCGCCCTGCCGGATGCGCTCTTCATCCCCCTTCATGGCGAAGGCGGTGACAGCGATAATCGGGATGACGTGGAGATCATCGTCGGCCTTGAGCCATTTGGTGACTTCTAGCCCGGAAACTTCCGGCAGCTGTATGTCCATGAGGATGAGATCGGGCCGATGCTCGCGCGCAAGGTCGAGCGCTTCCAGACCGTTGCGCGTACGGATGGTCTCATAGCCGCTGGCTTCGATGAGATCGCGAAAGAGCTTCATGTTCAGCTCATTATCCTCGACGATCATGACTTTCTTCACCATTGGCAAATTCCTGTTGACCATGCTCGAAGGCGCATGCCACCTGCCGAATTCCATGAGACAAAGATCAGCAGCAACTCCGCTCCAAGGATACATTTGATATCGGCGGATGATTGATGAAAAGGTAACTCCGCACACCAATCCAGATATGCTGTCGATCATGTTTAACCAAGGATTTATTCAACATCTTCTTTTGCTCATATTCAACCGCATGTGGTTGCTAGTGCAGCAGAAAGATAGACCGCGATGTGCGGCATTGAGGAACGTATCCGGATGAAAAATCAGCTCTCTCTTGACGATGCGGAGCAATTCGCCATCGACGCCCTGGTATTTCTGGCGCAGGACAGCGAATTGCTTTCGCGCTTCCTCGCGCTGACCGGGATCAACGCCGACCAAATCCGCGCCGCGGCAGGCGAGCCGGGTTTTCTCGCCGGCGTTTTGCAATTCTATCTTGGTCACGAGCCCACACTGATGAAATTCTGCGAGACGAACGGAACCGACCCCGCCACCTTTCAGGCGGCGCTGCGTCTGCTTCCCGGTGGACGGGCCCAGGAGATGTAAGCGGTTTATAATCGCCAGCGCGATATTGCGCGGACTCAGCCGCTTCGGTAAGCTGGCGATGTTCCTTTTATGTTCCGAGCATCATGGCCTCCCTCAACGATCCGCGATATGGCTTTTGCCGTGACTGTATGGCCGCCCAACGCGCGGAAGGCCGCCGCTGCCACGTTTGCGGCAGCCCGCGCCTGCTGCGTCATCCAGAGCTGTACAGGCTGAGCATCGCTCATGTTGACTGCGACGCTTTTTATGCCGCGGTTGAAAAGCGCGACAATCCCGAGCTTCGCGACAAACCCGTTATTATCGGCGGAGGCAAACGGGGCGTAGTTTCAACGGCTTGCTATGTTGCGCGCATCCATGGCGTGAAGTCGGCAATGCCCATGTTCAAGGCACTGGAGGCCTGCCCGAACGCGGTCGTCATTCCACCCGACATGGAGAAATACGTCCGCGTTGGCCGAGAGATACGCCAGATGATGCGCGATTTGACACCGATGGTGGAGCCGCTATCGATCGACGAAGCGTTTCTCGATCTTGCCGGCACAGAACGGCTGCATCACGATCCGCCGGCGCGGGTAATGGCGAAGTTTTCAAACCGCGTCGAACGGGAAATCGGGCTCTCTGTCTCCGTCGGTCTCTCCTACTGCAAGTTCCTCGCAAAGATCGCTTCCGACTTCGACAAGCCACGCGGGTTCTCGATCATCGGCGAGGTCGAAGCGAAGGACTTTCTTGCTGACAAGCCCGTAACAATGATCTGGGGCGTCGGCAAGGCCTTTGCTGCGACGCTGGAGAAGGATGGCATCCGCATGATCGGCCAGTTGCAGACAATGGAGCTCGGCCCGCTCATGGCGGCATACGGCACGATGGGCCAACGGCTCTACCGGCTTTCGCGCGGCTTCGACACGCGTCGCGTCGAGCCTAATGGCGAGAGCAAAAGCGTGTCGGCGGAAACGACCTTCAACGAAGACATCGGGTCCAGGGACGAACTTGTGGCGATCCTGCGCTCGCTATCCGAAAAAGTCTCGCGCCGTTTGAAAGCCGCCGATATTGCGGGTCGCACGGTCGTGCTCAAGCTGAAGACACGCGACTTCAAGTTGCGCACCCGCAATCGGCAGCTCGCTGATCCGACGCAGCTTGCCGACCGCATCTTTCGCACCGGCTGCTCGCTCCTTGAAAAAGAAATCGATGGCACGAGGTTTCGCCTGATCGGCATAGGCGTCAGCGATCTCAGCGACGACGGACGAGCCGACCCGAAGGATCTGGTCGACGTGCAAGCTACGAAGCGCGCCGTGGCCGAGGGCGCCATCGACAAGCTGCGTGGAAAGTTCGGCAACAATGCCGTCGAAACCGGCTATACGTTCGGCAAGATCAGGACACCGCCTAAGGCTTCGCCCGAGGAGCTGGAGTGAGCAGTCCTACCCCATCTCGACTTCGACGATGCCCGGAATGGCCTTCATGGCGCTCGCAACCTGCGGTCCGACCCGGTAGCGATTGGGAAGCTCGATCTCGACTTCAGTCGCGCCGTTTTCCTTGATCAGTACGAGACTGACGACCTGGCCGTCATTCTGCGGCGCAAGATAGGGTGCGATGGAGGTCAGCGGGGCGCTGGAGCGCATGTAAAGCCGCAAGGCCTTCTGCATGCGCGTTGCCTCATCTTCCAGTGACTGCGCGGTCTGGATGCGCAGGCTGATCCCTTCCGGACGGTCCTCCGCACCGACCGTTACCACGACCGACTTGCCGGGCTCGAGCAAATCTCGATATTGCGACAGCGCTTCGGAAAAGAGCACGGCTTCAAACTGGCCGGAAGAATCGGAGAACTGGATGATTCCCATCTTGTTGCCGGTCTTCGTCTTGCGCTCCTGCTTGGCAGTAATGGTGCCCGCCAGCCGCCCCGCATTGGCGCCGCGCTTGACCGCCGCCTGAAACTCGAGCCAGGTCTGCACGCGCAGCTTTTCGAGAATGGGCCTGTATTCGTCGAGGGGATGGGCGGAAAGGTAGAACCCTGCCGCCTCGTATTCGCGCCGCAGTTTTTCCGCCGAAAGCCAGGGCGCTGCCGCAGGCAGTTGCAGCGTTTGCGCGCCTGAGGCCATGCCGCCGAAAATATCCGCCTGCCCGCTCAGGCTGTCTTCCTGGGTGCGCTGCGCATGGCCGATGATGCGGTCGAGCCCGGCTATCATCGCGGGGCGCTCGCGGCCGAAACAATCGAAGGCGCCGGCATTGATCAGACTTTCGAATACGCGCCGGTTGACGACGCGCGGGTCGATGCGCTCGCAGAAATCCTCGAGGCTGGCATAGGGCGTCGCGCCACGTTTTTCGACGATATGATCGACGGCCGCCTCGCCGACGCCCTTGATGGCCGCGAGCGAATAATAGATCCGGTTCTCGCCGACTTCGAACAGGCGATAGGACGTATTGACCGAGGGCGTCACCACTTCGATACCCAGCCGAACAGCTTCTCGCCGGAAGTCATTGAGCTTGTCGGTGTTCGACATGTCGTAGGTCATCGACGCGGCGAGGAATTCGACCGGATAATGCGCCTTCATATAGGCGGTCTGGAACGACACGATCGCATAGGCCGCCGCATGCGACTTGTTGAAGCCGTAATCGGCAAATTTCGCAAGAAGATCGAAGATGAAATTGGCCTGCGGCTTGGTCACGCCGCGCTCGACCGCGCCATCGACGAAGCGCACGCGCTGCATATCCATTTCAGCGCGAATCTTCTTGCCCATGGCGCGGCGCAAAAGATCGGCTTCGCCCAGCGTATAGCCGGACATTTCCTGCGCGATCTGCATCACCTGTTCCTGATAAATGATGACGCCTTGCGTTTCCTTGACGAGATGGTCGATCTTCGGATGGATCGACGCCATCTCCTCGTCGCCGTTCTTGCGGGCGTTATAGGTCGGAATGTTCTCCATCGGACCCGGGCGATAGAGCGCGACAAGCGCGATAATATCTTCGATCCGGTCTGGCCGCATACCGATCAGCGCCTTGCGCATGCCGGTACTTTCCACCTGGAACACGCCGACCGTCTCGCCGCGCGAGAGCATCTCGTAGGTCAGTTTGTCATCGAGCGGCAGATTGGAAAGGTCGACCGCGATCCCGCGCCGCTTGACGAGGTTGACCGCGGTTTGCAGCACGGTCAGGGTCTTAAGGCCGAGGAAGTCGAACTTCACGAGCCCCGCTTCTTCCACCATCTTCATGTTGAACTGGGTGACCGGCATGTCCGAACGCGGATCGCGGTACATCGGCACGAGTTCCGACAGCGGCCGGTCGCCGATGACGATGCCGGCTGCGTGAGTAGAGGCGTGGCGATAAAGGCCTTCGAGCTTTAGCGAAATATCGAGCAGCCGCTCGACCACCGGCTCCTTGTCGCGCTCCTCGCGAAGACGCGGCTCATCCTCGATGGCTTTCGAAAGCGTAACCGGGTTGGCGGGGTTGGCCGGAACCATCTTGGTCAGGCGGTCGACCTGGCCATAGGGCATTTCGAGAACGCGCCCGACATCACGCAGCACGGCCCGGGCCTGTAGGGTTCCGAACGTGATGATCTGCGCCACCTGATCGCGGCCATACTTGCCCTGGACATAGCGGATGACTTCATCGCGCCTCTCCTGGCAGAAATCGATGTCAAAGTCGGGCATCGATACACGATCGGGATTGAGAAAGCGCTCGAACAGCAGTGAAAAGCGCAACGGATCGACGTCGGTGATCGTCAGCGCATAGGCGACGAGCGAACCCGCACCCGAGCCGCGACCCGGCCCGACCGGAATGTCATGGGCCTTTGCCCATTTGATGAAGTCAGAAACGATGAGAAAGTAGCCCGGATATTTCATCCGGGTGATTATCGAGATCTCGTATTCGAGTCGTTCTGCATATTGCTGGGGCGTATGGCCCTCAGCCAGACCCTGTTGCTGGATACGCTGGGCAAGCCCTTCCCGCGCCTGCCGGGCGAGTTCATCGGCCTCCGCCTGGAGGGCAGCATCGGGATCATCGCTTTCGCCGGTAAAGCGCGGCAGGATCGGAGCGCGATTCTTTGGATAATAGGAACAACGCAGCGCTATCTCGACACTGTTTTCGATTGCCTCCGGCAGATCGGCGAACAGCGCCACCATCTCCGCTTCGCTTTTCAGATAGTGGTCCGACGTGAGGCGCCGCCGGTCGTCGATGGAGAGAAGCGAACCCGAGGCAATGGCAAGCAGCGCATCGTGCGCCTCGTAGTCTTCGCTCTTTGAAAAGAAGACATCGTTCGTCGCTACAAGCGGCAACTCCAGCTCATAGGCCAGTTCGACCTGCGCTGCCTCCAGAGCACGGTCGTACCCCGCATGTCGCTGTAATTCGACATATAGCCTGTCCCCGAACTGCGACCGCAACAGGCTCAGGCGCTGGCGGGCCCGGTCGCTGCGGTCATCCTTGATCGCTTTGGCGATCGGCCCCTCCGGTCCGCCCGTCAAGGCAATAATGCCGTCGGTTCTGCCGGGAAGCCACTCCGCCGCGATGTGAATTGGATCGCCAGCAGGTGATTCAAGGTAGGCACGGCTGACGAGGCGAACGAGATTGGCATAGCCCGCCTCGGTAGCGGCGATCAGTACGAGCGGGGCAAGACCAAGCGCCTCGCGTCGATTGGCGCTGCGGCTTTCTTCGGCCTGGTCGTGGAAAGCAATGTCGAGCTGGCAACCGATGATCGGCTGCAATCCTGCTTTCGAACCCTTCTGCGCAAACTCGAGTGCGCCGAAGAGGTTGTTCGTATCGGTGATTGCCAGCGCCGGAAACTTGCTGGCAACCGCAAGGTCGATGACCTTGGGAACCTGCAATGCGCCTTCGAGCAGCGAATAGGCGGAGTGCACCCTCAGGTGGACGAATCGCAGAGCCTGCGCATTTGCCTTGCCGCCGCTATTGCCCTGCCCGTCTGCCAATTGTCGTCTCCGGATATTGAACGGAGAACTGATTCACCGCTGCGGCATAGTCGAACAAGCGCCACACGGTGTCCACCCGTATTGGGGTTCTTGCCCGACCGCAACAGTGGATAGAGCAAGATCGCACGGGCTGACGCTCTGCCGCGCGATCTCAGATTTTCAGATTACGCTGACCCACATGGCGAAAGTGGCAATGAAAAGGCTGACGGTAACGAATGACATGACGTCCTGGAAAAGTTCGCTCATCGGTAAAACCCTTCTTCGTTGTCTCTATGTATATGTTTTGTTCTATTTTTGTTCCAAAGTCAAGCGAACCAAAGCGCGGTTTGGCGCTATGGTTTGCAAAATCTTAAGAGAAGGTGAACGATGTCCGGAGCGAAGCGTATTTGAACAGAATTATCTGACCGCACGCTTCATTTCGGACGTGACGGTCAGGCTCCAAAATCCCCGGGGGATCAAAGATCGGTAATCTTGCCGTCCTTCAGGGTCACGCGCCGGTCCATGCGGCGGGCGAGATCGAAATTGTGAGTCGCGATCATCGCCGAAAGCCCGGATTGGCGAACGAGCGCCTCCAGAGCTTCAAACACATAGGACGAGGTAACAGGATCGAGATTGCCGGTAGGCTCGTCAGCCAGGAGCACCAGCGGCGCGTTAGCGACCGCACGTGCGATCGCCACACGCTGCTGCTCGCCGCCCGAAAGTTCGCTCGGCCGGTGCGAAGCCCTCGCCCCGACCTTCATGTAATCGAGGAGCTGCTGTGCCCGCTCAGCCGCTATTCCCGGCTTCATGCCACGAATCATCTGCGGCATCATCACGTTTTCAAGTGCGGAAAACTCCGGCAGGAGATGATGAAACTGGTAGACGAAGCCAATGTCGTTGCGGCGGATTGCGGTACGTTCTTCATCAGAAAGCGTGCCGCACGACCTTCCGGAAAGAATCACATCGCCACTGTCGGGCCGTTCCAGAAGTCCGGCCGTATGAAGCAGGGTCGACTTGCCGGCACCCGACGGTGCGACAAGCGCCACCATCTCGCCCTTGCCCAGCGCAAAATTTGCGTCGTTGAGGATCACCAATTCGCGGTCGATCTCATTGTACCGACGGCCGACGCCCGTCAGTTGAAGAATGGGACCGGCTGCCATTTATTCGTACCTCAGGGCTTCAACTGGATCGAGCTTGGCTGCGCGCCATGCGGGAAAAAGGGTTGCAAGGAACGATAGAACCAGCGCCATGAGAATGACCGAGAACGTCTCGTTGAAGTCCATCTTGGCCGGAAGCGTGCTGAGAAAATAGAGTTCCGGATTGAACAGGGTTGTTCCGGACAGCCAGGAGAAGAATTCCCTAATCCGCTCGACGTTCAGGCAAACGACGACGCCAAGCACGACACCTGCGAGCGTGCCGGTCACACCGATGGCGGCGCCGGTCATGAGGAAGATGCGCAGGATCGAATTGCGCGTCGCTCCCATCGTTCTGAGAATGGCGATGTCATGCCCCTTGTCCTTCACCAGCATGATCAAGCCGGAGATGATGTTGAGTGCTGCGACGAGCACGATCAGCGTCAGGATCATGAACATTACGTTGCGCTCGACTTGAAGCGCAGAGAAGAAGGTCTGGTTGCGTTGACGCCAGTCGGTGAGCATCAGCGCCCGCTGCGCAGCATCCTCGACCGGCTTCTTCAGCGCATCGATATTGTCGGGATTGTCAGCGAAGATTTCGAGCGACTGAACCTTGCCTTCCTGGTTGAAATAGAGCTGCGCTTCCTCGAGCGGCATGATGACGATCGAAGCATCATATTCCGACATGCCGATCTCGAAGATGGCGGTGACCGGATAGGATTTGACGCGCGGCGCCATGCCGAGCGGGGTCACGTCGCCATCGGGAGAAATCAATGTCAGGCGGTCACCAAGGCCGAGACCGAGATTTTCGGCCATGCGCGTGCCAATGGCGACGCCGCCTGCCGTATTGAACCCCTCGAAGGTCCCCTGCCGCACATTCGTCGCAACGAGCTTGAGCTTGGCGATGTCCTCCTCGCGCAAGCCGCGCACCAGAGCGCCCGTGCCTGCGCCGACAGTGCCCTTGGCAAGCACCTGGCCCTCGACAACGGGTATGGCGAAGGATACGCCGGAGACGCCGTCAACACGCTTGATCACCGAATCGTAGTCGTCGAGCGGCCGGTCTATCGGCTGCATGATCAGATGGCCGTTGATACCGAGGATTCGGGTCAGCAGTTCGCTGCGAAAACCGTTCATCACGGCCATGACAATGATGAGCGTCGCAACGCCCAGCATTATACCGGTGAACGAAAACCCGGCAATCACCGAAATGAAGGTTTCCTTGCGCCGCGCCCGAAGATAGCGCCAGGCGATCATCCGCTCATAGGCGGAGAACGGCTTGGAACCGGTCATCGCAGTCTGTTCAGTCATGGGGTCCTGCAAGCTTGTTGATCGCCGATTCGACGCTGAGCGTCTCGCGGGCGCCCGTTGCGCGATCCTTGATTTCGACTTCGCCAGCAGCGACGCCGCGCGGGCCGACGATAATCTGCGTCGGCAGACCGATCAGGTCCATGGTCGCAAACTTGGCGCCCGGACGGTCGTCCGTATCGTCAAGCAGCGGATCGAGCCCGGCATTGGTCAGAGCTTCGTAAATCTTGGCAGAAACCGCGTCGCAAGCTGCGTCGCCCGCCTTCATGTTGACGATGCCGGCGCCAAACGGCGCTACGGATTTCGGCCATATGATGCCGTTCTCGTCGTGCGAGGCCTCAATGATGGCAGCGACGACGCGCGACGGGCCAATCCCATAGGAACCCATCGAGACAAGGTGATCCTTTCCATCGGGGCCGCTGACTTTGGCGCCCATAGGTTCGGAATATTTCGTGCCGAAGTGGAAGATGTGACCGACCTCGATGCCGCGAGCGGCCAGCTGATCGGAGGTCCCGACCTTGGCCCAGGCGGCCTCATCATGCATTTCATCGGTCGCCGCATAGGGCGTAGTCCAGCGCTTTACGATATCGGCGATTTCGTCGTCATTGTCGAAATTCGTATCGGGACCCGGTACAGGCAGGTCGAGATAAGCCCGATCGCAGAAGACCTGGCTTTCGCCGGTATCGGCAAGGATAATGAATTCGTGGCTGAGTTCACCGCCGATGGGGCCCGTATCGGCACGCATGGGTATGACCTGGATACCGAGGCGCGAGAACGTGCGCAAATAGGCGACGAACATGCGGTTATACGCGGCCTTCGCTGCCTCGAAGTCAAGGTCGAACGAATAGGCATCCTTCATCAGAAACTCGCGCGAGCGCATGACGCCGAAACGCGGACGGCGCTCGTCGCGGAATTTCCACTGGATGTGATAAAGATTGAGCGGCAAGTCCTTGTAAGACTTCACATAGGCGCGGAAGATCTCTGTGATCATTTCCTCATTTGTCGGCCCGTAGAGCATATCGCGTTCGCCGCGATCCTTGATGCGCAGCATCTCGTCGCCGTAAGCGTCATAACGACCGCTTTCACGCCACAGATCGGCCGATTGAAGGGTCGGCATCAGGAGTTCGATAGCTCCGGACCTGTTCTGCTCCTCGCGGATGATATTGCTCACCTTGTTGAGAATTCTCAAACCCGCCGGCAGCCATGCGTAGATACCGGCCGACTCCTGTCGAATCAGCCCGGCGCGCAACATGAGCCGGTGGGAGACGATTTCCGCCTCCTTGGGGTTTTCTTTGAGGATGGGCAAAAAGTACCGGGAAAGCCGCATTGAAGATCACCAAATTGAATACAGCCTGAGTGCTTTAAGAATCAGGCAAAACCAAGTGCAAGGTAGCGCATAACACCATAAATCGTGTTCGATTTTTGGGAAGGAATCATGCACCCGTCAAAATCACGCTGCGTTTCTCGGAGTTCGAAAGAAGACAAGCCAGCAGCAAAGTTTACTTAACTGCTTCGCATCTGATTGGAAACCCGTAAGCAGGCGCGAAGAAGCTACTGATTTATCGAAGATTCATGATCCTGCTGGAAATGTAAGCAAAATGTGATGGCAACGAATATTTTTCGTGACATTTCGCAGGCAGTCCGCTATTTTTTTCGGCATAAGGAGAAAGTAAGAAAAATTCTGCTTTCCTACGCGGTCAAAGTCTTGGGAGGATGTGACCTGTGGCGCGATAACACGCAGCCGCCACGCAAGTGGATCAGGTCGGACGCGATCTTAAAATGCAAGGTGAAAGCCTTGCATTTTTTTTGTCCTTAAGCGCAGATTCAAGTACTTGCTTGCTGTTTTGAAATCGAATTCTAAGCAGCCGCTTTGTTGCTGCATTTTCGGCTCTGTTAACCTTTCTCTTCGGCCGATTTCAATTTCGAGCGGCCGCTGTTTGCCAGATCGCGCGACGCCCAATCAAAGTTCTTAGCCAGTTTACGTTTATCGACCGTTCCCGGAGATCGGTGCGAGGCGAAATTTGAGGCGGCAATTCAGGCGACAGGGTCGACGAGTCAATATCCTTTTCCTCGGGAACAATCCTGAAGAAGCGCAAAAGGCCGGCTCATCACGGAACTTTTCGCCGCCGCGCTGGTTGATAGGGCAAACTGGAAACCGTTATGAACTTGCAGACCCTGTTCATTGCAGCGCTTCTGACATTACTCATTCTTGCCGGCCTGCTGGCAGTCTTTCCCCTAAAAGGAAGTAATGAACCCGGAACACCGGCGCCGCACGCGCTGGATCAGACCAACGGCTAATATTCAAAGCCCGCTCACTTCTCTAGTTAGTCTCTCCATCACAACCAAAAGGAAATGATCTTGAATAATCGCAATGGCCTTTACCTGATCGTCGGAGCACTTCTCGTTGCCGTCATCGGATTGGGAATCTACATTTATCGCGAAGAGACCAAACCCGCCGTCGAGCTCAAAATCGGCGAAAGTGGCGTTTCGATCCAGCAAAACTGAAGTTAGTGGCGTGAATTTCTATTTTGCCTGCGGGAACCAGACCGGGAAACTGTCTACGCCAAAGCCATATTCCTGGTTCACGACGTAGAAGGTTGCGAATAGCACCGCCGAAATGATCGTCGTCAGAAGAAAGACCCTGCCCATGCGATGCTTGTGCGGGGCGCTGGCTGGCGTACCCAGCGTTACGTCATCCTCGTCGCCTTGCGTGCGCAGGCCGATCGGCAACATGGTGAACAATGTCAGCCACCACAAGATGAAATAGACTGCCATGGCCGTCGCGATAGGCATTATTCTTGCTCCAGTTCGATCAATGTCCCGTTGAAATCCTTCGGATGGAGGAAGAGAACAGGTTTGCCATGCGCGCCGATCTTCGGCTCTCCATCGCCAAGTATACGGGCGCCCTCACTTTTTAAATGATCGCGGGCGGCAATGATATCGGCCACTTCGTAGCAGACGTGATGCATGCCTCCGGAGGGATTTTTGGCCAGGAAGGCAGCGATCGGCGAATCAGCCCCGAGCGGTTCCAGGAGTTCAATCTTCGTGTTGCCGACGTCGATGAAGACCACCGTCACGCCGTGTTCGGGGAGCACCTGCGGCGCGGTTGGCCTGGTGCCCAGCGTGTTGCGATAGGTCGCCGACGCTGCTGCCAGATCAGGCACCGCAATGGCGATATGGTTGAGACGGCCCAGCATAAGGATTGTCCTATGGGCGGGTCACGAAGACGGTAACCACCGGCTTCTTGCCCCAGACCTCGTTTGTTGCTGCCCGCACGGCGCGGCGCACCGCTTCGCGAACCATCCCCAGATCCCTGCGCTTTTCACGGGGAATGCTTTGCACGGCGCTCACTGCCGCATCGTAGAGCAAGTCCTCGAGCAGTTCGCCCTCATCGTCGCTTTCCGGCAGGCCCACAGGCACGATCTCCGGATCTTCAATGATGTTGTAGTTGTCGTCGAGCAGCATCGACACCGCAACGTGCCCGACATAGGCGAGCTTGCGGCGTTCTACAATGCCCACCTCTTCCTCGTCGCCAATGAGCTTGCCGTCTTTGACTAGCCGGCCGAACGGCGCCTTGTCGATGATCTCGGCCCTGCCCGGCGCGAGCCTCAAGATGTCGCCATTGCGCACCTGCGGCACTTCCGGGATGCCGGCCATGGCAGCGAGCGAGCCTTGGGCGACGAGATGCGCCGCCTCGCCATGCACCGGCACGAGGATGCGCGGACGCACCCACTCATACATCCGCCGCAACTCGTTGCGACGGGGATGCCCGGAAACATGCACGAGCTGGTCGTCATCCGAAATGATCTGGATGCCCTGCTCTATCAAAAGGTTCTTGGTCTCGATGATGGGCTTTTCATTGCCGGGGATCGTGCGGGACGAATAGATCACCAGATCGCCGGCCGAAAGCGCGACGCTGCGCATTTCATCGCGGGCGAGCTTGGCGAGCGCTGCGCGCGGTTCGCCCTGGCTGCCGGTAAGGATAATCACCATGTTCTCGCGCGGAATGAAGCCGTAATCGTCTTCCGACAGGAATTCGGGGACATCGTCGAGATATCCGAGCTCACTGGCGACATCGATCATGCGCTTCATCGAACGGCCGAGCACCAGAACCTGCCTTCCCGCGTCGCGTGCGGCCAAGGCGATCGAGCGGATACGGCCGACATTCGACGAAAAGGTCGTGATGGCGACGCGGCCGCGCGCGTTCTCGATAATATTGCGCAGGCTCTCACCCACCTCGCGCTCGGAAGGCGATTCGCCTTCGCGCAGCGCATTCGTCGAATCGCACATCATTGCGAGAACGCCTTCATCGCCGATGGCGCGGAAGCGCGCTTCATTGATCAGCGGCCCCATTGATGGCTCCGGGTCCATCTTCCAGTCGCCAGTGTGGATGATCGTGCCAAGCGGCGTCCTGATCGCGAGCGATACCGGCTCGGGGATCGAATGGGTGACCGCCAGCGCCTCGAACTCGAATGGGCCGACATTGAATGTCTCGCCGGCGCGATAGATCGTTACCGGAATGTCGGGCGCGCCGGGCTCCGCATGACGCTTGGCCTCGAGCAGTCCGGCGGTGAAGGGAGTACCGTAAACCGGAACATTGAGCAGCGGCCACAGATCGAGCAACGCCCCGTAGTGATCTTCATGGGCGTGGGTGATGACGATGCCCTTGAGGTTCTGGCGTTCAGCCTGCAGGAACCGGATGTCGGGCAGAATGAGATCGGCGCCGGGAAGTTCGGGGCCGGCAAAGCTGACGCCCATATCCACCACCACCCATTCGCGCTTATGCGCCGGGCCGTAGCCGTACATGGCCAAGTTCATTCCGATCTCACCGACACCGCCGAGTGGAAGGAAAACAAGCTCAGCTTGATCGGAATTCGCCATCTACACTCCTAATAGCCGAATTCTATTCAGCCCTTGCGGACGCCACCGCACCAAAATGCACATCACCAGCGGCGATCTTTATGCGCTCGCCCTCGCTGTCGCGAATGACGAAACGGCAATCTTCGTCAATGGTTTCGAATATACCACGCAGGACCGCTCCGTCGACTCGCACAGCGACCTCGCTGCCGAGGCCGGCCGCGCGTGCCAGCCAGCGCTTGCGAACTTCGGCAAGTCCCCGTCCCTCGTTCCAAACCCAGCTGTTTTCCTGCCAGGCGTCGGACAGCGCCAGAAACAGCGTTTCGGCATTGCAATCAGCCCCAAGGCGGGCAAGCGACGTTGCCGGATAAGGCACGTATTCAGGGTATGCCACGACGTTGACACCAATACCGATGACAATCGCGAAACGATTGGCCGCAAGCTGGGTGGACTCGAGCAGGATACCGGCGAGTTTTGCCCCGCCTGCAAGCAGATCGTTCGGCCACTTCAACTCGACACGCAGCGGCGCGCTGGTCGGACCGCGATTGCCGGCACCGTCGAGGCCAACCGAGAAGGCAGTCGATGGGCAGACCGCGTCGAGTGCGTCGGCCAGTGCAAGGCCCGCGACAAAGCCGAGCGTCGCCGCGGCCTTCAGGTCGAATGCACCGGTGAGCAGCAGCGAGGCCGCGAGGTTGCCGTGCGATGTCGCCCAGGCGCGCCCGCGCCGTCCGCGCCCACTTTCCTGCTGCTTGGAAACAATCCAGAGCTTTCCCGGGTCGCCCGCAAGTGCCCGCTCCAACGCCACGGCATTGGTTGAACCTATCGTCTCAAAGGCTTCAAGGCGATAGAAGTTTTGCTGGGCCAGGGGCGATAGGGAAAAGCCCATAGTCGTCAGAAGAAGGTTTTCGCAGCAGCTTCCGCATAGGTGCTGACCGGTCCGCCGACGAAGACATAGAACAGGACCAGCAGGCCGGAAACGCCAAGAACAAGCCGCAACTCGCCGGCCATGGGCACGAACGCACCTGCCGGTTCATCGAACCACATGATCTTGATGATGCGCAGATAGTAGAATGCGCCCACGACCGAGGCGACGATGCCGATGATCGCCAGCGCATAGAGGTTTGCCTGCATCGCAGCAAGGAAGGTGTACCATTTGCCCCAGAAGCCGGCGAGCGGCGGAATGCCTGCGAGCGAGAACATGAGGATCGTCAGGATCGTCGCCATGATCGGATTGGTGCGCGAGAGCCCGGACAAATCGCTGATCTGCTCGACATTGCCGTCCTTGCGTCGCATCGCCAGAATGAAGGCGAAGGTACCAAGCGTGGTGACGAGATAAATGAGCATGTAGATTGCAACGCCGCGCACGCCGACAACAGTCCCGGCGGCGAGACCCACGAGCGCGTAACCCATGTGACTGATCGACGAATAGGCCATCAGCCGCTTGATGTTACGCTGGCCGATAGCCGCAAACGCACCGAGCACCATCGAGGCGATGGCAATGAAAACGACGACCTGTTGCCAATCGTGGGTGATCGGCTGGAACGTTTCGCTGACGACGCGGGTCAGAAGTGCCATCGCCGCCATCTTTGGGGCCGAGGCGAAGAAAGCCGTCACCGGTGTCGGTGCGCCTTCGTAAACATCAGGGGTCCACATATGGAACGGGACGGCCGAGATCTTGAAGGCAAGGCCGGCCAGGATGAAAACAAGGCCAAAGACGACGCCGAGCTGACGTTCGCCGCCGCTGAGCGCCTGCGCGATCGCTTCAAAGCCGGTATGTCCGGTAAAGCCATAGACCAGCGAAATGCCGTAGAGAAGCATGCCGGATGACAAAGCGCCGAGCACGAAATATTTGAGACCAGCTTCGGTCGAACGGACGTTGTCGCGATTGATGGCAGCGACGACGTAGAGCGCGAGCGACTGCAGTTCGAGGCCAAGATAGAGCGAGAGCGTATCATTCGCCGAAATCATCAGCAGCATGCCGAGCGTCGCCAAAAGGACGAGGATCGGGAACTCGAACTTGTCGAACTTCTGTTCCTTGGCAAAGCCCGCCGACATCACCAGCGTCACCACTGAACCGACAAGCGTCAACACCTTCATGAAGCGAGAGAAAGGATCGCTGACAAAGGCGCGTCCGAAAACATGGCCATCCTGCGGGAATATGACGACAAGCGCGAGTGCGGCGAGAAGCAGTGCAACGGCAAGCCCGCCAACCAGCCCGTTTGCCCGCTCGCCGGAAAACGCGCCGATCATCAACAGCACGAGCGCGCCGCCCGCGATGAGCAGTTCAGGAGCCATAAGCGTCAAGTTGGCAATCATGTCGGTTAGGCCTCTTCCTGCTATTTCAGCGCCAGTGTGGCGGCCGAGGACAGCGCATTATTGTATTGATTGATGAGGGCGTGCACGGAGCTTGCCGTCGCATCGAAGATCGGCATGGGGTAGACGCCATAGAAGATCGTCAGAATAACCAGCGGATAGACCACGGCTTTCTCACGCGTCGTCATGTCGAGCAGCGATTTCAGGCTGTCCTTGTCGAGCACGCCGAAGATGACGCGGCGATAAAGCCAGAGCGCATAGGCCGCAGAGAAAATAACACCGCTTGCCGCGAACATCGCCACCCACGTGTTGACGCGGAAGACGCCGAGGAGCGTCAGAAATTCGCCCACGAACCCGGACGTACCCGGCAGGCCGACATTCGCCATGGTGAAGATCATGAAGACGACGGCATATTTCGGCATGTTGTTGACGAGGCCGCCATAGGCCGCGATCTCGCGGGTATGGGTGCGGTCATAGATGATGCCAACGCAAAGGAACAGCGCGCTCGACACGAGGCCGTGCGATAGCATCTGGAACAATGCACCCTGGATGCCCTGCTCGTTGGCCGCGAAGATGCCCATGGTCACATAGCCCATATGCGCGACCGATGAGTAGGCAATGAGCTTCTTCACGTCTTCCTGCATCAGGGCAACGAGCGACGTGTAGATAATGGCGACAACCGAGAGCGTATAGATCAGCGGCGCAAAATCGGCGGAGGCAAGTGGGAACATCGGCAGCGAGAAGCGGATGAAACCGTAGCCGCCGAGCTTCAACAGAATGCCGGCAAGGATCGCGGAAGCCGCGGTCGGCGCTTCGACGTGCGCATCGGGAAGCCAGGTATGGACCGGCCACATCGGCATCTTGACGGCGAAGGAGGCAAAGAATGCCAGCCACAGCCAGGTCTGCATGGATGCCGGGAACTTGTAGGCGAGCAGCGTCGGAATGTCCGTCGTGCCAGCCTGCCAGTACATCGCCATGATGGCAAGCAGCATCAGCACCGAGCCGAGCAGCGTATAAAGGAAGAACTTGAAGCTTGCATAAACGCGCCGCTTGCCACCCCAAACGCCGATGATGATGAACATAGGCACCAGAACAGCTTCGAAGAACACGTAGAAAAGCACGATATCAAGCGCACAGAAGACGCCGATCATCAGCGTTTCCAGCACGAGGAATGCGATCATATATTCCTTGACGCGGTTCTGGATGGCATCCCAGCTCGCAAGGATGCAAAGCGGCATCAGGAATGTCGTCAGGATGACGAACAGCATGGAAATGCCGTCGACGCCCATATGGTACGAGATACCCGAGTCGAGCCACGCCGCCTTTTCGACGAACTGGAAGCCCGACTGGCTGTTATCGAAATAGTACCAGATCGGCAGCGACAGCAGGAACGTGATGATCGTCGTCCACAGCGTCACATTGCGGATGTTCGTCCGCGCTGAGTCGCTGTCATCACGGATGAACAGGATGAGCAGAACACCGACCAACGGCAGAAAGGTAACGGTCGAGAGAATTGGCCAGTCGGTCATTAGAAGTTGCTCCCGAGCATCATCCAGGTGACGAGTGCGGCGACCCCAATGAGCATCGCGAACGCATAGTGATAAAGGTAACCCGTCTGCAGCCGTACGACGCGATTGGTCACGTCAACGACGCGCGCCGAAATTCCATCGGGGCCATGGCCGTCGATCAGCCAGCCATCGCCCTGCTTCCACAGGAACCGTCCGAGCGCTTTCGCCGGGCGAACGAAGAGGAAGTCGTAGAGCTCGTCGAAATACCACTTGTTGAGCAGGAACTGATAAAGGCCAGGATGCTGGGCAGCGAGGCGCTTGGGTGTTTCCGGCGAGCGGATATAGAACTGCCACGAGACCAGGAACCCAACGACCATCGCAATGAATGGCGACAGCTGCACGATGAACGGCACGTGGTGGTGTTCCTCGAGAATCTCGTTGCCCGGAGCCGTGTACAGCGCGCCTTTCCAGAACTCGGCATATTCGTGGCCGAAGAAGTGCTCGTGGAACATCACGCCGGCAAAGAGTGCGCCTGCCGCGAGAATGAAGAGCGGCACCAGCATCACATAGGGCGACTCATGCACGTGATGCATGACATCGTGGCTGGCGCGGGGCTTGCCATGGAACGTCATGAAAATCAGGCGCCACGAATAGAAGCTGGTAAAGACAGCGGCTATGACAAGAAGAATGTAGGCGTAGTTCGCCACCGGATTATGCGAAGCGAAGGCCGACTCGATGATCATGTCCTTCGAGAAGAAACCGGCCGTGCCGATCAGCGTGCCCGGAATGCCGAGACCGGTCAGGGCAACAGTGCCGATGATCATCATCCAGTAGGTTGTCGGGATGAGCTTGCGCAGTCCGCCCATGTGGCGCATGTCCTGCTCGTTCGAAACGGCATGGATGACCGAGCCCGCGCCGAGGAACAGCAGCGCCTTGAAGAAGGCGTGCGTGAACAGGTGGAATATGCCTGCGCCATAGGCGCCGACACCGAGCGCCACGAACATGTAGCCGAGCTGCGAACAGGTCGAATAAGCAATCACGCGCTTGATGTCGTTCTGAACGAGGCCAACCGTAGCCGCGAAGAACGCGGTCGTTGCGCCGATGAAAGTGACGAACATCAGCGCCGTGTGCGAAAGTTCAAAGATTGGCGACAGGCGCGCGACCATGAAAACGCCGGCCGTGACCATCGTTGCGGCATGGATGAGCGCTGAAACAGGGGTCGGACCCTCCATGGCATCCGGCAACCAGGTGTGCAGCAGGAACTGCGCCGACTTGCCCATCGCACCCATGAAGAGCAGGAGCGCGGCAATCGTGATTGCGCCTTGCTTATCAAGCGTATAGCCAAGGAAGTTGAGAACGACCTGGCTGCCGTCGGTTGCGGCGCCTTCTGCCGGCAGATATTGCGCGGCTGACGCGAACAGTGTGTCGAACTGGACCGTATCGAACAGAACGAACAAGGAGAAAATACCGAGAAGGAAACCGAAGTCGCCGACGCGGTTGACGATGAAGGCCTTCATGGCCGCAGCGTTGGCGGATGGCTTCTTGTACCAGAACCCGATCAGCAGGTACGAGGCAAGACCGACGCCTTCCCAACCGAAGAACATCTGGACGAGATTGTCGCCCGTCACCAGCATCAGCATGGCAAAGGTGAAGAGCGAGAGATAGGCGAAGAAGCGCGGGCGATCGGGGTCATGGTGCATGTAGCCGATCGAATAGGTATGAACTAGCGCCGAGACCGTATTCACGACGACGAGCATGACCGCCGTCAGCGTGTCGATGCGCAGCGACCAGTCGAAGCTCAGCGAGCCAGACTCGACCCAATGCGCCACAGGAATCTTGAACGCCTCGGTATGCCCAAGGGCGACCGAGCCGAATGCGATCCACGAAAGGATGGCGCAGACGATCAGAAAGCCGGTCGTGACATATTCGCTCGCCTTCGCGCCGATAGCGGAGCCGAAAAGCCCGGCGATCAGGAAGCCGAGCAGCGGAAGGAAGACAATCGCCAGATACAGCATGCCCCCGTCAACCTTTCATCATGTTGACGTCTTCTACGTCAATCGATCCACGATTGCGGTAGAACACGACGAGAATAGCAAGACCGATGGCTGCCTCGGCGGCGGCGACGGTCAGGACAAACAGCGCAAAGACCTGGCCGACCAGATCGTGCAGAGCGGCGGAAAACGCCACGAAATTCAGATTGACCGCAAGCAGGATCAATTCGACCGACATCAGGATGACGATAATGTTCTTCTTGTTGAGGAAGATGCCGAAGATCCCGAGCGTGAACAGCAGGGCAGAGACAGTCAGATAATGTGCGATACCAATTTCCATCATGACGCTCCTGTCAGATACCCTTGCCGGTTTCGACCTGCTTGACCTCGATGGCCGTTGCAGGCGTGCGAGCCACCTGCTGCGCGATGTTCTGGCGCTTGATGTTCGGCTTGTGCCGCAGCGTCAGAACAATGGCGCCGATCATCGCAACCAGAAGCACCAGCCCGGCAATCTGGAAGAAATAGATGTAGTCCGTATAAAGAATGTCGCCGAGCGCTGCAGTGTTGGTGCGGGTCGCAAGATCGGGCGTCGGCTGGACCGGCGATGCGGTCAGCGTCGGCGCGAAAATCGAACCGCCAAGAACGATGATCAGCTCAGCGGCCAGGATGAGCCCGACCAGTGCGCCGATCGGCGCATATTGCAGCGCTCCGCTCTTCAGTTCGGCAAAGTCCACATCCAGCATCATGACGACGAAAAGGAAGAGCACCGCCACAGCGCCGACATAAACGACGAGAAGGATCATCGCCAGGAATTCGGCGCCGGTCAGCAGGAATAGACCGGCCGCATTGAAGAAGGCGAGGATCAGGAACAGCACGGAATGCACGGGATTGCGTGCAGCAATAACCATGAAACCACTGGCTACAGTGATGAAGGCGAAGAGATAGAAAAACGCCGCCGCGATACCTGTCAGCATGGGTTCCCCCGATTTCCATTCTGGCAGGTCGTCCTGCCATTAAACCCGGCAGATAAAACTGCCAATTCAAACGGATCGTTTGCCGTTGCGGCCAAATGATCTTTCAATTTTTCAAGCCTCTTAGCGCATGTTCCCCGCCGGTTGAAGATCAACGGCCAAGACACATGCGCGCAGTTCATATTCAGCGATAGGGCGCATCCATCGCGATGTTGCGCGCCAGTTCCCGCTCCCAACGATCGCCGTTGGCAAGCAGACGTTCCTTGTCGTAGTAGAGTTCTTCGCGTGTTTCCGTGGCGAACTCGAAATTCGGCCCCTCGACGATCGCGTCGACAGGGCATGCTTCCTGGCAGAAGCCGCAGTAGATGCACTTCACCATGTCGATATCATAACGAACCGTGCGGCGCGTGCCGTCATTGCGGCGCGGACCAGCCTCGATCGTGATCGCCTGTGCCGGGCAGATCGCCTCGCACAGCTTGCAGGCAATGCAGCGTTCTTCGCCGTTTGGATAACGGCGCAGCGCGTGTTCACCGCGAAAGCGCGGGCTGACCGGCCCCTTTTCGTACGGATAGTTCAGCGTCGCCTTAGGCGCAAAGAACTGCCGCATCGACAGGAAGAACGCCCCGACGAATTCCAGAAGCAGGAGCGATTTAGCAGCTTGTGCCAGTTGTGCCATGCTCGTTCTCCTTAAGGCGTCAGGCCGGTGATTTTGAGGAAGGCCGCGGTGGCGACGACCATGAAGATCGAGATCGGCAGGAATACCTTCCAGCCAAGGCGCATCAACTGGTCATAGCGGTAGCGCGGAACGAAAGCCTTCACCATGGCGAACATGAAAAAGCAAAGGAACAGCTTCAGCAGGAACCAGATGACGCCAGGCACCCAGTTCAGGAACCACACATCGACGGGTGGCAGCCAGCCGCCGAGGAAGAGGATCGTCGTCAGCGCGCACATCAGGGTGATGGCGACATATTCGCCGAGGAAGAACAGCAGGAACGCCGTGGACGAATATTCGATCATGTGGCCGGCGACGAGTTCCGATTCGGCTTCGACCAGATCGAAGGGTGGACGGTTGGTCTCCGCCAGTGCCGAAATGAAGAAGATGATGAACATCGGGAACAAGCCGAGCCAATGCCAGTCGAGGAACGTATTCGGCAGACCGATCATCGTGCCGAGGCCGGTCGTCTGCGACATGACAATGTCGGTCAGATTGAGCGAACCCACGCAAAGGAGGACGGTGACGATCACGAAGCCGATCGAGACTTCGTATGACACCATCTGCGCGGCCGAGCGCAGCGCGCCAAGAAACGGATATTTCGAATTGGACGCCCAGCCCGCCATGATGACGCCGTAGACTTCGAGCGACGAAATGGCGAGGACGTAAAGGATGCCGACATTGACGTTGGCGACCGCCCAGCCCTCATTGACCGGAATGACAGCCCAGGCCGCCATGGCAAGGACGGACGATACGAGCGGCGCAAGCAGGAAAATGCCCTTGTTGGCGCCGGATGGGATGATCGGTTCCTTGACGACGAACTTTAAAAGGTCGGCGAAGGACTGCAGCAAACCAAACGGCCCGACGACGTTGGGGCCGCGCCGCAACTGCACGGCCGCCCAGACCTTGCGATCCGCCAGAAGCAGATAGGCGATGATCAGCAGCATCACCACCAGCAACAGCAGTGATTTGCCGAGGATGATCAGCAGCGGCAGGATGTAGGTTGCGAAAATCTCTTCCATATCAGTCTCTTTCCCGCCTACTCGGCCGCCTGCTTGAAGCCGCCCTTGGCGAGCGCCGAACACTCGGCCATGACGGCAGAGGCGCGTGCGATCGGGTTGGTCAAGTAGAAATCCTTGACCGGCGAGATGAAGGCCGTCTTCTCGACTGCGCCGATTGCACTCGCCAGCTTCTCGACATCGGCAGGATTGCCGGCTTCGATCGAGTCGACCGAAGCGAGATGCGGATACTCTACATAGAGGCCGGAGCGCAAGGCCGCGAGCGAGTCGAACGGTAATTTCTTGCCGAGTGTGTCGGATAGAGCGCGCAGGATTGCCCAGTCTTCCTTGGCGTTGCCAGGCGCAAAGCCGGCGCGGTTCGTCATTTGTACGCGGCCTTCGGTGTTCACATAGGTGCCCGACTTTTCCGTATAGGTCGCGCCGGGCAGAATCACGTCGGCATTGTGCGCGCCCTGATCACCATGCGTGCCGATGTACACCGTGAATGCCTTGTCCTTGCCGGACCAGTCGAGTTCGTCGGCGCCGAGCAGGAACAGAACATCCATCGCGCCCTGCATCTCGGCTACGGTCTTGCCGCCCTCACCCGGCACGAAGCCGATGTCGAGCGCGCCGACACGGCTCGCAGCGGTATGCACCACGCCAAATCCGTTCCAGTCGTCGCGCAGAGCGCCGGCTTCAGCGGCGATCTTTGCCCCAAGTCCCAATACCGACTGGCCGTCCGCGCGCGATAGAGCACCCTGCCCGACGATGATCATCGGGTTCTTGGCCGTCTTCAGAACCGACAGGAAATTCATCGATCCAGCCGCAAGATCGGCGAGCGTCTCGGCGCCAGCGCCAAGGTATTCGTATTTATAGCGCAGGTCGGCCTGTTCGCCGATCAGGCCGATCGGCGTTCCAGCGGCACGCCAGCGCTTGCGGATGCGGGCGTTGAGCAGCGATGCCTCGAAACGCGGATTTGATCCGATAATGAGGATCGCATCAGCCTGCTCGATTCCGTCGATCGTCGGATTGAAAATGTATGAAGCGCGGCCGCCTGCCGTAGCAAGCGCCGAGCCGTCCTGGCGTGCGTCGATATTGGCCGAACCAAGCGACGCCATCAGCGCCTTAAGCGCATACATCTCCTCGACACTGGCGAGATCGCCGGCAATCGCGCCGATCTTGCTGCCGTCAGTCTTGGCAACGGCGGCCCTGATCGCGTCGAAGGCCTCCGGCCAGGTGGCGGCAACGAGACGCCCGTCCTTGCGGATATAGGGACGGTCGAGGCGCTGCGTGCGCAGGCCGTCCCAGATGAAGCGCGTCTTGTCGGAAATCCATTCCTCGTTCACCTGCTCGTTGACGCGCGGCAGGATGCGCATGACTTCGCGGCCACGGGTATCGACGCGGATCGCCGAGCCGACTGCATCCATCACATCGATGGATTCCGTCTTGTTCAACTCCCAGGGACGTGCCTGGAAGGCATAGGGCTTCGAGGTCAGCGCACCGACCGGGCAAAGGTCGATGACGTTGCCCTGGAGTTCGGAGGTCATCGCCCGTTCGAGATAGGTGGTGATCTCGGCATCTTCGCCGCGGCCGATCAGGCCGAGTTCGGAAATGCCGGCAACTTCCGTCGTAAAGCGGACGCAGCGCGTGCAATGGATGCAGCGCGTCATGATCGTCTTGACGAGAGGACCAATATATTTGTCCTCGACGGCGCGCTTATTCTCGCGATAACGCGAGGAATCGACGCCAAAGGCCATAGCCTGGTCCTGCAGATCGCATTCGCCGCCCTGATCGCAGATCGGGCAATCGAGCGGATGGTTGATGAGCAGGAATTCCATCACGCCTTCGCGGGCCTTCTTGACCATCGGCGTATTGGTGAAGATTTCCGGTGTCTCGCCATTGGGACCGGGGCGCAGATCGCGCACGCCCATGGCGCAGGACGCTGCCGGCTTCGGCGGTCCGCCCTTCACTTCGATCAGGCACATGCGGCAATTGCCGGCAATCGACAAACGCTCGTGGAAGCAGAAGCGCGGAACCTCGGCACCCGCCGTTTCCGCAGCCTGCAGAAGCGTATAGTGATCCGGTACCTCTATTTCCTTACCGTCGACTTTGATCTTTGCCATCGTCCGTCCAACCTCGCGGAACATACCGCATTCCAGTCCGGCATTTCCGCAGTTGCCGAAATGCCCTTAATTCTCAACGTGCCGGGTAACAACCGGCGCGCACCTTGTTCAGGGTTTCCCCATCAATCGATTTGCCTGGCCAACCCAATCGTCGCGCACAATGCGCCCCCCGAACTTGAGTTCGTCCTCGACCTTCGCGATCACGTCCGTCGTCCAGCCGGCAATCTGCGCATAGGTGCTTATTCCCATGCCGTTCAAGACCTGCTCGAGCTTCGGCCCTATGCCCGCGATCAGCTTCAGGTCGTCGGCCCCAGTCGCCACGGCCGGAGCCAATTTCGCGGCAATTGCAGTTTCAACCGGAACAATCTCGGGCTCTACGGATGCCGGAAGCCGCTTCGCGGGTGCCGTGGCAGTCTTGCCGCGAATGATCGTCTTGAGATCATCGACGTCCGCTGCAACGCGCGGAGCACCGGCTTCCGCCGTCTTCGAGTTCAGATCAAACGCCCCGGCAAAAGCACCGGCCCAGAAACCCCACATCTGGCTGGCAATGCCAAGACCGATTGCGGATGCGGCGGCGGCCGCGCCCAGCGACGGCGTCAACAGGTTGACTGCCGCAACCGTGTGGTTCGGCATCAAGGCCGTCCAAGTGTCGATGCGATGTTTTGCGTTGTCTGCCATCGGACTTTCCACCTATTCTGCCGCTTCGAGCACAGGGCTCGGCGAGGCATTGCGGGAAAACTCGTCGATGCGGCGCTCAATTTCAGGGCGGAAACTGCGAATGAGGCCCTGAACCGGCCATGCCGCGGCATCGCCAAGCGCACAGATCGTATGACCCTCGATCTGCTTGGTGACGTCGAGCAGCATCTCGATCTCGCGCTTTTGCGCGTTGCCGGTGACCATGCGCTCCATCACGCGCCACATCCAGCCCGTGCCTTCGCGGCAAGGCGTGCACTGGCCGCAGCTTTCATGCTTGAAGAAATAGGAAATACGGGCAATGGCGCGGACAATGTCGGTGGACTTGTCCATGACGATCGCAGCCGCCGTTCCGAACGACGACTTGACTGCACGCAGCCCGTCGAAGTCCATCGGGCAATCGATAATATCTGCTGCCGGAACCACCGGGCAGGAAGCGCCGCCGGGAATGACCGCCAGAAGATTGTCCCAGCCACCGCGAATACCGCCGCCATGTTTGTCGACGAGCTCGCGGAACGTGATGCCCATGGCTTCTTCGACAGTGCATGGCTTGTTCACGTGACCGGAAAGCATGAAGAGCTTGGTGCCGACATTGTTCGGGCGGCCGATACCGGAGAACCACGCTGCGCCGCGACGCAGGATCGTCGGCGCAACGGCGATCGACTCGACATTGTTGACGGTGGTCGGGCAACCATAGAGCCCCATATTTGCCGGAAACGGGGGTTTCAGGCGTGGCTGGCCCTTCTTGCCTTCGAGGCTCTCGAGAAGCGCTGTTTCCTCGCCGCAAATATAGGCGCCGGCGCCATGATGGACGAAGATATCGTAGTCCCAGCCGTTCTTGTTGTTCTTGCCAAGAAGGCCGGCATCGTAGCATTCGTCGATTGCCGCCTGCAGCGCCTCGCGCTCGCGGATATATTCGCCGCGCACATAGATGTAGCAGGTGTTGGCGCCCATGGCGAAACCGGCAATCAGGCAGCCTTCGATCAGCGTATGCGGATCGTGCCGCATGATATCGCGGTCCTTGCAGGTACCGGGCTCGGACTCGTCGGCATTGACGACGAGGTAATGCGGCCGTCCGTCGCTTTCCTTGGGCATGAACGACCATTTCAACCCGGTCGGAAAGCCCGCGCCACCACGACCACGAAGGCCGGATGCCTTCATTTCGTTGATGATCCAGTCGCGACCCTTTTCGAGGATCTGCTTGGTGCCGTCCCAATTGCCACGGCTCATCGCGCCCTTCAAGGACTTGTCCTTGTGGCCGTAAATATTGGTGAAGATGCGGTCTTTGTCAGCGAGCATTTCGCACCTGTCCTACTCTCTTCGTCCATTCCAGGCGGGCGCTCAAGGCAGCCGCCAAATTGATCATCTCGGCTTCTTGCCGAAAACCTTGATGTATTCCGCTTCGCCGCCCTTGGCCAAAGCCTTGGCTTGCTTGACCCACTCGTCGCGCTCGATGCGGCCCTTGAAGTTCAGGTAGTTGTCGACCCACTCCCGCTCGGCCTTCTTCCAGGCAGCGACCTGGGCGAAGGTGAAAATGCCAAGCTCATGCAAGATATCTTCAATCTTCGGGCCAACGCCTGCAATCAGCTTCAGATCGTCAATGACGGCCGGTCTTTCGATTGCGGCCGGCCGGCTCTTGTCTTCCAGCGAAACAGGCTTTGCGGCGATATCTACGCCCTGGACGTCAGGCTTCTCACCGAGCGAACCTTCCGCGATCGGAGGGTTCTTGATGGTACGTGCAGCAACAGGCTTTGCTGCCGGCTTCGACGTCGCATCCTCGGCCGCCTTCGTGGCCTTCACCCTTGATGGCGACTTGATCGCAGCATTGGTCGTTTCGTCGTGCGTGACGGGCTTTGCCGCGTTCGAAGGCGGTATGGATGCGCTATCTGGGGCAGCCTGTCCTGCGCTCTTCGGCGTGGCGGCGCCATTTCCATCCGTCAGCGATGTGAGGCCGCCTTCGGGTGCCGAGAAGATGCGGTCAATCTGCGGTCCTACCGGGACCGAGGCGCCGTTTCCAGCCTCGAAGGCGTCGATGATTTCCTCGAGCCGTTCCGGGGTCAGATCCTCATAGGTGTCCTTGAACACCATGACCATCGGAGCATTGACGCAGGCGCCAAGGCACTCGACCTCTTCCCACGACAGCGTGCCGGCTTCGTTGGTGTGGAACTGCTCGTGGTGAATCTTGTGCTGGCAGACGCGCTTGAGCTCGTCCGCTCCCCGCAGCATGCACGGCGTGGTGCCGCATACCTGGATGTGCGCCCGCGTTCCGACCGGCTTCAACTGGAACTGCGTATAGAAGGTGGCGACTTCGAGCACACGGATCAGCGGCATGTCGAGCATGCCGGCGACATGTTCGATCGCTGCCTTCGTGACCCAGCCATCCTGCTCCTGCGCGCGCATCAGCAAGGGGATAACAGCCGACTGCTCACGCCCCTTCGGATATTTGGCAATCGCTTTCTCGGCCCAGGCACTGTTTTCGCGATTGAACGCGAATGCCGCTGGCTGGATATTATCTTCTGCAAGACGACGGACGGACATTAACGATCAACCTCACCAAATACGATATCGAGCGAGCCGAGCACCGCCGATACGTCGGCGAGCATGTGGCCACGGCACATGAAGTCCATGGCCTGGAGATGGGCAAAGCCTGGTGCGCGCAATTTCACGCGGTACGGCTTGTTGGACCCGTCCGAGACGAGGAAAACGCCGAACTCGCCCTTGGGCGCTTCCACGGCCGCATAAACCTCCCCGGCGGGGACGTGATAGCCTTCCGTGTAGAGTTTGAAGTGATGGATCAGCGCTTCCATCGAGCGCTTCATCTCGCCGCGCTTCGGCGGTACGATCTTGGCCGACGTGTTCGATACCGGCCCAACACGTTCCTTGCCAAGCAAAAGGTCGACGCACTGGCGCATGATCCGCACAGACTGGCGCATCTCCTCCATGCGGATCAGATAACGATCATAGCAATCGCCATTCTTGCCGATGGGAATATCGAACTCCATCTCGGAGTAACATTCATAGGGCTGCGACTTGCGCAGATCCCAGGCGGCGCCCGAGCCGCGCACCATGACACCGGAGAAGCCCCATGCCCACGCATCCTCAAGCGTAACGACGCCGATATCGACATTGCGCTGCTTGAAAATGCGGTTTGGCGTGATGAGATCGTCGAGGTTCTTTACTGTCTGAAGGAACGGATCGCACCATTTGCCGATATCTTCGACGAGTTTGTCCGGGATGTCCTGATGAACACCGCCTGGCCGGAAATAGGCGGCGTGCATGCGCGCGCCGCAGGCTCGCTCGTAGAACACCATCAGCTTTTCGCGCTCTTCAAAACCCCAGAGCGGCGGCGTCAGCGCGCCAACGTCCATGGCCTGCGTCGTCACGTTCAAAAGGTGGGATAGAATGCGGCCTATCTCGGAAAAAAGCACACGGATAAGCTGACCGCGCCTTGGCACCTCGATCTCGAGCAGGCGCTCGACGGCAAGCGCATAGGCATGCTCCTGGTTCATCGGAGCCACGTAGTCGAGCCGATCGAGATAGGGCACGGCCTGCAGGTAGGTCTTGGCCTCCATCAACTTCTCTGTGCCGCGATGCAGGAGGCCGATATGCGGATCGACGCGTTCCACCACCTCGCCGTCAAGCTCGAGCACGAGGCGCAAAACGCCATGCGCCGCAGGATGTTGCGGGCCGAAGTTGATGTTAAAG
This sequence comes from Phyllobacterium sp. 01N428, assembly GCF_056399405.1. Lineage (NCBI taxonomy): Bacteria > Pseudomonadati > Pseudomonadota > Alphaproteobacteria > Hyphomicrobiales > Phyllobacteriaceae > Phyllobacterium > Phyllobacterium sp. 01N428. The sequence continues at coordinate 250,579 of NZ_JBFTRH010000003.1, forward strand.
TTACGGACGCTATGTTCAGTCATCGCTTGCTCCGCGAGATGGGAGACACAGTCTCATCAACACGCTCAATTTGTCTGCGCCTTCTCATCGCCCGGCAGCACGTAATCCGTGCCTTCCCATGGCGACTGGAAGTCGAAATTGCGAAATTCCTGGCGAAGTTCGACAGGTTCGTAAACAACCCGCTTGATCTCGTCGTCGTAGCGCACTTCGACAAACCCGGTCAGCGGGAAATCCTTGCGCAGCGGGTGCCCCTCGAAGCCGTAGTCGGTGAGGATGCGGCGAAGATCCGGATGACCCGAAAAGAGCACGCCGTAAAGATCGTAGGTTTCGCGCTCGTACCAATCGGCACCGGGATAGACCGCTGTCGCCGAGGGAACCGGCGTATCCTCGTCTGTTGTGACCTTGACGCGGATGCGCAGGTTCTGGCGCGGGGACAGGAGGTGATAGACGACGTCGAAGCGATGCTCGCGTGACGGATAATCCACACCGCTGATGTCGATCAGCGAAATGAACTGGCATTGTACGTCGTCACGCAGGAACGTCAGTGTATCGATCAGCTTGTCGCCGCCAACCTCGACCGTCAACTCGCCATAGACGAGTTCGGCGGACTTTATTCCCAGTGACGGCTGTTCGCCGAGATGGCGGGAGAGTTCACCCAAGGCTTCTTCGAACATCGCCCTCTCCTATCGCTCGATCGTGCCGGTGCGGCGGATCTTCTTTTGCAGGAGCAAAACGCCGTAGAGAAGCGCTTCCGCGGTGGGCGGGCAGCCGGGCACATAGATATCGACGGGAACGACACGGTCGCAGCCGCGCACTACGGAATAAGAGTAGTGATAATACCCGCCGCCATTGGCGCAGGAGCCCATCGAGATCACATAGCGCGGTTCAGGCATCTGGTCGTAGACCTTACGCAGCGCCGGCGCCATCTTGTTGGTAAGCGTGCCCGCAACGATCATGACATCCGACTGGCGCGGGGAAGCGCGCGGCGCAAAGCCGAAGCGCTCGCCGTCATACCGCGGCATCGACGTGTGCATCATCTCTACGGCGCAGCACGCCAGGCCGAAGGTCATCCACATCAACGACCCGGTGCGCGCCCAGGTAATGAGCGCGTCAGCCGAAGTGACGAGGAAGCCTTTGTCGGCAAGTTCATTATTGATATCGCCAAAGAATGCATCATCCGAACCTATGGGCTTGCCGGTGTTCGGATCGAGGATGCCCTTGGGTTTTGGTGCAACGAGGGTGGTGGTGCCGTCGGTCAATCCCATTCCAGCGCTCCCTTCTTCCACTCATAGATAAAGCCGATCGTCAGAACGGCGAGAAACACCATCATGGACCAGAAGCCGAACCAGCCAATCTTGCCGAAGGATATCGCCCACGGGAACAGGAAGGCCACTTCCAGATCGAAGATGATGAACAGGATCGAAACGAGATAGAACCGCACATCGAACTTCATGCGGGCGTCGTCGAACGCGTTGAAACCGCATTCGTAGGCCGACAGTTTTTCCGGATCCGGCGCACTGTATGCGACCAGAAAAGGCGCAACCAACAGTGCCAGACCGATTACCAGCGCTACCCCGATAAAGATAACGATGGGCAGGTAGGAACTTAATAGCTCGTTCATGATCCGTCTTTTTCCGCCTTGTGAACTCAGGCTGACAAGAATGCCATGTTATGCACATGACTGCCACTTATACGCGACAGATCACACTATCCCGGAAGATGGTGCGATGCGGCGAGGGTTAGCGCGTTAGCGCCATGGGCGCAAGTGCGACGATGGCCGCAAATCTGTTCGCAAGTTCCAGCTTCCGCAGTGTCCACTTGCTCCAAAATCGTCAATTTCTGCATGATTTGCCTTGTTTTCGCGCCAAATAGCCCGCGAATGCCTCTTTAGAATGATGTTAATGTGGCCCGCGCTTTCGAGCCTGCTGGGCGAGAGATATCTGACTGCGACATTCGGTCCTATAAACGATTTAACCCCTGACCGCCGCGATCCCCAAGGCGCGCGCCAACACGGCGCAAGCGCCCGTCCCTCAGCGCCGAACAGGGTACAGTAGTGTTGGTTTCAAACACCTGCCAATGGCTCAAGACCGAGGCCCTGCCCTTCTTCGCAGAGGGCCTTTTGGCGATGCTGCTTCCTGTCGAGCAGCATCGACCAGGTTGCCACCGCAAGTCCGGTCGCGGCCAACAGCGAAGCCACATAGGGTAGATTCTGATAGGAGACCCCGATTGTCAGCGCGACGCCGCCAATCCACGCTCCCGCCGCATTGCCCACATTGAACGCGCTCTGGTTGAGCGTCGCCGCAAGATTAGGCGCGTCCCCAGCCGTTTCCACCACGCGCATCTGCAGCGGCGGAATGGCGATGAAAAAGATCAGGCCCCAGAGGAAGACGCCGGAGATCGCGGCAAACTGGTATGTGCTGACCCCGGCAAAGACGATATAGACGAAGACAAGTGCAAGCAGGGAGCCAATCACCGTCGGCATCAGCTTCCAGTCGGCGAGCCTGCCGCCCAGGATATTGCCGAGCGTAATTCCCGCACCGAAGAGCAGCAGCACCCAGGTGACCGACGAGGCCGGGAGGCCAGAGACGTCGGTCAGAATTGGCTTGATATAGGTGAAGACCGCAAACAGGCTGCCCGAGGCAAGCGCCGATATCAGCATGGCAAGCCATACCTGCAACTTGCCAAGCACCCTGATTTCGCTGAGGATGCCCGCGCCCTTGTCCGTATCCTTCGCTGCGGGGACGAGGAAGGCGATGGCAATGACGGCGGCGATGCCGATCGCGACAACCGCAAAGAAGGTGGAACGCCAGCCATAGGCTTCCCCAAGTGCGGTGCCCAACGGTACACCGAGAATGTTGGCAAGCGTCAGGCCGGCAAAGAGCAGCGCGATCGCGCTCGCGCGCTTGTGCCGGGGAACGAGATTTGCCGCAACGACCGAACCGATACCAAAAAATGCGCCATGACCGAAGGCGGTAAAGACGCGCGCGACCATCAGCATCCAATAGTTCGGCGCTATGGCACAAAGGAAATTGCCAATGACGAACAGCATGGCAAGTCCAACGAGTACGGGCTTGCGCGGCAGCGAAGCCGTGGCGATGGCAATGATGGGTGCACCGATGACGACGCCGAGCGCATAGCCTGTCACCAGCAGGCCCGCGTGCGGAATGGAAACGCCGAGATCCGCAGCGACCTCAGGCAACAGTCCCATGATCACGAATTCGGTCGTTCCGATACAGAACGAGGCGATAGCTAAGGCGAGAATCGGCAAAGGCATGGGAAGGACCGCAAGTCTTGAGAAAGTACCGATCCTGCATAGCGCAGCATGTTAAACAAATGACGATTGTGCAATGCAGCGATGCATTTCCGCTGGAACTGTGAGTTAAGCGTGCGAAAGTCGGCGAAGAGGGTGTCCGCCTCGCCGTCCTGTTGAATTAATCACCTTGCCCGATCGTGATGGTGAGGCTGGGCGGCCTCGTCCTCAACCGAAAAGGCCGCGGCATTCACCTTGTCGTTGGCGGAACGGTGGGCGGCTGACGCTTCGGTCTTTTCCTCGACGAACGCATCGACTTCCTTGGCTGCTTCAACGAATGCGAAACGAGCCGCTCTTGCGGTCGCTTCACCTTCCAAAGCCTTGGCACAGACGGCTTTCGCTTCTTCGTAGAGCGGGCCGCATTGTTTCGTCCAGCAATGCTTCAACAGGTCCGCAGCCTGCTTAACCGAAGACACATTCATTATTGTGCCGGAGCGCGGTGATTTGATCATTACATGTTCAAAGGATTGATCACGCATAACACAAGAATGCGGGCCAATAGGAATGGTTCCGGAGGCTCCCTGGGACCCTATAAGATCTACTTACAGTAGAATTCAGTTCGCATTGAACCAAAGCAGTTGAAATGCGTTTGATTAGTGGATTGCATGGCATGACAATTTTGTGAGTCGGAAAGATCGCGTTCACAAAGGGGTTGGCTCCAAGAACGTTTGCTGATATTCGGCCCGCTCCATTGAAGAAGGACTTATGCAGCAATGAACAGTCACTTTGCTCTCATCCTGGCGATGCTTACGGCAGTAGCCTGGACCGGAACACTGGTTTATCTGGTCAAGCGGTGGAGCCACGGTCACGGTCGGAAGTGACAATTTCCGGTGATCTGTACCGGAATGTGATTTGACAGCCTAAATCGAAAGTATCAGGGTAGATTTAAGCCCTCCCCCGGCCCATGGAGGCTCGACGATTGCCATCGACATGAGTGGCGCATCGTCGAGCCTCATTTTTTTCCAAATAGCTCTAAATGCGCAACCGATGTCTGGTTTCTGCGTTATTGTAGTGTCGGGAGCGTTATTTGAACCCGTTTCAGATATCCCGATCGAGGCCCAGTATCGTCCATGGCAATCAAACGCTGTGTGGCCATCTGGGCCTCACTCTGTTTGGTCACACCTGCCATTTAGTACTTTGGATGTAGCCGCGCATCACTCATCCGATTAGGTTGTTCGGCTTTTACCCCTAGGTTAGCGTTCTGTGAAAACGCGTGACTCGGGGGACTTGCGCATGCTGATAACGGTACTGCTGGGCTTGGCCCTGACTACTGGCAAGGTGGACAAGGGTGATGCCGTCATGCAGGCCCAGTTCGACCTGCTCAGATTGTCCTATGCATGTGGCGATCCGCTATACAGGTCGAAGCGTGACTCGACCCGGCGCTGGATCGAACGGCTGGAATCAAACACAACCTACAGTATGCAGGACGTTGCAGATCTCGATAGCGGTCTGAAGAACGGCACCATCAAACCCGCAACTCGGGTAGAGCGCGGTGACTGCATCAAACTTCTCGCAGATGGGGAGGCCAAGGTCGACAGCCTCGTCGAGGAATACAACCGCTAGTCACGTTGTTTCATTGATTATTTCCGGTCGATCTCGCCACGTCCATAACCGAGCAGCATGACAAGAATGACGACGCCGTAGATGATCTGGCGACCTGCCTCCGGCATTTGCATCACAGCTAGGATCGATTGCAGCAGCGTTATCAGGATAACGCCGGCGATCGTGCCGAGATAGTTGCCCTTGCCGCCAAGGATATTTGTTCCGCCAAGCACAACGGCGGCAATGGCCGGCAGGAGATAGGGGTCTCCCATCGCCTGATAGGCCTTGGTCGAATAGCCGGCCAGTAAAACACCTGCAAAAGCCGCCGCGGCACCCGAGAGCACGAAACACCAGATGATGACGCCATTGGTGTTCACGCCCGAAAGATATGCCGCCGATTCGCGATTGCCGACCGCATAGACCCGGCGCCCGAAGGCGGTTCGGGTCAGAAGATAGGTGGTGAACCCGCCGACGATGATCCAGATGAAAAGCGCGTTGGGAAAGCCGAAGAACAAGCGCCCGACTGCCATGAAATGCATCGCGTCGGTTGCATGATCCTGCGGTGCGAAGCCGCCAGTGTGCAGCACCATGAGACCCTGGACGACCGCGTTCATGCCCAACGTGAAGATCATCGACGGCAATCGCAAATAGGCGACGCCGAGTCCGTTCAGCAGGCCGACAAGCGCGCCGCAAAGGACGCCGACCGGTATGGCGACGACATTGCCGATGTCGCCGAACCAGCCGGCGACGGCCGTGGCCATCATGGCTCCGAGCGTAACTGTCCAGGGTATCGACAGATCGATGTGTCCGATGAGAATGACCATCATTGCGCCGGAGGCGATAATACCAAGAAACGCGCTGATCTGCAGTTGCTGTAGGAGATACTCCGGAGAAAGAAACTCGCGCGAGTAGAGTGCGCCGCCAAGCAGCATCAAGACGATGCAGCCGAACGCAATGATGACGGAGCGGTCGAGTGTAAACCGGAGGATCGGGACAGTGCCGGCCTGAAGCTTCTGGTCGTTCATGCGAAAAGCTCCAGCCGGTTGCGAATGCGCAGCACGCGGATGGCGCCGAGGCTGACGGCAGCAAGAAGCACGACGCCCTGAAACAATGGCTGCCAGAGCGGATCGAGATTGAAGACGAAAAGCAGGTCCTCGATTGTGCGCAGCACGAATGCCCCGAAAATGGAGCCGATGGCGGATCCCCATCCGCCAAAGAGCGACGTTCCGCCGATGACAACAGAAGCGATCGAGTTCAGCGTATAGGAGCCGGCTATCGGCGCGGATGCCTCTCCCGAATAGGTGTTGAAGGTCAGCATCAGGCCGCCAAGTGCGGCGAGAAAACCCGCGAGCGTATAGGCAAGCAGTTTGGCGCGTTGGACCGGCACGCCCGACATATACGCCGCTTGCTCATTTGAACCCACGGCATAGGCCGCGCGGCCGAGAACCGAGCTGCGATAGGGCAACCAGACCAGCACGACAACGACCAGGAGAATAACCAATGCGGTCGGAATCACTCCGAAAAGCTGGCCGGTGGCAAAATCCGCAAGGTCGGACTGCACATCTCCGCCGGGGCCCGGTCTGATGTAAAGCGCGATGCCGTAATAAATCGCACCCGTTGCGAGGGTGGTGATGATAGGCTGAAGCCTGCCCCAGACGACGATGGCACCATTGAGGAAACCGGCCGCGGCCCCGACGGCAAGGACGGCCACAGCACCGAGCAGCCCCTCGCCCAATGTGCCGACCACGATCGCCGAGGCGAGGCAATTGGCAAGGATGAATATCATCCCGACAGAAAGATCGAGCCCGCGCGTCAACACCGGCAGGGTCTGGGCCATGGCAACAAGTGCGAGCAGCACCGCCTTGTTTGCCGCCGTTGCGGCAACAGCGGCATTGAGGCCGACCGGATGATTCGAGGTGTATATGGTGAACATCAAAATGAAGAGTGCAATCGCGCCCAGGAGACCGGCATTATGCGAGATATGATGGCGAAGATTGCTCATGCGGCCTGCTCCTTGCCATTCACGTTCAGCGCTGTCTCGATGATATTTCGCTCGTTGAGATCGCGGCCGAAAAGTTCGCGCGCTATCCTGCCGCCATACATCACCAGCACCCGGTCGCAGCAGCCGATGAGCTCGGCGTAATCGGTCGAGTAGTAGAGGATTGCGACGCCGCTATCGGCAAGATCGCGCAGCAGCTTGTAGATTTCCTGCTTGGTGCCAACGTCAATGCCACGGGTCGGATCGTTCAAGAGAATGATCCCCGGCCCGGTCATGAGCCATTTCGCCAGCACGACCTTTTGCTGGTTGCCGCCGGAAAGCGTGCTGACGGCGGCCGCTAGATCGCTGACCTTGATCTTCAGGCTCCTGATCATCTGCTCGACCGCCGCATGTTCTGCGCTGCGGTCAAAGCGAAGCCCTTTTTGGAACCGCGACAGCGAAGCAAGGCTTATGTTGTCGCGAATGTTCATCGGCAGCATCAGCCCTTCTGTTTTCCTGTCTTCCGGAATGAGGGCGAGCGGCAGCCCTGCCCTCAGGGCCGCGCGCGGGCCGGACAGCCGTTGCTGCTTGCCTAGAACCTCAACTGTTCCGGATACGCCCTTCAAAACGCCAAACAATGCAAAAAGCAGCGAGCGCTGGCCTTGGCCATCGAGCCCGCCCAGCCCGACGATCTCGCCCTTGCGAACGTCGAGAGAGATGTCCTTCAATTGCTCCGCCCAGGAAAGGTTACGAACCGACAGAGCCACGGGCGCCGAAAGATCGGCGGCGGGCTTTTCGGGATAGTGGTGGGTGAGTTCACGGCCGATCATCATCTGGACGATGGCGTCCATCGAGCGCTCGCCGATGCCAAACGTCTCGATCTTGCGTCCATTACGGAAAACCGTCGCGCAATCGGCAAGCGCCGTAATTTCATGCATGCGGTGCGACACGTAAAGGATGCCAACGCCTTCGGAACGCAGTTTGCGGATAATCGCATAGACACGTTCCACGTCGGCCGCAGTGAGTGCCGAGGTCGCTTCGTCCAGAATCAAAAGCTTTGGCCGTTTTGCCAAAGCCTTGGCAATCTCGACCATCTGCCGGCGCGACAAGGGAAGGTTGCGCACGAGTTCGAGCGGGTGGATGTCGTCGCAGCCGATCATCGCCAAAAGTTCACGCGCCCTTTCGCGTTGTGCGCGCGCATCGATCAAACCTGCCCGCATCGGCGGTGAAACGATTGAAAGATTGTCAGCGACAGTCATATCGGGGAGCAGCGACAATTCCTGAAAGACGCAGACCACGCCCGCCGCCATTGCCTCGGTCGGGTTGCGGAAATCCACCCGCTTTCCTTCCACGTAGAGTTCGCCTTCACTCGGGTCTGTCACACCGGCGGCAATCTTTATCAGCGTCGATTTCCCTGCGCCGTTCTCGCCGAGAATGGCGTGAATCTCGCCGGGATAGGCAACGAAATCCACCTCGCTCAAGGCCGCTATGCCACCATAGCTTTTCGAGACATGCTTCATTTCCAGAATGGGCGCGGGTTGCGACACGTCATCCTCCTCCAAGACGCGAGTATACCGGGGCGCGAATGCGCCCCGGTTGGTGCCGCTTACTGGTCGGCCTTCGTCTGGCCCATGATCTCCTGCGCCGAGAAGTTGATCCCGCAGGTCGGGAAGGAATTGCCGACGAAGAAGTTGTCGCTCTCCTTCGCATAGTAGCTGTCGCCGTCCTTGAAGTTCGGGTCCTCGACAATCGACAGTGGCAGCGAGATCGACTGCGGCACGACCTCGCCCTCGAGCGCAGCTATGGCCGTCTTGATGGCAACCGCGACCTGGGCCGGCCCGGTACCGGCGGAAGTGCATTTCAGCCCATCCTTCGAATGTTCAGCGCATAGTTTGCGGAAACCATTCTCGGTTTCGCCGCCGACGGGAACGAACGGATGCTTCGCGTCAATCATGGCGCGGACCGTACCTGTCGAGCCGCCCTGTACCGACACACCGTCGAAATGCTTGTGGACCGCGATGGCATCGGCAACGACCTTCTGGGCGGTGCCGTCATCCCAGCGGCCGACCACCTCGACCGTTTCCCATTGACCGCCGGACTTCTTCAGGACTTCCTGGATGCCCTCGTGGCGATCACGGTCGACCGATGTACCGGTGACCCCGCGCACTTCCAGGAGTTTGCCCTTGTTGCCTGGCACATTCTTGACCAGCCAATTGCCCCACAGTTCACCGAGGCCCTTCTGATCGACATTCACATTGACGGCTTCATCCGTGTCGAGCGTGTTGTCGAATGCAACGAGTACGACGCCGGCGGCATTGGCGCGCTTGATTACCGGTTTGAAGGCGGTCGGATTCTGCGCGTTGACGACAATCGCATCGTAGCCGGAGTTGATGAAATTATCGACGGCAGCAATCTGTGCGGCGACATCATCCCCGGTCGATACGACCTTGAATTCCTTCAACTTGGCTTTGACTTCGGGCAGGGCGGCATAGGCTTTGGCGGTCTGGATCATCTGGATGCGCCAGGTATTGCCGATAAATCCATTGGCCAGGGCTATGCGATAGGGACCTTCTTTCTTGGGCCACTGGAAAAACTTGGTCTCGGACGTTTGCGGCTTGAAGCATTCGGCATCCTTGCTTGGGCCTTTTACGACCTCGGGGCCTGCAGCATAGGCGGATACACTCATCATCAGACTGACCGCTGTCGAAATCATCATGCTCTTTAGAATCATGCTCATTTCTGCTCCTCCTCCGTTGATTTATTGTCGTTGTCTGCCGATTACGGTGCCTGTACTCCCTGTCTCCTGGTCTCCACCGCGTAGACTGAACTCGTCGCCGTTATAAAAAGGCGTGATTTGGACGGTCCGCCAAACGTCAGGTTGGCGACTACCTCCGGGACCAGAACGCGGCCGAGCCTTTCGCCCGCCGGCGTATAGCAATGGACGCCGTCCGCGGCGGATATCCAGAGAAGGCCCTCCGTATCGACACGCAATCCGTCCGGCACTATGTCGATAACCGCGACAACCCGGCTTTTTCCAAGCTTGCGGCCGTCGACGACATCCAATGCGCGTACATGATGCGGGCGCGTGTCATCGAAGCCGAAACCAAATCCGCCGGCCCGGCCCGAATCCGCGATGTAAAGGACGCTCTCGTCGGGCGAAAAGGCAAGTCCGTTGGGCCTGTCGAAATCATCGGCCACCAATTCCACGGCGCGGGTATCAGGATCGATGCGATAGACATTGTTGCCGTCGATCTCGCGGTCGGCCCGTATGCCCTCGTAATCCGAAATGATCCCATAGGGCGGGTCGGTGAACCATATCGAGCCGTCGGACTTGACCACAACGTCGTTCGGCGAATTCAGCCGCTTGCCCTGCCAGTGGGTGGCAAGAACCTCATACGCGCCATCCCTGCCGGTTCGACTGACACAACGCCCGCCGTGCTCGCAGGATACCATTGCGCCGTCGCGGTCGAGCGTGTGGCCATTGGCACGTTGCGAAGGCTGCCTGAAAACCCGCACGCCCTTTGTTTCTGACCATGTCATCATCCGGTTGTTGGGGATATCTGAGAAGCGCAGTTCCTGGATATCATTCAGCCACACGGGCCCCTCGGCCCAGACAAGACCGGTTGCGATCTGCTCGAGCTTGGCATGCTCAGGAAAGAATCCCGCAAAGCCGCGTTCATCTTCCGATAGAAAATGTTGTTCAACTCCCATGCGCCGGCCCTCCCGTGCCGGTTAGCCTCGCTGGACGCGAGACGCCTTAACCTTTCCCTCTCATGCCGCCATGAGGCATCTCACGACATGGCGCTCGCCCGCGCGTCGCCCGGACAGCGAAATTCTGTCGCGCGCAACACGCTCGCAGTTGCAAGCGGTAGCGGGTTCTATCAGCATTGTTTTCGGGTAACGGCCGGCGACACGTCCCACCCCTGAATAGAGATTTTATATCTAAGATAACATATGCGTCATCGAGAGCCCAAGACTTTGTTAGCCGGAACGCCTGTCTTTACGATTATAAGTTGCATAGGCTGTATACAGCGCGTTACCACGTTCCGTGCCCCCCGAGACAAGCCCATTCCAAGGGCAAGGAGAAATGAATGACAGTCGCAAGAGCCATCGCCGCGCTCATTACAGCTTGCCTGCTAATGGGCTGCAGCAGTGCCAAAGGCGATTGGCGCGCGCGTTATAACGCGATGTGGCGGACGGAACGCTCATGTGCTTCGGGCTATTACGATTGCGGCCTGCGAACCAGCAATCAGGCGAGCCTTCACGGCGCGCGCAATAACAGAAACTGGCACTGACGCAACAACCGGGAAACCGCCCGCACCATTGGATATCAGCCAAAGGATATAGCCCTATGGAGGCATACCTATGTCCAGATTGGAGTTAATCCCCTTTTTATCATGACATGACGCACGAACGGGAATAATATGTGTTGCAAATGGATTGCAAAAAATCCAAGGGGGGCTGCAAGTGTCCATTAACTCTGACACAAAACGCCGTAAGGCGCGTAATGCGCCGACTGTAATCGTCATAGAGCAACATACACTGGCAAGGACGACAATAGTCAGACTTCTCGAACATGAGCTCGCTGGCTGGGACTTTATCGATATGGTCTCAATAGAGACTCTCGATAGTGCTCTCGGAATGGACGTGCGGCTTATCGCACTCGACCTTGCCGGCCGGACACTGGACAGTACCAGCCTCAACGACGATCTCGACGCAATCAGGGAACGTTTCCCAGAAGCCTCTATCGCACTTCTATCAAATACAGACGATACGTTCGTGGCTTCGCAGGCGCTCGAAATGGGCATTCGTGGTTATTTCACCACATCCATTCCACTCGATGTTGCGCTCGCGGGCATGCGCCTTGTATTAGCGGGCGGCGTGTTTTACCCGCATCCGCTTGTTGCCTCACCTTCGCGCAGTCGCGCAATCATCGCGCCCAGCGGGCCTGCAGACGAGCCGCGCAAGGTGATCAGCGTCAATACCGACTATCTGACGATAGCCGATTTCACGCCGCGCGAGGCGGACGTACTTGCAGAATTGCAGTGTGGACACCCCAACAAGGTGATCGCTGGCAAACTCAACCTGTCGGGCCACACAGTCAAAATGCATCTGCAGCACATCATGCGCAAGTTGCAGGTCCAGAACCGTACGGAAGTCGTTGCCCGCCTTGGCCAAAGGGCGATGGCAGACCAGGACGTCAGAGCCAATTGAGGCTTTGTGTAGAATCGGTTCTAGGCATTTCCGCGTGAGGTCTTCTCCAGCATTTCACTCAGCGTCGCCGCGGCCAGCATGGTCTCGGCGAGCAGTTTCTTGAGCTTCTGGTTTTCTTCTTCCAATGCTTTCAGTCTTCTGGCGTCGAACCCGACATTCTTGAACTGCAATGACTGCCAGCGATAGAATGTCGGCTCACTGATACCGTGCCGGTGGCAAACCTCGGCCACCGTCGTTCCGGCCTGGTGTTCTTTCAGAATGCCTGTGATTTGATCGTCGTCGAACTTTCTCTTACCCATCGATACGATCCTTCGATGGCCGCTGACGACGAAGCGGATGCGGCGGAACAACCCGGCATGGTGTTCCGCCCGAATTGATCCGTCCCACGCCCATATCAGTCTTCGCGGAACGCGCGGTGGAAGCTGTCGATGAGGGGACGCAGCGCATAGAATGCAACGCTGTTTTCGCCGGTCTCGATGAGAGCCTGGGCAGGCATGCCCGGAACGAGCTCCACATCGCGCATCTTCGCCAGCCGTTCGTCGGTCACCCGGATGGTCGCGGCGTAATAGGGTTGGCTCGTCTGCTTGTCGACAAGACGGTCGGCTGAAACGTATTCGACGATACCCTTGAGTAGCGGGACGCGGCGTTGATTGTAGGGAAGCAGGTGGACTTGCGCCTGCAGGCCCGGATGGACGACGTTGATGTCTTCCGGCCGCACCCGCGCCGAGACGACAAGCTTGTCTTCACGCGGCACGAGGTCGACCAAGGGTTGCCCCTCACCGATGACGCCGCCCGTCGTATGGACACGTAAATCCATTATCGTGCCGTCTTCCGGCGCGCGGATCGAGGTCCGCGTCAATTGATCGTCGATGGCACGCAGGCGTTCACTCAGCTGCAAAATCTGCGTTTCGGTGTCGCGCATGCCTTGCGAAACCTCGTTGAGGCGATCGCTCTCGAGCTTCACAAGATATGCCTGGCTTTCGCTGATGACCTGATAGGCGCGGGAAATCTGCGCGGTGACCTCGCCGAACTGACCATCGAGATCGGCTTTTTCCCGGCCAAGAACGAGTAGCCGGCTCTTGCGCTCAAGGCCCTTTATCGCGAGCGGAGTCACCGTCTCTAGTTCCTGTCTGGCGATCTCGACCCGTTCCGTCAGCGCGGCCTTTTGCGCCGTAAGCCCGGTGATTTCCTCCTGCACCTGCTCCATCTTCTTTTGCGTGATCGCAATTTCGGATTGGAGGACCTGTTTACGCGTCTCGAAGATCCGCTGTTGACCGCTGAGGATGCCATCAACCGATGGGTTGTTGTGGCGAACCTCTTCAAGATCGATGGGGTACACGACGCGGTCGAGGTTCTTTTGCTCCGCGAGCAGGCGAGCGTGACTCGCCTTGGCATCCCAGAGCTGGCCCTGGAGGCTGTCGCGCTCTGAACGCGATTTGGTGTCGTCAAGCTGGAAGAGTACCTGCCCGGCCTTTACCGCATCGCCGTTCTTGACGAGGATCTGGCGTACGATGCCGCCCTCCAGATGCTGGATGGTCTTGCGGCTCGACTCTGGCTCGACCAGCCCGGATGCGATCGCTGCGCTTTTGAGCGGTGCGAAAATCGACCATGTGCCGAAGCCGATGATGAAGACCCCGATCAGGAGGTTGCCGACTAGGGCGACCCTGCGGAGCCGTGACATGGGTGACGGCGCAGCCAACAGGGCATTGACCTGTGAGCCTTGTGGCGAATAGCTGAGAAGCCTTTTGAGACTCGTGCCGGCTAGAGCGGTCCGGCGCATCACGCTCAGTGCTCCGGTCATACGTGACGGAATCTCGGATTGAACGAGGGCCATGGCTCTATCCTTGTGTCCCTGCCGGTGACGGCGGCTGGAGATAGGTGTCGTAGATGTGGTCGCTGTCGCCGAAGGCGTCGACCGTCCCATTACGCATGATCGCAATCTTGTTGGTCACGGGCAGCAGCCCCATGCGGTGGGTGATGATGACGACAGTCATCCGGCGCGCCTTCATCCGCTCGATGGCGTTGAACAATACGCGCTCACCGTCAAAATCGAGGCTCGAGTTCGGATCGTCGAGCACGACCAATGAGGGATTGCCGTAGGCAGCGCGCGCCAATCCAAGTTGCTGGCGCTGCGCGCGCAGCAGCAAGGCACCGCCGTCGCCGATATCAGTATCGTAGCCCTGCGGCAGCCGCATGATCGTGTCGTGCAACCCGACAAGTTTTGCCGCTTCGATGGCCTTGCTGGCGTCGCCACCGTCAAGGCGCCCGATCACGTCCCTGATGGCACCGCCAAAGAGTTCGATATCCTGCGGAAGATAGCCGATATGCCCGGCCCCGCCGCAAAGCCGCAGCGCCGATATATCGACGCCTCCGAGAAGCGCGCAACCGTTGGTCGGCTGCAGGACGCCTGCCATGATGCGGCCAAGGGTGGATTTGCCGGAACCCGACGCACCGATCAAGGCGACACAATCGCCGGGTGCTAGGCGAAGATTCACGCCCTCCAGCAGGTTCTTTTCCTTGAACGGCAGCTTGTAGCCAACATTGTCGAGTACGAGGCCGCTCGATTCCGGTACCGGCACGATGCGGGCATCGGTGCCGGACTGGACGGCGATGAGCATTCTGTTCAACCGGTTGAAGGCATTGCGGGCAAAGGCAAATGACCGCCATGCGCCTATTGCCCCTTCGACCGGCGCGAGCCCGCGGCCAAGCAGAAGGCTCGCGACGAAGATGATGCCGGGGCTGCTATTGGCTTCAAGAACAAGCCAGGTGGCAGCGCCCATGACCAGGATCTGCGTCAGCGTACGGATCGATTTCGAAAATGCCAGGATGATTTCCGTCCGGTGCATGGCGCTGTCCTGCGCCTTGCGGGCAAGTTCGGCGTCGCGATAGACGATTTGCGCTGCGCCGTCTTGCATGCCCATCGAGCGGATGACCTGTATATATTTAAGGGCGGTTGCGAATTTGGAATAGCTGCGTGCGAGCGCAAAATTCGCATGCGCCAGAGGTTCGCGTGTCGCAAACTCCGTCAGCAGCGCAAGCAGCAGCAGCGATACGGCGCTTACGAGGCCGATGGCGCCAAGCAAAGGGTGCACCATGAAGAGCAGAAGCAGGAATACTGGCGCCCAGGGCACATCGAAGAGCAGAGCGCTTGCGGGGGAATCGAGAAACTGGCGCAGCGACGCAAGATCGCGATAGCAATCGGTGGCTGTTCCGGTATCGGCGCGCGCGGCGTATTCGAATGACGCTGTCAGTACCATCGGACGAAGCCGATGATCGAGCCAGCTGCCGATCCGCGACAGCGCGGCGCGTCGCACGATATCGAGCGCTGAACCCACAACCACGGCTGCCGCAATGATCAGCGTCAGCATCACCAGCGTGTCGGCACTACGGCTCGACAGCACGCGATCGTAGATTTGCAGGAGGTAGACCGAGGGGGCCAGCAGGAAAAGGTTGTAGCCGCAACTATAGACGAAGACGAGCCCGAAAGCTCCGGCGCAGGCGCGGAGCGCGAGGACCAGATGCGTCGGTTGGCGCTGGGATTGTGTGAGATTCGTTGTCATTATCGGGGTCTCAATACGCAGGGTACTGACAAGGCAGACGCGTGGTCACACCATTCGGAGAGGCAGGATCGCCGGATATACCGGCGATCCTCCTGGGGTCTGCTTATGATCCCAGATCGTGCAGGTCGATCGAGCCGAGCACGTTGACGAAATGATCAAGCGCATTGTTGACCGTCGTCGTTGTGGTTTCAGGATCCGTGTGAACAACGGCTGCGGAAATATCGCCGCCGAGTGCATTGTTGCCGTTACCGCCATTGCCGCCGACGCCAGCAAGGATCGTGGCGTGCTGATCAGCTGCAAGTTCGTTCAGCTGGTTGCCGGTCGTGGCAGCAGAAACCGCTGCAACGTCGCCGCCGCTGTTGTTGGACTGGCTGCCGTTCGATGTTGCGTCGCCGCCTGCACCGCCAGCACCGAGATTGGTGATCGCTGCCAGGAAGCCATCATGGGCCGAAGCGTTACCGCCCTGCCCGCCGCCACCAGCTTCCCAATCCGCCTTCTGCCAGACATCATCGCCGTTGTACAATTTGGTATGTGCGCCTTCGACAGTCTGTGAGGCTTCAAAATAGGCTGTAGGGCTGAAGTTGATCGTGCCCTCATTGTATCCATCGCCGCCATTGCCGGCATTGGCGTCGCCTGCATCGGAATGATTGAGCTGGATGGTGTCAGACAATTGTGGAATAGGCATAATTTTACTCCTCTACTTTAGTTTTTGTCCGTGTTTCTCCCACGGCCCGGTACCCAGCAGTCTCCGCCAGGCAAGATAACCGCCCCATAAGAGTGCTCGCGTTCGGGGCGGCGAACTAGCTAGATATTCGGGGATGTTCCTTTGGGCGGGGTGGCTTCGAAGAGTGGTATGTAGTCCGGGAACGGACAAATGGATGTATCCTGCCGTTCAGCCAAAACGACCTGCAGACGGCGGGCGCAATGGCCGCCGTCTGCAGAAAAAACCCTGTTTGCTTTGTGGGCTAGCGCACTTTAAGCGTGCAAGAACGACATGATGTCGTCCACGAGTGAGGCGTGATCGACCGTCAGGTTACCCTCGCCGCCATGCCCGCCGATGCCCGCCATCTGTAGCGCATGCTGGTCATAGAGCACGTGGTCGATCTGTTGGGCGTCCGCGGTGCCGCCCGCCGGAACGGCAATATTGACAGGATGGAAATAGCCGACATTGACATCGACGATGCTGCCGTTCGAATAACCGGAGCCTCCGCCGCCTCCCGAGCCCATGCCGGAACCGGTGAAGATCGTATCTGAACTTAAATTGAAGCCGCCACCGTCTCCGCCAATGCCGGCGATTTGCACGGCACCCTGATCAAAAACAACATTGTTGGTCTGGTGAGCTTCGGCCGATCCGCCAGCTGCGCCAACGGCGATGTTGATCGGCGAAAAGATAGCAACGTTCACATCGATCATGCTGCCGATGAAGTACCCGTTGCCACCGTGCCCGGCATAAAGATCGCCGCTATAGGTGAGCGCCGTTCCAGCGCCCCCAGGCGAGTTGGTGATGGCACCATTGTGGTCGCCGCCATCACCGCCGATGCCACCGATCTGGGTCGCGCCCTGCAAGAAGAGGGCATTGTTGTCCTGATGGGCCGTCGCATGCGAACCTGAACCCCAGGATACGGCCGTATTGACGGGAGCAAAGACCCCGACGTCAGAGCTGACCATGCCGCCGTAGAAAATACCGTTACCGCCAGTCCCGGCGTGGTTCACGGTATCGCCGCCCCCGCCATTCAAAACAACATTGCCGCTGCCACCGTCTCCGCCCATGCCAGCCATTTCGGTAACGTGCTGATTCATCAGCGCATTGTTACCCTGATTGGCGTCAGCCGAGGAATGAGGGCCAGCGATGGCAGCGTTGGAAGGCGTAAAGATCGCGAGCGGATCGGCCGATATTAGCCCGATGGCGATTCCATCGCCACCGCTGCCGGCGGAACTGCTCGGAAGAACTTCAAGCGGAAGCCATGTCGGCACGAGCGCCAGATGCCCCGAAGCGGAACCCGGGATCATGCTTTGATTGACGCTCGGATTGAGCGCTTCTTCTGCTACGGGCCGATTATCCGCCATGACGTCTCTCCACTCCGCTTACACGCACGGTCCCGACAAAACATGCGGGCGCATGGTTCTTATTGTCCGCTATTGTGAAGGCGAACGGCGAAAAAGAAGAGCCTGCAATTCGTCTACAGCCGTTTGGGCGTAGGAATAGCCATTTGGCTATATCCCCCGGCCTTCAACTCCGCGGGCCCGACCGGCCCGAGGTGCGTGCCCATCAGTCGGCCTGTTCAAAGTGGGCTAGATCGTGCAGGAGCGATTGCACCACCGGCTGGAAATGCTCCTCCACTGTCAGGCATGATTCATAGGTTCCGGCCAATACCCGTTCGCGCCCGATCGATTCCCACGTCGGAGTGGCAAAGCCGCGCCAGTCGGTATTCTGATCAATAATATACTCCCGGTCGAGCGCGGTTGCATCTTGCTCCAAGATACGCTGCACTTCCTCCGCCAGAGGCGTGTATTCCTTTACGGCCTGCAATTTCCTCGCACGGGCCGCTTCATCCAGGCTGATTTCTTCGACGAGGTCGCCCCTCGCGCTCGGCACTGCGGCCGAAAAGGCCAAACGTGCCTTCACCCCGCGCTGGGTCAATTTCTTTTGCAGCGCCAGGCCCATTGCCGATGCCAGATCATGGACGGGATTGTAGCCGTCGACGGCGTCAGCAACAATGCGAATGGTCCTGGCATGCGGAATATCGCGTTCAATGCGATCCAGGACGGATCGGAAGAATGATATATTCTGATCGCGAAACGCTGAATACCATGTTTTGTCGGCAATCTCACCGAAGACAGCCCCGCAAGTGCTGCCGGTTGCCTCGACGATGGTCCGGGAACAATGGGTGCGCGATACCTCCCTGCCGCCCGAACCGTCGGTCAAGAAATAGACGCGCGGTTTGTTCAACTCCAACCAGTGATGTATTCGCAGTTCGTGACCGGGGTGAGCAAGAATCAGGATATTTTGAGTTTGTATATTTACCATGCGCAGAATAAACCACGCCCTGTAACTAAATGCACCGGGGCAAAACAAAAGTGCGGGTATTAATTACCAACTTCCTCTTTGGAACACGTTCCGGCAGTGAAAGTGTCGTCGAGCTCCTCGCGGATGCGCTACGGATTGCCGGGCATGACGTGATGATCTTTGCGCCGACCCTGCGTGGCGAAGCGCAGGGCATGATTCACAATGGCCATCGCGTTTATAGTGAAATCGACCAAATTCCCTATCTCCCCGATGTAATACACGCCCACCATATTTCGCCATGTTTCATAGCGATGGCTCGATTTCCGCACGTCCCTGTCGTTTACACTTGCCACAGTTCGGTGTTCGCGCTCGAGGCTCCATTGCTCCACCCGCAGATCAAACATTATGTTGCCGTCGACGAAGCTTGCCGGGACAAGTGCCTCGCATGCGGCATCCCGGCCGATATGTTGAGTGTGATCGGGAATGCTGTGGATGCTTCCCGCTTTGCTGCACGATCGAGGCTGCCTGACAGTCCGGCAAAGGCGCTTTTGCTGACAAAACAAAGCTTCCACGCTGAAATTGTTCGAACCGCCTGCCGGGAAAGCGAGATTGAACTGGATGAACTCGGCCCCGGAACAGCCACCTTTTCCGACCAGCTCGAACTGGAGTTGCCCAGATATGACATCGTGTTTGCTACGGCGCGAATGGCGCTCGAAGCAGCATTCGTCGGGTGCTCGGTGGTTGTGTGCGACGCGCGCGGGTTCGCCGGGCTTCTGACCTCGCGCACCGTAAAGACGTGGCGGAAGCATAATTTTGGTGTTCGCCTGCTGGCTCGACCGACCACCGTCGCATTGTTGAAGGATGCGATCGATCAATATGATGCCAGCGACGCTGCGCTTGTAACCGACTATCTGCGGCGGGAGGCGCCGGCAGATTACTATGTTGCGGCGTATGAAAAGATTTATCGAAAGGCCATCAAGGCAGTCCCGGCCGACGCCAATGAACTTGGCCTCGCAAACGGACGCTGGGCACAGGAGCTCGCTGTCACCGCGGAAAAGCGGTTGTGGTATCGGATTGCCTCGGAAATGCAGTGGATGCCCGAACACAAGTCCATCGGCGACATGCTTCACCAGACGAAGGTGGAGCTTCTTGCTCACATGGTCTCGCTATCGGAGCGTCAAAACGCCAGCGCATCCCTGATGGATACGCGAACTGCGCTGATAGGCGAGCAGATCTGTGAAATGCAACGCGACGTATCAGCCTCAGCGGACTTTCTGGAGAAACTCCGAACCATGTTCCGAGCGGTAGTCCCGTTATGGCTCAGGCGCGCCCGTGCGAATTTGCGCGCGCGTTTCGCAAGGCGATGATGCCGATAGACCGCGATGACCGTTGTTGGCAAAGGCGGACGTCTGCGGGAGCGAGCGCTGTAGAGGCCAGACCCCAATCGCAAGTTTCAGACTTGGCAAAAGGTTGTCTCCTCCCCACCGGCGTTATTCGATTTCATCTTGTCTGCGCTAATCGATTCCATTCAGCACTGGGCGCCGAGCATATTACGGATGACAACGTATTTCCTGGGCCGCTGGCGTCGAATGCCAATCGCCTTCCTCATCCAGACAAATTCCTTCGCTCTCGAGGAAAGGTGGCGATGCGACTGGCCACCTGAGGTTGTGATCTGACGCTTCATCGACTAGGCTACGGTCAATGAAAATAGGGGACATCGAATGGCCTTAGAGTCTGCAGCCAACGTCACAGAGATTTACAAGAAGCGCTTCATAGAAACTGGCCTCGCGAAACGGGACCGGGTATGGAAAACGCTTTGCAGCTCGTATTTCAACGATCTCGTGGTTGCGGATGGGTCTATCCTCGATCTTGCTTGCGGATATGGCGAGTTCATCAACAACATCAACGTTCGGGAAAAATACGCGGTTGATCTCAATCCGGATGCGGCGGAGCACCTTCTTCCCACGGTATCCTTCACGCCATCAATGGCTGATGATCTTGGCCACTTGCCAAGCGACTCGCTTGATCGCGCATTTACGTCAAATTTTCTTGAGCACCTTCCGGACAAAAAGGTTTGTGACGCTGTCCTCAAAGAAATTCTGCGGGTTCTAAAACCCGGAGGGCGATTCATCATTATGGGCCCCAATATTCGCTACGCTTACAAAGAGTACTGGGACTTTTACGATCACTATCTGCCTCTCTCCGATGTGTCCCTGGCGGAAGGCCTCGCGATGAACGGTTATAAGGTCGTTTCGGTGACAGATCGCTTTCTACCATTCACAATGGCAAACAAGCAGCCTACGCACGACCTGCTTATAAAAGCATACCTGCGTATGCCTTTCTTCTGGCGTTTCTTTGGAAAGCAATTTCTTGTAGTTGCCGAGAAGCCCTGACCAATCTTGTCGATGCTCTATTGGGCATCGATAAGCGACCAGTAAGACCATCCCCAGTCACACGCCGCGACGCATTCGGTACGCAGCTTCACTGATTGTGTGCCTTCGGGCAGTTCGATGCTCGCGGCGTGCTCTCCGCGATCCTGCTCTTCTGAAAGAGGCGTGAGACACCGTTTGAATAAGGGGGTGGAACCAGAACTTTCAGCCACAAAACATACTCCGGTTGTGGTGCCCTGCTGCCACGACCCATCCCGCATGCCAAATTTAACATTAAGCACTTTGTGACCCGATACATCTATTTTTACTTCAGTTGGGCTGTGGGCGAACAACTTTCTGTCCACTATGTCGAGCATAGGCGGCTTCAAGACATTCTGCTGCGTAACATTGCGTAGCCAATCAGTTTCCTTGATTCTGGCCTTCAAAAAAGCATTCGTGGTTGACGCGACAGCCAAAGGATGGGCGTCGAGTTTAGCGTATTGAACCTTGATTTCCGGTTCGTAGGATCTGCCAAGCCAATTTGGACGGAGAATCTCAAAGCTTACCGGGCGGTTAGAGCCAATAGGGTTTTCCACCCCTGTCGCTATGTCAACAAATTCTCCAACCGACTTAATAACTGGCGATAGAATAAAGCCGTTTTCCGCTATACCCGGAATAAACCGAAAAACTTCTGGTTCACGATCTGCATAGTACAGTTTTATGTGCAACTCAGGTGTCTTGAATAATAATCTTATTATTCGTCCAATGAGGGTATGCCTGATTTCAATTTTCGCGAAAACAACGGAGTCATCCTTAGGAAGGTCTATCTTTTCGCCAATGCGACCCGTTGCCATACTGAATGCCCCGGTAAGTTCCGGCAAGGCTTGCGCGCGTTGCCTTAGAACCACGAGGCCGTCTTTTTCTTCTGTCGGCTCATATTTTTCCAAAAACAAAGGCCAAAGCGCTCCTTCAGTAAAAGCTGGGAGCCGTTGATCGATCGGATCGATCCCAAAAAGAACTGTACGAGGTGCTCTCATCGACTTGAAAAATTCGCGATTTGCCTCGATCAATGCCGTCGAGTACGTGGCATATTCCTGGATGGTCGGCCTGGGCGTGTATTGCATACCCGATGCGATCACGCGAGATTGGATATTGGGTATGACATCGACCGTCCCCTCAACCAAAGGCAACGGCTTCGCTGCGTTTATCCGCGCCTTTGCGGATGACTGTGCCTCCGCATTATCGTCTGCCCATCGAGCGGGATTCCGCAGAAATCTTCCAATCTCGCCAACTTCCGATAAGCCTGCAGATAGGCGGGTTGGAATGCTCGGGATCGACCATCGGTCGCGGATAGCGTCAAAGTTTGCATAGGTGTGCGTCCACACGATCGAACATAGAACGATACCTGCCAAGGCAATTTTGCTGACGTTGGAATTGGCCACAAAAATGGCGCCGCCAATGCTCAAGATCAGCGCTGACCATGCAATAAGCGAATGCAGATCGTGCCTGACAAACCCGTGCTTCAATGAGAGAAGTAAAATAATGAAGAGCAAAACCGGGCCGCTCGACACTTGGATGAACTTCCCAATCGTGAAGGGCCTTAGCCTAAACAGTTGGTCCAGGGCGAAAATAGTTGCTCCCGAAACGGCTAGGACGAGCCAAATCCATATCTCCCTGACAGAGCCCGGTAGACTCATTGAGTCAGCGTAAGTGGCCGACATATCCAAGCCGGACACCATGTAATCCGGGAGACTGCCAATTTGCATCCCCGCGAGGAACATGGCCAGGACCAAAGCCACAAGAAATAAAACTGAACAGATGGGAGCTTGACGGCGAGAAAGCCTAATGAGGTCGATTAATAGCGAGGCCACAATTATGACAGGTAAGGCAGAAAATTTTGTCAGAGCTATAATCGAAAATGCGGTGGCCGATGCTGCAATGAACAAAGTGTTAGGCTTGTTGTCTCTCCCCATTACGTACACAGCGAATAGCGGCAGTATACCGAGTAAGGAATCCGCGAAAAAAACGGTGCTCATCAGAGCTGCGACGATAAAAATCGTCGTATAAACAGCATCCTTGGTGAACAACTTGAACGAAGTGAGAACACCATATGCAATCAGAATCACCGAACCCGTGAACACGGCGATTGAAAAGTCCCCCTGGTAATATTTATAGAGGACGTTCAGATATGGGCCGACCGTAAAGCGAATTTCAGGGCCGAACTGCAGCCCACCTGATTGTGCCTCGGAAACCCCCGCTACCCAACTGGGATCTAAACCATCGGCGATAGGTGTGAACTTTAGTCGGATGACGTATGAAAGCCACACTCCAAAAACGGCAGTTGCAACCACCCTCACCCAATACCCGACCCGTACCATTCATCACCCAAAACAACCAAATCTTCGAGAACGAGCTATACCAGATCGTGATTCTGAGCAATTTATGATTTTATGAAACTGGGTGCCTAGCGACTTTCCAAGCCCCCTCTGCGGGCAACGGCTTGATTTACCGAAATTCGCCAGCTTGCGCCTGATGCCATTCCATGGCGTGAACTGGCCGCTACCGCGATCTGTTCCTTCATTCGTACGATCATCCGAAATGGCAATGAAGCGAGAATGCTCAGTTCCTGCCTTCTCCCAACTTCTCAATTGCCGGGTCACCGATACGACGTCTTACCAAAGTGGAGGATTGTTTTTTTACGCTCATGTATAGCTGCGAAAATGGGCCACAGCATCGATCAGAACAAGACGCTGCAAAAAACCTATATGCGGTCAACCTGACGGCAAGCAGCGGAAGAGTCACGCAAGATTGGACGCAGCAAAAAGGCATTAGAACAGAATGAGATCAAAAAGTTGAAACTCGTGGGTAAATAACAGTTGAAACTCGCGAGAGCGCCGCTCTTCCAGCGGCAAGCTATTTAACTGATTTATCTGAGAGAAAAGTGGCGCGAGTGACGGGGCTCGAACCCGCGACCTCCGGCGTGACAGGCCGGCACTCTAACCAACTGAGCTACACCCGCGCACTTTCGTGCCGAACATTTCGTCCGGCGTGAGCGGTCGTTTAAGGGGTTCGCGGGGGTGTGTCAAGCACAACCGGACAGGAAAAATGCGAATGTGAAAAACTCTTCGCGGAAATCATAAAAGTGTCGCAACCCTCTTGCCAATATTGCGCTAAACGCATAAACGCTCCGTCCATACCCTTTGAGTAGGGCGATTAGCTCAGTTGGTAGAGCGCTTCGTTTACACCGAAGATGTCGGGAGTTCGAGTCTCTCATCGCCCACCATTCCATCTCCCAAAGCGTATCTGAGAGGCAGGCGATCGCGACAGCGATGACCGCTGATTTTATGCCGCTGCCAGCATTTCCTCTTTCTCTCGCGGCCCATCTGCGGCAACAATGGCTTCAGCCTCCTTCCAAGAACGCTGAAACACGGGAACAGAACATGCCAGCCCTTCGCACCTTCAGAATCGCCATTGCCCTCGCCGCCAGCCTCTTACCGTCCCTTGCCCATGCCCATGTGGGCCTCGGCGATACAGGCGGATTTACGCATGGATTCGCCCATCCTTTAACCGGTCTCGACCATATCCTTGCCATGGTGCTTGTCGGCATCCTCGCCGTACAGATGGGCGGGCGTGCCTTGTGGCTCCTGCCCCTTGCCTTTATCGGCATGATGAGCGCCGGCGCTGCGCTGGGCTTTGCGGGCCTTGGCATGCCGTTCGTCGAGGTCGGCATCGCAGCATCGGTAATCGTGCTCGGCGCCGCGGTTGCGTTTGAGGTCAAGCCGCCGGTCGCCGTTGCCGTTGCCCTCGCAGGGTTGTTTGCCACCTTCCACGGCCATGCGCATGGCGCGGAGATGCCGATGGATGTTGCCGGGTACGCCTACGGCGCCGGATTCATCGCCGCCACCGCCCTGCTTCACCTTGCAGGCATCACCATCGGTGTCGGGGTTGCCAAACTTGGCGAGCGCTTCGGTCCCAATCTGATGCGCATCGCCGGAGCGATCGCCGCTGCCACGGGCTTCGGCATTCTCGGCGGCGCTATCTGAATTCAAGCGCCGAATCAAAAAGGCCGGGCAATTGCTTGCCCGGCCTTTTGTTTATGCGTTCGCCTAGTGAGCGACCTGCGCTGCCGTTTCATCCTCTACAGGCGCGGCCGGCACATGTGCAGGCTCGGTCCACTCGATCCGCTCCGGCTGACGGATCAGCGCGTGCTTGATCACCTCGTTGGCATGCGAGACCGGAATGATCTCGAGGCCGTTCTTCACATTGTCAGGTATTTCCACCAGGTCCTTGGCGTTATCCTGCGGGATCAGAACAGTCTTTATGCCACCGCGCAGCGCGGCAAGCAGCTTCTCCTTGAGGCCACCGATCGGCAGGACCCTGCCGCGCAACGTGATCTCGCCGGTCATGGCGATATCCTTGCGAACCGGAATGCCCGTCAGTATCGACACGATGGCCGTAACCATCGCGATACCTGCCGAGGGCCCATCCTTCGGCGTTGCGCCTTCCGGCACGTGCACGTGGATGTCGCGGCGATCGAAGAGCGGCGGCTCGACGCCGAAATCAATCGCGCGCGAGCGGACATAGGAAGCCGCTGCGGAAATCGATTCCTTCATCACATCGCGCAGGTTGCCCGTCACTGTCATGCGGCCCTTGCCGGGCATCATGACACCTTCGATGGTCAGCAATTCGCCGCCCACCTCGGTCCAGGCAAGACCTGTAACGACACCGACCTGGTCTTCGCCGTCGATCTGGCCGAAACGGAACTTCTCGACGCCTAGATAGTCATCGATGTTGCTTTCCGTAACCTTCACCGCCTTCTTCTTGGTCTTCAGAATTTCGGTGACGGCCTTGCGGGCGAGCTTCATCAGTTCACGTTCGAGACTGCGCACACCGGCTTCCCGCGTATAGTTGCGGATGATGGCGCGGATCGCACCCTCTGAAACCGAGAACTCCTTCGGCTGCAATGCATGATCGCGGATAGCCTTGGGCAACAGGTGCCGCTTGGCGATTTCCAGCTTCTCATCTTCCGTGTAGCCGGCAATACGGATGATCTCCATGCGGTCCATCAAGGGGCCTGGAATATTCAGCGTATTGGCCGTCGTCACGAACATCACATTCGACAGGTCGTACTCGACCTCGAGATAGTGATCCATGAACGTCGAGTTCTGTTCCGGATCGAGCACTTCGAGCAGCGCAGAGGACGGATCGCCGCGGAAGTCCTGGCCCATCTTGTCGATCTCGTCGAGCAGGAAGAGCGGATTGGACTTCTTGGCCTTCTTCATCGATTGGATGACCTTGCCGGGCATCGAGCCGATATAGGTACGGCGGTGACCGCGGATCTCGGCCTCGTCCCTCACGCCGCCGAGCGACATGCGGATATATTCACGCCCCGTCGCCTTGGCGATCGAGCGGGCAAGCGAGGTCTTGCCGACGCCGGGAGGACCGACGAGGCAAAGGATCGGACCTTTGATCTTGGTCGAGCGCGCCTGCACGGCGAGGTACTCCACGATACGGTCCTTGACCTTGTCGAGCCCGTAATGCTCGGCATCGAGGATCTCGTCGGCGAGGTTGAGATCGTTCTTGATCTTCGACTTTTTGCCCCACGGAATGGACAGCAGCCAGTCGAGATAGTTGCGTACGACGGTCGCCTCGGCGGACATCGGGCTCATCTGCCGCAGCTTCTTCAGCTCGGCATTGGCCTTCTCGCGCGCTTCCTTCGAAAGCTTGGTCTTCTTGATCCGGTCTTCCAGCTCGGCTGCCTCGTCGCGGCCGTCTTCGCCGTCGCCGAGTTCCTTCTGGATCGCCTTCATCTGCTCATTCAGGTAGTATTCGCGCTGGGTCTTCTCCATCTGGCGCTTGACACGCGAGCGGATGCGCTTTTCCACCTGCAGGACGGAGATTTCCGATTCCATGAACGACATGGCTTTTTCGAGCCGTGCGCGCACCGAAAGAATGGAAAGCATGTCCTGCTTTTCGGGAATCTTGATCGCTAGATGCGAGGCGACCGTATCGGCCAGCTTCGAGTAATCCTCGATCTGTCCGGCGGCGCCGACGACTTCCGGCGAAATCTTCTTGTTGAGCTTGACGTAATTCTCGAAATCCGAGACGACCGAGCGCGCAAGCGCTTCGATCTCGACAGGATCTTCCTCGGGTTCTGCGAGCGTTACGGCAGTGGCTTCGTGATATTCCTCGCGATCGCTGAAACCGGTGATTTCGGCGCGGGCGATACCCTCGACGAGCACCTTGACTGTGCCATCCGGCAGTTTCAGAAGCTGCAGCACGTTGGCAATCGTGCCAACAGTGTAGATCGCGTCTGCCTGCGGATCATCATCCGCAGCGTTCTTCTGTGTGGCAAGCAGGATTTGCTTGTCGACGCCCATGACTTCCTCAAGCGCACGAATGGACTTTTCGCGGCCGACGAAGAGTGGAACGATCATGTGGGGGAAGACAACGATATCGCGCAACGGCAGAACGGCATAAAGCCCGCTCTGGCCACCCGCTGGTGTCTTCTTGCTTGCAACCGTCATTTCATGTCCTTTCTCAGGCCATCTGGCCAGATCGCCACGCCCGGGTACCCATGGGTTGCATGATCATTCCAAAAAGCGTCCACTTTCGGGGATCAGCATGAGCGGCGTACTACCGGTTGTGCGGCTTACCTCATTACTTGGAGTGGCGGCCCGCCTGTTTCAAGCATCCCGGCCCCAAGCACAGTCACAGAATCGTAATCTATCCTGCTCCTGCAAATTTCGGAGCGCAATCTTCCGCAAGGCAACAATTAGGGTGCGACGGTGTGATTATCGTGGAAATCATCCACATACGCCGTCTGTTCTTCATTGCCTTTCGAACAGCGCTCGATGGTGTCAACCAAACCTCATGCAACCTTTAGCGCAATTCAGCCGACATATAAAACAGAAAAGCTCCGCAGGTGTGCGGAGCTTTTCACATTTGGCGGCGAATCTCTCCGCGATCAGGCGGAAACATTGCCTTTCTCTTCCTTGCGTTCGGCATAGATGTAGAGCGGGCGTGAATTGCCCTCCACCACATCGCCGGAGATGACGACTTCCTGGACGCCGTCGAGCGTCGGCAATTCGTACATCGTGTCGAGCAGGATCTTC
The DNA here is from genome assembly GCF_056399405.1 of Phyllobacterium sp. 01N428. Lineage (NCBI taxonomy): Bacteria > Pseudomonadati > Pseudomonadota > Alphaproteobacteria > Hyphomicrobiales > Phyllobacteriaceae > Phyllobacterium > Phyllobacterium sp. 01N428. The sequence goes on from NZ_JBFTRH010000003.1 coordinate 278,674, forward strand.
TCCATGATCGAACGCAGGCCGCGTGCGCCGGTCTTGCGGGCAATTGCCTTCTTGGCAATCGCCTTCAACGCGTCCTCGTGGAACGTCAATTCGACGTTTTCCATGTCGAACAGGCGCTGATACTGCTTGACCAGGGCGTTCTTCGGTTCAGACAAAATCTGCACCAGAGCGACTTCATCGAGGTCCTCGAGGGTCGCGATGACGGGCAAGCGGCCCACGAATTCTGGAATGAGGCCAAACTTCAACAGGTCCTCCGGCTCGAGTTCGCGGAAGATCGCGCCGACGCGACGATCGTCCGGAGCCTTGACCGAGGCACTGAAGCCGATGGAGGTCTTTTCGCCGCGAGCCGAGATGATCTTGTCGAGACCAGCAAAGGCGCCGCCGCAGATGAACAGGATGTTCGTCGTGTCGACCTGCAGGAATTCCTGCTGCGGATGCTTACGGCCGCCCTGCGGCGGGACGGAAGCAACCGTACCTTCCATGATCTTCAGCAAGGCTTGCTGCACACCCTCGCCCGACACGTCGCGGGTTATCGACGGATTGTCGGACTTGCGGCTGATCTTGTCGACCTCGTCGATATAGACGATGCCGCGCTGCGCCCGCTCGACATTATAGTCGGCAGATTGCAGCAGCTTGAGGATGATGTTCTCGACATCCTCGCCGACATAGCCCGCTTCCGTCAGCGTCGTCGCGTCCGCCATGGTGAATGGCACGTCGATGATGCGTGCAAGCGATTGAGCCAGATAGGTCTTGCCGCAACCGGTCGGGCCAACCAGGAGGATGTTGGACTTCGCCAGTTCGACTTCATTGTTTTTCGATGCGTGCGCCAACCGCTTGTAGTGGTTGTGCACAGCGACAGAGAGAACACGCTTGGCATGGCTCTGGCCGATGACATAATCATCGAGAACAGCCATGATTTCCTGCGGCGTCGGGACGCCTTCGCGGGATTTCACCATCGAGGATTTGTTTTCCTCGCGGATGATGTCCATGCACAATTCGACGCATTCATCGCAGATGAATACAGTCGGGCCCGCAATCAGCTTGCGAACTTCGTGCTGGCTCTTTCCGCAAAACGAGCAATAAAGCGTATTCTTGGAATCGCCGCCGCCGTTGCTGACTTTGCTCATTGCAGTTTCCTTTCAGTATCGGCCCCGCTCTCTCAGGACCGTCACTTCCAACCGACGGAAGTGATATAGACGTATGCAGATCGGGCTTCCTAACTCACAATGGCTTAACGTAACGTCTGTTGGCCTCTATGCAAGCCGGTTGTGTGGCAGAAAGTCCGCATCGGTGTCAAAAAATGTTCATTTCAGACCCCGATGCGGGATTTAGCCGGTTACTTTATCTCGCCTTCCAGAAGTTCGCGGGACTCAAGCACCTTGTCGATCAAGCCGAATTCAAGTGATTCCTGAGCCGTCATGAAATGGTCGCGGTCGAGCGTGCGCTCGATCGTCTCATAATCGCGGCCCGTGTGCTTCACGTAGATTTCATTGAGGCGGCGCTTCAGCTTGATGATGTCCTGGGCATGGCGCTCGATGTCGGAGGCCTGTCCCTGGAAGCCGCCCGAAGGCTGGTGCAGCATGATGCGGGCATTCGGCAGGGCAAAGCGCATGTCCCTTGCGCCGGCCGTCAGCAGGAGCGAGCCCATCGAAGCGGCCTGACCAAAGCAGAGCGTTGCCACGGCGGGGCGAATGAACTGCATCGTGTCATAGATCGCCATGCCGGAGGTGACGACGCCGCCCGGGGAGTTGATATACATGTTGATTTCTTTTTTCGGATTTTCCGATTCAAGGAAAAGCAGCTGCGCGCAGATCAGCGTCGCCATGCCGTCCTCGATGGGTCCGGTAATGAAAATAATGCGTTCTTTCAGCAGGCGCGAGAAAATATCATAGGCCCGCTCGCCCCGATTGGTCTGTTCGACGACCATAGGCACGAGGTTCATAGCTGTTTCGATTGGATCTCTCATCGGTGGGCCTCAGCGTTTTGAGAATAATGGGGCATGCCCCAGATTCGTGGATGACACTTTCGATACATAGGGCTTCGCAACCCGTTTCCGCAAGATCCTCGCATGACCATGCCGGGCGGGTTGCCGGCGATCATGCCGCTTCCGCGCGCAGCCAGCGCTGCAGCGAGGGCAGGCTTCCATCGTCGAGGGAGCGGGCGACGCGCCTGCCGACAGCCGCACCAAACTTGTAGCCATGGCCGGAACAGGCTGAAACGATTAGGCATTTTCCGATTTCCGAAGCGAAGAAGCGCTCATCGGCGGTAAACGTGTAAGCGCAGGTGACCACGTCCACAACTCTGTACTCCGAAAGCCGCTTCATCGGCGGAGCGAAATGAGCGCGTATGGCCTCGCCCTCGCCCTCCGCCGCCACGCGGTCGAGATCGGCGTCGGGACTTTTGCGCTTATGAAGCCCGGTCCCGAATTTGAGACCACCCCCGCCGCTTGCCGGTATGATGTAGCCGTCAGTACCCCCGCCAACATCGAGGACCACGGGCGAATTCTCCCAGGCCGCTCGCAAGTCCGCAGGTGGGTCGAGATAGACAACGGCAGTGCGATAGGTTGTCAGGTTTGTCGCAATCTCGGGGAAGAGCTTGGTGACCCAGGCGCCTGCGGTGACGATGACGCGATCCGCTTCGATAACTTTGCCATCGGCGAGGCGCACCGTGGCCAAATCCGTGTCGACCGAAACGACCCGGGCGTTTTCCACGACCCTCGCGCCTTTTTCGCGCAGCCAGTGCGCGACATCCGTTGCGATTTTTCGGCAATGAAGCGCGCCGCCCTCCGGCGAGAAGAACGCGTAGCGGAAAGTGCCCTCCTCAAGATAGGCGTAGCGCTGAACGGCATCCCTGGGCTCATAGATTTCGAGCGGATAGCCTCCATGCTCGAGCCCTTCACGATATTCATCCGTGTCATCGCCGGCCTCCCGCGATACGCAAATGAAACCGCGCGGATCAAGGTGGCTCGTCCCAATGTCGTGCCAAAGCTCGTCCCAGGCCTCGTAGGCCTCGGAGATGGCGTCGGCATATCCGCCGGCCTTGCCATAGGCCCGCCGTATGATGCGGTGGTGATCGCCCGAGGCGGCGAGCGGATTGGGGATCGGGCCCTGTTCAAGGAGCGTGACCAGATGGCCGGCCTTGGTCAGGGACCAAGCCGTCGACAATCCGGCGATGCCAGCGCCGACAATGGTAATTTTCATGGTGGGATTCCTGTATCAGTCTTGGGGGCGGAAATATGAAACGATATGTAGTGAATGCTCAACCCCTGATCACGCATGGAAAATGCCAATGACCCTCCCCGCATCGTTTCGCCACGATTCCGAACGCCGCCATCTGCAGCTCGATCCGCTGGACGCGAGCTTCTTTCAGGACCCCTACCCGACCTATGCACACCTCCATGCGACAGGTTCCAGTTTCTTCTGGGAAAACTACGGATTCTGGTGCTTCATCGGCTACGACGCCGTCAACCGGCTGTTGCGTGATCGGCGTTTCGGCCGGGAAAAGCGGCACAGCGATGCCGATTCGCAAGGCAGAGCCGGCGACCGCTCGCATCTGACGGATTTCGACCACATCGAGAAGTTCTCGATGCTTGAACTCGAGCCACCGGTCCACACGCGGCTGCGCACGCTGGTCAATCGCGCATTCGTTTCGCGTCAGGTCGAGCGGCTGCGCCCGCGCATCGAAGCGCTGGCAAACGATCTGATCGACAAGTTCGAGCCAAGAGGCCAAGCCGACCTGATCGCGGAATTTGCCACGCCTATTCCCGTGACTGTTATCGCGGAAATGCTTGGCGTGCCGACGCAAGCCGCGCCGCAACTTCTGGATTGGTCACACCGCATCGTTGCGATGTACATGCATGGCCGAACCCGTCAGTCGGAAGAAAGCGCGAACGCCGCCGCGGCGGAATTCTCGCAATTTCTGCGCGACTATGCCGGCAAGCGCCGGTCAGAACCCGCCGACGACCTGTTGAGCCTCTTGCTTGCCGCGGAGGCAGACGGCGCAAAGCTGACGGAAGACGAACTCATCACAACGGCCATCCTGCTTCTCAACGCCGGCCATGAGGCAACAGTGCACCAGACCGGTAATGCGGTTAAGACCATCCTTGAAAGCGGTACAAATCCCGCAAGCCTTCTGGCCGATGCGGATACCACGGCCAAAACCGTGGAGGAATGCATCAGGTACGACGCACCGCTCCACATGTTTACCCGCTATGCCTATGAGTCGATCGATCTTGGGGATGGCATCAAGCTCAAGCCCGGCGACCAAATCGGATTGATGCTCGGCGCTGCCAACCGCGACCCGCTGGTCTTTCAATCGCCCGAGATTTTCCGGCCCGACCGCACGGACCAGAAAAATCTCTCGTTTGGCGCAGGCATCCACTTTTGCATCGGCGCGCCGCTGGCGCGGCTTGAACTGCAGGTGGCGCTCAAGGTGCTCTTCGACCGGCTACCCAATCTGAAGCTTTGCGACGTGCCGCGCTATCGCAACACCTACCATTTCCACGGCCTCGAACGGCTCGACGTCTCCTGGTAATCAAAGCCTGATCACATATTCCTTGCGCGTCGTCTCCAGGACTTCCCACGTTCCGCGAAATCCTGGGCGCAGCACGAAGCTATCTCCGGCACCGAGGTGATGCGGGTCGCCGCCTTCTTCGGTGACAATAGAGCGGCCTGAAAGGATGTGGCAAAACTCCCACTCGTCATAGACGATCTGCCATTTGCCCGGCGTCGCCTCCCAGATGCCGGCATAGAGCCCGCCATCCGCCTCCTCGGCGTTCCAGGTGCGGAATTGGGGACTACCCGAAACCACCCGGTCCGCCGCAGGGGCACCTACTTCCGGCTCGATTCCGTCAATGCCGATTTTAACGAGATGCCCCATTAGCCTGCCTTGCTCAATGCCTGTTCGAGATCGGTGATGATATCTTCAACGCTTTCAATGCCGATGGAAAGTCGTACCACGTCGGGCCCGGCCCCCGCCGCGACTTTCTGTTCGTCGCTTAGCTGGCGGTGGGTGGTGGACGCTGGATGGATGACCAGCGATCGCGTATCGCCAATATTGGCAAGGTGCGAGAAGAGTTGCAGCGCCTCGACGAATTTGACGCCGGCATCGTAACCGCCGCGCAGGCCGAAGGTGAAAACGGAACCCGCGCCTTTCGGCGCATATTTCTGCTGCAACGCGTGATAGGCATCCTCGGGCAGCCCGGCATAGCTGACCCACGCAACCCCCTCCTGCCTTTGCAACCATGTGGCGACCGTTAGGGCATTTTCGGCATGGCGCTGCATGCGCAGCGGCAAGGTCTCAATGCCGGTGAGGATCTGGAACGCATTGAATGGCGAAAGCGCCGGACCTAGGTCGCGCAGGCCAAGAACGCGGCAAGCGATGGCAAAGGCAAAATTGCCGAAGGTTTCGTGGAGGACGGCGCCGTTATATTCCGGTCGCGGCTCCGACAGCAGGGGATAATTGCCGGATTTCGACCAGTCGAAGGTGCCGCAATCGACGATGATCCCACCCATGGAATTGCCATGGCCGCCGAGAAACTTGGTGGCGGAATGAACAATGATATCGGCGCCATGCTCGATCGGCCGGATGAGCCAGGGCGACGCGAGCGTGTTGTCGACGATGAGCGGGATGCCGCGGCAATGGGCTATCTCGGCGATGGCCGCAATATCCGTAATAATCCCGCCCGGATTGGCGATGCTTTCGATGAACACCGCCCGCGTACGATCATCGATCTGCGCTTCAAACGAGGCGGGATCGTCGCCCTCCGCCCAGCGCACTTGCCAGCCAAACGATTTGAAAGATTGGCCGAACTGGTTAATCGAGCCGCCATAAAGCTTGTTCGCCGCAACGAAATTGTCGCCCGGCTGAAGAAGAGTGTGGAAGACCAGAAGCTGCGCCGCATGACCGGAAGCGACGCTCAGCGCGGCGGTGCCCCCCTCCAGCGCTGCGACCCGTTCTTCCAGCACCGCATTGGTCGGGTTGGTAATGCGCGAGTAGATATTGCCGAAAGCCTTCAGCCCGAACAGCGACGCTGCATGGTCAGCATCTTCGAAGACGAACGCGGTCGTCTGATAGATCGGCGTCGCGCGCGCGCCCGTCGCAGGATCGGGCTTGGCGCCAGCGTGAACGGCAAGTGTTTCTATTCCGGGTGCGCGATGCGCCATGGTATTCCTCCTGTCGGGATAATCGGGCAAATTATGGAATGACGACGCTGGAGCCAACAGCGCATGTTTGCAAAGCAATGGCGACCAATTTCAGGCCATGCTTGAGATTCCAGTGCCTTGGACAATGGTTTCGGTGAAATCGAGCCGGTGGCTCACTCCTGATCGAGACCGAGCAACGCATACTCGATGGCCGGGCAGCGATCCATTACCACAGTCAGACCAGCCGTTTCGGCTTTGCGCGCCGCACCCTCGTCGCGCACCCCAACCTGCGCCCAGAAGATTCTCGGGCGCTGCTTCAGCGCCAGGACCTCATCGACGAGAGCGGGGAGCGCCGCCGAATTGCGGAACACATCGACCATGTCGAATGGCTCGGGAATATCGGCAAGGCGGGCGTAGACGGTTTGGCCATGAATCTGCTTGCCCTTGTGCCCGGGATTGACCGGAAAGACTTTGTAGCCCTTGGCAAGGAGGAACTGCATCACCGTGTTGCTGGGGCGCGACTCATTTGGAGACGCGCCGACAAGGGCTATGGTCTTGACCGAAGTCAGGATGCGGCGAATGAAACTGTCGGAATAGTGGTTGTGGTCCATGAGGGATTACTCACCTTTCCACTCGGGCGAACGCTTCTCGATAAAAGCATTGATACCCTCTTCTGCGTCCCGCGCCAGCATATTCTCGACCATGATCCCTGCCGCATAGTCATAGGCTTCGGTGAGACCCATTTCGAGCTGACGGTAAAATGCCTCCTTGCCGATCTTCACGGTCAAAGGCGATTTTGCTGCAATACTTTGCGCATATTTTCTGACAATCTGATTGAGGTACTCCTGCGGCACGACGCGATTGACGAGGCCGAATTCGCGCGCCGTCGACGCATCGATGGTTTCACCTGTGAGCAACATTTCCATCGCCTGCTTGCGTGAGACATTGCGTGAGAGGGCGACCATGGGCGTGGAACAGAAGAGCCCGATATTGACGCCTGGAGTGCAGAATGTCGATTTGTCGGAACAGATCGCCAGATCGCACGAGGCGACGAGTTGGCACCCCGCCGCAGTCGCAAGCCCATCGACAGCAGCGATAACCGGGCGTGGATGGCGGACGATTTCCTGCATCAGTTCTGCACAGAGGCGCATGGTGGCGTCAAAGAAGGCGCGGCCGCGATCGTCGTCACTCCGATGCGCGGTCATTTCCTTCAGATCGTGCCCGGCGGAAAAAAGCTTGAGGCCGGACCGGAGGATGATCACACGCACACGTTCGTCCTCGCGCGCAGATCGCAACAGGTCCAGCAGCATCTGCATCATGGCAAGCGAAAGCGCGTTTGCCGGAGGATTTTGCAAAGTCAGCAGCAAAATGCCGTCCGACAGTTCCGACGCGATCATGGGCTCTTCCTTGCGGATAGCGTGAATTTCTCCCATCGAACTCCTCTTGGATTATTGGCCGGGCGGTGCCCAAAGATCATAGAACGGCTTCAGCGTTCGCAGATGGCGCTGCACGATTGCAAGGTTCTCCGGCGTGGGCCTCGCGCTTTCCACCCGCGCAAGACCCGCCTTCAAGCCGTTGATCATATCAGCCTTTTCCTGATCGTTAAGATTGGTCATGGCAGGAATGGCGTCAATCGCCTTTTCAACTTCAAGGCGCGGATCGGGATTGGTCGCCCAATGATAGGTCACCATGATCGTGTTGGTGGTGTTTACCCAGTCGGTAAAGTTGGTGAAGCCGAATTCGGCCGCTGTTTCATCTAGCGCCGCCTGGCGCTGGGCCGCCTCACCCTGCCCGTTTACCTCCCTCGCGCGGGCGGCAACCGGCGCGAAGCCATAAAGAAAGCGCGTGATCATGTCTTCCGTCAGCGCAACGGGACGCTCCGGCAGGCTGAAAGGCTCGATCGCCTGCATGGGCGGCGGCGGGGTTTGAGTAGCGAGCACCCCGACATAGATGAGTGCGGCGATGCACGATGCAACAACTAATCCCGGCGGTTTCATGCGCTCATCCTTGTCAAGACGATGCAGTTGCTTAGTTTGAAAATAGCAGCGAAATGCTAAAGAAAACAATCGGGAGGGCTATTGTGGCACCGTTGATGGACGTCGAAGCGCTGACATCGTTTCTGGAACGTGAATTTCCGCAGGTAAATGCCGACGGTATGACGTTTATCGTTACCGACGCAGGTGAGGGCTTCGCCTCGATGCGCCTCGATCCGAAGGACCGCCATCTGCGGCCCGGCGGAACGGTGTCGGGGCCGACACTTTTCGCCCTCGCCGATCTTGCGGCCTACGTAGCGATCCTTGCGCAGATCGGTCCGGTTGCGCTCGCTGTCACGATCAATCTCAACATCAATTTCCTGCGCAAGCCGGAACTTGGGGAAATCGACGCCACGGCACGCGTGCTGAAGCTTGGCAAACGTCTAGCTGTCGTCGATATCTCCATGACAAGCGCCGTGAGCGGCGAACTCGTCGCCCACGCCACATCGACCTATTCGATACCACCTAAATAAAGGATTGGCGCATGCCTACGACGGGCAAGCAGCGCCCGTCTCGACCCAGGCGCGTATCAACTCGCCAAATTCGGCTTGCGTGCCCGGCACAGGCTCACGTCCCTCGCCCGGTTGCCAGCCCCATCCGACAAGATCGTCATGGGCCATATGCTCGACGATCTGGTCGAGCGTCTTGCCGCCATTGCGCTGCGGATCCTTGATCTGGCTGCAGATTTGGCCGAGCGACTTGCCCTCCCAGGCCATTTCTATGGGCGCCAGGTGCCAGTTGCCATTGCCGGGGATGCTCTTGATCGTTTCGGCCTGCCCTACAACCTTGACGTTTTCCGGGCCATGGCAGGTGCTGCACATCATGCCGGGGACGCCCATGCCCGCCTCGCCCCGCGTGACCGGCGGCTGGTGCACATGCATCGACATCGACTGCAGCGGCCTGTCGGTCGCCGGATGGCAGTTCACGCAGCGCGGATGCTGGATCACCTTACCGGCCTCTTCGAAGAGTGCCACCGAGCGCTGATTTTCATCAGAAATCGCCTGAAAGGCAGATGCCGGTTTCAGGGCGTTCACCGGATTGTCCTGCGCCATCGAGATATTCGAGACGGCAAGGGCGGCGTTGATGGCAACCGCCACGGAGACGTAAGCGAGGTTCCTGTTCATCGCGCGCCCCCTCAAACCGAGCCGATACTGACGATCGGCAGACGACGCACGGCGCCATGGCCGAGGCGGCGCCAGGCGTTGGCAATGGCCGGCCCGACAGGCGGAACCCCGGGTTCGCCAACGCCAGTCGGTTTTTCGCTTGAAGATATGATCGCGACCTCCACCACGGGCATCTCGTTGATGCGCAATGAACGGTAATCGTGGAAGTTGGACTGCACGATCTTGCCGCCTTGGCCTAATGTGACGGCGTCGAAAAGAACCGCGCCGACGCCATAGCCGACGCCGCCCTCCATCTGCGCCTTGATGACGTTGGGATTGATTGCCACACCGCAATCGACGGCGCACCAGACCTTGTGAACCCGCGGCGCGCCATCATCGCCGGTCGACACTTCGACGATCTGCGCGACATAGGTGCCGAAGCTCTTGACCACCGCAACACCGCGCTGGCGCCCTTCAGGCACGGCGGAACCCCAGTCGGCCATTTCGGCAACCTTCTTCAAGGTTTCCATATGGCGCGGCTCCTTGCTCAGGAGCGCAAGCCGTCCCTCGACCGGATCCTTGCCCACCTTCTGCAGTAGCTCGTCCATGAAGGTTTCGACCGCAAAGCCCGTGTGCGTATGACCGACCGACCGCCACCAAAGCGGCGGCACGGCAAGGGAAACATTGTGCGAGATGACGCGCAGGTTCGGTATGACATAGGGCAGGTTCGCCGCTCCTTCGACGGAGGTTTCGTCGAGGTCCGCCTTGGCCATTATGGATTGGCCGACGATTGTCTGATCCCACCCGACGACATTGCCGTTCGCGTCGATCGCTCCGCGCATCCTGTGCATGTACATCGGCCGATAGAAGCCGCCACGAATATCGTCTTCGCGCGTCCACATATGTTTCATCGGCCGCTTGCCGTCGGTCGCCGCGAAAACTGCCGCAGCTTCGGCGATATAGGGCGACCCAAATTGCGCCTTGCGACCGAAGCTACCGCCGGCGAGCTGCGTGTTGACCCGCACCTTCTCAGGATCGAGGCCGAGCACCTGCGCGGTGACCTTCTTGTCCATTGTGGGGAACTGAGCGCCGTTAAAGACATCGACCGATCCATCGGCCGCCTTGATGAACACCGCATCGAGCGGTTCCATCGGCGCGTGCGCGAGGAATGGAAAGACGATGTCGGCTTCGAGGGTCTGTACGCCGTTGCCGCTGAACGACTTTTCAACGTCACCGGTGTTGGCGGCTTCATGCCCATCGGTACCGAACAGCTTGGCGAAATCAGCAGTGAGTTGGTCGCTTGAACGTGTTTCGGCCTTCGACAGGTCCCACTCGACCGTGAGCGCGTCGCGGCCCTTCAGGGCGGAAAATGTGTTCTCGGCATAGACCGCCACGCCCTGCGGGATTGTCTTGACGTCAAGGACGCCAGGGATCTTGCGCGCTGCCGCGTCATCCACGGACTTGACGGTCGCACCGAAATGGTCCGGATGGGCGACGACAGCATAGAGCATGTTGTCGGCGGTAATATCGAGGGTAAACACAGCCGTGCCATTGGTTTTGCTTACCGTGTCGAGCTTCGGCAATTCCTGCCCGATAAGTACGAAGTCCTTGGGGTCCTTCAGTATCGGCTCAGCGGGAGGGGTCTGCGTGGCAGCCTTGTCGGCAAATGCGCCAAAGCCGCTTTCCTTGCCGGACCCCGCATGTTTGATGCGGCCCTTTTCAACCGTGATCTCGGCTGCGGGAACACCCCACTCGGCAGCCGCCGCAGCAACCAGCATGGCGCGCGCCGTTGCGCCCGCCTTGCGCAATTGGTCATAGGAATTGGCGATCGACGTCGAGCCGCCCGTGCCCTGCAGGCCAAATGCCAGATTGCCGTAGATCTTGTCGTCGGCCGGTGAATGAACCGCGCGCATCTGGCTCCAGTCCGCATCGAGCTCCTCGGCGACGATGGTCGATAGGCCGGTAAAAGGTCCCTGACCGAACTCGATGTGCTTGGAGAGCACGGTAACAGTGTCGTCGGTGCCGATCTTTACGAAGGCGTTGATCTGGGAGAGGCTCTTGTCGCCTCCCGCCTGTACGCCCTCTAGCGCGGAGGCGCTGAAGACTTTCGGCGCGAGTGTGAATCCGATGACGAGGCCAGCGCCGGCGAGAAAGGAACGGCGCGTCGTTGTGAGAGCATTAAAGGTCATGGCTCAACCCTCCATCGTGTCGGCGGCGTTGTGGATGGCCTGCCTGATGCGGTGATAGGTGGCGCAGCGACAGATGTTACCGGCCATCGCCCCGTCGATATCCTCGTCGGTGGGCTTCGGCGTCAACTGCAAGAGCGACACGGCCGACATGATCTGGCCTGACTGGCAATAGCCGCATTGGGGCACGTCGATCGCGATCCATGCCTTACGGACCGCCTCGGCTTCCTTGCCCTCGATGCCTTCGATGGTGATGACCTCAGATCCATCGACCGTCGAGATCGGCGTGATGCAGCTGCGCCGGGTCGATCCGTCGAGATGGACGGTGCAAGCGCCGCACTGGGCGATACCACAACCATATTTCGTGCCTGTCAGTTTTTCGAAATCGCGCAGGACCCAGAGCAGCGGGGTATCGGGATCCCCGTCGAAAGTCCGTTCCTGTCCATTTAGCTTGAAGGTAATCATGGCGAACTCCGCATCTGGCTTGCAACGCTTGTGCTTGCTTGAGTTGGTGTCTTCGTGGAGCTAAAGGCATAACATGATTTTTTTCGCCTGCGCCACGCGATGTCATCACCTCACGCCATCGTGAGAGTGCTGCATCCAGGGCGGGATCACCCTGCCTGCAGCCTTGCTCGTTTGTCCGGCCTGATCGGGGGCTAAACGTTCGTAGCGCGTGGAAGTTGCGCCGCTCATGCTGAACTTTTAGGATCCGATTGATCGGGAAACAGTCGATGCATGAGTTCGCGGAAAAATCATCAAGAAGATTGGGATGGGGCGCCCCCCTTTCCGCGATCGTGCATATAGGCGTGATCCTGTTGCTGGTGCTGGGATTGCCTATGCCCTCACCGGTCACAACGCCTCCGCAGGAGGTAGACGTGACACTTGTGCCGCCTCCGCCGCCACCGGCACCGCCGCCACCCAAGCCCCAGGAGAAGCCGCCTGAAACGGCTAAACCTGCCAAACCGGTCCAGGTGTTCGAATCTGCTGCCGCAAAGACCGACCAGAACGTGAAGGAGCCGCAACCGGCGCCGTCAGCGCCGAGCGATCCTGTCGAAGACCTGACTGACAAGCCTGCGGAACCGGAAAACAAGGCCGCTGCGGGTGGCAAGCCCACAGAAGCCGCGCCGAGCGCACCGGACCGGACAAGCCCGGACGGGCTTGCTGCGGCCGATGCCAAGGCAGCCGAGGCGAATGCTGCTGCCGCGCCGTATCCGGCTCCGGCTCCAACCGCGTCTACCGCCCCAAAGCCGGATGAAAGCAAGAAACCGGCTGCGGCCAAGCCTGCATCGCGACGCGGCAAACTTGTGGTGGCGCGCGAACTCTACTCCGCCGGGGCGTTGTTCGATCCGCGCGTCATGCAGGCGCTCGGGCGGTTGCCGCCGCGGCAGCGCATGAAGCAGGTGTGCATGATAGAGGCGCTGGAACAAATCCGCCGGCAGAGGCCGGGAACGGACATACTTGTTCCGTTCGGCGCGAGCGGAAGCAGCTATACGGCCACGACACTCGATGCAATCGGTGGTGCGTTCCGCAACGGTTCTAACTGGTACGACCTCGACTTCCATTGCAAGGTCGATAATGAGGGAACCAAGGTGGTCGCCTTCAGCTACGCGATGGGTAGCCTCGTGCCGAAAAGCGAATGGGTCAGGCGGCAGTTTCCTCTCGATTAGATCCTGATTATGGCTCTCCGCACGCACCGTTACTGTTACGTACTTGTTCCGACAGCGTAACCTCGCGAAACTCGCCACATTTCAGTCGATCAATTTCCATCTGGAGAGCAACGATGTCGATGTCATTGGATCAAGCAGCCGAAGTCTATCGGGAAGCCATGCGGGCGACCGTCAAGCGGTACTCCCTGTGGTATCTGATCGAAGGAATATTGCTCGTCGTTGCGGGCGTTCTGGCGATCATCTATCCGGTGTTCTCATCCGTCGCGGTTATTCTGTTGCTTGGCTGGTTGCTTATTTTCAGCGGCATCCTGCAGTGCATAGGGCTGTTCTATGCCCGCCATGTCCCGAATTTCTGGTTGCAGCTCATTTCCGTCTTCCTTGCCGTGCTGATCGGTTTCCTGTTCCTGCGCGATCCGGCGCAGGGTCTCGTTACAGTGACCTTGCTGCTTATCGTCTTCTTCATGATCGAAGGCATATCGAAGGTTGTCTTCTCCCTGACGATCCGGCCGTTCCCGCATTGGGGTTGGGTTCTCGTCAGCGGCATCATCGGCATTCTTCTGTCGCTGTTCCTGCTGATAAGCCTGCCGGTTACAGCGCTCTGGCTCATCGGTTTGCTACTCGGCATCCAGTTGATCAGCGTCGGCGGGGCGCTGGCGCAGCTCGCCTGGAAAGTACGCCATAGTTGAGGCGATTTCTCAGTTGTCGCGATCGTCGGGCGGGCACGGCCATCCCGACGGCGGGTTGAGGCCGGCAGGCAATTTGGTTTGGGCGTCACCGCAGGCGAGTTCAATCTGTCCCTGTTCCAACCCCTGCGCCGCCGAGAGATCGAGCCCCTCGATCCGCGTTAGATACATGAAGGCATGGTCGAAAATGATCGGCCCTTCAAATGTCGCATGACTAAGATCTGCCCGGGACAGATTGGCAAGCGAGAAACGTACGCCGGTCAGGACGGCGTCATCGAAATCGGCGCGTCCAAGCTCGGCCTTTTCGAAATTCGCTCCCGTCAGCTTGGCCTTTGCAAACCCGGATCGTTGCAGTTCCGCACTGGCGAAGTTGGCGCCTTCAGCGGATATGCCGGTAAAATTGCTGCGGTAGGCCTCGACCTTGGAGAAGTTAGCCTTCTCGGCTGCGGCACCGGCCAGCGAAGCCCGCACCAGTGTCGCCTTTTCCAGGTTTGCCGATTTGAGGTTGGAGTTGCTGAGATCGGTAGAGGCAAAATCGGTGCTGAAGAGCTTGGCACCTTCGAGTTCGCTGCCGGGAATCATGATGTTGCGCTTGGTGCAATCGGTCCAGTCCAAACCCGGCGCCGCAGTGGAACCGCAATCGGCCGCCAATGCAGGTCCCAGCGGCAATACAGTGCAACCAGTCAACATGCAGGCGGCGAGGAACGCGCTCCGCCGCTTTACCGGAGCTGAGACTTCCATCACCACTTCCATTGAGACGCTCATAACGCACTCCGATTCTGTCACGCCATGGCAGTTAAGATAGCGCAGCGCATTGCCGAAACCAATTGATCCAACAGGCAAAAATACATTACCGCCGGCTCACGCGTATGCTGCTAGGGCACTACCGCATCGAGTTCCGGCAAAAGGACAACGCTTTCCTGCTCGTTTGGATCCGTGCGCGCAATAATTGCCGTGCAAGGCGTGTTGCTGAGATTGGCCGGTAGATGCGGCACACCTGGAGGAATATAGAAGAGCTCGCCTGCATGGACGATGATGTGTTCCTTGAGCCCTTCGCCGTACCAGGTATGTGCCTCGCCCGACAGCATATAGATCGCCGTTTCGTGGGCCTCATGCATGTGCGCCTTGGCCCTCGCGCCAGGAGGGATTGTCAATATATGCATGCAAATTCCCGTCGATCCGACCGTCTCGGCGGCTATTCCTTCAAAATAATGCAGTCCTTGTTTGCCGCCGTAGGTGTGATGCGGTTTGACCAGCCTGCACGTCGGTTTGGATTTTACGTCCATCATCGCCTCCAAGAGAGGTAAGGGAAAGTCATGCACGTTTTAACCGCCAGCATAGCATGCAATGGCTGGGAAACCGCTGTGAAAACTGCCGTGGTTCACCCTAGCGGGTGATGCGGCGAACCGGCGGTTCGATCAGTATCCATCCGCAAGCCAATGATTCGTCTTACTCATTATGCGTGCCCTGCGTCAGACCCTCGGTTGAATGTCAGGAGAACTGCATGCCGGACAGACACGAATTCTATCGTATCGAGATTTGCGGTCGTACATTTACCGGTACCGTCCACGCTGACGGTCCATACCTCAAACTGCTCGAGAGCCGCACCTTCGGTTATGGCGCCCCGCTGCGCTCGCATCTGGTGCTGTCGAAGGTCCCCGGCAGGCGCTACTACGCCATCTGCAGAAATTCCGAACCGCTCATATCGCTTCCCCTCTTCCTCGACGAGGATGTGGAACTGCTTGCCAGGGAATTCGGCATACCGATCGATGACAGATCCCGGCACTATTCATTTGAACGCAGCCCGGCCTCGCGAGCGTTGAAGCAATGGTCGTTGCAACACCCTGAAATCGCTCGCGCCTGTTCGGGGCTGACGACGCTTGTCCCTCGCTGGTACCAGGCAGGGCGTCGCCGCCTCGCATCACTTTGACGGCGGGAAAATCACCTTCCAGTCGTTCTTCATGCTGACGACCTGCCAGCCCTTTGCGACTGCTTCATCCCAGCCTTTGTCGAACTTCGCCAGCTTGTCGGTGCGGTCATAGGCATATTCGCGCTCGGCGTCGTCATGATGGATATAGACCGCCAGCCTCGCACCGCTCCCTGCGGTTGTATATTCAAGCATCTCCCGGTCGCCGTCGGAGTTGCCGATGGCCATGATTGGCCAGCGTCCAATGAAGCGATTGATACCCACGGGCTTGCCGGGACCGTCATCGATGAATTCGACCTTTGGTTCCTTCATCAGCTCAGGCTTCCCGTCGGCCCCAAGCTGATATTTGACCACACCGGAAGAACCAATCACCTGCTCAGGCGGCACGCCATAGATCTTGTGGGCAAAGACGCGCATGAATTCAACGCCTCCACCCGACACAATGAAGGTGCGGAAACCATTGTCGCGCAGGTAGGCGAGCAATTCCAGTTGCGGCTGGTAGACGAGTTCACCGTATGGCTTTTGACGGACCGGATGTTTTGCCGTGGCAAACCAGTCTGCGACGGTCTTTGAAAATGCCTCTGTACTCATACCGGCGTGGGTCGCCGCCATGATTTCGAGCATGCCTTTCATGCCGGAGCGCTCGACCCCGGCAAGATCGTTGGCAAGCACGGACTTAAAGGGCTCTGTGTCCTTCCACTCGGGATGCTCCGCCGCCAGACGCTTGACTTCGTCCAAGGCAAAGAAAAGTTCAAAAGGCACAGGCTTTTCTGCCCATAGCGTGCCGTCATTGTCGAAGACGGCGATGCGGTCCACAGGCGCTACGAAATCGGCCGAACCATCGGTCGTGACGCGCTTGACGAAATCGACGATTGCTGTGCGGTTCGGCCCATCGTTCCACGACGGCAGCGGGTCGGATTGCGCAAGTGCTGAACCCGCGTTGAGGAGCAGAAAGACGAAAAGAATTGCGCAACTCCTGGCGAGCCCATGAACGCGAACCCATCCCGATTTTGTGAAATTTCGCACGGCGGCCCCTCCTGGCAACAGGTAACTTTCACTCATAAACGCTCGCGCCCGGCACAACTGGAAGTACGTAACTGTTACAATACGAACAGCGCCTTTCGGGTGAAGCAAAAGCCTAATCCTTGTCCGGTGGGTATCGCCGTGATAATTTATCGTCATTCCGCTCAAGAGAATCCGAGATAGGGCGGAGGATGTGGGATGAAGATTCTTTATGGTTCCGTTCTAGGTATCCTGCTTGGGATCACAGCCGCATGGGCGGGTCCGCTGCACGATGCTGCCAGGGACGGGGATGTCGCTCGCGCGAAACAACTGATCGACCAGGGCGCAAAGGTGGGCGAACCCGATGAAACGGGCGAACCGCCATTGCTCATTGCCGCATTGAATGGTCGCAAGGATGTGGTCGTACTATTATTGGAACGTGGTTCCGATATCGAGATCCGTAACAAGGGCGGCCTGACCGCTTTGCACGCTGCTGCCTATGGCGGCCATCTCGACGTGGTGGAATTGCTCGTTTCGAAGGGCGCTGCAGTCAACGACCAGAAGAACTTTTATCACATGTCGCCCCTGCATGCTGCCTCCGAGGAGGGCCATGCAGATATCGTTGCTTTTCTCTTGGCGAATAAGGCCGAGGTCGAGGCAACGGAACGGAATGGCTACACGCCTCTAAGCCAGGCGGGCTGGCGTGAGCATTGGGATGCAGCCGACCTTTTGATCAAGGCGGGTGCTGTCTGCCAGAAGGCCGACCTTGTCGGCGAGCGGCTTTACGACGAATGCACCAAGCGCAAATAGCGCGGCGACGTTGCGGGCCGTCCAGATTTATGAATTGGAGGATTGGAATGTCAGATCACAGGCGGAGACACGCGATAGCGTTGGCAGCGGCCATTGGCATGCTTTCGTTCGCACAGCCCGTTGTGGCCGAGGAGTTCGTCAACACCGGATATTTCGGAGACGTGGCGATAAAAGGGTACGACCCGGTCGCCTATTTCACCCAGCATGACGCCGTGCAAGGCAACCCGCAATATTCATACCATTGGTTGGGCGCGACCTGGCAATTTGCCAACGCCGAAAACCGCGACCTGTTCAAGGCGGATCCCGGCAAATACGCCCCGCAATATGGCGGCTATTGCGCTGACGGCGTTTCCTTCGGCACGGTAACGACCAACATTGATCCGAAGGCATGGCGCATAATAGAGGGCAAGCTTTACATCAGCTACGACCCCGGTACGGCAGAGGGTTTCGAGAAAAGCCCGACCAAGCTTACCGACTCGCAAAAGCACTGGTCCGAGGTCGAGCAGACACTTGTCTCTGAAAAGCAGGACAAGAACTGGGAAGCTCCAGCCAACTAGCTTTGCTATAAGGGCGCCACGGAAAAATACTTCAAGGATTGCGGCGTGACCTGGATATAATCCAAGTCGCGCTCGTCCGTTGTCGTATTGCGGTAGACATAACCGCAGACGGTGCGGTCGCGAAAATACCCCGGGTATTTTTCGCAAAGCCGGTTGCCCTGGATTTCAACTGCGCCCGTGATGTTGGTATTGGCGCTCCGGTAGGCGGTATTGCCTGCACTGTCGAAAAACTGGACGAACTGCGTACCGTTCCGGTGCTTGCCGGCCCATTTCTTGTTGTTGACCAGGTCGTTCAACTGGGATTCGCTCAATTGGTCGGCCTGATTTCCCTGGAAATCGAAGGGCCATTGCGGCACCCGCGCCGCCTTCAAGCCGGCAAGATGGTAGTCCAGATCCTCCTTCTGCCAGTAATCATAGAGATAGCTGTAATAGGTCAGGTTGGCGTCCGGGAAGAGCGCCATCAACTTCGCCTTTTCTTCGGCCGCCGGCGTCAGCTTCCCCTCATCGACGTAGGCGGCGGCGAGATATTCGCGCGCCGGCTCCGCCCGGGGAAGAGAATCGCGCGCCGCCTCAAGCAAGGGAATCGCGCGCTCGTTCTCGCGCGAGGTGTAGTAGACAATCCCTGCAAGCAGTTTGAAGCTGGGTTCCGGCGACGGGTCGAGCCGCAGCGCGCGGTCCATTTCCGTCACCGCCTGCCCGCGGCTGCCGGTTTGCGCAAGAATGAGAGCAAGGTTTGCCACAGCTTCGGGGTCATTGGGCTGGGTTGCGACGGCCCGGTTGGCGGATTCCCGCGCCTCCACTTCACGGCCATCGACGAGTTGCAGCAGGGCAAGCACGGTATGGGCCCTAGCATTGTTGGGATCGATCTTCAGTGCCTCGCCTGCCGCGTCATAGGCAATCTTGCGGGCGACAGCCGCCGACCAGAGGAAATTGTAGTCGTTGCGCCATACGTCGACGGCGACGCGCGCTATGCCTGCGTGGGCGTTGGCAAAGCGTGGATCGAGATCGATCGCCTTTTGATAATATGACAGGGTTCGCCGGTAAGTCTCGACATCCGCATAGAAAAACCCCTCCTGCTCGGCCCGCATGTAATAGTCGTAAGCTTCGAGATTGTCGGTGGGGATGCGCGCGAGCTGGTCCCGCTCGCCCTCGCTGAGCTTCACCTCCAGCGCAGATATGATCTTGCCGATCACATCGTCCTGGACGGCGAAGAGATCGGCATATTGCCGGTCGTAGCGCTCGGCCCAGAGGGAAAGGCCCGTTACCGCATCGATCAGCTTGACGTTGATGCGCAGGCGGGTGTCCGCCCGTTGCAGGGTGCCTTCAAGAATATAGTGCACGCCGAGTTCCGAAGCGACGTCCTGTATCTTGTTTGCCGAGGTGCTGACGGCGAACACGGAATGGCGCGCGATGACGAAGAGGCCGGATACTTTCGAAAGTTCGGTGATGAGATCATCCGTCAGGCCTTCGGCAAGATGATCATGTTCAGTGTCTCCGCTGACATTGATGAACGGCAGAACGGCTACCGACGGTTTGTCGGGCAAGGGATAGGCAAAACGCTGCACCGGCGTCGCTGGCCACATCAGGGTCCAGGGCTTGAACCACAGCGCTCCCCCGGCAAGCACAAGCATAAGGAGCGCGGCTGCGGCAGGCACCCGCCAGCTGAGCTTCTTTTTAGGCGCTCCAAGCGTCTTGCCCGCAGCGGATGGATCGAGCACGACACGATAAACGCGTACCGGTTCGGCAATGCTCTTTACCTTCTGTTCGCCAAGAGACACATAGCCGACGGGCAGTCGCGATTTGACGTGATCGTAAGTGGTTCCGGAGATAGCGATGCCACCAGGCTCGGCGAGTGCCTGGATACGATCGGCGATGTTGACGCCGTCGCCATGTATATCGTCGCCCTCGACGATGATATCGCCAAGATTGACGCCGATGCGAAAATCGAGGCGATGACCGGCCGGTTCTCCTGCGTTTCTCTTTGCTTTCTCCTGCTGGATCTCCACCGCACAGCGCAAGGCATCGACGACGCTATGGAATTCGACCAGCACCCCGTCGCCCATGGTCTTGACCAGACGGCCGTGGTGCTTGGCAATCTTGGGTTCAAAGACTTCGTACAGATCGCTCTGGAACCTTGCGCGGGTTCCTTCCTCATCGATCTGGCTCAAGTGGCCATAGCCGGCAACGTCGGCGATGAGCACGGCAGCTAGGTGACGTTCCATTTCACCGTTTTTCCCCGGAGCACAATGTCACTCCTTCTCGCATCTTATCGCAGGTAGGAGGCAGAGACCATTACGCTCAAATGGGTGAGCGCGATGTCGGCCTGCAGGAGCGGTCGAGTGGTATTATTTACCAGCTCTGCTTTAATCCATCGGTTCGCGCTCTATTTAAGGGTGTAGCCTGGACTGACGATGACGGAGAAATTCACAATGCAAGCCCTATCCACTGTTCCTCCGCTCGTTGGTGACCTGGCCTGGCCCGCCAAACGGCGCAAGGTGCTCGACTGGCTCGTGCATGCAACCCGTGAAGAACGCTTCATCGACAATATTTTCGTCGAGCTGTGCAATCGTCTTATGGAAGACGGCGTGCCGGTCGCCCGCTCGACGCTGCATCTCAGAACCCATCATCCCCAGTGGCTCGGCGCGCGGATTCTCTGGAAGACGGGCTTGGACAAGGCCGATATCCAGACATTTGGCTACGGCATCGAGGAAACTGAACGGTATCGCAACAGCCCGATCGACCAGATCAGGAGCGGCGTGCGCGAAATCAGATGGCGACTCGAAGAAAATAGCGGGGAAACCTATCCGCTCTATAACGAGTTGCGGTCAGAAGGCCTCACCGACTATATCGCTTGGCCGCTTTACCACACCCTCGGCAAAGAACATGTCGTCACCTTCGCCGCCGACGCGCCTGGCGGTTTCAGCGACGAACACGTGGCCTACCTTACCGACCTTTTGCCCGCCCTCGCACTCGTCAGCGAAATTCGGTTGAAAAATCGCCTCGCGCGTACGCTGCTTGAAACCTATGTCGGTCCGCACGCGAGCGAACAGATTCTTGCCGGCGCGACGACGCGCGGCAGCGGCGTGACGGTCGGCGCTGCCATATTGATCTGCGATCTGCGCGATTTTACCGGAATATCCGATCTGTGGCCGCGCGACGACGTTATCGAACTGTTGAACGGCTACTTTGACGCAATGTCCGAGCCCATCGCCCGCCATGGCGGCGAAATATTGAAATTCATGGGCGACGGGCTGCTTGCCATCTTCCCGCTGAGCGATCCCATGGCCTGTCGCAATTTGCTGCAGGCGATCAACGAGGCCCAGACCGCGCTTGCTGCGCTCAATGAGGATCTCGTCGCCAAGGGCCGCAACCCGCTCGGCTATGGCATCGGGGTCCACGTCGGCGATGTCATGTACGGCAATATAGGATCGCGCAGCCGGCTTGACTTCACGGTGATCGGCCCGGCCGTGAATATCGCCTCGCGCCTCGAGAGCCTGACCAAGGAAATCAAGCGTCCGGTCCTTTTGTCGAAGGCGTTCGTGGAGATGGCCGATTGCGGCAACCAATTCGAAAGTCTTGGCTCGCACCGGCTGCGCGGGCTCGAGCGGCCATTCGACGTGTTCGGATTGAAGGAACACGACAACGCCGCCGTCTTGTCGCCCGCATAGAGGAGCGACAAGCCCTCGCGCCGGTTCACAATTGTTTCAAAAATCCTTCATGAGGGCGTGGCATAACCGACGGCACAGTAGCAAAATGTGCTCCGCCGTCAGTTGGCCAATCCCGGAGAGGCGATATGAACAATTCCAAGGAACATTCCGATGCACAGGACTGGCTCGAAGCCGAGCTTGCCGACACGCTTGACGAGGATTACGAGCTGGAGCTCTCCGAGCCGGCGCTTTCGGAGGAGATCCGCAAGATTTATCGCAAGTCGCATCCGCCCTCAATTCCGCGCATCGACTACTTCCGTGCCCTGCTCTCCCTGCAGTCGGAACTGATCAAGCTTCAGGACTGGGTCGCTTACCACAAGGAAAAGGTCGTCGTGATCTTCGAGGGTCGCGATTCTGCTGGCAAGGGCGGTGTCATCAAGCGCATTACGCAGCGCCTCAACCCACGTATCGTCCGCGTCGTTGCGCTGCCTGCTCCGTCGGATCGCGAAAAGACCCAGTGGTATTTCCAGCGCTACGTGCCGCACCTGCCGGCAGGCGGCGAGATCGTGCTCTTCGACCGTTCCTGGTACAATCGCTCCGGGGTCGAGCGTGTCATGGGCTTTGCCGGTGAAGACCAGGTGCAGGAATTCTTCCACGACGTGCCGGAGTTCGAGCGCATGCTGGTTCGCTCCGGGATCAGGCTGGTGAAATACTGGTTCTCGATCACCGATGAGGAACAGCAGATGCGCTTCCTTATGCGCATCCACGACCCGCTGAAACAGTGGAAACTTTCGCCGATGGACCTGCAGTCGCGCGTTCGCTGGGAATCCTACACCAAGGCCAAGGAAGAAACTTTCGCCCGCACCAACATTCCCGAAGCGCCGTGGTACATCGTCGAGGGCAATGACAAGAAGCGCGCACGGCTCAACTGCATCGATCACCTCCTCAGCCGCATCCCCTACGAGGACGTGCCGCACGAGGACATCGCCCTTCCCGAGCGCGTGTTCAATCCGGATTACGAGCGCAAGGTCCTGCCGCCCGAACTCTATGTGCCGGCGAAATATTAGAGCGCTTCTCTTGTTTAGATGGAAACAGTTCGGTTTCTCGAACGGCGGGAGACTGTACTAAGCAAGGAACGCCTCGAGCCGGGTCAGGCAACCATCTAAATCAGCGCGTGTCCCTAGCGATTTTGGCCCGTGTAGGGCATCATCCTCCCAGCGGAGATTTTGTGATGCTGGCAGAGGGAGGATCGCCATGCGCTGCTTTACGGTACTCGGACCTTCGCAAACCGGAAAATCCACGCTCGTGGACAAACTCGGCTCACTTGAAGGTTCCCCACGAAAATCTGTTTCTCCTTATGGACTTGGCCTGACGGAATTCGAGTTCGGTGGCGAGGCGTGGTGCGCGCTGGACACGCCCGGATCAGGCGAAGCGATTGCTCATGCCCACCACGCCCTTCTCGCCAGCGATGCCTGCATCCTGTGCGTCTCAACGAACCCGGAAGAAGCCGTCCTTGCTGCGCCATACCTGCGCGCGATCGAAGCGTCGGGTACGCCTTGCATCCTTTTCGTCAACAAGATGGATGAGCCACGCGGGCGACTGCGCGACGTTGTCGCCGCACTGCAGGATTACTCAAATCACACACTCATCCTTCGCCAGATTCCCATTCGCGAGGGCGACAAGATCGTCGGCAGTTGCGACCTGATTTCCGAGCGCGCATGGCGCTACCGCGAGGGTCAGCCATCCTCGTTGATCGAAATCCCTCCAGACCTCATCGAGCGCGAACATGAAGCGCGCGCCGAACTGCTTGAACACCTCTCCGAATTTGACGACTGGCTGCTTGAGGAATTGATTGAAGACCGTGAACCGGCAACGAATGCCGTCTATGCGATCTCCTCGCGGGTCCTGCGCGAAAACCGGATCATTCCGGTGCTCGTCGGGGCCGCAAGCCACAGCAATGGCATCATGCGTCTGATGAAGGCGCTCCGCCATGAAGCGCCGCAGGCTGACGTGCTGCGCAAGCGGCTATCGGCGGGGGGAAGCATTTTCGAAAGCGCTCTGGTCGCCGTTGGGTTTCACGCCTACCACCGCCAGAATGTCGGCAAGACCGTTCTCGTGCGCGCTTTCACGGACGGCTTGAAGCAAGGCACAATGCTTGCGGGCGCACGGCTCGGTCCGGTGCAGGACCCGGGCACCGGAAAGCCGATTGCCTCGGGTGCTGCGTCGGCGGGCGATGTCTTCGCGACGGTCAAGTCGGATCACCTGCCCGTCCCCTCGCTGCTTGGCGCGGATGCAGCCGTCGACGCCCCGAACTGGACCAATGCACCCACGCCAATGATGGAGCGCATACTGGTTCCAAGCAGCGAACGCGATGAAACCAAGCTTTCCGAAACACTGGCAAAATTGGCCGAAACCGATCGCGGCATCAAGGTTGCCCAGGAAGAAGGAACCGGTGCGCAATTGATCAGTTCCCAAGGGCCCGTCCATCTGCGCGACATTTGCCGGACCTTGGCCGAAGTCTTCCACGTGGATGTCAGCGAGAAGCCACCGAGCCCGGTCTACCGCGAGACGATCTCGAAATCATCGGATGTCCACTATCGGCACCGCAAGCAGACGGGCGGCGCCGGACAGTTTGCCGACGTGAAGTTGAGCGTCAGGCCCAATGGGCGCGGCGAAGGCTTCAGCTTCGCCGAAACGGTCAAGGGCGGCGCAGTGCCACGCAACTTCATACCGGCGGTCGAGGCAGGTGCGCGGGAAGCCATGGACAAGGGCCCCCTGGGGCTGAGGGTCATCGATGTCGGTGTAACGCTCACTGACGGCCAGCACCATTCGGTCGATAGTTCCGAATTCGCCTTCCGCGCGGCCGGAAAGATGGGTGTCCGCGATGCGCTTGCCCTGGCTTCGTCCGTGCTGATGCAGCCGATCTATCGCGTCGAGATCAAGATTCCCTCGATCTATTCCGGAAGCCTGGTGCCGATCATATCGTCGTTCAAGGGACAAGTGCTCGGGTTCGACCGCGACGACAAGGCCAAGGGCTGGGATATATTCCGGGCCCTCATTCCGGGCAGCGCCCTGGATGAACTTGCGCGCACACTACGCTCGGCAACGCAGGGCATAGGCACATTCGCCAAGACATTCGACCATTTCGAGGAAATGTACGGCAAGGAAGCGGATGCGATAATCCAGGCGCAAGGCGCGCACGCGAACGAGCATTGACTGGCGGGTTGCGTGCCTGCTGCAAGGGCTGGCAGGCACGAACCCACCCTGGCGCATTTTTCAATAGACCACATCTCTTAGTCAGCAGGCTCGATATCTGGAAGACTCCAGCTCTTCTCAAACAGTGGCTTTTGCGGCCCATAAAGCCGGAACAGCACTTCGAAGCGACCTCCGGGCTTGGTCGGCGTCCAGTTCGTTTCCTTGCCTGCGGGAGATATAGGACCAAAGAAGAGATCGACCGTGCCGTCCGCATTGACGGTTAGCCCCTTGCTCATGGACGATTTGCTTGGAGACAGGACGTCTCTGACGAGTGCCTGAGTTGCCCTATCATAGACGACCGCCGACCAATATTGGCTCACGGGAACATGGGCGGGTACAGTCAGTTTATAACTCTTGCCGCCATCGAGTGCCTGCCCCGTCTTGTCCTTCGTCGACATCAAATAGAACTGACCGGTTCCAAGGTGCTTCACGCTGGAAAATCCCCAAAAGTAGGTCACCCCCCTGGAATCGATTGGATAGGTGTCTGTCGTTTCGTAAAATGTCGCCGCCGTTTTTACCAGGTCCGACGGTGCAGGAACCGCCCAATATGCATTATCGAAATAAGGTTTGAACGCCGTTTCGTAGCTGCTGTCGATCCAGGCATGCGCCTCGGCTACCGCTGCTTCGAGAATGGCAGTAGTCTTCTCATCCGGATTGAACATCTTGCCTTTTTCAATGCCGATGGAGCGAAGCATGTCGATCATGACCTTGTCGCGTGGTAGCCACGGCTCGTATTGGACCACCCGATCGAGCGACCGATAGAAGCTCAGGTCGTACCTGATTGTCGCGTCGAACTCGACGCCCAGCACGTCGACGAACGCCGTCTTGTCTGGACGGGCCGCCTTGGACAGCGGATAGAGTTTTACCCTGCGACCGTAGTCTACAGCCTTTTTGATGGCTTCTGGACCACTCCCCTTCACGATCGAGCGCAGCAGCCCGTAGCCTTCGTATGTCGAGGACGGCAGGACAATGTATCCCTTGGGCGTGGCTTTATTATAACCCGGTGGCAGGATCAAAAACTTGCCACCCTTGCCTTTGTCGGCCCCTGCAGGTCCTACATCCTCCAGCGCCGCCTGCCAGACATCCATCAGCGTTCCGGTAATAGAACCCCCAGTCCCGGCAGGTGGTATCTCGATGACAACTGGCCCAACCGCCTTGGTGTCGTAGAACGGCAGCAGATAGATCGTATCGGGGTTCGGCGTCAGCATCTGGTTCTTCCAGTCTGGAAGACCCGACCAATAGACGACCTAGTTGAAGTTGCCACCCTTGTCCGTGAATGCCTGGAGCATCCGGTCGAAATTGACGACGGGCATCCCCCAGTTCACGGCCTCGATTGCCCGCCGTTCGACTGTCCGCTCGTGCAATTGGTCGGGTGTGAAATCCACCGCAGCAGCGGAAGACACCATGAGTGGCAGAATGCCAAGTGCAGGGAACCGAACTCGCATGAGATATCTCCAACGGTGCACGTTATGACGCCGACAAGGCGTCTCGCTATGCTGGCAACAACAAATTGCGTTTTACCATGTACGATGGGTGGTTTGGGAAGTACGCAACTGTTAATCGGCGGCGAAACAGTGACGCTTGAGTCAGGCTTCTCGCCGGAACGAGTCAGACTCTCCCGGCAAATAAGTCAGGCTTTTGCTAGTTGCTACATTTCCGCTTGGGGCGGGCACCGCGAGAGCCAAAATAATGCGGTAATATAATACCTTTTTTCTAACACATTGTTTTCTAACACTGTTTTGCTAGATATGACGAAATCTAGTGCTTGACGCGTCTGGCTGGGACCTATATTGAACCTCTCGACTGCGGTGGGTCTTTTCCCGCCGCTTTTCATTGTTGCCGGAATTTTCGAATTTCGCGCAACGCAAGCAACAAGAAAAGCCTTCCTTCGTGAAGGATGATCTCAAGGACGAA
Source organism: Phyllobacterium sp. 01N428 (assembly GCF_056399405.1). Classification (NCBI taxonomy): domain Bacteria; kingdom Pseudomonadati; phylum Pseudomonadota; class Alphaproteobacteria; order Hyphomicrobiales; family Phyllobacteriaceae; genus Phyllobacterium; species Phyllobacterium sp. 01N428. Next base: position 305,601 of record NZ_JBFTRH010000003.1, read on the forward strand.
CACAATGGCTACCTTCTCTCAGAAGCCGGCAGAAGTGACGAAAAAGTGGATCCTGATTGACGCCGAAGGTCTCGTCGTCGGCCGTCTCGCCACTCTCGTTGCCAACCGCCTGCGCGGCAAGCATAAAGCAACCTTCACCCCGCACGTTGACGATGGCGACAATGTCATCATCATCAATGCCGACAAGGTTGTCTTCACCGGCAAGAAGTTCACCGACAAGGTTTACTACTGGCACACCGGCCATCCCGGCGGCATCAAGGAACGCACTGCCCGTCAGCTGCTCGAAGGCCGTTTCCCGGAACGCGTCGTCGAAAAGGCTGTTGAGCGCATGGTTCCCCGCGGACCGCTCGGCCGTCGCCAGATGAAGAACCTGCGCGTTTACGCTGGTTCCAACCACCCGCACGAAGCTCAGTCTCCCGAAGTCCTCGACGTCGGCGCGCTGAACAGCAAGAACAAAAGGAGCGCATAAGAATGGCTGAGCTCAATTCGCTCGAAGCTCTCGGCACCATTGCCGCCAGCACGCCTGCCGCAGCGCCGGTCCATGTCCAGAAGCTTGACGCAAAGGGTCGCGCCTATGCGACCGGCAAGCGCAAGGATGCGGTTGCCCGCGTCTGGATCAAGCCCGGTTCCGGCAAGATCGTCATCAACGACAAGGAATACGGCAAGTACTTCGCACGTCCGGTTCTGCAGATGATCCTGCAGCAGCCGATCGTTGCTGCCAACCGTGCCGGCCAGTATGACATCATCGCCACCGTTGCCGGCGGCGGTCTTTCCGGTCAGGCCGGTGCCGTTCGTCATGGCATTTCCAAGGCCCTCACCTACTTCGAACCCGCTCTGCGCGGCGTTCTGAAGAAGGGCGGCTTCCTGACCCGCGACAGCCGCGTTGTCGAACGCAAGAAGTACGGCAAGGCCAAGGCCCGTCGTTCGTTCCAGTTCTCGAAGCGCTGATCTCGGCACTTCAATTGGACAAGAACAGAAAGCGGGCCTTCGGGTCCGCTTTTTTGTTGCGGTCGCAGGCATATGACGGTTATCGAATAAAAGCTTTGCCTACCCCCTCTGCCCTGCCTGGAGAATTCAATGCCATCGAAATCCATCGACCACGCCTTCACAGCGCGCGCATTGACTGGCGCGGCGAGCGATCCGACCCATGCCGGCGCCCTCTCCTTCATGCGTCGCCGCTATACGAAAAACCTCAACGGTGCGGAAGCAGTGGTGTGGGGCATCCCCTTCGATTCGGCGGTCTCCAACCGGCCGGGCGCACGCTTCGGTCCGCAGGCGATCCGTCGCGCTTCGGCGATTTTCGACAATGACCCGCAATATCCGTTCCATCGCGATCTCTTCGCTGATCTTGCCGTCATTGACTATGGCGATTGCCTGCTTGACTACGGCAACCACCAGAAGACGCCCGCTACCATCGAACGCGAGGCCGCGAAGCTCATCAAGTCTGACGCCTTTCTAGTTTCGCTCGGCGGCGATCATTTCGTCACCTGGCCGATACTGAAAGCCCATGCGGCGAAGTACGGACCGGTCGCGCTCGTGCAGTTCGATGCGCATCAGGACACCTGGTACGATGATGGCAAGCGCATCGATCACGGTTCTTTCGTCGGGCGCGCCGCGCGCGACGGCGTGATCGACGCTGCCCATTCGATCCAGGTCGGCATTCGCACCCATGCGCCGGACGATTGCGGTCTCAAGATCGTCTTTGGCTACGAGGTCGAGGAACTCTCGGCCGCGGAGATCGCCAAATCGATTATCGCGCGCACCGCCGGCAAGCCGGTCTACCTCACTTTCGACATCGATTGCCTTGACCCGGCCTTTGCACCGGGCACCGGAACCCCCGTTGCAGGCGGGCCGTCTTCAGCAAAGATCCTCTCGGTGCTGCGCCATCTGACGGAACTCAACATCGTCGGCGCCGACGTGGTCGAAGTCGCGCCAGCCTATGACCATGCGGATGTGACGGCCATCGCAGGTGCCACAATCGCGATGTATTACCTTGGTATGCTGGCGGAGAAAAAAGCGCGACGAGGCTGATTGCGATCAGCTTAGACATTGAATCCGCTTTCCTCGCCAACTATCTGAATTCAAAGCTTCCAAGGGCAACGACATGAAACCCAAGATCTTCATCGACGGTGAACACGGCACGACAGGTTTGCAAATCAGGACGCGCCTTGCGGGCCGCGACGATCTCGACGTGCTTTCGATTCCAGAAGCCGAGCGTCGTAACCGCGATATGCGGGCCGACTACCTGAAGGAGGCCGATGTCGCCATATTGTGCCTGCCGGACGACGCTTCGAAAGAAGCCGTCTCAATCCTTGAGGGGCACAATTCGACGAAGATCATCGATACCTCGACGGCACATCGCGTGCATCCCGACTGGGCTTACGGTTTTGCCGAGCTCGACCGCGCGCAGCGGCAGAAGATCGTCGACGCCCGGCTCGTCGCCAATCCCGGTTGCTATCCGACCGGAGCGATCTCGCTGGTGCGCCCGCTGCGTGATGCCGGCATTCTACCCGCCGGCTATCCGGTCACCGTCAACGCTGTTTCCGGCTATACGGGTGGCGGCAAGCAGATGATCGCGCAGATGGAGGACGAGGCCAACCCGGACCATATCACGGCCAACAATTTCCTTTACGCCATGCCGCTCAAGCACAAGCACGTGCCGGAACTGCAGATGCATGGCCGCCTCGAGCGCCGTCCTCTGTTTTCGCCGAGCGTCGGACGCTTTCCACAAGGCATGATCGTGCAGGTGCCGCTGTTCACGGCTGATCTCGATGGCCAACCTTCGCTAGGCGACATCCACGCGGCGCTGAGTGCCCACTATGAAGGCCAGGATATCGTCCAGGTCGTTCCGCTTGCCAACAGCGTGCAACTTGCACGGCTCGACGCCGAAGAATTGCGCGACACGGACATCATGAAATTGTTCGTCTTCGGCTCGGAGGATCAGGGACAGGTCAATCTGGTTGCGCTCCTCGACAATCTCGGCAAGGGCGCGTCCGGCGCGGCCGTGCAGAACCTCGATCTCATGATCGGCCATGGGTGATACGGTGAATGAGACGTTTCCCGCCGAGTGGAACGTCTCCTCCCCAGAACTTCTCGCCGAAACGCCCACAAGCCGCATTACCAAGGTGCGGCTCCCCGATGGAACGCCAGCCATCGTCAAGGCTTTGACGCCGATCGGCATGAAGGATGAGCTGCCTGGCGTTCATTACCTCGACTGGCATGACGGCAGCGGTGCGATCCGGGTCCTTGCGATCAAGGACAACCTGTTGCTGCTCGAATATGCCGGCCGGCGCACCCTTCTCGACCATCTCAACGAATTTGGCGATGAAGCGGCAACCGCGATCGCCGTCGAGGTGTTGCGCAAACTTCTGGACACGCAGTACGACGACCGAGCTTTCGCGCCCGACCTCATCCCGATCCAACAGCAGTTTGCGAGCCTCTTTGCAAAGGCGGAAAGCGACTGCAGGAATGGCATCGACAGCCTGTTCGTGGAGGCGGCACGGATCGCAGACGAGCTGATGAACAAACCAATGAACGTGCAGCCGCTGCACGGCGATGTCCACCACGAGAACGTTCTCTTCGGCGACAGGGGCTGGCTGATCATCGATCCCAAGGGCCTTCTCGGCGATCCGATGTATGACGCGGCCAACATGTTCTACAACCCGCTGGATCGTCAGGATCTGAGAGCAAGCGAGACGCGCATCGCGACCATGGCGCGGACGTTTTCGCGCGCCTTCGATCGCGACATTCGCACCATTCTCGGTTATGCCATGGCCCACGCCGCGCTTTCCGCCTCCTGGCACACGGAAGATCAGAACTTCGAAGAGGCTGAGCGCAGTCTGGCCGTCGCGCGGGCGGTACGGAGTGTACTCACTTCACTGGTATGAACGGCGTACAAGGCGCGCGACCATCAGGAAGGTGACGACACCGCAACATCCGACAAAGGCGGCAATGGCGAGCGCCGCATGCGGACCAAACTGCTCAAGGATAAACGCGAAAATAAAAGGCGCCGTTGACGACACAGTCAGGCGCGCAGCGGTGATCTTGCCGAGAATTTCGCCGTAACCTCGATGCCCGAACAGGGCGAGAGGGAGCGTTCCCTGGACAATGCTGTTCAGTCCCGAGCCCATGCCGAACAGCATGGCGAACAGTATTGCGCCGGCAATCAGCGGCACCGGCGGCGGCAGTAGCAGCATGAGGAATGCGAGCGGGATCAGGGCCGTGGAGAGGATAGCCACGGCGAGCGCCGAGAACCGATGACCGAGTACCATGTTGACGAGACGGCTCGCAAATTGAGACGGCCCGAAGATCGTGCCGACCAGCACCGCTGACGTGCCGAGCCCCACCGCCGCCAGAACCGGAACGAGGTGCACAAGCATCGCGGAAAGGGCAAAACTTCCGAATGAGAAGCCGCTGGCAATGAGAATAAGGGCAGAACGGCGGCTTGCCAGAGGCAAGGAGCCGGCATCGAAGGTTGCAGGATCAGATGACGCCTCCGGTCTTAGCATCGGCGATCGTCGGGTCATCTGGGATAGCCAGAAATGGATCGGAAAACAGATGCAGAGCTGGAGGCCGGCGTAAAACAGGAAGATTTCGCGCCAGGTGAACCATTTCAAGAGCCCTGTCGCCAAGGGCCAGAACAGCGTCGAGGAAAACCCGGCAATGAGCGTCAGCAGCGTAATTCGCCGAGGTGCGGCTTGCGGATCGATCTGCACCAGAACCGCAAAGGCCGTGTTGTAGAGGATGAACGGCGTGGCGATGCCCGTCGTTACCAACGCCGGAGCAAAGATGCTCCAGTTTGGCGCCCAGGCGCAGATCAGTAATGACACTGCGGCAGCAAGCGAACCAAGCGTCATGACCCGCCCCGCGCCGAAACGATCTGCCCAGCGTCCCGACCAGGGTGAAATGATGCCGCCGATGAGCAGCGTCCCGGAAAATGCAGCGAAGAGCCATTCGCGCGAGCGCACAAACTCCTCGCCCATCGCCGGCGCCAGAATACTGAAGCTGTAATAGAGTGTGCCGTAGCTGATGATTTGCGAAACGCCGAGAGCGCTGACAGCGGCCAGTGAGCGTCTCGCACTTAGGGTCATTCTGTTCGTTTCCACATGTTGTCCCGCTTCTTGCGAGCGGCAGCCAAGAACTACACTGAGTCCCCTTCGCGGAAAACGGTTCCGTACAAATCTCGTGCCTGACCAACTTGACCGAGCGCCCTATCGGGGCTTTACATTGGTCAAGTTGGTCACGAAGCCCCCAATGAAAAAAATCAATCTATATGACGCAAAAACCAATCTTTCCAACCTTGTTGACCGTGCGGCGGCCGGTGAAGAAGTGGTGATCGTCAAGAATGGCGTGCCCTTGGCCAGACTGGGACCATTGCCGAAACAGAAACAGTCACGGCACCCGGCAAAGGCGCTCGGAATCTCCTATATCGCGGAGGATTTCGATGCTGTGGATGATCGGACTGTCGAGCTGTTCAGTGGCGGCAACGCATGAACCTTTTGCTCGATACCGCAACACCCTTTTGGGAAATCGCCATCAAGAGCGCCAAGGGTAAATTGCGCTTCAACGGCTCAGCCCACGCCGCCATCGAAGCTAACGGCTTTTTGCCCCTTTCCATGTCGACCGCACACGCAGAATTGGCGGGCCGGCTCGAATGGGCCCATGCCGATCCGTTTGACCGCATGCTCGTGGCACAAGCCCAATCGGACGGACTGATCCTGCTGCACGCCGACGCCGTCATCCACGAATTCCGCGAAGTCGCACAACTCTGGGCGAGATGATCAGCTATCTTCCGGCAATCACCTCAGTCTCATGTGGATAGCTGCCCTTTGTGGCGCGCCAGTGCGCGACCGAAAATCCGAGCAGAACAATTGCAAAGCCTTGATGAAGAAGGCCAAGGCCGATCGGTACCATCATCAACAGCGTCGTGATGCCGATCGCCGCCTGCAGCGCGACAATCAACGCGAGAAGCACGGCGCGGCGTGCATGGGTCGTGCCCGGTGCGCTGCGGCTGACTGAGACAGCCTGCCAGATCGCCACGAGGAAGACGAAATAAGCAAAGCACCGATGGACGAACTGCACGGTCTTCGGATTCTCGAAGAAGTTGTGCCAGATCGGCTGGATCGGGAAAAGATCGCCCGGAACCATTGAGCCATCCATCAGCGGCCAGGTGTTATAGGATAGTCCCGCGTCGAGACCCGCGACGAGCGCGCCAAGGTAGATCTGGATGAATACCAGCACGACAAACCAGCCGGCAAAGCGCTGGATCGCGCGCTCGGCCGGTGCTTCCGAATAAACGGCAAGGCCCCGCGCCACATACATTACGGCCGCAAAGATGATGCAGGCGAGCGTGAGGTGGGTGGCCAAACGATATTGGCTGACGTCGACGCGGTCTACGAGCCCGGACGCTACCATCCACCAGCCAACCGCACCCTGCAGCGCGCCGAGCGCGAGGATGCCGACCATGCGCGGCTTCAGGCGGCGCTCAAGGCGGCCGGTGAGCCAGAAGAAGGCGAGCGGCAAGGCGACGAGAAAGCCGACGCTGCGTGCAAGAAAGCGGTGCGCCCATTCCCACCAGAAGATCTGCTGAAACTCGGCAAGGCTCATGCCCTTGTTCAGTCGTTCGTACTGGGGAATCTGGCGATACTTGTCGAATTCCTCGATCCACTGGTCGTGACCGATGGGCGGAATGATGCCGTGGATCGGCTTCCATTCGGTGATCGAAAGACCGGAGCCGGTCATGCGCGTGGCTCCACCGACGATGACGATCGTGGCAAGGACAATAAGGACCAGATAAAGCCAGATCCGCGCGTACTGGCGGTTGCGAGCTTCGCGATCCTGAATAAGGCTGATCGCGCCGGCGCTGATTGTCTGATCGGTCATCGCATACTCCTGTCAGTCGCGGATAGGTGCCGCATAAAGGTGGCGAAGACAAGCTGGGCTCACGCGACACGCCGTCGCGTTTTTCCAGCATGGCGGGCTTTTTGGCTTTCCGATCCGGTTTTTAGGCGCTACAGGAAGCGCTGAACTTGGAGAATGCGATGCCGGTCCGGCTGAAGAAACTCATTGGTACATTTCTGCTCGTGGCGCTGGTATGTGTCTACGCCATCATCGCGACGGTCTTCGCCGTTGCCCTCCTCGCCAATGCCAGCCCCTGGATCCATCTCCTCTATTTCTTCGGCACAGGGATATTGTGGGTCGTCCCGGCAATGTTCATCATCAGCTGGATGGAAAAGGCGCCGAAGAAGAAGGCCTGAGCCTGGCACGTCCTTAATCGCCCTGCACGACTCTGCGGCCGGCATTGGCAATGGGTGTCGTCACCCCGCTCATCATGGTCTGGGCATAGACGAGTTTCTGGAAGCGACCGTTGATCGATATGCGTGGCAATGCGTGCAGATTGGTTCGGTGTTCGACATGGATCGTGCCATGGCGCGTCGTCACCGCCGAAACGAAGCCCTCATCTTTCGCAATCTCGGCTTCACGTCTGCCTGCCGCCTTGGCGGACCCGTACGGAAATGCAAAGTGGACAGGGCGTTTGCCAAGGTGATCGCCGATCATATCCGCCGATTCGCGCATTTCCTGGGCTACCATGCCGGCGGTCAGACGTTTGAGGTTGTAGTGGTGGACCGTGTGGCCGCCGATCGTACACAAGGGATCGGCCGAAATTTGCTGCAATTCCTTCCAGGTCATGACGTCCTGATCTGCCGCAACGCCGCACAATATACCGGCCTCGGTGCACATTTCGCGCAGGACCGGCAATTGCTCCAGCTCCGTCAATGTATATGAGAAATACCGCATAAGGCCGTGAAAAGCCGCGCGTTTCTGGAGGCCAGTCGAGCAGCGCCACTCCGGCCCGTCCGGCACCTTGATATATGGCGTCTGCGCCACCAGCTTTTCGACGACTTCCCACCAGAGCACCGCTGCGCCTTCGATAAAGCCCGGCGCTACATAGACCGTGAATGGGACTTGATGCTTCTGGAACACGGGATATGCATGGTTGAGATTGTCGTTGTAGCCATCGTCAAGCGTTACCGCGACAAAACGCCGATCGCTGCGAACGCCGTTCTCAACGCGATCGGCCATCTGGTCCATCGACACGAACTCGGTTCCCTCCGCTTTCAGCGAGACAATAATCTCGTCGAGAAATTTCGGGGTGATGGACAGCGACCGCGTTACACCGAGAGGACTTATGCAGTCGGGACGGACGCGGTGCAGCATGATGATCGAACCAAGCCCGCCAAAGCGATTGCGCGCGCCTTGCGCGAAACCACTATGCCAAGCCAGTCGCATCACGGCTTTGCGTAATAAATCAGCCGTGTGGACCATTCTTTCACCAATTTACGCTAATCAAGAATAATCGGAGGGTTGTTTTCAGGAATTCATGCAACCTAAATGTTTAAAAAATACTGATCAATGAGTCCTCTTTAACTTTCTCCCCGACGGAAAACAATATGGCTCCTTCCCGGCTTGTGCCTCGAATCGTTGTCGATGCCAGCGAAGCAACGACTTTATGGAATGCCTTTGCAGGCGAGTTTCTCGCGGGTGCTGCGCAGACTGCACACTGGTTCGCCTGCTGGAAATCATCCGCCAATTCCGATTGTCTCGTTGCGGCACTTTTAATGGACGGCGCCCCTGTCCTCCTCCTGCCGCTGGAGGTCGAGCGAAGAGGAAGCTTGCGCGTTGCGTGCTATGTCGGCGGACCCCATGCCAATTGCAATTTTCCCGCACTTTTGCCGACCCTCGCTATCGCGCAAGACGATCTGAACGCTCTCTTTCAGGCATTGCACAGGGCGAGGCCCGACATCGACATCGTTACGCTGTCACGCCAGCTCCCCGAGCTTGCCGGCGTCACCAATCCACTTATGCAGTTGCAACATCGCACAAACCCCAATGTCACCCTCGCCATCCGGCTTGATGGCAGTTTCGAGACCGTTCTCAACCGCCACAATTCAAAGCGAAAGATGAAGAAGCATCGGCACGTGGTCCGGCGTTATGACGATGCAGGGGGCTTCAAGATCGTCACGGCTGTCAGCGCCGCCGAAAGCAGGAACATGCTCGACGATTATTTTGCCTGGAAGTCTGATCGCCTGGCGCGGGCAGGCATCACGAACACCTATGAGCCGAAGGGCATTAAGGAGTTTTTTCACCGCTTGTTTGCCGACGAAACAAATGCCGCCTCGCCGCGTTTTCAGTTGCGGGCTCTGGAAGTCAAAGGCAAATATCGGGCAGTTCTCGGCAAATCCCACGCCAAGGGAATGACCTTCATCGACTTCGTCGGGATCGCCGACGACGAACTCGTCAGTACGAGCCCGGGTGAATTCCTGTTCTATAAGGATATCGAGGAAAGCTGCGGCTCTGATCTCGCCATCTATAGTTTCGGCATCGGGGACGAGCCGTACAAGCGCAGCTGGAGCGAAATCGAGACGCCAACCTACGACAACGACATCAGCCTGACTGCCAAGGGACGCATGTTCTCGCTCTATCTCGGCGCACGCGGCTCAGTGGTGCGCCGGATTAAGCAGAACGAAAAAGTCTGGGCCATGGTCAAGACGGCCCGCGCGAAGCTCCGCGGTCAATCCTAGAGCGCTAGGCAGAGCGAACAATCCTTCCGCCATCGAGCCGTAACTGTTCCTTGTTGAATGCCGTCAGAAGTTCCGGCTGCAGGAGCTTGGCGTCAAACACCGCCTTGGCTGTCGCCACCACATCGGGATCATCCGGATCGACGACGCCGAGGATAAGCTCGGTGCCGTCGGCGATGATATGTTTCAACTCCTTGACGGTGGCCGCACCACCATCGATCACCACAAGATCATATGCCGATTGCAAGGCATTGAGGATCATGGGCAGACGGCCCACCGATTGCATCGCCTTGGCCGGGTCGTGATTGCCAAGCGGAATGACCTCGGCCTGCGAATAGTGATCGGGGTGGATCACATCGCTGAAATGCTTGTCGGATACGAGCAGATTGGTGATGCCCGGAAGGTTCTTCTCGTCGAACATGGAACGGCCGATCTCGCCGGAACCGGTCATGTCGATGAGGATGACACGCACGCCGCGGTCGGCAAGCTCGCGGACCAGCAATATGGTAAGGGCCGAAGCTTCATCACCCTCCGGGGAAACAACGACCGCTCGCGCCGCCCCGCTCGCCATCAGCCGGTCGGCCACATTGGCAACTCCGGAATGGTCCGGTTGAACCGGAACGGCGAGTGCCTCCTCCGCCGGAGTTTCGATTGCTGGGCGCGGGGTTTCTTCCGGGCCCGAAATCGCGAGCGTCGCCGGACTGAGCGGGAGTGCGGGAGGCACGGGTTCCGCGAGGGACTCCCGCGCGTTGTAAGCCGGGCGCAGGGCCGCTCCGGTAAACAGCGCACGCAGCAGGGTCAAGATGCTCAGCAACAGCAGCGAGGCCACGAATGCCGCAATAGTCATCGGCATGATCTTCGGAAAATAGGGCTCAATTGGCCGGTCGGCCCGCGAAAAAATGCGGGCATCCGCAGGCATCGAGCTGCGGTCGATCCGCGACGAGGCCTCGCGGTAGCGGGTCAGATAGGATTCGAGCAATTGCCGCTGGGCTGTGGCCTCGCGCTCAAGCGCGCGCAACTCCACCTCTTCTTCGCCGGCCCTTGACGATTGCGCCTTCAATTCATCGAGCGAGCGGATCAGCTGGGCCTCGCGCAGGCGCGACGTCTCGGCCTCGCTTTCGAGCGAGCCCTGAACCTTGCGGGCTTCGAGGCGGATCTGCTGATTGAGATCGGCAAGCTGCGAGCGCAAGGCCTTGATGCGCGGATGTCCGCTCAAAAGCGTGGATGACTGGTCGGCAATGTCATTGTTAAGCTGCACCTGCCGCTCGCGCAGCCGCTGGATCAGGGGCGATGCCATCACGTCTGGCAGCGTTTCGACAGCTGCGCCATTGGCAAGCGCCGTACGCACGCTTTCGGCCTTTGCTTCGGTCGCAGCGCGATTGGCACGAACACGCGACAATTCCGAGGAAAGCTCGGATAATTGCTGGGTTGCAAGCACGGCGTTGTTCTGGCCGATAAGGAGATCGGACGAACTGCGGAAAGCTGCGACTTTGGCCTCGGCTTCCTTAACGCGCTTGCTGAGATCGTCGATTTCGGGCTGCAGCCAGCCCGTGGCGTCTTCGTTCGATTGCGACTTCGATGCCTGCTGCGTGGCAATATATTCGTCGGCAATGGCGTTGGCGACCGCGGCAGCGAGCGCCGGGTCCTTTGACGAAAACTGGACGACGATGACGCGTGAGTTCTGTACGGCATAGACGACAAGCCGATCGCGCACCCCTTGGAGAATATAGTCGTCCCGCGTCTCTACGTCCGGGTTCTTGCCAATACCCACCTCGCCGAAGAAGCGTCCGATCGCCGATGGCTCGGCTCCAGCCGAAAGTTCGGGATTCTTGCCGAGGTCGAGCTTGACGATGACGCGCTTCAGGAGATCGGAGGAATTGATCACCTCGACCTGGCTCTTGATGCCCTCCTGATCGATGACCGCGCGATCATCCGCCTGCTGCGTCGTCGGCCGGGTGAATATCGACTCGCGCGTCTCGATGAGTATCCGCGTTTCCGCCCGATATTTTGGCGAAACGGACGACAAGGCAGCAAATGCCAACCCCGTCAGCAGAATTGAGCCGAGCAGGATGCGCCACTTGCTTCGCCAAAGGCTGGCGAACAAGGCACCTATATCAATGTCTACATCGCTACCGACAGTGCTCGCCCCGGCCATTCATGCAACTCCACTTCGATCGGCGACATGGTAAATGCCTATGGTAACCAGCGCGTTAAGAATATCTGCTGCGAATGCATGATCAAATTGAGGCATACCATTCATATGCGCATGAAGCGCCGGCTTTTGCCGATATTTTACCAGCCATTAACCCTAATGAATTGATAATCCCAGCAAGAATCGAGGATTCTCGTTGCAACTGTCGTTAGGGTTCAGGCCGTGTCCAGCAAACAGATCTTAATGGTCGCCATTGGCGTGCTATCGATGACGCTCGGTGGATGTGCCAGCTACCGGCCGGCTCCCCCTGCCTTCAACGCAGCGATCAACAAGCCATACCTCTTGGATGCCGGCGACCGCATACGTCTGACCGTCTTCGATCAGGAGGGTATTACCAATACCTATAGCGTGGACCAGGCCGGCTATATTTCGGTTCCGCTTGTCGGCAGCGTTCCTGCCCGCGGCAAGACAATACAACAGATAGAGGCGGCGGTTGCCGCCAAACTTCGCAAAGGCTTCTTACGCGACCCTGACGTGGCAGTGGAGATCGACCGCTATCGTCCTGTCTTCATCATGGGCGAAGTCGGCGCAGCGGGCCAATATTCCTACGTTCCCGGCATGACCGCGCAGAAGGCGATTGCCGCGGCCGGCGGGTTCACGCCGCGCGCTAACCAAGCGGATGTCGACATTACCCGTCAGATCAATGGCGAGAGCCTGACCGGCCGCGTCATCATTTCCGAACAGGTGCTGCCCGGCGACACGCTCTACGTGCGCGAACGGTTCTTCTGATCCTGTCATGACGAACGAGAAATCGCTGCGGATTGTCCACTGCTTTCGCGCCCCCGTTGGCGGGATATTCCGTCATGTCCGCGATCTCATCGATGCGCAGGTGGCCGCGGGGCACAAGGTTGGCGTCATCTGTGACGCGTCCACTGGCGGCGCCTTCGAGGAAACGCTACTCAACGAGATGCGCGGCAAGCTTGAACTTGGCCTCGAGCGGATCGCCATGCAACGCCAGATCGGTCCCGGCGATGCCATTGCGGCGTCCCGCACCTACAAGATCATCGCCAGGATGGCTCCCGATGTGCTCCATGGCCACGGCGCAAAAGGCGGCACCTATGCGCGCCTTTTCGGATCGATGCTGCGGTTTGCCGGCACGAAGGTCGCGTGCTTCTATTCGCCTCACGGTGGCAGCCTCCACTTCGATCCCGCAAGCATGCAGGGGCGCGTCATTTTTCGCGTTGAGCGGCTGCTGGAACGGATGACCGACCGGATCATATTCGTGTCTGCCTATGAACAAGGCGTCTATTCCAAGAAGATCGGTGTCCCGCGCTGCGGACATGCACTGATCTATAATGGCCTCAGGGACAGCGAGTTCGAACCGGTCCCTTTGGACGGCGATGCGGCGGACTTCCTTTTCATCGGCGAGATCCGAGAACTGAAAGGACCGGATATTTTTGTAAGCGCGCTGGCGCAGGCGAGCGCCGCATCCGGGAACACGTTGAAAGCCGTCATGATCGGGGACGGCAAAGATCGAGCAGCCGTAATCGAGCAGGCGCAAAGGGACGGTTTGGGCCCGCACATTCGCTTTCTGATGCCCATGAAGGCGCGCGAAGCTTTTAGGCTCGCCAAGGTGGTTGTCATTCCCTCGCGTGCCGAGGCCCTGCCCTATATTGTGCTTGAAGCACTTGCCGCCGGACGTCCGGTCATCGCCAGCCGGGTTGGCGGTATTCCAGAAATCCTTGGCGAAACGTCGCTCGCGCTCGTCGAGCCGAACGCCGAGGCGCTGGCGAAAACCATGACGCGCGCCATCAGCGATCTTGCGGCGTTCAAGTCGCTGCTTCCCGATATACACGCCCTTCGCGAGAAGTTCGGCGTAGCAAACATGGCCGCACGCCTGGAGGCCGAGTACTTCTCGGCACTCGCAACACAAGCTTAGTTTCTTTTCTGTATTTCAGGGCGATCCGTGCTAATTAGGGCCGCTACAACTTCAGGGTCAATCATGAAAGACAGAAAAGCCGACCACGGGTTTTCGCGCGATGCTGTGCGCAGCGTTGCTTCGCGGCCCGCCAAGCCGGTCGAGGAGAAGGCTAAACTGAGCCCCATCGCTCACGCCATTGCCTCCCAATATGCGCGCAATACCAATTCTCCCGTCATGATCAGCGGTGTCATGCGCATGATCGAATTCGCAATCATTGCGTTGGTCGGTTTTGCCGTCTTCATCATCTATGTCGGCTCGCCCGCGAATTCTTTGATGCACTACACAGCCGCGATATTCGCAACGGGAACACTAAGCATCCTCTTTCTCGAGTTTGCGGACAGCTACCAGCTTGCGGTCATGCGCGATCCGTTTCATACGATCGGCCGCCTTGTCTTGAGCATTTCCGGTGCTTTTGCCCTGATCTCGCTGGCTGGTTTCTTCCTCAAGGTCTCCGAGGATTTCTCGCGCCTCTGGTTCGGGGCCTGGTACGTGACCGCGCTCGTCGCCTTTGTCGGTTTTCGCCTCGTGATGTCTAGGCTGATCCGCCGCTGGGCCCGCAACGGCAAGATGGAACGCCGCGCGGTGATCGTCGGCGGCGGCAAGCCTGCCGAGGAACTCATCCGGTCGATCGAACAGCAACCATACAACGACATTCGCATCTGCGGGGTCTTCGACGATCGCGACGCCAAGCGCTCGCCTGCCGTCGTCGCCGGCTATCCCAAGCTCGGTAATATTGCCGAACTCATCGAGTTCGCCCGTATCGCCCATATCGACATGCTCATTGTTTCGCTGCCGATCACGGCCGAGGCGCGCGTCCTTTCCCTGTTGAAGCAATTATGGGTGCTCCCGGTCGATATCCGGCTTTCCGCGCACAATAATCACCTGCAGTTCCGGCCCCGCGCCTATTCCTATATCGGCTCGGTCGCGATGATCGATCTCTTCGACAAGCCGATCAATGATTGGGATTCGGTGGCAAAACGGGCTTTCGACATCTTCTTCAGCCTGTTGGGACTTATCATCTTCAGCCCGGTCATCATTGGCACGGCGATCGCCATTAAACTCGAGAGCAAGGGTCCGGTGATTTTCAAGCAGCAACGGCACGGCTTCAACAACGAGTTGATCGAGGTGTGGAAATTCCGTTCGATGTTCACCGACATGTGCGATCCGACCGCCCGCAATGCCGTGGTGAAGGACGATCCGCGCGTGACCCGCGTTGGCCGTTTCATCCGCAAGAGTTCGATCGATGAACTGCCGCAGTTCTTCAACTCGCTGATGGGTACGCTCTCGCTCGTCGGCCCGCGTCCGCATGCCGTCTACGCCCACACCCGCAATCTCCTTTATCATGAAGTCGTCGACGGTTACTTCGCCCGCCACCGGGTGAAGCCCGGCGTCACCGGCTGGGCCCAGATCAATGGCTGGCGCGGCGAGGTCGATTCTGATGAAAAGATCAAGATGCGCACCGAGTTCGACCTCTACTACATCGAAAACTGGTCGCTCTGGTTCGACCTCAAGATCCTGTTCCTGACGCCGATCCGCCTCCTCAACACGGACAACGCCTATTGAGCGCAATCACGACCCCGAGTGAAGCTGACAAGGCGAAACACGCGCTAAAGAACCGCGCCCTGATCGGGCTTATCTCGACGTTTGCTGTGGGGCTTGGGGTGTTTCTGAGCGGCTTCGTCATCGACGAGCCGGCGCCCTATGAACTCTATATGGCCGGGCTTATCGGCATCTGGGCGCTTTTCGGCCTTCGGTTGTCGCGCACCGTTGCCGTGCTGCTGGCGATCCTAGTCGTATTCAATGTCGGCGGCGTGATTTCCATGGGCCAGATGCCCGAGCTGAAGACAGCGCCAATGTATATTGCCGTATCGCTGTTTCTTTGCCTCACCGCCGTTTTCTACGCTGCCATCATCAATGCCAACGAACGAATCTTGTCGGTGATGTTCAAGGCCTACATTCTTTCAGCGGTGTGCACGTCGCTGCTCGGCATTCTCGGCTATTTCGACGCGTTTCCCGGCGCGGATATATTTACCCGCTACGGCCGCGCCATGGGCGCATTCCAGGACCCCAACGTCTTCGGGCCGTTCCTGATGCTGCCGCTTGCCTGGCTGGTTCACGGCGTTCTGGTCGGTGATCTGCGCGCCCTGCCCGTCCGGCTCGTTCCGATCCTGATCATAACGCTCGGTGTATTTCTTTCCTTCTCGCGAGCGGCCTGGGGCATGGCGGTGTTCATGATCGCCGGCGTCGCCTTCGTCCTCTTCATTCGCAACCCCAGCCCGAAATTTCGCCTGCGGATCATCGTGCTTGCCGGCCTTGCGGTCGTGTTCGTTCTGCTTGCCGTCCTCATCGCCCTGCAGATACCAAGCGTCTCCGAGCTCTTCACGGCGCGCGCCCAGCTGGTCCAGGATTATGATGAAGCCCAGTTCGGACGCTTTGCCCGCCATTGGTATGGGCTGTTGATGTCGATCGATCGCCCACTCGGGATCGGTCCACTTGAGTTCGGCCCAATCTTCGGCGAAGACACGCACAATATCTGGCTGAAGGCTTCGCTCGACTATGGCTGGATCGGCTTCATCAGCTATCTGACCCTGACCATGCTGACGCTCGGATTTGGCCTTCGAATTCTCTTTCGCGAGCGGCCATGGCAGCCCTATTTGCTGTGCGCCTACCTCGCCTATGTCGCCCATGTGGCAATCGGCAATATCATCGACACTGACCACTGGCGGCATTTCTGGCTACTGGTGGGCATTATCTGGGGCTGCGTCGCGCTGGAAACGCGCTACCAGAACCGAAGGTCGAGTTTTCCGGCATAAGGCTGTGGCAATTTAAACATTTTGATTTATAAATCTTCTCCAGGCGTTCGGGGGGAAACGAGACGCCAATATCGAGGGTGGACCGCCGTTGACCTTTTTCGACGATGACAATCCTAACTATTCGAAAGTGGACGGCGAACTCATGCAGTTCGCCCTCGACAACGCCGCCAAGAGGCTCGGCCTTTCCGACAAGAATGATCCCGAGCTCAATACGCTCGCACGTTTCGTCCGGGCGGCATTCATCATCGGCAACCGCGATGCAACGGCAATGGCTGAATTTGCGGTCGATGCCGTCATCATGCGGCGCAAGCGTATCGGTGCGGACACTATTGCGCCCTGAACCGAACTGAGCTTCAGCCCTCGCCTTCAGCTGCCTTCGCCGCCTCTGCCGCCTTCTTGCGGTTCAACGTGTCGCGGGCGGCCGCGGCGGAGGTCGCGGAGTGATCCTCGTTTCCGGCGACCTGGACAGTCGGGGAAGCGAAACCAATGCCATTTTCGGCAAAGGCTTCGCGGATCATCGCATAAGCGCGGCGGCGAATGGTGGATTGATGCCCGGGCTTGGTCATCATGGCAAAGCTTAAGTTGATGCCGTAGTCGCCGAAGGCTTCCACGCCCTTCATCTTCACGGTTTCTATGATCTGTGGACCCATTTCCGGATCGTCCAGCAAGGCAGCCCCTACCCCCTTCACCACCTTTTTGACCTTGGCAATGTCGGTGTCGTAGTTGACGGAAATCAGGAACTTGTCGATCACCCAGTCGCGGCTCATGTTCTGCACCGCGCCGAGCGTTCCGAAAGGAACCGTGAAGATTGGACCCCTGTGGTGTCGCAGCTTTACCGAACGAATGCTGAACGACTCGACAGTGCCCTTGTAGCTGCCGCTCTGGATATATTCGCCAACACGAAACGCATCGTCGGTCATATAGAAGACGCCGCTGATGACATCCTTCACCAGCGATTGCGAGCCAAAGCCGATGGCAACGCCAAAGATGCCGGCACCGGCGATCAACGGCCCGATTTCGACGCCGAGGCCGGAAAGCACCATCATGACCGCGATAGTCACGATCAGCACGGCGAGGAAATTGCGCAGGATCGGCAGGAGTGTCAGCAGACGTCCGCTGCGGGCAAGCTCGGCCTCGTCGCCCCCTTCAATGCGTGCACGTTCGATACGCCGATTGATCAGGCCCTTCGCCAATTGCCAGAGAAGATCGGCCGCAAGCAGAATGACCACGCCGCTCAAAACCCCACGAATGAGGCGCGTAGCGCTTTCGTCGCCCATAAGGCCGCTAGCGCGGAACCTTGCAACCGATGCGAGCCAGGCGACCGCGATAATGATGACGATGGCGCGCGCCCCGCGCTCCATGAGCACTTCGAAAATCGCACTGCGCGACTTGGCCGCCTCTTCATCGCTCCCGAAGAAGGAGCGAACGATCGCGCTCGTCGCGCGCAAGATCGGGGGAAGCACAAGCGCGTAGATACCGACCCAGAGCAAGATGCCGAGGCCCGCGATCCAAAGCAGCCAAAGGACGCACAAGTAGAAGGTGAGCAACCATTCCTTCAAACGATAGACCTTTGATTCCGTTGGCGCTTCCGGGCGGCGCCATACTGCTTCGATCGCAATTGCGAGCAGACCAAGGCCGAGAATGTAGACCAGAAGACTTCGAACGTTCGGCGTGAAATTCAGAACGTCCATCAGGCCGGCCAAAGCCCAACCGGCGAAGAAAATGAAGGCAAATGCACCGACGCGCGGATACCAGAATTTCGCCTTGACGTCGTCCATGGGGATCAAGCGCAGTTGCGGGTGCACGCCGTCGCTCGCATAGGCGCGGTGCGTGCCGAGAAGGACCGCCGTTATCTGCATGATGGCGCGCCAGGCAATGAGCGCAATCAGCAATGGCAGCACCAATTGGGAAAGCAGCGGCGGCCAGGTGAAGGCAAGAAATGCGCCGACGCTGGCGATTGCAAAGACAACGAGCGGCGCAATGGCGATGAATATCGCCTTGCCGATCACGTGATGGCGCGCTGTCGTACGGGCCTCGGTGACGTTGGCAAGGCTACGTTCATGGGCGCGGCCCACCAGGCGTCGGAAAATAAACTCGGCGCCGAATCCAAGCGCGGCAAAGCCCGCGAACAGAACGAGGATGGCCCCCGGTCCGCGACCATGCACTTCGGTCATGATCGTGTCGCTAGCTTCCTCGAACTCGCCCGGCACTTCCGGAATAGCCTCGCCGATCCCGCGTAAATGCGCGCGGATCGCGTTGGACCACTTCATGAAATCATTCGCCGAGGCGCCCATCGACTCTTCCGTTGCCGGCGCGGCATTCTTTTTCTCGAGCCACGCCTTGACCTCGGGATCGTCCAGGAGCTTCAAAATCTGTTCGACTTTCGCGGGAGGCGGCGTAGGCGCCGTCTGCGCGCGGGCAGTTGCGGCACAGCCTATGAAGGCGATCAGGCCCAGTGCAAAGAGCGCGGCCGCTCTCGCCGCCCATACCCGAAACACAACACTACCCATCAACCCGCCCCCAACAAATTTCTTTCACTATGCCCCACAATATGCCGAACTGCGTTACGAATAAATTGCTGTATCAATGCACCCGAGCGAACCCGGAATCGCCCGCCGAAGCGGTCATGCTGGCAAGGGAGATCAGCCATCAATTGCCGGGCCCGCTCGGGTGGGGCAATCGGAGGGAGGCACCCTGGTTGCCCGTCCGATGTTCGGTCAAATAAAGTGCCGCGTCAAAGTTGTTACAGTAACATCGTTGCAATTCGGCATAGTGCCGAGCATCTTCTTGGCGACGGCAATAGCCTGTTCGGTCGGATCTCCACCTGAATAGATCCACTTTTGCTTGGGGTTAGAGCATGAAATTCATCCTTGCGGCTCTCGTTGCTTTCTTGTGCATCGCAAACCTGGCTGAGGCGCAAACGATGGAAAAGAACATGCTGGAGCGCCGGACCGCCCGCGCGATCCGCAACGCGGGATTCTGGTGCGATCAGGTATCGAACGCCTATGTCGACAAGGTATTGTCTTCGACGGGCCCGACGGTCGTGCGCGTCACCTGCGACGACAAGACCCGGTTCGAGCAATATAAGTTGACGATGACCAAGGACAACAAGATCGCGAAGATCGAAGTCTGGAAGTAACGCTACGACGAAGCGGCTGCCGACGCCCATGCAGGCGGATCAAGCCTCCGACGTGCCCGCAGAGGCTACATTCCCGCGGTGCGCAGCAGCATCAGGATCGATACCCATAGGACCAGCATGCTGGTGAGACCGATGACGTAGTAGTTTGGTGAGTGTTCCATAGAAGCGCTTGTACAATGCCGAGGTTTTTAAATTGCTAAATCGCACCACTACAATTTGAACCACTCATAATATTTTTGCCGACTTGCCAAAACGCGTCGCCCGCCCCTTTAACCCATTTGGGGGGAGAGTGTTCGTCCATCGTGCATGTTACGATGACGGCTTCCGTCAGAGCGCACCACGGGGGTGGTCCATGCATAAGGCGTTGCTCTTTGCGGTGGTGACCTTGGCTGCCATCGTCACTTCTTCGCGGTCGTACGCATGCGTCGATACCGCGCTGGTGCTGGCGGTCGATGGCTCAGGCAGCATTAGCGACGAGGAGTACGAATTCCAGAAATCGGCGATCGTCGCGGCGTTCCGCGACAGCCAGGTCCTGTCTGCCATAAGGGCATCCGGCACCGTGGCGGTTGCAGCGGTCTTTTGGGGAGATGGCGAGTTTCCAGCGCAGATCATCGACTGGACCGTCATGGACGGCATCGAGCCTTCGCAAAAGTTTGCCGACGAGATCGAGAAAAGCGTGCGGGTGGTCTTCGGCAACACCGATATAGGTGACGGTCTTTGGGTCGCGCTCGAGCTCCTGTCGGGATCGCATGCATGCGCGAGACGGCGGATCGTCGATATTTCCGGCGACGGCATGGAAACGACAAGACCAAGACGGAGGCGCTCGGTTTCCCTGCTTCAGGCACGCCAACGTGCTCAAGAGATGGGCGTTACCATCAATGCCTTGGCAATCTCCGATGAAGAGACCGATCTCGCGGATTATTACAACGACCGGGTCATCCTCGGTTCCGAACGGTTTGTAATGAACATACGAAAGTTCGAGGATTTTGCGCTGGCGATCAGATTGAAACTCATCAGGGAATTATCCTGACTTTCCGCCCGCGACTGCCGACAAGATTCATGCGGCAAAAATCGACCTGGGGGGACGAGCTGCTCAACACCTATTGTGGAGATAATGGTCGGAGTGGCGGGATTCGAACCCACGACCCCTTGACCCCCAGTCAAGTGCGCTACCGGGCTGCGCTACAC
Organism: Phyllobacterium sp. 01N428; assembly: GCF_056399405.1. Lineage (NCBI taxonomy): Bacteria > Pseudomonadati > Pseudomonadota > Alphaproteobacteria > Hyphomicrobiales > Phyllobacteriaceae > Phyllobacterium > Phyllobacterium sp. 01N428. Next base: position 326,452 of record NZ_JBFTRH010000003.1, read on the forward strand.
TCCGAACCGCTGAAAGCCCTAGATTACTGGACTTTTTTTAGCAATACCCCAAACGTAAGAAAAAGAACAAACTGCACAGTAATGCACGCCGTGGAATAGACCGGCACCAAAGGTCCCGCGACGCTCCAATGGGACGCCGTGCATGATCGGTACCCTCCTCCACCAAGAATTCCTCGGCATCAGGTTGTGTGGATCGTCGTGAGCCGACAAAATCCGATCTCCGAATCACTTTGCCCCAAGACCCCAACAGCCATGCAGCCACCCCGAAAGCGGTATCGCCCTAAACCGGACAAGCGCGATCAAGCGACCAGGATCTCCGATTTTGTTTCCAGCCTTAAATCAGCCAATCCGAAGCTGACTTCACGGGACATAGCATCCCTCCTGGATATTTCGCCCTTTCATCCTCCATCCGCGGACAATTGGTCTTCAACCGCAGTGATGAAAATAATTCGGCAACTTGAGCTGGGCCAGGCTGATAGCGCCGGCATAGGAACATAGAAGCCCCTGATGTTGGCGATGCTCGATAGGACCAAGGGCCTGTGGCAATGCCCTCACACGCATGAGGTCGCTAAACGTTTGATTTAGGCCTCCCAGACCACGGTGTGATTACAACCTCCATTGCAAAAAAAGTAAAAAACGCATCGCGGTATGGAGGCCATCATGGATGTGTATGAGGCAGTTGCAAGCCGACGGGCGGTGCGCGGATTCAAAGACGAGCCTGTGTCGAGGGAATTGCTCGAGCGCGTGCTGTCCGCCGCGGCCTGGGCTCCGTCCGGATCGAATATCCAGCCGTGGAATACCTATGTAATGACCGGCGCGCCGTTGGCTGAACTCAAGACCGACGCCGTCGAGCGCGTGGCCCACGGCGACCCTTGGGATGAGCGACAGTACGAGATGTACCCGCCCGTGTTAAAGTCCCCCTACGCGGAGCGCCGGTCCGCCTTCGGCAAGGAGCGTTACAGCGCGCTCGGCATTGCGCGCGAGGACTGGGAGGCGCGCCAGCGGGCAGCCATTGCCAACTGGAACTGCTTCGGTGCGCCAGCCGCGCTGTTCTGCTATATCGACCGCGATCTGGGCCTGCCCCAATGGGCTGACGTCGGCATGTATCTGCAGACCGTGATGTTATTGCTCCGCGCCGAGGGCCTGCACAGTTGCACGCAGATGGCGTGGTCGCAGGTCCGCGAGTCGGTGGCCGAGGCCCTGTCACCTCCGGACGGTCTCATCCTCTTCTGCGGCATGTCGATCGGGTACGAAGACCCTACGGTGAATTATCCCCGTACAGGCCGCGCGCCACTCGCCGAGACGGTCACGTTCGTCGGCGATTAGCCACTTCGGCTCTATCGACCTTTCGCCGGTCGAAATTCTCGCGACTACACGCCGAACGCGAAAGTTCTTCATTTGTTCGCAAGCCAAGCTGGAGTAGTCTTGCGCAACGACTCACCGCTGCCGCTACGCAGCCGACCGGCTTGCCGCAATGAGGGACTATGGGCGCTGCCTATCTGGAAAAACTTAACCCCGAACAGCGGCTTGCCGTCGAATATGGAACGGAGTTGCTTCCATCGACCATTGGCGGGCCGTTGCTTGTCATTGCCGGCGCCGGATCCGGTAAAACCAACACGCTTGCCCACCGCGTGGCGCATCTCATCGTCAAGGGCACCGATCCACGTCGCATTCTTCTGATGACCTTCTCACGCCGGGCTGCCTCGGAAATGGCGCGGCGGGTGGAGCGCATCTGTACGCAGGTATTGGGCGCAAACGCCGCAATCATGACCGACGCGCTCGCATGGGCGGGCACGTTTCATGGCATTGGCGCGCGCCTGCTGCGCGATTATGCCGAACAGATCGGCCTCAATCCCGACTTTACGATCCACGACCGTGAAGACAGCGCCGATCTCATGAACCTTGTTCGCCACGAACTCGGTTTCTCCAAGACGGAAAGCCGCTTTCCGACCAAGGGAACATGCCTTGCCATCTATTCGCGCGTCGTCAACTCGGAAGTGCCGCTCGCTGAGGTGCTGCAGGCATTCTTTCCCTGGGTGGCCGGGTGGGAGAAACAGCTGCGCGAGCTCTTTGCCGCCTATGTCGAAGCCAAGCAGCTGCAGAACGTACTCGATTATGACGACCTGCTGCTCTACTGGGCGCAAACCGTCGGCGATCCGATGCTCGCCGACGATATGGGCTGCCGCTGGGATCACGTTCTCGTCGATGAATACCAGGACACCAACCGGCTGCAGGCCTCGATTCTTCTGGCCTTGCGGCCGGCCGGCGTCGGTTTGACGGTCGTTGGCGATGATGCGCAATCGATCTATTCATTTCGCGCAGCGACCGTACGCAACATCCTTGATTTTCCTGCCACCTTCACACCGCAGGCGAGCATCGTCACCCTTGACCGTAACTATCGCTCGACCCGGCCGATCCTTGCCGCAGCCAACGGCGTGATCGATCTGGCGCGAGAACGCTTTACCAAGAACCTCTGGAGCGAGCGCGAATCGGCGGAGCGGCCGCGCATGGTGAGCGTCAAGGATGAGGCAGACCAGGCCCGCTACATCGTCGAACAGGTACTCGAAAATCGCGAGACGGGAACGTTGCTGAAACAGCAGGCCGTGCTTTTCAGGACGTCGCACCACAGCGGCCCATTGGAAGTCGAACTGACGCGACGCAACATTCCTTTCGTCAAGTTCGGCGGCCTCAAGTTCCTCGACAGCGCCCATGTGAAGGATATGCTTGCCTTGTTGCGCTTTGCGCAAAACCCACGCGACCGCGTTGCGGGCTTTCGGCTGATGCAGATCATCCCAGGCGTCGGCCCGACCGCGGCGCGCCGCGTTCTCGATGAAATGGCCGAGCAGTCCAACCCGCTTGGCGCGCTCGCGCAGATCGCCGCGCCTCCCCGGGCGGGCAATGACTGGTCAGCTTTCGTCGATGCGCTGAACGATTTGAAGCGCGGAACGACAGGCTGGCCTGCCGAGCTCGAGCGAGCGCGCGCCTGGTACGAACCGCATCTCGACCGCATTCACGAGGATGCCGAAGTACGCAAGACGGATCTGCTGCAACTCGAACAGATCGCCGCGGGCTATGCGTCTCGCGAGCGTTTCCTCACCGAACTCACCCTCGATCCACCGGATGCGACGAGTGACCAATCGGGCGTTCCGCTGCTTGACGAGGACTACCTTATCCTGTCGACGATCCATTCCGCCAAGGGACAGGAATGGAAATCCGTGTTTATCCTCAATGCTGTCGATGGCTGCATTCCGTCCGACCTCGGCGCCGGAACGACGGCCGAACTCGAGGAAGAGCGCCGCCTGCTCTATGTGGCGATGACGCGTGCCAAGGATAGCCTCCACCTCGTCCTGCCGCAGCGTTTCTTCACACACGGCCAGAATTCACTCGGCGATCGTCACGTCTACGCGTCGCGCACGCGCTTCATCCCGGCAACTTTGCTGCAGTATTTCGAGAATCGGCCGTGGCCGGTGCACAACCGGGATCAGGAGGCGCGCGCCAAGGATGTTCGCAGCCAACGCGTCGATGTCGCCGCAAAAATGCGGGCAATGTGGCGGTAGGTTTCCGTCCTCGACCCCGGGTTGATGCGCGGTAAAACCCAGGGATGAAAGAGCAAACGACCGGCACGCAGGCAATTAGCGCGGAACATTCGCGAGGCGCGGTCGTTATAGCTGTGTCAGTAATAGGAGCTCCCAAAAATGGCAATGTTTTCAAAGAATGCGGACGATATTCAAGGTGATGTAGAGGCGCAGATCGCTGCCCTGCGCAAGGAAATTTCCAAGATCTCCGCAAGTCTTCCCGATTTGAGCAGTGAACGATTTGATGAAGTAAAGCGCATTGCGACGAAGCAAGCGAAACATGCAGCCGCCACAGCGCGCGAAAATCCCGTGGCTACCATCGCAATCCTGGCTGGCGCAGCGGTGCTGGTCGGCCTGCTCGCTCGGCGATAGAAGGACCGAAGCGCCATGGATGAAACAACCATTGAGAATGAGGCGGACAAGGTTCGCCTCAAGGCCGAAATTGCCGAGTTGAAGCGCGATCTTGCCGCCATCACCAAGACCTTGGCTGACAAGGGCGTGGAGCTGCTCGACGATTTTAGCGACGACGATGATGACGACGAGACATCGACGCTCGACGATCTGCGGGAGCGCGGCCGCCGTGCTGCTATCGGCCTCGGGCATAAGGCGCGGCAGATCGCCGATACGCCGACCCAGAACTCGGTTTCAACGCTGATGATCATCGCCGGACTTGGCGTCATTATCGGCATGCTGGCGCGTTAAAAATTATTGCTGGTTCTTCGGAACCAATCCGCCAGATAGGCATTTTATAGGTGCTGGTTCCCAACCAGCAAGGCCGCACCCCACGGCCCAACCCCCAAGTCCCAGCTTTCATTCCGATGAAAGCTGGGCTTTTTTTGTGGGCTTATCGAACCTGATCGAGCAGACGTTTGCATTCCAAGAGGTCGAACAGGGTCTCCTGCAGAAGCGTGCGGTTGTCCTTGGACAGGCGCTTGCCATCGGCCGCAACAGGCCCTTCTTCCTCGCCCTTGATCAGGCCGAAGAGCCGGCGCCCGTGGGCCGCAGGTTTCGGCGTTCCCATGACCGCGGCTTCCTCGGCAGCATCGACCCGATCCTGTTCGGCTGCAAGCGCTTCCTCCTGGCGGGCATTGGCCTGCTTTTGCTGGCTTATCGCTTCCGCTGCCGCCGTATCGCCGCTGCCAAGCGCAATGATGAACTGCGTTCCGTTTTCACGTAGAAGACGCTGCACGCCCTTGATCGTATAGCCCTGATCGTAAAGGAGATGGCGGATGCCCTTGAGGAGGTCCACATCGAGCGGACGGTAATAGCGCCTGCCCCCACCGCGTTTCATCGGCTTTATGTGCGTGAACCGCGTTTCCCAGAAGCGCAGGACATGCTGGGGCAGATCGAGATCTTCCGCGACTTCGCTGATGGTTCTGAATGCGTCGGGGCTTTTGTCCATGTTTTCACCCTTTCAGGAGAAAATCTGATTCGACCTCCATTTTCAGCGATTTGCAATGCATAATTCAAGCGGAACGCGAGACTACCTCACAGCAATCTCGCGTAAAAGGACGCTTAAAGTTGCGGAATCGCCCGAATTCAGGCTGATTTCTTTTTGCGTGTCTGGTGGGAGCGGAGAATCCGCTGCTTGAGCACGTTGGATGCCTTGAACGTCATTACCCTGCGCGGCAGGATCGGGACTTCTTCCCCGGTCTTCGGATTGCGCCCGATGCGTTCATTCTTGTCCCTTACCTGGAACGTGGCGAACGACGACAATTTAACTGTCTCGCCACGAACAATTGCGTCACATACCTCATCGAGGATTGTTTCGACGAGTGAAGCTGACTCCGTTCGCGAAAGTCCTACCTTGCGGTAGACCGCCTCGGCCAGATCAGCACGCGTAATGGTCTTACCCCCCATACGATCTCAAAGCTCTCGTTTGTTGCAAATCTACCAGGTGATAGCGGAAGTTATAGGATGAAAACCGATCGGGCAAGCAGCTTGGAAGAGTTCGTCGGCCAATCCACGGACCCGGTCGTCCTGCTACCAGCGTAGCAGAACTGCACCCCACGTAAAGCCCCCGCCCATGGCCTCGAGCAGCACGAGATCGCCTTGCTTGATACGCCCGTCCGCAACAGCCGTCGCGAGTGCTAAGGGTACTGAAGCGGCTGATGTATTTCCGTGCCGGTCAACGGTGATGACAACCTTTTCTTCGGCCAGATGCAGCTTCTTTGCGGAGGCGTCGATGATGCGTTTGTTGGCCTGGTGCGGCACGAACCAGTCGATGTCCTCGGCAGTAATTCCGGCCTCGGAAAACGAGGCTTCGATCACGTCCGTGATCATGCCGACCGCATGCTTGAAGACCTCCCTGCCCTCCATCCGCAGGTGGCCGACAGTCTGTGTCGTCGACGGTCCGCCATCGACATAAAGCTTGTCCTTGTGCGAGCCGTCGGAGCGCAAATTGGCGGTCAGCACGCCGCGATCGGAGGTAAGCCCACGGCCTTCATTGGCCTCGAGGATGATGGCACCGGCGCCGTCACCGAACAGCACACAGGTCGTGCGGTCATTCCAGTCGAGGATGCGCGAGAATGTCTCGGAGCCGATCACCAAAACGCGCTTTGCCATGCCGCCGCGAATATAAAGGTCGGCTGTTGCAACCGCGTAGACGAATCCGGAGCAGACCGCCTGCATGTCGAATGCAAAACCGTGCGTCATGCCGAGCCGGGCCTGGATATTGACCGCCGTAGCCGGAAACGTATTGTCGGGAGTCGAAGTTGCGAGAATGATGAGGTCGATGTCTGCCGGCGTCATGCCCGCATTGTCGAGAGCGGCGCGCGCTGCCGCCTCGCCCAGCGATGCGGTGGTTTCACCCTCACCCGCAATGTAACGCTGCCTGATGCCGGTGCGCTGGACGATCCATTCGTCCGAAGTTTCGACAATGCCTTCGAGATCAGAATTCTTTACCAGGCGCGCCGGCGTGGCCGCCCCTATACCTTTAACAACGGAACGGATCATTTACTTCCCTGTTCTATTTCAACCTCGGCGTCGCTTTCGGTTTCATCCTTGAAAGCCACACCGACCGGGCTCTTATGGAAATGGGTAAGATCCGCCGCGATCTTGTCCAAAAGCTTGTTGTGGGCCATGTCATAGCCGACGTCGATCGCTGAAGCAAAGCCGAGAGCGTCGGTACCGCCATGGCTCTTGATGACGACGCCGTTGAGGCCAAGGAAGACGCCGCCATTGGTCTTGCGCGGGTCCATCTTCTCCCGCATGCGATCAAAAGCGCTTTTGGCAAAGAGGTAGCCGATTTTCGCCATCAGCGTGCGGTTCATCGCATCGCGCAAATACTGGGTGTACTGCTTGGCCGTGCCTTCAGCCGCTTTCAGGGCTATGTTACCGGCGAACCCTTCGGTCACGACGACATCGACCGTACCCTTGCCGATGTCGTTGCCTTCGACAAAACCGTAATATTCGAGCGTGGGCAAAGGTATCTCGCGCAGGATCCGCGCAGCATCCTTGACGTCGTCTTGTCCCTTGATCTCTTCAACGCCTACGTTGAGCAGGCCGATCGTCGGACGCTTGATTTCAAAGAGCGAACGGGCCATGGCCGCGCCCATGACCGCATAATCGACAAGCTGCTGGGCGTCGGCGCCAATCGTTGCACCAATGTCGAGAACAATGCTCTCGCCCTTCAGGGTCGGCCAGATACCGGCAATCGCCGGACGCTCGACATTCGCCATTGTACGCAGGCAAAATTTCGACATCGCCATCAGGGCGCCGGTATTGCCGGCCGAAACGCAAACATCCGCCTCGCCGGTCTTCACCGCCTCGATCGATCGCCACATCGAGGATTTCCAACGCCCGTTGCGTAAGGCCTGGCTCGGCTTTTCATCCATGCGTACGGCAACGTCGCAATGATGCAGGGTCGATGCATTGGACAATGCCTGGTGGCGGGCAAGGATCGGAGCCACCTCCGCCTCACGCCCAAAGACCACGAACCTGATGTCAGGATGGCGCTCCAGCGCCGTTGCCATGCCGGGGATGACGACCTCTGGACCGAAATCACCGCCCATGGCGTCAATGGAAATTCTGATCACTCTCGATTGTCCTGTCTGGTTCAGTGCCTGTGCATGGCGTTCTTTGAAAAGACTCGGGGAAAATAGACATTTTGCGTAGGCGCACAACTGATTTCTGCCCAATCATAGGCGCGCTCGACCCAATAAGCTTGAATACTCGTCCCAATCCTTGGTCTTGTCTCAACTCCCTGACACCATCTACCCGCAGGATGAGATAGCGATCAAGTCTTCTGTTTCCAATCCTTGAGAGCCGCAAACGGGTTGGCTGGCTTTACGTCTTCCTCATCATCCGATCCGACGTCAACAACGAAGGGCGGCGCAGCCTCCACGCCCTCCTTGCGCGGATACGGATCGACAGCCAATTCGAAGAATTCTTCAGCGATTGCCCCAACGTCGAGCTTATCGCCGGAAAATGTCTCAGGTATGTCAGGGCCGTCCGCACTGATGATCAGTTCGCCATTCTCATCGAGCGGAAGACGTGCGAGTCGCGAATTCTCCGGTACGAAGAGCGTGTCGATGTCCGTATCGATTCTGGTTTCGATCGGCTCCAGTGTCACGACGCAAGCCTGGACGATTTCCGCATGGACCTTCCCGCGAACGCGGATCCCGTCCTTCTTCCACGGTACCACCTGCAGGTCCGCCTTGAAGGATTTAACATCTTCCAACTCGTGAAAATCGCGCATGGCGTCACGCTCTTTTTTATCCGCCTCGATTTTGACGTTGAGGCCTTTCTGCGGAAGCCGCTGCACTGAGACCGGATAACTTAGGGTTCCATCCGAGTTTCTCGACATCGCATTTCCTCCTATCAAAGCGGCGTATCGTCGGTGCTGGCATCAGGAAACGTAACCCTTCCGGCCACGATATCATCATCCGATTGCCCATCGAGGTGGCGTACCGTGCGTTCGACATAGGCGGCTAGCGCGGGCGCGCCTGCCCAACCCTCACTGTCCGGACGCACATTGCGGGCGAGCGCCGCGATGAGCGCCGGATGGTCATTCGTTTCCAATGCGCGATCATACGACTCGATGCGCCCATAGAACATGCGCGCAAGTTTCTTCATTCGCTTCGGCACGCCGGAATCACCGATGCCCAATTCGCGCAGCGAATGGTCGACATCGCGGAAGAACTCGTCGGTAACCTCCTGGCCAACGGGCTTCAGCGCGGGGCCCCTGTCCTTGATGCGGCGCATGAACAGGAAAACATGCAGAGACAACATCTCGTAGCGTCCGAGCGGAGTATCCGGCACTTCAAGGTCAGAATAAAAATACGGCTGCCGCGCCGCTGCCACGATCGCATCGTAGAGGGCAATTGTAATCGCCTCATTTGCTTTTGCCTTGCGGCTAAATAGACTGAGAATCATAGAGTTGTGCCTTGACTTGAGTCTTCCTCGCAGCACTTTTGCCGTGTTGCATCGGAGTTCAAGGTGGTTTACCGAGTTTCTGCGGGCAGCGAAAGACTTGCGCCCAGATTCAAATGGAGATGTCGTTGCTGCAGCGGATTTTCAAGACCGAGCGTACGCGTGAGTGCGTTCTCGTTGGAACACTTATTTTGGCTGCCGGGGTGTCCGGCTGCAACACTGCCGCCCTCAAGCTCGCACCGACAGAGACCTTGACGCAGGGCTATGTTCTCGACGAGAAGGCGCTCGAATTCGTGCCGGTTGGCTCAAGCCGCGAACAGGTCATCCTGTCACTTGGTAGCCCCTCGACCACCGCGACCTTCGACAATGAAGTCTTCTATTATATTTCACAGAAGCGTCAGCGTTCAGTTGCCTTCATGATGCCTCGCGTGACTGACCGGCGCATCCTTGCGGTCTATTTCGACAAGGATGGCAAGGTTTCCAGTATCTCCAATTATGGTCTGCAGGACGGCAAAGTTTTCGACTTCATCTCGCGCACGACCCCGACTGGCGGCAAGGACCTCTCCTTCCTCGGGCAGATGCTGCAGGGTGTCAGCAAGACTCCAAGCGCGCTGCCGAGCGCCGGCCGCACGCCAACCGGCGGCGCCCCGGACTGATCCGGCGACCGCGCTTTTGCGAGGCACAAATGAAAAACCCGCGAAGCAACTTCGCGGGTTTTTCGTTTTCGCTGGCAGGTGTCAGTGAGCCAGCACGGCCAAGAGCAGCAAGGCCACGATGTTGGTGATCTTGATCGCCGGATTGACGGCGGGACCCGCCGTATCCTTGTATGGATCGCCAACGGTATCGCCGGTTACGGACGCTTTATGTGCCTCCGAGCCCTTCATATGGCGGGTGCCGTCCTTGCCGACAAAGCCGTCCTCAAACGACTTCTTGGCGTTATCCCAGGCACCGCCACCCGAGGTCATCGATATCGCAACGAAGATGCCATTGATGATGACGCCGAGCAGCGAGGCACCCAGCGCCGCAAAGGCGGAAGCCTTGGAACCCGATATCAGCAGCACGCCGAAGTAAACCACGAGCGGCGCAAGCACCGGCAGCAGCGACGGAACAACCATTTCCCGGATCGCCGCCTTGGTCAGAATATCGACGGCACGCGCATAGTCAGGCCGTTCGGTGCCGAGCATGATGCCAGGCTTTTCCCGGAACTGGCGACGCACCTCCTCGACCACTGATCCCGCCGCACGGCCGACTGCTGTCATTGCAATGCCGCCGAAAAGGTAGGGAATGAGGCCGCCGAAGATGAGGCCTGCAACGACATAGGGATTGGAAAGGTCGAAGGAGACCGCCCCGATACCCTTGAAGTAGCTGAATGCCGTCGCGCCTTCCTTGTTGGCCTCGCTGATGAAGTATTGAAGGTCGTTGCTATAGGCTGCAAACAACACCAGCGCGCCAAGGCCGGCAGAGCCGATGGCGTAGCCCTTGGTGACGGCCTTCGTCGTATTGCCAACGGCGTCGAGAGCATCGGTGGATTTGCGCACGTCCGGATCAAGGCCGGACATTTCGGCGATGCCGCCGGCATTGTCCGTTACCGGGCCGAATGCATCGAGCGCAACGATCATGCCGGCAATGCCGAGCATCGCCGTCACCGCAATACCGGTCCCGAAGAGGCCGGCGAGCTGATAGGTGGAGATGATGCCGCCGACAATGACGAGCGCCGGCAAAGCGGTCGACTCAAGCGAAACGGCCAAGCCCTGGATCACGTTGGTGCCGTGACCGGTGATCGATGCCTGGGCGATCGAATTCACCGGACGCTTATTGGTGCCGGTATAATATTCGGTGATCACGACAATCAGGCCGGTTACGACGAGACCGATAATACCGCAGAAGAAGAGGTTCGTGCCGGTGATGGCTCGCCCGGCCACGGTGCCAAACTCGCCCCAGCCGACGGTCATCGACGTTGCGACGGCGAGGCCGACGATCGACAGGAGCCCCGTCACGATCAGGCCCTTGTAGAGGGCACCCATGATGGAGTTGTTGGCGCCGAGCTTTACGAAGAACGTGCCGGCAATCGAGGTGATGATGCAGGCACCGCAGATGGCCAGCGGATAGAGCATGACCTGCCCGAGAACAGGCGTCGCGCCGAAGAAAATCGCGGCAAGCACCATCGTTGCGACGATCGTCACGGCGTAGGTCTCGAAGAGATCGGCAGCCATGCCGGCGCAGTCGCCGACATTGTCACCAACATTGTCGGCAATCGTTGCGGGGTTGCGCGGATCATCTTCGGGAATTCCAGCTTCAACCTTGCCGACGAGGTCGCCGCCAACATCTGCACCCTTGGTGAAGATGCCGCCGCCAAGGCGGGCGAAGATCGAAATAAGGGAAGCGCCGAAACCAAGCGAAACGAGGGCGTCTATTACCGCGCGATCAGCTGCAGGAAGGCCGAGCGGACCGGTCAGTACCCAGAAATAGACGGAGACGCCGAGAAGCGCGAGCCCGGCAACGAGCATGCCGGTGATTGCGCCCGATTTGAAGGCAATCTCGAGACCGGCAGCCAGACTGCGGGATGCAGCTTGCGCCGTGCGCACATTGGCGCGGACGGAGACGTGCATGCCGATGAAGCCGGCGAGGCCGGAAAGCACCGCGCCGATCAGGAAGCCGATTGCGGCCGTCGCGCTCAGGAGATACCAGACGGCGACAAAGACGACGATGCCGACAGTGGCGATCGTGGTGTACTGACGCGTGAGATAGGCCTGTGCACCTTCGCGGATCGCACCGGCGATTTCTTGCATGCGCGCATTGCCCTGGTCCGCCGCGAGCACCGATTTGGTGGCCCAGATAGCGTAAACGATAGACAGCAGACCGCAGGCAATGACCAGAAATAGTATTGTCATGCCACTCCCTCAGATTTTGACCGGAAAAACCCCTCCCCGGGTCAGGTTCGGTACGGCACTCGAAATCTGCCAGGCCGGCAGAGACGCGACCGTATGTGTAAGGAGTAACGAAGCAAATGCGAAACCGTCAAGGTCTTTCGCAACTTAGCGGAATGCGCGACGAAAGTAGGGATTGTTATGGCAAAGACAAACAGCCATCGTCCGAGGGAAATATTTCGGAGAGTGCGCAAACTTGGAACGTCGTATACAATGAGCGGATCAAATTGTTTGCGACGTTCCTGAATGGCATCGGCGTTGCCGTATTCGCAGTAGGAGGCCTTGCACCGTTGATCGCGACCTTCAATGGCGCGTCCAACCATAGTCGCTTGTTGCTGTTTACCAGTTCGCTCTGTATCCTTGGTGCATTCGCGCTTCATTCCTTGGCAAGTGCAATTCTGACGAGGATGAGAACATGACTACCTTTCAAACTCTCTGGTTGCTCGTGATGCCCGCCTCGGCACTCGCATTCGGTTTGATCGGTCTTTACCTCATCGATCGCAACCAACGGCGCAAACCGCGCGACCGCTGAGGGCCGCACCTCTACCGCTGCGGGCCCTTTACGCCCTTGCTTGCACCGCGAATCTCAAATGCCAGCCGATCGAGAACGGCGTTGACCAGCTTCGGCTCATCCTCATTGTAGAACGCCTTGGCGATGTCGACATATTCAGAGACGATGACGGCCGTCGGCACGTCGACCCGGTCCTTCAATTCCCATATCCCGGCGCGCAAGATGGCGCGAAGCGTCGAATCGAGCCGTGACAGGGGCCAGTCTTCAAGCAGTGCCTGATGTATGAGCGGATCGAGGACCTTCTGCTCGGCGACGACACCTGAGACGATACCGCGAAACCACTGCGGATCTGCATCGAGATATTGGTTGCCGTCCACTTCCTTGCCGAGGCGGTGCGCCTCATATTCGGCAACGACCTCGAGAACACCCGTACCGGCAACGTCCATCTGGTAAAGGGCCTGCACGGCGGCAAGGCGGGCAACGCCACGCTTGTTGGCGGTCTTTGCGGCAGGGCTATGCCCGTCTTTGGCGGAAGGCATCGTCAGGCTCCAAGCTTTTCCTTGATGGCGATCATGGTCAATGCAGCACGCGCCGCGAAGCCGCCCTTGTCGCCTTCGCCGCGCTTTGCACGCGCCCACGCCTGTTCGTCGTTCTCGACCGTGAGAATGCCATTGCCGATGGCGATGCTTTCATTGACGGAAAGATCCATCAAACCACGCGACGATTCATTGGCAACAATATCGAAATGGTACGTCTCACCACGAATAACCGTCCCGAGGGCGACGAAGCCATCATATTCCCTGCCGCCTTCGACAGCAGCATCGAGAGCAAACGAAATGACGGCCGGAATCTCCAGTGCACCCGGCACGGTGATCACCTCATAGGTCGCGTTCGCCTCGTCAAGGGCGCCCTTGGCGCCAGCCAGCAGCGCGTCGGCGAGATCGTCATAGAATCGTGCTTCCACGATCAACAGATGTGGCGCATGCGCCTGACTTTTGGACATGATTGCTCCAACGGAAATGAGGTGGCGTTGGTCCTAGGCCGATTTCGGGTATTCCGCAAGTCGTGCGGCGTATCTCGCCATTTGATCGATCTCGATATTGACCTTGTCGCCAACCTTGCGCTCGCCCCAGGTCGTAACTTCCAGCGAATGGCGGATAAGGAGCACGTCGAACTCGTCGCCATTGACGCCGTTGACGGTCAATGACGTGCCGTCCAGGGCAACCGAGCCCTTCTGCGCGATGAAACGCGCGAGATGCCCGGGAACCCGAAGCGTGAACCGGACGGCATCGCCCTCGTCTTCGCGCTTGATGAGTTCAGCCATGGCGTCGACATGACCGGAGACGAGATGTCCTCCCATTTCATCGCCAAGCTTCAAGGATCGTTCCAGATTGATGCGCGAGCCGGTTTTCCAGCCGGCAATGCTGGTAAGGCGCAGCGCCTCTTCCCACGCCTCGACCTCGAACCAGCGGGCCTTCGAACCCTTTTCCGGCAAGGTGGTTACAGTCAGGCAGACGCCGGAACAGGCGATCGATGCGCCGATTTCGATCGTCTGCGGATCATAATTGGTTTCAACGCGCAGCAGCACGCCCTCGTTGAGCGGCTTTACCTGACCGATCCGGCCGATATCCGTTACAATACCTGTGAACATTCATGTTTTCCTAGGTCGATCTGACATATTCGCGATAGCGGTCTTCCCCAAAGCGAAATTCGTTCAGCTGCTTGAAATCACGCGCGATATGGGGGTTGAGATCAGGACCTGCAACCCCCGCCTCACTACCAATCACAACCGCGCCCTCAAAGAGCGCAATCCTGTCAACGAGGTTCTCATCGAGCAGCGACGTCGCGACGGCCGCGCCACCCTCGACCATTACGGTTGAAAGTCCCTGGGCAGCAAGGTCCTCCAGGAGCTCCGGCAGGGCGGTTGCGCCGCAATCGGTCTCGGTCGCCAGTATCCTGCAGCCTGCGGCAGCGAGCGCCCGGCGCTTGGCTGGATCAGCATCCGCCCGCGCCGCAACCCAGACAGGAACGCTCGCGGCCGTTCGCACAAGTTCGCTGTCGATTGGGAGGCGCAGATGGCTGTCGAGCACGATGCGGATCGGCGAGCGCGGTTCAAGGCCGGGGAGACGGCAGGTCAATTGCGGATCATCAGTGAGCACCGTGCCGATGCCGACGAGAATAGCGTCGGATTCAGCCCGCATCAGATGCACCTGCGCGCGTGAAACGCTGCCGGTGATCGGCACCTGCCCCTCGCCTGCCCTACCCATGTAACCGTCGCTGGAAAGGGCAAGTTTCAGAGTCACTTCCGGGCGTTTCCTCGCTGATCGAATGAGGTAGCCTGCGAGGTAGTCCGCCGCCTGCGCCGCCAGGACGTTTTCCTCCACTTGGATACCGCCAGCGCGCAGGATGGCATAGCCCTTTCCCGATACCCGGTCGTCAGGGTCAGTGGCCGCAGCAACGACGCGGGTCACACCGGCCGTTACCAGCGCGTTGGCGCAGGGCGGCGTCTTCCCGTGATGGGCACAGGGTTCGAGGGTGACATAGGCGGTTGAGCCACGGGCTTCATCACCAGCTTCGGCCAAGGCTTGCGTCTCCGCATGCGGGCGTCCGCCAATCGCGGTCACCCCACGCCCGACGATCACGCCGTTCTTGACAATGAGGGTGGCTACCGACGGATTGGTTCCCGTGAGGCCCTGATGTGTGCGCGAAAGGCGTATCGCCGCTTCCATGTAGCGGCGGTCAAGCTTGGAGGCCGCCATTTGTTCAGTCTTCCTCGACCCGTTCGGCCACGGTGTCGCCAGAGGTGATCTCATCGATCACATCATGGAAATCCCTGGCTTCGCGAAAATTGCGGTAGACCGAGGCAAAGCGGATATAGGCGATGTCATCGATGCCTTTCAGCGCATCCATGACCAGCCGCCCGATCTCGTCGGACGCGACCTCCGGTTCGCCGGAACTTTCGAGCTGGCGTACGATGCCGGAGACGGCACGCTCGACGCGATCGGGATCGACCTGACGCTTGCGCAGCGCAACTTCCACCGAACGCATGAGCTTGTCCCGGTCGAAGGCGACCTTGCGGCCACTCTTTTTGATGACCGTCAGATCGCGCAACTGCACGCGCTCAAAGGTGGTGAAGCGCCCGCCGCAGACCGAGCAGACACGTCTTCTCCGGATCACCGCTCCGTCTTCTGCCGGACGGGAATCTTTCACCTGGGTGTCTTCGGATTGGCAATAGGGACAACGCATCGACGAGCTTTCTGAACAACTTCATGTTCGCAAGAGACAGGGCTCGAAGATAATGATTTTCTTGCGAAGTTAAAAGCGGTCGGGCGGAGAGGACTGTGAACGGACCGTTCGATCCGCCACACTCCCCCCGCCCGTCCATTTCAATCCGGCGCGCGCCTTAGCCGAGATAGGGGTAAAGCGAGAAACGGTCGGTCAATGAGATGACCTTCTGCTGCACGGCTTTTTCCACGGCGGCATTGCCCTCATCGGAATTCGCGACCTTGAGACCGTCGAGCACTTCGGAAATGAGATTGCCGATTTCGGTGAATTCGGCCGGACCGAATCCGCGTGTCGTGCCGGCAGGCGTGCCGAGACGAACGCCCGAAGTCACGAACGGCTTTTCCGGGTCGAACGGAATACCGTTCTTGTTGCAGGTGATGTTGGCGCGGCCGAGCGCGGCCTCGGCACGCTTGCCGGTCGCATTCTTGGGACGAAGATCGACGAGCATCAGATGGTTGTCGGTGCCGCCGGAAACGATGTCGAGCCCGTTCTTCTTCAGCGTCTCGGCAAGCGTCTGCGCATTGGTGACGACGTTCTTGCCATAGGTCTTGAAGTCCGGCTTCAGCGCTTCGCCGAAGGCGACCGCCTTGGCGGCGATGACATGCATCAGCGGCCCGCCCTGCAAGCCGGGGAACACGGCGGAATTCATCTTCTTGGCGATCTCGGGATCATTGCAGAGGATCATGCCGCCGCGTGGACCGCGCAGCGACTTGTGCGTGGTGGTGGTCACGACATGCGCGTGCGGAAGCGGCGAAGGGTGTACGCCGGCAGCAACGAGACCCGCGATATGCGCCATGTCGACCATGAGGTAAGCGCCGATGGAATCGGCGATCTGGCGGAAGCGCTGCCAGTCCCAGACCCGTGAATAGGCCGTGCCGCCCGCAAGGATAAGCTTGGGCTTGGTCTCATGCGCCTTCTTCTCGATGGCGTCCATGTCGAGGAGGTGATCGTCCTCACGCACGCCGTAGGAAACGACGTTGAACCACTTGCCGGACATGTTGACCGGCGAGCCGTGGGTAAGGTGGCCGCCAGAATTGAGGTCGAGGCCCATGAACGTGTCGCCCGGCTGCAGCAGCGCCAGGAACACGGCCTGGTTCATCTGGCTGCCGGAGTTCGGCTGAACGTTCGCGAATTCGCAGCCGAACAACTGCTTGGCGCGCTCGATGGCAAGTTCTTCGGCAATATCGACAAATTGGCAGCCGCCATAATAGCGCTTGCCCGGATACCCCTCGGCATATTTGTTGGTCATGATCGAGCCCTGGGCTTCGAGCACGGCACGAGAGACGATGTTTTCCGAGGCGATCAGCTCGATTTCATGCCGCTGACGACCAAGTTCCTTGCGGATTGCGCCGAAGATTTCCGGATCGATCTCTTCGAGCGGTGCGTTGAAAAAGGTATCTGCGTTCGACATGGTGTCTCAACCTCATTTGCCGGTGGGAACAGTTACGTGATTGCGGCGCATTATCATACTTAAACCGGCAAGGCCAATGGCCGGGAGACGAAAAGCAATAGCCGGAAACCGCCATGGGTGTGGAAATGAGGTAGGCCCGCTCAATCCGGGCTTTCGCCAAGGTCGATCCTCGGGACAAGCCCGAAGGATGCCAGAGAGTTGGGCACGAGAATTGACATTGCCCTCGTCAGCAAAAAGACCGCCCGAAGGCGGTCTTTTCCACTTATCCAGAGGTCAATCGCTCAAGTATTCGTGCCGATAGAAAGGGCGGCCTGACCGTCACGCTCGTAAATATCGTCGCGCAGGTGAACGACCCCGTCGCCGGTCGACCACGCTGTCACGTAGACGAAGTGCAGCGGCACCGGATTACTGACGTTGATCGGCGTGTTGACGCCGGTCTTAATGGTCGCTTCCATCGTCTGGCGATCCCAGCCCGCCGTATCGCGCAGCAACCATACATTCAGATCGCGCACGTTCTGGACGCGGACACAGCCGGACGATTCGAAGCGCATCAGCTTGTTGAATACGCCCTGCTGCGGTGTGTCGTGCATATAGACGGCATAGGGGTTCGGGAAATTGATCTTCGTCGACGACATGGCGTTGATCTTGCCCGGATCCTGGCGAAACATCAGCTTGACGGCATCATCCGTATTCCAGTCGACCTGTTCCGGCGGAACTTCCTGACCCTGCTGGTCGAAGAGGCGAATCTTGTTGCGCGTCAGATAAGTCGGGTCCTTGCGCATCAGCGGAATGATGTCTTTTTCGATGATCGACTTCGGCGCGGTCCAGTAAGGATTGAGAATGACCTCGTGGATCTTGGAATCGAGGATTGGCGTCTGACGATCGATCTTGCCGACGATTGCGGTATGGCGCTGGACGACGCGGCCGCCCTCCACTGCCTCGAGCTGCGCGGCCGGAATGTTGACCATGACGTAACGCGGGCCCTGGTCGGCAGCGGCCAAGGTGCGGACACGTTCGAGGTTGGTCTGCAGCTGTCCGAGGCGGATATCGGCGGGGACATTCATCGCAGCCAGCGAATACTGCCCCATGACGCCATCGGCCGGCAGACCGTGCCGGGCCTGGAAGCGCTTAACAGCGGCATCAACATAGGTATCGAACGAATTGGAGATGCCTGCGCTCTCTGAAAGATCGCCCGCGATCATCAGGCGCTTGCGCATGACAGCGACAGAAGGGTCGACGACGCCAAGCTGCAGCTTGACCGTGGTATCGACACGCGGCCAACCGCCATTGCTGACGATCTGGTTATAGGTGTTGATAGCGTTTTGGATGAAAGAAGCCGTCTCCGGGCTTGCGATCGGCTGGAAGCTTGCGACCTTGCCCTTTGATGTCGAGCGCGCGTCGAACTGATCATCCCAGTTGCCGCGGCGCGGCGCCGCCAGAATCTCGCCGATATCGCTCTGCTGGGCGAATGCCGACGTTGTTGCCGCGGCGAAACCAGCAGTTGCCACGCCTCGCAGGAATGCGCGGCGATCAATTGCCGATGATCCGAATTTCTTCATATTGTGTCCAACCCTTGGAAGTACTGCGGCCAGTGCCACCTGCAACGCAAGATGAGCGGTTACGATTATCCAGAATTACCAGCAACTACTTTAACAAACAGCAATTTTAACACTGATCGCGCAATCGTGATGCCGACCGCGCCTCTCCAGCTGTCCGCCGTATTTCGCTGAGCATGCAATGACTTCGTCGATTTCCACGCCATTATGGCGGATTAATGACCCTAAGCCGTGAGAAACGTACTGACTGGACGAACCCCACAGAACAATGGTCAAAGCCCGCCCTCGCATGAAGCGAAGCCGGGCTTTTGCAGTGGAGACACTGTTAGAGCTCACATGCGGTAGGCGATGCTGTCGTTCCAGAAGCGATCGAGACGCTGGAGGGCCTTGTTCATCGACTGGAATTCTTCCGCCTTGATGCCACCGACATGTTCGATCGACGCGATATGGCGCTCGTAGAGACCCGCCACCAGTTCCGCGACTTCCGTCCCCTTGTCCGTCAGGCTAACCCGAACGGAGCGACGATCGGTGCGGGACCGTTCATGCGAGATGAAGCCAAGCTCGACCAGCTTCTTCAGATTGTACGAAACATTCGAGCCTAGATAGTAGCCGCGGCTGCGCAGTTCGCCGGCCGTCAGTTCAGCATTGCCGATGTTGAAAAGCAGCAGTGCCTGGATCGCGTTGATGTCGCTGCGGCCGTTGCGGTCGAATTCATCCTTGACGACGTCAAGCAAACGTCGATGCAAACGTTCTACTAACTGAAGTGCTTCAAGATAAAGTGTCCGCAACGCAGTATCACTGGGTGTCGAACGCTGGTTCTCACCAGACTTTCTCTGTGTGTTGTTCATAATACCTGCCTCACTGTTGTTTCGGTGTATTTTTCTCACCGTTGAGGCAACACTATCGAATACGCATAAAATTCGACTTAAAACACAGACTTAACAGTACCTTACCTCGGCTCAATCAATTTCAGGCTTAATGAAGACTTACGCCTCGGCTTAAAAAGCGCCCTATCGCCTGGGCTTGGCCTGGCGTCTTTTCTGCACGAACAGCAGGATCCTGAAGGCGATGTAGAGAAGGGCCACGCCGCCGTGGATGATGGCAATCTGGGGCTTATAGAAGAAATATCGGGAGAAAGTCGTGAACATCAATGTTTCGCCGAGCGCGGCGACGAACCAGATGACCGGGCCCCAGGAGACCATCATCCAGAGCCCTGTCGCTGCCACAGGATAGAGCACCGCGAGCGATACCGAGGCGACTTTCCATTGCCACGGCATAAGGTCGAAGCGCCACAGCATCCCCTCGTAATAACCGCTGATCTGCGCCCAATACCCTATGCCCGCCACGATACAATAGATGGCGACAAGCCGCAGGAACCAGACAAAGCCCAGTTGCGTCAGCGTCGGGTCGAATGGCAGATGCGTCGGCCTCTCGTTCATGCCAGCTTCAGTTCACGCTCACCGAGGAGGGCGAAATAGGCGTCCACCATCTCCGGCGTCACCTCATCAATCGAGGCCGGCTTCCACACGGGTGCATTGTCCTTATCGACCAGAAGCGAGCGGACGCCTTCGTAAAAATCATGGTTTTCGAGCATGCGCGACAATATCCGGTACTCCATCTGCATACATTGATCCATTTCAAGATGCCCGCCCTCGGCGATCTGCCTGAACGTCACGTGCAGGCTGGTCGGAGAACGGGTCTTGATAAGTTCAAGGATCTGCTGCGCCCATTCGTTTCCGTTGACCCCTGAGGCGGCAAGCCGGATGAGGCAGCCGCCCAAGGTCTCCGAATCGAAGAGCACGCCGATCATATCGCGCGTTTTCTCCGGTGTTTCATAGTCCGGGTTGATGGTTTTTCCCCGTAAAGCCACTTCGGGCTTGCCGGTCCTGATCAGGCTGCGCCTGACCCTCTCCTTGTCTTCGGCCTTGATCGCGTGGGTAGCGATCCCGCTCTGCAGGCAGTCGCCCTGCCGGATTCGATTGCCCGTCAGGGCGAGATATGTGCCGAAATGTTCGGGCAGATGCGGGAGGAACGCGCTGCCGCCGACGTCGGGGAAAAAGCCGATGCCGACTTCAGGCATGGCAAAGAGGACATTCTCGGTGACGACCCGGTGCGAACCGTGCACCGATATTCCGACGCCGCCACCCATGACGATGCCGTCGATGAGGGAAACATACGGCTTGGGGAAATGCCGGATATAGGCATTGAGGCGATACTCGTCGGCGAAGAACTCATAGAGGGGCGCTCCCGCCTTGCCGGCGTGATAAACGGCCAGAATATCGCCGCCGGCGCAAAAAGCCCTGCCCTCGCCCTCGACGATCACGCAATGGACGTCGGGATCGGTCGACCAGGCAACAAGGGCGCGGTGCATCGCATTGACCATGGTCCGCGTCAGCGCATTGAGGGCTTTCGGCCGTGTCAGCCGGATGAGCCCGGCCTTGCCGCGCCTTTCGAACAGCACCTCGCCGGCGCCACCAAAGTCGATTTCCATTCGCCCCTCCAAGCTTGAACCTGCGAGGTTAGGAAACTGAAGCGTGCCCCGTCAATGACCGCGCACGCACCATTGAATTGATACACACGAATGTGTATTATTATTCAATGAAGAGTGGTGATGTCATTGCACTGCTTGAAAAAGACGGGTGGCGCGAGGTCGCTCAAAAGGGAAGTCACGTACAGTTCAAACATCCTGATAAGCCCGGCCGGGTGACGGTTCCCCATCCGAAACGCGATATTCCCATCGGCACGCTCCGAAGCATCGAGCGGCAATCAGGATTGAGTTTGAGGTAGATCATGCAGCACTATATCGGATTGATCCACAAGGACGCAGACAGCGACTATGGCGTTTCGTTTCCTGATTTTCCCGGCGTCGTTACGGCGGGAACGTCCCTGGATGATGCGCACGCCATGGCAGATGAAGCGCTCTCTTTCCATATCGAGGGCTTGATCGAGGATGGGGAAGCCATTGCGGAACCGTCGCGCCTCGAAGATATTATGGCTGATCCCGATAATCGCAGCAGCGTCGCCATTCTGGTCGCCGTTAAGACCGATGCGAAACGCGCCGTGCGGGTAAACGTAACCTTGCCCGAAGACATTCTGCAGCAGATCGACACCTATGCGGAAGCACATGGATTTACGCGATCAGGCTTCCTCGCACAGGCGGCGAAAAAGGCCATGGAGCGCGATGCGGCCTGACGTGCGACGCTCTGATGCCTTGGTAGACGGCTGCTTCCCTGTTAGAACCATTACAAACAGAGGAAATGCCCGCTATGGCGGGTCAAGGCAACAATGAACAAATACCCAGCTTTCGCGAGCCCCCAGGGCCGGACCGTTGATGAAATCACCCAGGGCCGCCGCCTGCGCCGGATGCGTAAGGCCGATTGGTCGCGGCGGCTCGTCCAGGAAAACCAACTGACAGTCAACGACCTCATCTGGCCAATCTTTCTGTGCGAGGGCGAAAACCGGCGCGAAGACATTGGCGCGATGCCGGGCGTCCAGCGCTTTTCGGTTGACATGGCGGTTCGTGAAGCGGAGCGCGCAGCAAAACTTGGCATTCCGGCAATCGCCACCTTTGCGAATATCGATCCTGCGCTGCGCGACGAGACGGGCTCGGGCATTCTCGACCCCAACAATCTCATCAATCGCGCGACCCGCGCCATCAAGGATGCGGTGCCGGAAATTGGCATGATCACCGACGTTGCCCTCGATCCCTTTACCAGCCATGGACATGACGGCATCCTGCGCGAGGGCATCATCGTCAATGATGAGACCGTTGAACAGATCACCAAGGGGGCCGTACTTCAGGCGGCAGCCGGGGCCGATATCATTGCGCCGTCGGACATGATGGACGGACGTATCGGCGCCATCCGCGAGGCGCTCGACCACAACGGCTTCCAGGATGTCGCCATCATGGCCTATGCGACCAAGTTTGCATCGGCCTTTTACGGTCCATACCGCGAAGCCATCGGAACGTCCGGCCGGCTCAAGGGCGACAAGAAGACCTATTATATCGATCCCGCTAATACGGACGAGGCGGTGCGCGAAGCGGAACAGGACCTGGCTGAGGGTGCGGATTCGCTGATGGTCAAGCCGGGCCTTCCCTATCTCGATATTATCCGCCAGCTGAAGGATGCGTTTGCGATGCCGACCTTCGCCTATCAGGTGTCGGGCGAATACACGATGATAAAGGCCGCGGGCGCCAATGGCTGGATCGACGAAGAGCGGGTCATGATGGAGACGCTGCTCGCGTTCAAGCGGGCGGGCTGCGACGGAATTCTCACCTATTTCGCGCCGATCGTTGCCGAGCGGCTAAAGGCCAGCGCCTGACTGCTCCTTGATTTTTCATTCCAGAGTTCCCAATTTCAGCGCAACGGCATTCTGTCGCCGGTTTGAAACGGAAAACGAAATGAACACCGAAACGCTTGACGGCGAAATCGTAACCAGCCGGCTTGATGACTGGCGCCTCTATCAGGGCGTGCGGACGAGCCGCGCCTTCGCCTTCCTCATCGACTATGTGATCGTGTTCTTCCTTTGCATTCCGGTGGCGATCCTCATTGCAATTCTCGGCGTCGCGACGCTCGGCCTTGGCTGGACGCTCTACGGCATCATGTTCCCCACCGTCGCCCTCGCCTATGTGGCAACGACCCTTGGCGGGCGACATCAGGCGACCAAGGGCATGCAGATGATGGGCATCAAGCTCGAACGGCTCGACGGCCAGAAGGTCGATGGCCTGCTCGCCGTCGTCCATACGGTGCTTTTCTGGGGCCTTAACGTGGTGTTGACGCCGCTTATCCTGCTCGCAACATTCTTCCTCGACCGTAAGCGAACTGTGCACGACCTTCTTCTTGGGACGGTTGTCGTCCGCGCGTACAGCTAATTTCGAGGCTCATTTAGCAGCAATAATTCCAGGGCCTTCGCTTTTCGAGGGCCACTTTCAAGGTAGTACAAATGATGAAAATGCGTTTATCCGCGCTCGCTTTTGCGGCGCTCGCAATCTATGGGCTCGGCACGATTCCGGGCATGGCCGCTTCGCCGGCCGGCCGCTATTGCGGCGAAATGATTTCAGACGGCGACTATCGCGACGTCGAGACGATATTGAACGTCGACAAGGCGGGCCACATCAACGGCACCTATGAAGCCGGCGATTCCGCGGGGCGGCTTGTTGGCAAGCTTGCCGAAAAGGACGATGGCACCGGAACCTCGCGGTCGCTGATCTGGACCGACAAATATGGAACCGGCCGGCTCGACCTTCATTTCTCCGATGACTACAAGCAATTCAGCGGACGTTGGGGCGCATCGAAGGACGGCAGATTCGATGCTGTCAGCCATAGCTGGACCGGCGGCGCCTGCGGTGCGAACTGAGCCATACTACAGGGACGAAGACTTTCATTGCTGAATACAATATTATTCAATTGACGTTTCGGACGGTCATACGATTCTATTAGCTATTGAAGACCGTCCCAGGGCATGGAATGACGCACCAACCACAGCAGTCACCACAGTTTTTCCTGACAGCACCCTCGCCCTGTCCCTATCTGGAGGGGCAGCTGGAGCGCAAGGTCTTCACGCATCTTGTCGGCGGGCGCGCCAGCGAGCTCAATGATCTCCTGACGCAAGGCGGCTTCCGCCGCTCGCAGAACATCGCCTACCGTCCTGCCTGCGAAAACTGCCGAGCCTGCGTCTCCGTGCGCATCCTTGCGGGCGAGTTCAAGCAGGACAAGTCTATGCGCCGCGTCTGGAATCGCAACCGCGACCTTATCGGCAATATTCACCACGCGGAGCCCTCCACCGAGCAATATGCTCTGTTCCGGCAATATCTGGATGCCCGCCATAACAAGGGCGGCATGTCGGAGATGTCAGTTCTCGACTATGCGATGATGATCGAGGACACGCATGTGCCGACGCAGATCATCGAATACCGACGCCGCGGTCCGGACTCCTTCATCACCAAGAAGGGCGAAGGCGAACTTATTGCCGTCGCGCTCACCGATATCATGGGCGATGGCCTGTCGATGGTCTATTCGTTCTTCAATCCCGAACACGCCACCCGCTCGCTTGGCACGTTCATGATCCTCGATCATATCCAGCGCGCCGCCGCCGCCGGACTTCCCCACGTCTATCTTGGCTACTGGGTGGCGGGCTCGCGCAAGATGCAATACAAGATTCGCTACAAGCCCCAGGAACATCTCGGCCCCAAGGGGTGGGAACGCCAAGACTGATCTATCCAGCCTGCCCTAACACTGCCCTGGCATGCGGCAAATAAAGCAATTCGGAAACGCCGCATGTCCCAGCTTCACCTCGACCATCGCAAGGGTTTGCTCATAACCGGCCTTGGCGGCCTTATCCTGACGGCCGACATTCCGCTGTTGCGGCTTGGCCATGGAGAAACCTGGTCGACATTGTTGCTGCGCAGCGCAACGACCTTCATCAGCGCCTTCCTCATCTGGCTGATCTGGAGCCTTGCGACAGGCAAGTGGCGGCCGATTGTTCCGGGCGCCGTTGGTTATGTTGTCGCCGGTCTCTACGGCCTGACCTCGATCACCTTCATGATTGCCGTCTACAATACCAAGACAGCAAACCTCGTGTTCATTCTTGCGCTCAACACGGTGTTTTCGGCGCTCCTGTCCTGGATTTTCCTCAAGGAGCGGCCGAAACCGGCAACTTTTGCAGCCATGTTCTTCATGCTGGTCGGCGTCAGCATCATCGTTCGCGAAGGGCTTTCCTCCGGTCACCTCTTCGGCGATCTGGTCGCCCTGCTCTCGACCTTCATCCTGTCATCGGCAATCACGGTCAGCCGTGCCTCGGGCAAGGACATGGGATTTGCCGCGATCATCGGCACTGCGCTTCCCATGGCGGTGGCGGCGTTCATGGTTGCCCAGAACGGCTATTCGGTTGCAGTCCCGGGCTGGATCATATTCAACGGCGCTGTCGTGACGACGCTGGCATTCCTTTGTCTTGCCACCGGCCCGAAGTTCATCTCCGGACCCGAAGTCGCGATGTTCTATCTGCTTGAAACCGTGCTGACGCCGATCTGGGTGTGGATGATCTTTGCCGAGCGGCCGAGCGATCCGACCCTTGTCGGGGGGCTGATCATCATCACCGCCCTCGTCTGCCACTCGCTCTGGCAGATGTACCACGGCCGCCGGCTAGCACGATTGGGACCCCTACGGCATCCGGTATGATTTAAGCGAATATGCCCCGATCTCGAGAATTCGCCCGTCGATTCCCGCAGATATCGAACTGCTGCTGCATCGTTACTCCGCGGCCTCAACGATAATCGGCCGCGGCCCTTGCACGTGAACCAACTCGCCATGTGCAACAGTCTCCGGTTCATCGGGCTTGTTGGGGCGGAACGACCAGTGGAAAGCACGGCCCATCCAATGGCTGGCATCGTCCATGATCGTGTAGAACGATGGAACGAAGACCAGCGACAGAACCGTTGAAACCAGAAGGCCTCCGATAACGGCAATCGCCATCGGCGCGCGGAACTCACCGCCGTCGCCGAAAGCCATGGCGGCGGGTAGCATGCCGGCAGACATGGCAATCGTCGTCATCACAATCGGGCGGATGCGCTTGCGTCCGGCATCGATGATCGCCTCGTTGCGGGCAGCGCCATGCTTCACCTCCTCGACCGCGAAGTCGACGAGCATGATCGCGTTCTTGGTCACGATACCCATCAGCATCAGGATACCAATGACCACCGCCATCGACACGGAATTGTTGGTGAGCAGCAACGCCACCGCCACGCCGGCGATCGACAGAGGCAACGACATCAGAATGGTGAAGGCGTGGAAGATACTGCCGAAAAGCAGGATCAGCACGACGAAGACGAGCATGAGGCCCATGATCATCGCATCGCGGAACCCGGCAAACACCTCGCCCATGACTTCTGCGTCGCCCGTCTCCTGGATGCGCACGCCCTGGGGCATGGACTTCGCAGCCGGGAGGTTCTTGACGATATCGAGCCCCTCGCCGATCTCCTTGCCGCCCGCCATATTGGCGCCCACCACGACGCGGCGTTCGCGGTTGAAACGCTCGATGGAGGACGGTCCCTGGCCAAAGCTGATGTCGGCGATGGATTCGAGTGGCACCACCACACCCGCCGGGGTCGTCACGGTCTGCGTACTGAGGATCGAAAGATCGCGGCGCGCTTCCTCGGTCAATTGCACGCGGATCGGAATCTGCCGGTCGCCGATCGTGTATTTGGCAAGGTTCGCATCAAGATCGCCCAGCGTCGCGACACGCAATGCATCCGACACCTGCGAGGTCGAAATGCCGAGTTCGGCGAGCTTGTCCATGCGCGGCGTAACGATGATTTCCGGCCGGTCGAGCGCGGCAGTAGACGATACCGCCTGGAAACTGCCTGTCGCGGTCATCCCGCTCTGCAGCAGGCGGGCCTGCTCGCTGACCTTGTCACCATCGCTGCCGATAACGCCGACAGCAAACTCTCGCTCGCCGCGATCATTGACGAAATTTGCCCTGAGATCTGGCACTTCCGACAATTTATTGAAGATATCGACCTCGATCTGCTTCTGGGTCCGGTGCCGTTCGCTCTTGTGGCTGAGCTTGACGATCATCGTTGCACGGCGCGTATCGAGCGAACCCGTCGGCGATGTGCCACCGGTCACATAGGTCTGCTGGACTTCGGGAATCTCGCGCACCTTGAGCGAAGCCGCATCGGTGACGCGCAGCGTCTCGTCGATCGGCGCGCCGGGCGGCAGTTCGAGACTGACGGCGACCCGCGCCTCGTCCTGTGGCGGAACGAAACCGGAGGGCAGGAAGCCCATTGCCCAGATGGCGAGCGCGAAAAGTCCAATGCCGCTTACCAGCGTCAGCCAGCGATAACGCAAGGTTACGCCGAGGAACCGCGTATAGCCGCGTATCCAGCCGGCTTCCTTGTCGCCATGGTGCAAGCTCTTCCCATCGCGCAGCAGATAGGCCGTCATCATCGGCGTCAGCAGGCGTGCGACGAGCAACGAGAAGAATACGGCGACGGCGACCGTCAGACCGAACTGCTTGAAATACTGCCCGGCAATGCCGCTCATAAAGCTGACCGGCGCGAAGACGGCAATGATCGTCACCGAAATCGCGATCACGGCGAGGCCGATTTCGTCGGCGGCTTCGAGCGATGCCCTATAGGGCGACTTGCCCGAGCGCATATGGCGGACGATGTTCTCGATCTCGACGATGGCGTCGTCAACGAGGATACCAGTGACGAGGGTGATGCCGAGCAGGCTGATAAGATTGAGCGAGAAGCCCAGCATGTCGATCGCCCAGAAGGTCGGTATGGCCGACAGGGGCAAGGCGATTGCGGCAATCAGCGTCGCCCGAATATTGCGCAGGAACAGGAACACGACGATGATCGACAGCAGCGCACCTTCGACCAGCGAACTCATCGCCGATTCATAGTTGCCGTAGGTGTAGTTCACCGAATTGTCGATGATGCTGAAGCGCGCGTCGGGATATTTCTCCTTCAATTGATCCATCCGCGCCTGGACGAGCGCGTAGACATCGGTATCGCTGGCGCCCTTGGCGCGGAAAATGCCAAGGGATACAACGGTCTGGTTGTTGACCCGGGCAAAGGATTTGGGCTCCTCGAAGGAGTCGCTGACGGTACCAAGGGCATCGAGGCGCACCGAACGGCCGCCGGCGAGCGGAATTTCCACGGCCCGCAGGTCGTCAAGCGTACGCGATGCGCCAAGGGTGCGGATCGTCTGCTGCATGGTTCCGAGATCGCCGCGCCCACCGGTCAGGTCGGCATTCATCGATTTCAGCGCGCGGTTCACGTCCCAGGCGGTAACGCCAAGCGCCGTAAGCCGGTCAGGATCGAGCGACACGCGAATTTCCCGGGTAACGCCACCATAGCGCTCAACGCGACCGACACCCTTCAGGCCCTGAATATCGCGGATGATCTTGTCATCGACGAACCAGGACAGCTCTTCCGATGTCATGGTCGGCGCCGAGACGGCATAGGTCAGGATAGACGATCCTTCGACATCGACCGAATTGATGATTGGTTCCTTGATCGTCGCCGGCAGGTCGTCGCGAATGCGCGACACGGCATCCTTGACGTCATCGAGTGCCTTTTGCGTATCGACTTCGAGCCGGAACTCGACAAGCGTGGTGGAATTGCCTTCCGTCAAATTGGTGGTGACGTTCTTGACGCCGGTTATATTCGCAACCGAATCCTCGACCCGCTTGGCGATCTGGGTTTCAAGTTCGGTCGGTGCGACGCCGGGGTCGGTGACGGAAACCGAAATCAGCGGCACATCAATATTGGGGAAGCGCGTGATCGGCAGTTTGGCAAAAGCCATCAGGCCGAGAACGACAAGCACCACGAAGAGGAGGATCGAGGGAACCGGGTTTCGGATCGACCAGGCAGAAATGTTCCAGTTCATTTGATGGCCCCCGTGGCCTCGTCGGTAACGCGAACCGGCGTTACGCGGTCGCCATTGGCGACGAAGGTTCCAGCGCGGGCCACGACTTCCTCGCCTTCCGCCAGTCCCTTGAGGACTTCGACGGCGCGGTCGTTGCGAATGCCCAGTTCCACCGTGCGGCTTTCGATGACGCCGTCCTTGACGACCTGCACAAGCGCGGTGCGGCCATGATAGACCACGGCGGAGAGCGGAACATTGATGCCGTCGCGGCGCGTGAGTTCGACCACGGCGCGGGCGAAATTACCGGGCCTGATCGCCGGGTTCTTCTCGAGTGTGATCTTCACCGAGCCAAGGCGCGAACTTGCGTTGATTTCCGGCGAGATGAGGCGCACGCGACCGGATACCGGGTCCTCCATGCCCGAGACGCGGACCGAAACCGGCATACCCTCCTTGAGGCGAGGCAGATCCACTTCCGGGATATTGGCTGCTACTTCGAATTGCGCGTCGCGCGCAATGCGGAACAAGGGTCCTGCATTGAACGAAACAATGCCGCCAAGCAGCGCATTCCGGCTGAGGACGACGCCGGCGGTCGGCGCCTTCACGTCGGCCTTTTCCAGGCGCAGGAGAACATCGCGCTTCTGCGCGGCGACAAGCTGCAACTGCGACTGGGTGGCGACCAGCGCCTGGCGGGCGGTATTGAGACGGGCATTGGCGCTGTCGTGGGCGTTGGTCGCGTTGTCGAGCTCCATCTTGGAGTTGATGCCCTTGCTGGAGAGAGCACGTGCCCGCTCCAGCGCTTCCATGGCCTGGCGCACGGCAATCTCCGCATCGACGATCTGTGCCTCCGACTGCGAAATCGAAGCGTCGGCCTGTGCTCGCTGGGCATCGATCTGTGCGAGCTGTATCTGCAGCGCCGACTTGTCGAGGCGGGCAAGAATGTCGCCCTCCTTCACAACGTCGCCCTGATCGGCGTTGAGTTCGAGGACGAGCAGGCCGGCAACATCGGTCCCGACCGCAACCTCCTGGCGCGGCACGATGGTGCCGTTGACGGTGATGGTCGAGACCATCTCGCTCTTGCCCGCGGGGATGACATTGATGACCGGCGCTTTAGTCTCGGGGACGGCGGCAGCGGCTTTTTCTTCAGCCATCGCGCCCGCCATGGCGGAAAGGGAGAGGCTCGACGCGAGAGCCAGGGAAACAAGAACTTTTTTGCTGTAACGGCTCATCGGGAAAACTCGAGTTGGAGCGATCTTCAAATCTTGGAATTTGTCGGGCGCAGCATCGCTACGGCGAGCGCACGGAACACGGGCTCCAGCGCTTCGACGGGAAGGCCCTGGGCCGGAAAGTTGCGCATGATAATCCCCTCGCCCATGGCGGCCAGCGATGCGACCACGAGATCCATGTCGGCGATCGGATCGATTTCACCCCGCGCCTTGGCAGCTTCGAGGGCTGCATGCAGCTTTTCGCGCATCATCCCTTCGTGCAGTTCGCAGGTTGCCGCGACGGTTTCGTTTCGCATCGCCTCGGCCCGTACCTCGACAAAAAGGCGCGCGCTGGAATCGGCCGGGCCCGGACCGCTATCGTTCAGCGACATCTTGCGCACATGGTCGGTGCCGACCTGGGTAATCGCATCGATGATATTGTTGGACTGCAGCATGCGATCGAGGATCTCATTGCTTTGCTGGCGATGCATCGCCGCGATCGTCTCGATAATCGCTTCCTTGGAGGGAAAATAGCGGTAAAGCGCACCGGGGCTCATGCCTGCCTCGGAGCAAATATCGTTCATCGACGCGCCACGGAAGCCAGAACGGATGAAACAGCTCATTGCGGCGTTGAGAATACGCTCCTCCTGCGCTTCGCGATTGCGCGCGCGCTTGCCGAAGAGTTTCGCCACGAAGCAATGAGAGCCCTCCGCATCGTCGTCGGAGGCGCTCCTTGCCTGCTTGGGCAGGACTTGATCAACCATCGATCTACCGAAATGAGAGAGAACGCTCTCTCTCATTTATACGAATGCTAGTTGGCCGTCAATATGCGAGAGATCATTCTCGTTTATAATATCATGCGGGAGATGCCAAGCGATGAAGCTCTCGCGTAATGTCATCCGCCTTCTTGCGAACCTGCGCCACGTCATAGGCTAACTGCATCTTCAACCAGTGGTCGGCCGTGCCGCCAATTACATATTCCAATCGCAGCGCCATTTCCGCAGTGATTGCGCTTTGGCCTGATAAAACTCGATATACCTGAGATCTTGTCACGCCGAGTGCTTGCGCGACTACGGTCACCGGCAGTTTGAGCGCCTCAATATCATCCTTGAGAAATGCACCCGGATGCGGCGGATTCTTCATCGGCATGACAATCTCCTAATGATAGTCTTCAAAGCGACGTCGAAAACATTTCGATCCGACATTGAAAATGTAATGCGCCAGTTCGCCCGAACCGTGACCGCCCATCGTCCGCTGCGATCTCCCTTCAGCGTATGCGGCTTCAGCGAAGGTCGATCCATGTCCTGAAGCGCTCGGCCGAATCGAGAGCGGCCAATATCGATGCGACCCTAGCCACCATATCCGGAGGCAGACGGCTAGGATCATCATGTTCGTAGAGGCGCTTTAGCGCGCGGCTTCGTTCAGAACAGACGACTTAAGTCGCAAGCGGGATCAAGCGAACTTGCCGGAGCGCGGGAAACCCTTCGGCACCATGCGTCCGGCGGTTGCGCGCGGGCCGATCCACTCAAGGAGTTCGGTCTCGCTTCGGCTGAAGGTGCGCTCGGCCGCGTCCTGCCAGGTCAGGCCCTGCGCCATGGCGAAGATGCGGATATCGGACACGCCGCCATCCTTGTAGCGCTGCAGCCGTACACCCTTGCCTCGTCCGAGTTCGGGCACCTCCGACAGCGGGAACACCAACATCTTGCGGTTTTCGCCGACGATGGCAACCGTATCGCCTGTAACCGGAATGCAATGGCGCGCCTCGTCCGGCGCCTTGACGTTCATCACCTGCTTGCCCTTGCGGGTATTGGCGATCACCTCGGCCTCGGGAACGACGAAACCATTGCCGACATGCGAGGACAGCAGCAGTTTGCGCTCGGGGCTATGCACGAAGGCCGTAACAATGTCCTGGTCGTTCTCCATGTCGACAATGATGCGGATCGGCTCGCCATGGCCGCGCCCGCCCGGCAGGCTGTTGGCCCCGATGGTGTAGAACTTGCCGCCAGTGGTGAGGACAAGGATGCGGTCCGTTGTTTCGGCATGGAAGGCAAGCTTGAGTTTATCGCCTTCCTTGAAGGTCAGCGCCGAGAAATCGGCAAGATGTCCCTTCATGGCACGCAGCCAGCCCTTTTCGGAGACGACGACGGTGACTGGCTCCTTCTCGATCATCGCATGATGAATATCGGTCAGGTCGTGCTGCGGTGCCTCCGCGAATGTGGTGCGACGCTTGCCGAGCAGCGTATCCGGCGCATATTTCTTTTGCATTTCCGAAATTTGCCAGGAAATGGTCTGCCATTGCTTGGGCTCGGAACCGAGGAGTTGTTCGATCTCACGCTTTTCAGCGGTGAGACCGTCAAATTCCTTGCGAATCTCGAACTCCTCAAGCTTGCGCAGCGAGCGAAGCCGCATGTTGAGGATGGCTTCGGCCTGAACGTCGGTGAGTTCGAAGCGCCTGATCATCTCCTGTTTCGGCTCATCCTCCTCGCGGATGATGCGGATGACCTCGTCGATGTTGAGATAGGCGACAAGCATGCCGCCAAGGATTTCGAGACGGCGTTCGATCTCGCCGAGCCGGTGGCGGGAGCGCCGGATAAGCACATCCTTGCGGTGTTCGAGCCACTCCTTCAAAACGTCGCGCAACGACAGGACATTCGGCACCTTGCCGTTGGACAGCACGTTCATGTTCAAGGGGAAACGGGTTTCAAGTTCCGTCAGCTTGAACAGCGATTCCATCAGGATGTCCGGATTGACACTCCTGCTCTTCGGTTCGAGGACAAGACGCACGTCCTCGGTGGATTCGTCGCGCACATCGTCGAGCAGCGGCAATTTCTTGGCGATCAGGAGTTCGGCGATCTTCTCGATCAGCCGCGACTTCTGCACCTGATACGGAATCTCGGTGATGACGATATTCCAGGTGCCCCTGCCCTGATCCTCAACCTCCCAGCGGGCACGCAGGCGGAAACCGCCGCGACCGGTCTTGTAGGCGTCAAGAATGGCATCCGCTGTTTCGACGAGGATACCGCCGGTCGGGAAATCGGGACCGCGCACCTTGGTCTGGAGAGGGTCGTCCTCCTCCGCAGTCGACATCAGGTCCTCGACGCTCGCGTCCGGATACTTGATCAGATGCAGCGCGGCCGCGCAAAGCTCGGAAACATTATGCGGCGGTATCGATGTCGCCATGCCGACGGCGATGCCGGACGAGCCGTTGGCGAGCAGATTCGGGAATGCGCCTGGAAGGACGATCGGTTCCTCGTCCTCTTCATTATAGGTTGGCCGGAAATCGACCGCGTCCTCGGTAATGCCCTCGAGAAGCAGCATGGCGACATCGGTCATCCGCGCTTCGGTGTAGCGCATGGCCGCCGGGTTATCGCCGTCGATATTGCCGAAATTGCCCTGGCCGTCGACGACCGGATAGCGCACGGCAAAATCCTGCGACAGGCGCACCAGCGCATCATAGATCGACTGGTCGCCATGCGGATGGAACTTGCCCATGACTTCGCCGACGATACGTGCGCACTTGGCATAAGACTGGTCCGGCGAAAGGCGCAGAAGCCGCATGGCATGCATGATGCGGCGATGCACCGGCTTCAGCCCGTCGCGCACGTCCGGCAGCGCGCGATGCATGATCGTCGAAAGGGCATAGGCGAGATAGCGCTCCTCCAGCGCCGCCTTCAGATCGACCGGCTCGATATTATTGTCATTGTCGTCGCCATTATCTGGCGGAATCACGCTTTTTCCCATGTCAATGGGTTATCAACTCGCCGATTCGGCGGCAAGCAATGATTCGCCAAGATCACAGCCAGTTGGCCTTGCCGGACGTACGGCTCTTGCTTTCGATCTGCAAATCTGACCTTCTCGGCCTTTAACAGTAAAGCTCCTCGGTGATGGCCATAGTTTTGCCGCTGCGGGACGCTTCGAATACGGGAACAGAAGGGATCAACTCATGGCTTCAATGCATCTGAATTCCAGCCTGCGCGTCCTCGGCGCCACCTCTGCTCTCATGATCATCTTTGCCGGATCGGCCTATGCGGTCGATGGAAATGCTGTCGCAGGACGTCTCAAGGCCGTCTATGCCGAACAGGGCGGCACCTTCGACTATGGCAGCGTGGAAACGAACGGCTCGACTGTCGTCCTGAAGGATACAAAAGTATCGACTGCGGGCGTCAAGGAGAGTTTCAGCGCCGGCGACGTGACGTTGACCGACGTCTCCGATGCGCCCGGCGGCGGTTTCAAGATTGGCTCGCTGACAATCCCGGACATCAACTTCACCCCTGAAGGCGAACCCGGCAGCAAGGTCAATGTCAGGGGCATCAGCCTTGCTGGAATCACCTTGCCTCCTGAAGGCTCAACCGATCCGCTCGCCAAAATCCTTCAATACGAAAAGGCCGAGATCAAGCATTTCGACGTCAACGCAAAGGGCAAGGACGTCTTCAACGCCGACAATCTGACGGTCACCGTGTCGCCGATCACCGCATCTGCCCCCGTCACCTTCACCTCCAACGTGGAACGCTTCAAGGCGGACCTGTCGACGGTGGAAGACCCGAAGACGAAAGACGCCCTCAAGGCGCTCGGCTATGAGACGCTCACCGGCAAGATCGACATGAGCGGCAGTTGGAACATGGCCGATGGCCGGCTCAACATCGAAAAGATGGACTATATCGCCGATAATGCCGGTACACTCGGCATCAAGCTCGACATTTCCGGCTATACGCTCGATTTCATCAAGGGCTTGCAGGAAGCCACCAAGAACATGGAAGGCAAGCCCGATGATGCGCAGGGCATGGCCATGCTCGGCCTCATGCAGCAACTGAGCTTCAACAGCGCCGCCATTCGCTTCGACGATGCTTCGCTGACGTACAAGGCACTGGATTATGTCGCCAAGCAGCAGGGCGCCAAGCGTTCCGACCTGATCAATCAGGCGAAGATGATCATTCCGATGGCGGCAACGCAGTTGAAGAATGCCGATTTCGCGCAAGCGCTCGCCCAGGCGACCAGTACCTATCTCGACAACCCGAAAACGATCGAAATCAAGGCGATGCCGGCAAAGCCCGTACCCTTCGCCATCATCGCGGCGGGCGGTATGGCCGATCCGAAATCGCTGATCAAGACGCTCGGGGTGACTGTCACCGCGACCGAGTAGCATTTCGCGCGACGTGGATCCTCGGGACAAGGGCCCGAGGATGACGGCGATGGGGAAAGACGCCGCGGATAACCGCTGACCGGCTGCGAAAATGATGGCGGACGGCGTATGTGCCATTCCTTTCCGTCATCCTCGGGCCTGTCCCGAGGACCCAGGTTCCGTAACGCTGAAACGCAACGTTCGCCGAAGGCCTTATGGCATAGTAAAAAGCCCGGCATTGCTGCCGGGCTTTTTTGTATTGAAAACCACATCGGTGAGGTTTTTAAACCTCTTTCTTCACCGGATTGAGGCGAATGTGCAAGTCGCGCAGCTGCGCCGGTGACACTTCCGAAGGTGCATTCATCAGGAGATCGTAGGCCTGCTGGTTCATCGGGAACATGGTGATCTCGCGCAGGTTCCTGGCGCCTACGAGCAGCATGACGATGCGGTCGATGCCGGCCGCCATGCCGCCATGCGGCGGAGCACCATACTGGAACGCCCGGTAGAGCGCGCCGAAACGCTCTTCCACCGTCTCGCGCGAGTGGCCAACGGCCTCGAACGCCTTGACCATCGTCTCCGGCAGGTGGTTGCGGATGCCGCCCGAGGCAATTTCGAAGCCATTGCAGACCATGTCGTACTGGAACGCCTTGATCGTCAGTGGATCCTGATGCTCCAGCGCGTCGATGCCGCCCTGCGGCATGGAAAACGGGTTGTGGGCAAAATCGATCTTCTTTTCTTCCTCCAGCCATTCGAAGAAGGGAAAATCGACGATCCAGCACAGCTTGAACTGATCGCGATCGACGAGGTTGAGTTCCTCGCCCGCGCGGGTGCGCGCCGCGCCGGCAAAGGAGACGAACTTTTTCGGGTCGCCGGCCACGAAGAAAACGGCGTCGCCCTCGCCGAGGCCAAGCTGCGTACGGATGGCTTCGGTACGTTCCGGGCCGATATTCTTGGCAAGCGGTCCGGCGCCTTCCAGCGCCTCGCCTTCCTTGCGCCAGAAAATATAGCCGAGGCCGGGCTGGCCTTCACCTTGCGCCCAGGAGTTCATGCGATCGCAGAATGCGCGCGATCCGCCGGTTTTGGCCGGTATAGCCCAGACCTCGACCTTCGGATCATTGGCGATCATGTTGGCGAAAACCTTGAAGCCGGAGCCGGCAAAGTGCTCGGTGACAGCTTCCATCTCGATCGGGTTGCGCAGATCCGGCTTGTCGGAGCCGTATTTGCGCATGGCGACATCGTAGGAAATCCGCGGGAATTCCTGCGTTACCGGCTTGCCATTGGCAAACTCCTCGAAGATGCCGCGCAGCACCGGTTCCATCGTCGAAAGCACATCGTTCTGCTCGACGAAGCTCATCTCGATATCGAGCTGGTAGAATTCGCCCGGCAGGCGGTCGGCGCGCGGGTCCTCATCGCGGAAGCACGGTGCGATCTGGAAATAGCGATCGAAGCCCGACATCATGATGAGCTGCTTGTATTGCTGTGGCGCCTGCGGCAGGGCGTAGAAATTGCCGGGATGGATGCGGCTCGGCACGAGGAAATCGCGCGCGCCTTCCGGCGAAGAGGCCGTCAGGATCGGCGTCGAGAACTCCGTGAAGCCGATTTCGGACATGCGGCGGCGCATCGCCGAGATGATCTTCGTGCGCGCCATGATGTTCTTGTGCAGCGTGTCGCGACGCAGGTCGAGGAAGCGGTACTTCAGACGGATGTCTTCGGGGTAGTCGAGCTCGCCGAAGACCGGCAGCGGCAGTTCCTTGGCAGCCGACAGAACTTCGATCTCGCGGGCGAAGATTTCGATCTCTCCGGTCGGCATGTTCGGGTTGATCGTATCGTCGGTACGGGCCTTGACCTCACCGTCGACGCGGATAACCCATTCGCCGCGTACAGTTTCCGCCAATTTGAATGCTGGCGAATCCGGGCTCGCAACGATTTGCGTCAGACCATAGTGGTCACGCAGGTCGATGAAGAGAATGCCGCCGTGGTCGCGGACGCGATGGACCCAGCCGGATAGACGAACAGTCGAACCAACGTCCGATTTACGCAAGGCTGCGCAGGTGTGGCTGCGGTAACGGTGCATGGTATGTGCCTCTGAATTTATGCTGGTTGCCGAAAAGCGTGGGAAATGCCCCGGCATGAGCCAAGAATTTGGGCGGACAAGCGCATTTTGAGGGTGATTTGTCAAGATCGGGGCGGAGACAAACGCATTCTCATTCGCTATAGAAAATTTATGAGCATGATTACAACCACCGACCAACTTGAGCAGGCTGTCGCGGCCCTTTCGCAATCCGATTTCGTGACCGTCGATACGGAATTCATCCGGGAGACCACCTTCTGGCCGGAACTCTGCGTCATTCAGCTTGCGTCGCCCGATCATACTGCGATCGTCGATGCCCTGGCGCCCGGGCTTGATCTTGCTGCCTTTTTTCGGCTGATGGCCGATGAGAAGATCGTCAAGGTCTTCCATGCCGCGCGCCAGGACATCGAAATCATCTTCCACCTCGGAAATCTCATCCCGCATCCGGTTTTCGACACGCAGGTTGCGGCCATGGTATGCGGTTTTGGCGATGCGATTGCCTATGATCAGCTGGTTCAGCGCATCGTCGGCGCGCAAATCGACAAATCGTCACGCTTTACCGACTGGCGTCGCCGCCCGCTCTCCGAAAAGCAGCTCGACTATGCGCTCGCCGACGTTACGCATCTGCGCGACATCTATCTTCATCTGAAGCACAGCCTTCAGGAAGAGGGCCGCACCGACTGGGTGCTTGACGAGATGAAAATCCTGACGGCGCGCGAAACCTACGACATGCATCCGGACGATGCGTGGAAGCGGCTGAAAATGCGCCTGCGCAAGCCGCAGGAACTCGCGGTTCTGCGCAGTGTCGCGGCCTGGCGCGAACGCGAGGCGCGCGAGCGCAACGTGCCGCGCGGGCGCGTGCTCAAGGACGATGCAATTTACGAGATCGCGCAGCAGCAGCCACGCGATGCGGAGGCGATGTCACGCCTCAGAACGATCCCGAAGGGCTGGGAACGCTCAAGCATGGCGACCGGCCTTCTCAATGCTGTCAATCTCGCGCTCGACCTGCCGAAGGAAGACATGCCACGCCTGCCGAAATCCGTGCAGTCGCCGGAAGGCGCCGGTGCTGCCGCTGAACTCCTCAAGGTGCTGTTGCGCCTTGTCACCGAGGAGCATGGTGTAGCCGCGAAGGTCGTTGCGACAACCGACGAGATCGACCGGATCGCCGCCGAGGGCGACGTCGACGACATTCCGGCGCTGCAGGGCTGGCGGCGCGAGGTTTTTGGCGAAAAGGCGCTGCAACTGATCAACGGATCGCTTTGCCTCAAATTCGAAAACAGGAAGATTCGGGCAGTTCCCTGGCCAGAAGAGTAAGCCGATAGTTCGGCCGTGATCGTAGCATCGCTTTGGCGATGCAGCTAACGTCCCGGCATGGTCACGTCACACATTAGGCAACCACGCATGTCCAGTCCCGCCGTTTCGACGACCCCGCCGCTTGCCAGAGAGATTGCCCTTCTCGCGGTGCTTGCCACGCTGTGGGGGGCTTCCTATACCTTCATCAAGATCGGCGTGGAAACCATTCCGCCCGTTACATTTATTGCCGCGCGCACCTTGATTGCCGGAGCGCTACTGCTCGCCATCATCCGGATGCGTGGTCTCGCACTGCCGCGAGATCCGGACGTGTGGAAGCGCTTCTTCATCCAGGCCTGCATCAACAGTGTCATCCCCTTTACCCTGGTTGCCTGGGCGGAAATCACCGTCGACGCCGGTCTTGCGACGATCCTCAATTCGACGACCCCGATCTTCACGTTCCTGCTCACCGTGCTCATCACACGGCACGAACCTGTGACCGCCCGCAAGGTGTTCGGCGTCACTGCTGGCGTCGTTGGCATCAGCCTGATCATCGGCCTTGAGGCCTTCAACGGCCTCGGCAAGGAACTTGTCTCGCAGCTCGCAATTGTCACGGCGACGATTTCCTATGCATGCGCAGCTATTTTCGGCCGCGGCTTCAAGGGGATGGACCCGATGATGCCTGCGGCGGGCTCTATGATATGCGGTGCGGTCATGCTCATACCCTTGAGCCTTGTCGTCGACCATCCGTGGACGATCGTACCGTCAACCGCGTCGATTGCAGCCCTGTTTGGCCTTGCGGTTTTCTCGACCGCCCTCGCCTTCGTGATCTTCTTCCGCCTCGTCCATACGCTGGGATCGGTCAGCACAACGTCGCAAGCCTATCTGCGCGTGCCGATCGGGGTTGGAATCGGCGTGCTCTTTCTCGGGGAAAGCCTGAGCTCGACCGCCTGGCTTGGGCTCGTCTGCGTCATTGCCGGGGTCGCAGCCATGACCTTGCCCGCGCGCAAGAAAGCAACGGCCGCGCCGATCTAGCGGTTAATCGCCAATTGCCTTGCGGTTAGGGTCGGCTCCGAGAACTAGGAGCCGATCGTCATCCGGATGTTTTTACCGGTAAGTTTCGCCAGTTGCTGCAGCCGGCCCTCCGGCACATCGCCGATGAGGTCGGCCTTGGACTTGTGAACGACGAGATCGATGCCATTTGCCGTCGCCTTCCAGGACAAGTAAGGCACCACACCGGCCATCGAGGCCGAGAAGGGGTAGACGATGCGCATGACCGCCGCGAGGATGCGCGAATATTCGAGCAAGCGCGGCGTGGCAATCGCCGCTAGGTCCGGATCGGCGACGCTGTTGGTAATGCCTTCATGGCGGAAGAAATTGGCAAGAGCGATATAGGCGCGGCCGGGGTGATCAATGCCGATAAAGGCGGCGTTGGAGATCATGTTCAAGGCCTGCGAGCCGCGATAATCCGGATGGGCGCGCCAGCTGATATCGGCGACGAGGCAGGCAGCGCGCCGATAGCGGCTTTCGTCCTCGGTCTCGTCATAGCCGAGCGCGGCAAAGGCGCCACCGGTCCATTCGGCAAGCTCGCGCGCATAGGCAGGCGAACGGGCGCGAAGTACCGCCAGTTCATCGGCTGCCGAGATGAGCGGGTCTTCCAGTTGCTCGCTTTCGGAAAGCAGCGAATAGAGAAATCCCTCGCGTACCCCAAGCGCCGAGAACACAACCTGGGCCGGACGCATCAGCTTGATGGTTTCGAGCAGCGCAATTGCGCCATAGGAAAGCAATGAGCGGCGGTTTTTCGAGACGTCCTCTATGCCGCGCATATAGTCGAGATCGCCGGCGGCGACGAGCTTCAGGAAGCGCTGCGCCTCCTCGAACGGAATTTCGTAGTGATGCATGACATGCAGCGGATAGTGCGTCGCGCTCATATGGAGCTTGGCGAGATTTCGCCAGGTGCCGCCGACGGCATAGAAGGTGCGCCCCTTGCCATTCGCCAAGAGCTTGGCAGAAGCCAGATACTTCCTTGCTATCGTCACCGCAGCCATGAGATCACCATCCGCCATGTCCTGCAGGCGCAAGCCGCCAAGCGGAAGCGTGATCCCGTCGCCGATCTGACGTCCCTTGACATCGACGAGTTCGAGACTGCCGCCGCCGAGGTCGCCGGCAATCCCGTCCGGGTCGTGAAATCCCGAGATGATGCCGAGGGCGGAATAATACGCTTCCTCGCGTCCCGAAAGCACCCGTACGGGTTCTTTGAGCAACGCCTCGGCTTCCTTGATGAACATCGAGCCGTTCTCGGCCTCGCGCGCTGCGGCCGTTGCGAGAACGTCGAGTGAAACCGCTCCCGCCTGATCGGCCAGGGCCCGGAAGCGGCGCAGCGCACGCAGCGCGCTTTGCACCGCCTTGGCATTCAGCTTGTGGGTCTTGACCAGACCCTTGCCGAGACCGCAGAGAATCTTCTCGTTGAACAGCACAGTGGGCGAGCGGTTGACGCCTTCATAAACGACAAGGCGCACTGAGTTCGAGCCAATGTCGATAACTGCGGCCGGCTGGCGCCCCTGTACGCGTCCCTGTGCAGCGGAGATCATGCAGCCTTGTTTCTTTTCGAGCGCTTGCGATGGGCAATCAGTCGAGGTGCCGAGGATTTCAGAGACTTGCCACGGCCGGAAAGGCTGGGATTTGTCATGAAATATTCCTGCGCGTTGAAAGCTTCTTCACCTTCGGCCGGCTCAATCCGGCGCGACGTTCCGTCTGCTAGTAACTCGTAACTCTGCTGGTTGTCGAGAACGTTGGCCAGCATAATCTGTGAAAGAACCTGTTGATGCACAGTTGGATTGGTGATGGGCACCAGCGTCTCCACACGGCGGTCGAGATTGCGCGTCATCATGTCGGCCGAACCGAAATACACCAGTGCTTTTTCGGACGGCAATCCTTCGCCATTGCCGAAGCAGAAGATGCGGCTGTGCTCGAGGAAACGGCCGACAATCGATTTTGCACGAATGTTTTCCGAAAGTCCCGGCACCTGCGGGCGCAGGCAGCAAATGCCGCGGACGACCAGGTCGATTTCGACACCGTGCTTGCTCGCCTTATAGAGCGCGTCTATGATCTCGGCGTCGACCAGCGAATTCACCTTCATCCAGATCGAAGCCGGACGTCCGGCCTTGGCGTGCTCGATTTCTTCGGCGATGTGCTGGAGGATACGCGGACGCAGCGAAATCGGCGAAACTGCAATGCGCATTTCCCCCGACGGCGGCGTGTAGCCGGTGATGTAGTTGAAAATCTGCGCCACGTCGCGGCCGATGGCCTGCTCGCAGGTGAAGAACGATAGATCAGTATAAATCTTCGCCGTGATCGGATGATAGTTGCCCGTGCCAAGATGAACGTAACTGCGCAGCCGGTTTTCTTCACGGCGCACCACAAGCGACATCTTGGCATGCGTCTTCAACTCGATGAAGCCGAAGACCACCTGCACGCCGGCGCGCTCCAGGTCTCGCGCCCAACGGATATTCGCCTCTTCGTCGAACCGCGCCTTGAGTTCGATCAATGCCGTCACCGACTTGCCGCTTTCGGCCGCATCGATAAGCGCGCGCACGATCGGGCTGTCGTTCGATGTGCGGTAGAGCGTCTGCTTGATGGCGACGACATCGGGATCGGCGGCGGCCTGGCGCAGGAACTGGACAACGACATCAAAGGATTCGTAAGGATGGTGAACGATGATGTCCTTCTCGCGGATCGCCGCAAAGCAATCGCCGCCATGTTCGCGGACACGCTCGGGGAATCGCGGATTGTAGGGCACGAATTTGAGGTCGGCCCGCGGTATGCCGACAATTTCGGACATCATGTTGAGGGCGAGCAGGCCTTCGAGCACGCTGATGCGATTGTCCGGCACGCCAAGCTCGGTCGCAACGAAGCTGCGCAGCGGTTCCGGCATTTCGTCGTCGAACTCGATGCGGATCACCTGGCCGCGGCGGCGGCGCTTCAGCGCACTTTCGAAGAGGCGCACCAGATCCTCGGCCTCCTCTTCCACCTCGATATCGCTGTCGCGGATGATGCGGAACGTCCCTGCCCCCTTGATTTCGTAGCCGGGAAACAGCCGGCCGGTGAAGAGGCTGATTGCATCTTCTAGTGTCAGAAAGCGGAAATGGCCGCTCTCGTCGGGAATCTGGATGAAACGCTTCAGCGCCTGCGGCAGGCGCAGCAGCGCCGTCATCGGGCGATTGTCGCTGCTGCGGCTAAGCAACATGGCGATGGTAAATCCGAGATTGGGGATGAAGGGAAACGGGTGTGCCGGGTCGATGGCGAGCGGGGTCAGCACCGGATAGATGGTTTCGAGGAAGTGATCCTCGAGCCACGCCTGTTCGGCGCTGGTCAGCCGGTCTGGCCGCACGATCTCGATGTTTTCCTTCAGCATTTCGGCGCGCAGTTCCGTCAGCCTGATCTGCTGCGCGGCCTGGAGCCGCCCAACCTCTTCGAGCACGAAATCGAGCTGTTCCTGCGGGGTGCGCCCGTCATCGCTGCGATCGGAGACGCCGGCACGAACCTGACCGGCCAGGCCGGCGATGCGAACCATGAAGAACTCGTCGAGATTGGCGGCCGAGATCGACAGGAAACGCAGCCGTTCCAGCAGGGGCTGGTGCGCGTTGTGGGCTTCCTCCAGCACACGCCGATTGAACTGCAGCCAGGAGAACTCGCGATTGACGAACCGATCGACGCTTTTCGGCAGATCGGGCAGATCGACGCTCTCGACCGGTTGCGGAATGAGGGGCGCCTGTTCGTTCATAATATTCTCCAATCAAATACTGGCTGCCACTATACGGGCAACGGAATATACGGTCATGTCTCAACGGCAAAACTAATGCGGTGTTTTGACAGATTGTTTGCAAGCGTCTTGAAATCGCATTCAGGATGATACAAACCCTAGGGAAAGAGAAGTCAATTGCGCCAAGGCGCGTTGAGCGGCGAGTCGTCAGGAGCGTAATATGGCTGGACACAGCATCCCTCATTTCCAGAACAGCGCTGGTCATGCAGCGATCAGCATCGGCGTGAAGGAATTCATGT
Source organism: Phyllobacterium sp. 01N428 (assembly GCF_056399405.1). Lineage (NCBI taxonomy): Bacteria > Pseudomonadati > Pseudomonadota > Alphaproteobacteria > Hyphomicrobiales > Phyllobacteriaceae > Phyllobacterium > Phyllobacterium sp. 01N428. Next base: position 370,206 of record NZ_JBFTRH010000003.1, read on the forward strand.
GCGTCGGCGCCAATCCTCCGTTCGATCACCCGCACGTATTTCTGGATCTTGGCGACGATAACGAAAAGGTCTGCCCCTATTGCTCGACGCTTTACCGCTACGATCCCTCGCTTCCCGCCGAGGTGACGGTGCCGGAAGGCTGCATCTACGTCGATAGGGCTGCTTGAACCCGGACGGAGAAACTGGTTCCATCCGGATGTCCTCTGGCCCGACCCTGATTGATCTCAAGACAGAACGTAACAGGCGAATTCCCAATCCTGACCAGATCATTATTGCGGGGGCCGGCATTGCCGGCCTGACGCTCGCGCTTGCCCTGAGCGACAAGGGTTTTTCGGTTCAGATATTCGAGAAGAGTGCGACACTTGCCGAGATCGGCGCGGGCCTGCAGCTTTCACCCAATGCCACGCGCCTTCTCGATCGCCTCGGTGTGCTGGAACGGCTGAAATATGCCTCCGTCGAGCCGCATGCCATCTGCCTGCAGGACGGGCGAAGCGGCGCAAATCTGCTGCATCTGCCGATCGGCGAAACGGCAAGACAGCGTTGGGGCGCGCCTTATATCGTTTGCCACCGCGCCGACCTGCAAAATGCGCTGCTCAACGAGGCGCGCAACCGTCCCAACATTGCGATCCAGCTGCAATCGACGGTGACGCAATACAAGTCGGACGCCGAAGGCATTTTGGTTCGGGTCCAGTATCATGACCGTATCGAAGAACATCGCGGGGCGCTGCTCGCCGGCGCAGATGGCGTGTGGTCGGACATGCGCACCGCACTGTCCGACACCGACCGCGCCCGTTACACGGGAACGATCGCCTGGCGTTCTTCGGTCGCGGTCGACCAATTGCCGCCCGCCTTTGCCGCGCTGATGCCTCCCGGCACCAATGTCGTGGCCTGGACCGGCGCTAATGCCCACCTGATAGCCTACCCCATTCGCTCCGGACAGGTGATCAATTTCGTGGCGGTTGCACCGGATCGAAACATTCGCCGCCGCTGGGACGACCAGCAGACCAACAATGCCAGCCAGGATTTCATCCGCGCGTTCGCAGCGTGGAATCAAGGGATTTGCGACCTGATGCGCGCCGGCCGGCCCTGGACGCCCTGGCGGCTGTTTGCCACGAAGAAATGCCAGTTCAAGATCGAGGAGCGCGTGGTCCTCATCGGCGATGCCGCCCACGCCATGACGCCCTATGCGGCACAGGGCGCCGCCATGGCCATTGAAGACGCCTGCCTGCTGGCGGCTGCGCTTGCCACCGACGGCAAGAAATGGACGACGGCGCTCGATCAGTTCAGCAAGTCACGATCCAAACGGGTCGGTGCAGTGGTGCGACGCGGCGCATTGAACCAGCTTGCCTACCATGCAAGAGGTCCGGTTGCGCTTGCCCGCAACGTCGTCTTTCGCAATCGGCCAGCCGATAAGTTCGTCGAGGGCTTCGACTGGCTCTATGGATTTGATCCGGAAAAGCGTGGCTGATAATTCGGCGGCGCTTGAGCCACTGCGCGTGAGCCACCGGTCCCGTCAATCCCGGGCTCTTGACCCAAAGATCCACTCAGGCGCTCGCGCCCCGCATAAGGAAGAATGGATCCTCGGGACAAGTGCCCCAGGATGACGGCGGAGACTTGGTGCCCTCGTGCTGCGGATTGTCCGCCCGCGCTTTCAGTGCTCCACTGCTTTCTTGCCGCGCAGCTGTCACCGTCACCCCCACTGTCGGCATCCTGCCCCCACCGCCGTAATACTCGGGCTTGACCCGAGGATCCACCTCAGGCGCTCGCGACCTGCATAAGCAAGAATGGATCCTCGGCACAAGAGGCCGAGGATTGTTTCTTCGAGATGATGTAATTTTGGAATGCGGCTGCGGGCTCTGTTACAGCCCGCAGCCGCTGTCGCAGGCGACCGTCCGAGGAAAGGGTTGCACCCGTCGTCATCAGGGCTCCCTGCGGCATGCTGCCATCGCTTGGA